>DATBKU010000056.1:0-34654 GCA_036555725.1 Streptosporangiaceae bacterium | reverse complement strand
TCGCCTGGCGGCTCACCGATCGGTCCACTCGCTCGTCGGGGTTCGGTCGCGACATCACAGCTCCTTGACGGTAAGCAGGTCGGCGACGTCGCCGTACGTCCGGACGGGGCCGTCGCGACAGACGAGCAGCGGGCCGAGCTGGCAGTGCCCGCACAATCCGATGCCGCACTTCATGTCGCGTTCCAGCGAGATCCGGATCCGGTCCGCCGAGACACCGCGGCGCTGCAGCGACCGCGCGGCGAACCGCATCATGACCTCGGGCCCGCAGACGAACGCCACGCAACGCGCGGGGTCGAAGTCGACCCGGTCGACGAGCGTGGTCACCAGGCCCACGTGCCCGGTCCAGTCCGGGGCGGCCTGGTCCACGGTCAGCTCGACGTCCACGCCCTGCGTACGCCAGGCGATGAGCTGGTCGGGGAACAGCAGATCCCTGGGAGTCCTGGCGCCGACCAGCAGTACGAGGCGGTGGAACCGGTTCGGTGCGGCGAGCGCCGCCAGCACCACCGGGCGGAGCGGGGCGAGCCCGATCCCGCCGGCCATGATCACCAGGTCCCGGCCGGCCGCGCTCGGCACATCCCAGTCGGTCCCGTACGGGCCCCGGACCCCCACCGTGGTGCCAGGGCGGGCATCGCACAGCGCCCGCGTCACGGCGCCGACGGCCCGAAGCGTCTGCACCAGGACGGGGCCGCCGTTGCCGCCGCCGTTGCCGCTGATCGAGATGGGCACCTCGCCGACACCGAAGGCGTACAGCATGGTGAACTGGCCGGGCCGGAACGCCGGGATCGCCTCGGCCGCCGGTTCCAGGGTCAGCGTCACCGTGTCATACGTCTCCTCCTGGCGGTCGGCCACCCGGTACGGCGTCGGCACCATCGCGTTTGGCGAAGTCACGAGTCGCTCCTCGAGTACAGGTCGAGCAGCCGGATCCGGGCGGCCTGCAGCCGGTCGGCCATGACTCCGAGGAAACGCTGGGTCAGCGCGTAGCCGAGCGCGGGGTCGGCGTCGCAGACGGCCCGGACCGCCCGCGCGTCGAACTCGATCGCGCAGGTGTCCACCAGGGCGGTGGCGCCGAAGTGCCACGTGTACGGCGGGAACAGCCACGACCAGCCCAGCACCTCGCCGCTCGCGATGGTCTCGATCACCGCCGCGCCGCGGCCGGGAACGTGGAGATCCAAGGCGACCCGGCCGCCTTGGAGCAACCAGAACCGGTCCGCGTCGCCGCCCTCGTCGAACAATCTGCTTCCGGACGCGAACTCGGCCTTCCGGGCCCGCCCGGTCAGGTCGGCGGCGTGCGGCAGACCGGCGAGGAACTGGTGTTCCAGCAGCGGCGGCGTCACGGCGTCTCCCCTAGGTCATCTCGCAGCGCGGCGACCTCTTCGGTGAGGTCGATGCCGACCGGGCACCATACGATGCAGCGGCCGCAGCCGACGCACCCGGACGAACCGAATTGGTCATGCCAGGTGCCGAGCTTGTGGGTCAGCCATTGGCGATAGCGGCTCTTCGGCGACGTTCGTACGCTCCCGCCGTGCAGGTAGGAGAAGTCCACGTCGAAGCAGGATGCCCAGGTCTGCCACCGTTCCGCGTGCTCGCCGGTCAGGTCGGTGACGTCCTCGACGGTCGTGCAGAAGCAGGTCGGGCAGACCATCGTGCAGTTCCCGCAGGTGAGGCAGCGGTCGGCGACCTCATCCCAGCGCGGTGACTCCCGGGTGGCTCCCATGAGCTCGTGCAGCCCATCGGCCTCCATGGTGCGGCCCATGTGGTCGGCGGCAGCGGTCACCGCGTCGCGCGCGGCATGGACCGTCGGTTCGTCCGCGGGCTCATGAGTGACCTGGGCGAGGATCTCAGTGCCTCGATCCGATCCCGCCTCGGCCAGGAAGCGATGGCCCTTCCCTTCGGCCTGGTCGTCGACCACCTCGGTGAGCGCGATGTCGTAGCCCTTGTCCTGACCTGGTTCCGCGCCGGGGCCGGCGCCCATGGAGACGCAAAAGCAGGTCGCCCCCGGCTCGACGCAGTTGACCACAACGATGAAGGCGCCGGAGCGCCGCCGGGCGTACGCCGTGTCGGCGTGCTCCCCGCGCATGAGGACCCGATCCTGGATCTGGATCGCCCGCAGGTCACACGGGCGCACGCCGAGGAAGGCGTACCGCGGTGGTTCGTCTGGGGCCGGTTCCATGGTGCCGTCGCGGCCCGCCGACCACAGCGGTACCCGAGCCGGATGCAGGAACGGCTTCCACGACTGCGGCCCGGCGGAGTGCGCGAACACCGCCCGGTCCGCCCGGCGGCGCACCCGGTAGCTGCCCGCGTCGAGGGTCACTCCCCACCCCCACGGGAGATCGTCCGCAGAGTTGATCTCGGCGAGCACGATCGCCTGGTCGCGGACGGTGGGTCCGGCCACCTGGTAACCGGCGTCTTGAAGGGCTTCGATCAGTTCGTTCAGCGCAGTCGCTTCGAACGTCACCCGCATCTCGGTCACACTCCGGTCACGGCGACTGGGCAGTGCGCCCGGTGGACGAGGGCCTGACCGACCGAGCCGAGCGGCCCCGGCGCTTCTCCGTGACCACGCCGACCGACGACGAGCAGACCGGCGTCCTTGGACGCCTCGATCAACGCCGACCGGGGTGGCTCGGCGACGAGCGAGGTCCGCACTTCGACGTAGGGATACTTTTCGCGCCATAGCGCGATGATGTGCTCGAGCCGGACGGCTGCCTTTCTGCGCAGCTCGGCGGTCTCGATGACCGGACTCGCCGTCATGGCCCCAGGGTCCCACCAGCTGCAGACGGCCGTCACCGCCACGTGCCGCAACGCCGCTTCTTCCAGCGCGAGGGCCAGTGCCGGGTCGCTCGCCGCCGAGCCGTCGACGCCGACCACCACGTCGCCGCGGCGGATTGGCCCCCGCGTGATGATGACCGGGCAGTGGGCGTGTGCGGCGAGCTGCCCGGCGACCGAGCCCGTCGGCAGCTCGGCAAAGCCGCCGCCGCCGCGATGCCCGACCACGATGGCCTCGGCATCCCCTGACAAGGCCATGAGCGTCTCGGCGGTCGGCCCGGAAACGGCGCGGGCCCGTACGGTCAGTTTCGGTGTGACATGAGTAATCACGGCTACTCCGGCCGCAGCCGTTTGCTCGGCCATGCGGCGCATGGTGTCACGGACGGCCATGCCGGAAGGCTCGACCCGGTAGGGCCAGTGCCACACGTGGCACACCGTGATCGGCAGTCCCCGCATGCGCGCCTCACCGGCGGCCCACCGCAGCGCTGCTTCGCTCTCCGGCGATCCGTCGTATCCGACGAGGATGTGTGAGCTGGACATCGTGATCACCAGAACGTCGGCGGGGTTGGGTAACGATCGTCCTCGGTGTAGGTGAGGTGCTCGTCGACGGCGACGACTCCCTGCACGTGATGGAGGGCGTGGACCAGTCCGCGGATGACGAACTGGCGATCGACGTGACCGTTCAAGGTCACGACGCCGTCCTCGACGATCACCTTCACGGCGCGCCGGTTGATCCCGGCGATCCTGGGCAGCACCTCGGCCTGGATCTCGGCGCAGATCTCCTCGTCCGGGCGGAGATACACCCGCAGCAGGTCGGACCGGCTGACGATGCCCAGTAGCCGGCCACTGAATGCGTCGACCACTGGCATCCGGCGCACGCGATGTTTGCGCATGACCTGCGCCGCGTGCTCCAGGGTGGTGGTCGGCATTACCGTCAGCGCCGGTTCCGACATCAGCTCGGCGGCAGTGGCCCCCACCGACTTGCGGTGCTCCCTGCGCCGGCGTGGTCCCTCGAACAGCGGGGTCTCCTCGACGGCGTCCGGGTCGGCCTCCTTGAGCACCAGATCGGCGTCGGAGACGATGCCCTTCACGTGCGCTGTACGGTCCAGCACCGGGACGGCGCTGATGTTGTGCTGGATCAGGGTGGCGACGATCTTCTTGTACGGAGTCGACTCCGTAACGGTGATGACCGGCTGGGTCATCACGTCCTCCACCAGTGCCTTCCTCATGACACGCCTCCCTTCGGCCTACCTCGAGCCTCCGCCGTACGGGCGGCCCGGACCAGCGGCGAAGGTCCTTTGTCGGCGGGACGGTCGGCGCCCGCAGGTCAGCAGATGCGGGGCGCTGTTCGCCCACGCATTTCTACGATCCAGGTGGCGCCGACCAAAGTGTGCATTCGGACCTAGCCAGGTTTACCCGCGACCGCCCGGCCGATCGGCGGGGCCTGCGCTCCCGTCGGCTGGGAGTGCATCGCGATGCCGACGCATAGGGACGATACCCGGCCTGCCCCTCAGTGGACGTGCAGCACACGCACGACGCCGGGGACCGTCCGGGTGATCACATCGGCGATGTGCTCGGCCGCCAGGTCGGCATGGCCGTGGAGTTCGACGACTCCGTCCCGTACCGTCACGTCCCAGAGCGACTCGTCAGTGTCGTACTCGGTCAGCGCCTGTGTCACCTCGTCGCGGATCCGTTCGTCGCTGCGGGCCAGCACGCCCAGCAGATCGCGCCGGCTGACGATCCCCACGAGGCGGCTGCCGCGGACAACGGGCACGCTCTTGACCCCGGTGGACATCATCAACTCGGCCAGCGCGGCGACGTCGGTGGTCTCCCCGACGGTCATGACCTGCCGGGTCATCAGCTCATCCACCCGGCGGGGTGGCAGCTCGTCCGGGTCGGTCACCGGCCGGGCGAAGGCCCGCGGGTCGGCCTCGAACTCGTTCCGCAGCAGATCCAGCTCGCTGACGATGCCGACCATGCGCCCGCCTCCATCCATGACGGGCGCGGCCGTGATGTTCCGTTCGTACAGCAGCCGGATGGCCTGCTTGACGGTCGCCGTGTGCGACACGGTCACCACCGGCGCCGTCATCACCTCTCGGACCAGCATCGCCGGTCACCTCCCTTGGAGTTGGGCGTTCTGTTCGGGGGACACGAGCCAGCGCAGCCACTCCCGATCGCCCTGCTGCTCGAGGCGTATCGCCTCGGTGGCCTCGGCCGCCGCCTGGCTGTGGTGCGCCCGCATCGCACGTCGCTGGACGGTCCGAGACACGTGAACGGCGAAATCGATCTCGTCCGGCCGGCGGCTCGGCACCATGAGGCCGCCGGTCTCGCGTACGGCGCCGGCGACGTCGGCGGGCAGGGTCCAGCCGAGGACGGGGATGCCGGTCGCTCGTCCCGCCGCACACACCGTCTCGCATACAAGGTGCTCGGCGGGTCCGTCGTCGAGGGTGAGCAGCAGATCCGCATTGCATTTGCGGATCATTTCGGTCACCCGGTGCACCCGCTCGGCTTCAGGAACCTTGTCGAGACCGCCATCGGGATAGTCGACCAGCAGCCGGTGCGTCACCCGCAGCACGAACGCGGCGAGCTCGAACTCGAACGACCGGACCGCCCTCAACCGCCCGGCGGGTGTGTTGTATGGCGATGCCTCCCCGAGCGAGAAGACGAGCGCGCTCACCTTCGTTCCGCGGGCGTGGAAGTCGTCTAGGACGGCGCCGAGATAGTACGACTCGTCCCCAGGCCGGGCGGCCACGGCGAGCACGCTCCCCGCCTGCGGCAACTTGGTGCGCGGGCGGTTGTCGGGGGCGCTGGACCGCGGCGCCGAGCCATCGACGGGGGTTGTCACGTTCACGGCACTCTCCCCTCAGCTGCTGGGCTGATTTCTCACATTTGAAGGGTGCGTCTGCGGGCGTTACCGGCGTCAGCGGCAAAGGTCCCCATGGTGTAGGACCTCCGCCGTACCGGCCGAGCCGCAAGATCACATCTCGATAGAAGGGGCGGCCCGGCGCTAATTGCCCGAACGTGCATGAAAAGTGCATGAGAAGTGAGCGACCGCTCTCTGCCCAGAACGATGTCCTCGACCTTATCGATCGCGTGAGTGATACTCCTCCGCGCCGAGCTCCTTCGGGGATCTTGCGAAGCCGGGCTACGGGTGCGGGACGCGGGCGACGCGGATCTGCTCGCGTGCTCCGCCTCGCATGGCATTTTGGCGGCCGGGTTATCGCTGCCGCTCGAGCACGTCCTTCAGCCGCTGCCCGTTCTTCGGTAGGTCCCGCTGCGCCTGGCGGCGGATGAGCAGCGGTACGAGCAGCTTCCCGATGCCGTGGCCCTCGAAGTCGAGGGCGATGGTCACTCGGGACCGCTCGCCGTCGTCGAGTGGTTCGATGCTGCCCTTGGCGATCGCGGTGACCGGACCGCCGACGCCGCGAGTTGTCCAGCTCTTCGGCGGCACAAGCTCGGTGATCTCCTCAGTCCTCGTCATTTCCCGTGGACCCACCCGCCGGCTGACGCGGGCCTTCGAACCGACCGCGGGCGTTGCGTCGCCCTCTTTGCTGACCGACAAGGCTCCCTGCCACTCGGGGAAATGCGCGAAGTCCGTCGCGTACGAGAAGACGTCTTCGGGCCGACGGGAAATCTCGATCGTCTCCACCACCGGGGTCATCGTTTTCCTCCTTCAATCGTGTGGCCTCAGAGTGAGCCCTAATCTATGGCGTGCCTCACTCGTCCACGTTCTAATCCGGCACCATTTCAATGGCGCCGGAGGGGCACTCGGCGACGCATAGGCCGCAGCCTTTGCAGAAGTCGTAATCGATCTCGTAGCGACTGCCCGGGCCGAGCTTGATCACTGCGTTGTCGGGGCAGACGCCGAAGCAGTTGTCGCACTCGAAGCAGTTTCCGCACGACAGGCAGCGGCGTGCCTCGAACAGCGCCGTCGACTCGTCCAGCCCGCCCTCAACCTCGTCGAAGGTCGACGTACGGCGGGCCAGGTCGAGGCGCGGCCGTACGGTAGCCGGGGCGTCGGAGTAGTACCAGGTGTCGAGCGCGTCGAACTCGGCCAGGCCGTGCTTCGGCCCTGGCTGGTAGGTCGTGCCGCGCAGCCAGGCATCGATATGCCGCGCCGCCTTCTTTCCGTGCCCGACGGCGACCGTGACGGTGCGTTCGGAGGGCACCATGTCGCCGCCGGCGAAGATGCCGGGATGGCCCGTCATCAGATTGTCGGCGACTTTCACCACGCCACCCTCGGCCTCAATGCCCGGCACACCCTCCAGCAGCCGCAGATCGGCCTCCTGTCCGAGGGCGAGCACGACAGAATCGGCGGACAGCTCCTCGAACTCACCGGTCGGCTGTGGGAAGCCGGTCTCGTCGAGGCGCATCTTCTCAATCGTGATCTTCCCATCGTCGGCGTGCGTGATGGTCGACAGCCACTTCATCCGTACGCCCTCTTCGACCGCCTCGTCGACCTCGAAATCGTGCGCGGGCATGCGGTCGCGGGTACGCCGGTAGACCACGACGGCGTCGGTGGCGCCGAGCCGGCGGGCGGTGCGGGCGGCGTCCATCGCGGTGTTTCCGCCGCCGTACACAACGACGCGGCGGCCGAGCATCGGCGGCTCGGCGCCCTCCATGCTCCGCAGCATCGACACGGCGTCGAGGATGCGGGCCGAGTCGCCCGCCGGGATGTAGGCCCGCTTGCCGATGTGCGCGCCGACGGCGAGGAAGACCGCGTCGTACGATCCATCCTTCATCTCGCGCGGCACGTCGGTCACAGTGCGGCCGAGCTCGAGGGTGACGCCCATGTCGAGGATGCGCTGCACCTCGGCGTGGAGCACCTCGCGGGGCAGCCGGTAGCGCGGGATGCCGAACCGCATCATCCCGCCGGGATCCGAGCCCGCGTCGACGATCGTCACGGCGTGCCCCATGCGCGCCAGGTGGTAGGCGGCGGACAGCCCGGCGGGTCCGGCGCCGATGATCAGCACCCGTTTGCCGGAGGGCTCGGCACCGGCCGGCATGGGCCAGCCCTGCTTGATCGCCTCATCGCCGAGGAACCGCTCGATCGAGTTGATCCCGACGGCCGTGTCGAGCTTCGCCCGGTTGCAGGCGGTCTCACACGGGTGATAGCAGACCCGGCCCATGATCGCGGGGAACGGGTTGTCCTCCATGAGCTGCCGCCAGGCCGCCTCGTACGACCCGTCCTCGGCCAGGTAGAGCCACTGCTGGATGTTCTCGCCGGCCGGGCAGGCGTTGTTGCACGGCGGCAGGCGGTCGACGTACACGGGCCGCTCGGTCCGCCATGCCCCGGTCTTGTTGGCGAGGCTCGACCCGACGTCGAGCGTGATCGCGAACGGCTTTTCCATCATGACTCCACCTCGTCAGTTGGTTCGTCGAGGAGCCCGAATCTGCGGATGTTGCGGTCGGCCATGGCCTGGATGCGGGCGACGATGTCCGGCCGTGGCGTCGGGCCGAAGAGGTGCGCGTACCGCTTCTGCAGGCGCAGGTAGTCTTCGACCGGCACCCGGCGGCGGATCTTGGAGACGCCGGTGACCTCGCCGCCCTCGGCCTCGAAGACCGGGAACAGGCCCGACTCCTTGGCGAGCCGGGCCACCTTGATCGTGTCGCAGGCCGCGCTGCCCCAGCCCAGCGGGCAGGGCACCATGATGTGGATATAGCGCGCGCCGTGGAACTCCATCGCGCGCCGCACCTTGTACTCCAGATCCCGCAGCTCGGCGACCGTTGCGGTCGCGACGTAGGGGATCTCGTGCGCCATGGCGATGAGCGGCACGTTCTTGCCCTGCCCGAAGACGTTGCCCGGCTCCTCGCCCACGGCCTGGGTGGTCATCGTGCGGGCGGCCGGCGGCGTCGCGCCGGAGCGCTGCACGCCGGTGTTCATATAGGCCTCGTTGTCGTAGCAGATGTACAGCACGTCGTCGTCGCGCTCGAACATGCCGGACAGGCACGCGAACCCAATGTCGACCGTGCCGCCGTCGCCGCCTTGGCCGACGACGCGGACGTCGCTGCGGCCCTTGGCCTTCAGCGCGGCGGCCACCCCGGTGGCCACCGCGGGCGCGTTACCGAACAGCGAGTGGATCCAGGGCACCTGCCACGATGTTTCTGGGTACGGCGTGGAGAACACCTCGAGGCAGCCCGTGGCGTTCACCGCGATCATCTTCCGATCGGTGGCGCGCATAGCGGCGTCGAGGGCGTATCGGGCACCGAGCGCCTCCCCGCAGCCTTGGCACGCCCGGTGCCCCGAGTTCAGCGCGTTGGTCCGCTCCACATTGGACTGCACGGACCGCTGCTCGGGATCGAGCAGCCGGTTTCCAACGGCGAAGCTGCCGGTTTGGTAGAACTTGATCGGCTGTACTGGCATGACTATCCCCCGGCTCCCCCGGCTGCGACAACGCCGATGTCGCGTAGCATGTTCTCGGCGTGCGGCCCCGACCTGCGCGTCTCCCGGGTGCGCCGCAGCTCCCGCTCCACCAGCTCGCGGTCGAGGTCGAGGAAGGTGAGCGGGTCGAGGTTGTCGGCGGCCGCGTCGCTGAAGAGGCGATGCAGTGACGCCTTGGTGATCGCCCGGCCGCCAAGCCCCGCGATCACCGTGTATCCGTGCAGGTGGATCCCGGACAGCGCCATCCGCACGTTCGCCGAGACGATGCCGCCGATGCCGACCGCGAGCGCCTTCTCCAGCACTACGACGCGCGTGGCGTGCCCGAGTGCCTTGCGCACCAGATCGAGCGGGAACGGCCGGAAGGACGTGATGCCCACCGCGCCGATCCGGATGCCTTGCTCGCGCTGCTCGTCGACGACGTCCTTGATCGTGCCGAGCACCGAGCCGAGGGCCACGATGATCGTCTCGGCGTCGTCGGCGCGGTAGCTCCTGATCAGTCCGCCGGACGAGCGCCCGAACGCCGCCGCGAAGTCGTCGGCGACCTGCGGGATGAGGTCGAGGGCCTGCATCTGCTTAGCGTGCGCAAGATAGCGGACCTCGGTGAAGGCCTCGGGCCCGACCATCGCGCCGATTGAGACGGGCTCGTCGGGGTCGAGCACCTGGCGCGGCTCGTATGGCGGCAGGAACGTGTCGACCTGCTGCTGCGTCGGCAGCTCGATCTGCTCGTATGCGTGCGTGAGGATGAACCCGTCCATGCAGACCATCACCGGCAGTGACAGCTCCTCGGCGATCTTGAACGCCTGGATGTGCAGGTCGGCCGCTTCCTGGTTGGTTTCGGCGTACAGCTGGATCCAGCCCGAGTCGCGCTGCGACATCGAATCGCTGTGGTCGTTCCAGATGTTGATGGGGGCGCCGATCGCGCGGTTCGCCACGGTCATCACGATCGGCAGGCCGAGCCCAGAGGCGTTGTAGAGCGCCTCGACCATGTAGAGCAACCCTTGGCTGGCCGTCGCGGTGTAGGTACGGGCACCCGCAGCGGACGCGCCGATACCCACCGACATGGCGGCGAACTCCGACTCGACGTTCACGAACTCACAAGGAGCAAGCCGTCCCGACTTCACCAGCCGGCTCAGGCCCTCGACGATGTGCGTCTGCGGCGAGATCGGATAGGCGCAGATCACCTCTGGGCGGCACAGCGCCACCGTCTCGGCGACCGCCGCGGAGCCTTCAATTTGCCTCAGCATGCGCCGTCTCCTTCATTTCTTGGCCCATCTCGCGGCGCACGTACTCGTACGCCTCGGACGCGGCGGCAATGTTGCCCGCCGCGATATCGCCGGTGAACTTGTCGCGGATCGCCGCGTGCACGGACTCGAGCGAGACCAGGCCGCTCAGCGCGCAAAAGCCGCCGAGTAGCGCCGCGTTCGGGACCGGCCGACCGACATGCCGCAGCGCCAGCTCGGTCGCCGGCACCGTCATCAGCCGGTCACGACGGACTGTGTGACTGTCGGCCCCCTGACGGGGGTGACGGGGGGCCACCCCTACCGACGCGGCCAGATCGTCGAGCCCTAGCTCTGCGAAGTCGCGGGTGGAGTTGATGAGCACGTAGCCTTCCTTGCTCAGCCCGCTGAACACGGCGACCTGATGCAGCAGCGTCGGGTCCTGGATGATCAGCGCGTCAGGCTCCGTGATGGGCTCCCGCACTCGGATCTCCTTGTCATCGATCCGGCAGAACGCGACGACCGGCGCGCCCGTGCGCTCCGAGCCGAAGGTGGGGAACGCCTGGGCATGACGGCCCTCGAGGAAGGCGGCGATCGAGAGCATCTCGGCCGCCGTGACGACGCCCTGGCCGCCCCGTCCATGAATGCGCACTTGGAACATGAGCGGTCTCCTCACCTGCTCGTTGCCCTCTGTCTAACCCGCGAGCCGAGGCGCCCGGCAGGGACAAACGTCACGTGTGCGGGGGGCTGCATGTCCTGGGCAACGGACCCTTCGGCACCTGCGCCGGCCGGCCGGCACACGAAACCCTGCTGGTAGGCGTGCCCCGATCGGAGGCGCCTGGAGCGATGAGGAGGGTCTCCATGGCCACGCTCACAGTGGGAGTCGTCAAGGAGACGGCGCCGGGCGAGCGCCGGGTAGCGCTGACCCCGGACGCCGCGGGCCGGCTCGTCGCCGCCGGCTTCTCCGTACTGGTCGAGTCCGGCGCCGGCGCGGCCGCACGGTTCCTGAACCCCGCCTACGCGGACGCGGGTGCCGAGATCGTCTCGGCCGACGAGCTGTACGCCCGAGCCGGCATCGTCCTCGCGGTCAAGCCGCCGCCGGTGGCGCGGCTGCGGCGCGGGCAGACCGTGATCGGGCTGCTGTACGCGACGGAGAACCCGGGATACGCCGGGGAGTTGGCGGCGCGTGGTGTGACGGGCGTCGACTTCGCGGGCCTGCCGCGCACCCTCAGCGCCGCCCAGTCGATGGACGCACTCACCTCCCAGGAGAACATCGCCGGGTACGCCGCGGCAGTGCTCGCCGCGCACACCTATGAGGGCTTCTTCCCGCTGCTGGTCACGGCCGCCGGGACAGTCCCCCCGGCTCGAGTGCTGGTGCTCGGGGCCGGCGTGGCCGGCCTGCAGGCGATCGGTACGGCGCGCCGGCTGGGCGCCGTGGTGACGGGCTACGACGTACGCCCCCAGGCGCGCGAGGAGGTCGCGTCGCTGGGCGCGGCCTTCCTGGAGCTGGGCACGGTCGTGTCGGACTCTGGGACGGGCGGCTACGCGAAGGCGCTCTCCGACGCCGAGCAGCACGACGAACAAGATGAGCTGACCGAACACATCGCCAAGCACGATGTCGTCATCACCACCGCGCGCGTACGTGGCCGCCGTCCGCCGCTGCTCGTCACCGAAACGGCTATCAAGGAGATGCGACCAGGGTCGGTGGTGATCGATCTCGCTGCAGGCGAGCTCGGCGGAAACGTGGAGGGCTCGGTGTTCGGCGAGACGATCGTCACCGACAACGGCGTCACGGTGATCGGCGCCGGCGAGCTGCCGGTCACGATGCCCTACGCCGCGTCCGGCGCCTACGCCCGCAACGTCACCGCCCTGCTGCGGCATCTGGTACGCGATGGAGCCCTGGTCATCGACCTCGATGACCCGATCCAGGCGGGGGTGGTGATCCGATGAGCGCCGAGTTCCTCACCGACCTGAGCATCTTCGTGCTGAGCCTGCTCGTGGGCTTCGAGGTCATCAGCAAGGTGCCCTCGACTCTGCACACGCCGCTGATGTCGGCGGCCAACTCCATCCACGGCATCGTGCTGTCCGGCGCGCTGCTCATCGCTGTCACGGCCGACAACCTTGTCGGCTATGTGATCGCTTTCCTCGCGGCCGCTTTCGCGGCGATGAACGTCGTCGGCGGCTATGTGGTGACAGACCGGATGCTCGACATGTTCCGGCCGCCTGCGTCTCGGGAGAAGCAATGAGTGCGTTCGACACCACAATCCGGCTGATCTATCTGGTCGCGGCATCCTGCTTCGTCCTCGGGTTGCACTTGATGAATTCGCCGGTGACGGCCCGGCGCGGCAACCTGCTGTCCGCGGCCGGCATGGTCGTCGCGGTTGCCGCTACCTTCGCCGTGCTCATCGACGCAGGGACGGTACGGACCGTCGGCTGGCTCGTATTGGGGGCCGGCGCCCTGGTCGGCGCGGGCGCCGGGCTGTGGGCCGCCAAGACGGTCAAGATGACGGCCATGCCGCAGCTGGTCAGCCTGTTCAACGCGGTCGGGGGCGGTGCCGCCGCGCTGGTCGCGATCAACGAAGTGGTGCGCCACGCCGGAACGTCCGGCATGTCCGCCCAGACCTCGGTGCCCATCACGTTGGACGTCGTTATCGGCGCGGTGACCTTCTCCGGCTCCCTGATCGCCGCGGGCAAGCTGCAGGGCGTCGTCGCGAGCCGTCCGGTCGTCTTCCCGGCGGCCCGGCTGATCAACCTGGGGCTTGGCGTCGCGATGGCAACGGCGTCCGCCCTCCTCATCGCCGGCCGCGGCGGCGTGCCGCTGCTCGCGATGCTCGGGCTCGCCGCCCTGGCCTTCGGCGTGACCATGGTGATGCCGATCGGCGGCGCCGACATGCCCGTCGTGATCTCGCTGCTCAACGCGTTCACCGGCACCGCGGTCGCGATGGCCGGCCTCGTCATCGGCAACACCGTGCTGATCACCGCCGGCGCCCTGGTCGGCGCCTCCGGCGGCATCTTGACCAAGCTCATGGCCGACGCGATGAACCGGTCGCTCGCCAACATCATCGTCGGCGGTTTCGGCACCGGCGACAACGCCGCCCCGGCGGCCGTCGGGCCGGGTGGCCAGGTGCGCGCGCTGTCGGCCGACGACGCCGCGATCCAGCTCGCCTATGCCGCCAAGGTCGTCGTGGTGCCCGGGTACGGGCTGGCGGCCGCGCAGGCCCAGCACGAGCTGCGGGCCCTCGCCGAGTTGCTCGAAGCCCGAGGTGTGGACGTCTCGTACGCCATCCACCCGGTCGCCGGCCGGATGCCGGGCCACATGAACGTGCTGCTCGCCGAGGCGAACGTGCCGTACTCGCAGCTCAAGGAGATGGACGAGGTCAACCCCGAGTTCCCGCAGGCCGACGTGGCCCTGGTCGTCGGCGCCAACGACGTCACCAACCCGGCGGCGCGCCGCCCGGGTACGGCGATCTCCGGCATGCCCATCCTCGACGTCGACAAGGCCAAGAGCGTCATCGTCGTCAAGCGCTCCATGGGACATGGCTACGCCGGGATCGACAACGAGCTCTACACCGACCCCAAGACCGGCATGTACTTCGCCGACGCCAAAAAGGCGCTCACCGAGATGACCGCCGCCGTAAAGGTCCTGGTCGGATGAAACCCGCGGCGAACGTCATGCGGTGGCTGGCCCGAGGCGAGCCGCAGCTCCCCCGCGACGATGGCTGGCTCTCTCCAGTCGAGACGGCACGGGCGGCGACGATGCGGTTCACCAAGCGGCGCACCGAGTTCCTCGTCGCCCGCTGGACGGCCAAGCAGGCCATCGCGGGCTATCTCCAACGAGACATCCATCCCGCCCGCATCGAGGTACGACACCACATCACCGGCGCGCCAGAGGCGTACCTGGACGGCAAGCCACTCGACATCGGGATCTCCCTCACCGATCGGGCCGACTGGGCGGTGTGCCTGCTCGGCGGCGCGCCGGGCGCGGTCGGCTGTGATCTCGAACTCGTCGAGCCGCGCAGCGCCGCCTTCGTCCGCCATTTCTTTACGTCAACGGAACAACAGGCCATCCACGATGATCTGACCGCCAACCTGCTGTGGTCGGCGAAGGAGAGCGTGCTGAAGGTGCTACGCACCGGCCTGCGCCGCGACACTCGCACGGTCGAGGTAGTGGCCGAGCCCGGCGGCGCGGAGTGGACGTCACTAACCGCCTGCACCATCGAAGGCACTATCTATCCCGGCTGGTGGCGGCGTATCGGCGACTTCATTCTCACTGTCGCGGCCGACCATCCCGCGCCGGCCCCAAAGCCGCTCGAACAGCCGTCCACGCTGGCCTCAGCCACACCGCGGCATTCGTGGCTCGCTCAACCGGTAACTCGCCCCTCGTGCGGCCAGGTCATGCCGTCGGTGGTCGGCGCCGGACGTCCTGAGTTTGGCCGGGCGCCGGGCCCGGCGCGATAGGCCGCAGCGGAGATGACGCTCATGCACGAGTTCGCATACACGGTACTGGGGTTCCTCACAGTCCGCACGAAGTTCTTGCGCGTACCCCTGAGCGGGTCGCTCACGGTCCACGCGGATCCGGACTCCGGTCTCTTCACCGGAGATCTCGTCCTCGATCCGTCCACCATTAGCCAAAGGGTGCTAGGTGCCACGGTCTTCACGGCGACCCTCCAGGTCACGGCCGAGTCCCCGGTCGTGGGCGGAATCGACCGTGAGAACCGGCTGGTCGCCACGGCGGCGGTGGACGCGGTAATAAGCGCCGTCCAGGTCGGCGGGCAGACGTTGACTGACGGCGGTTCATGTCGTACCGCCACCCAGGCCCTCGTGCCGCTGCGCTCCGCACCGGGCTTCGACCTGGAGCGGGGCGGCCGCCTGGTCGGCAGGTACCACCGGCCGCCCTTCACTGGGTTGGGGGTGGTCACTCCTTTGTTCAACCTGCTGGTCGCCGGCCCAGGGAACGACGCCGTCGTTGATCTCATCCCGCTCAGGCCGTGAGGAGGGCCTCACGATCGGGCAGGGTCCAGCTCTGATGCCCCACCGAACGGTGTCCCGCAATGCTTCGAGCGCGGTGAAGCGAGGCGCCCACCCCAGCTCCCGCTTCGCGCGCGTCGTGTCCATGATCGCCGGATGGCTGACCGCCTCCACCCACCCTGCGATGGGCGGCAGGAAAGGCAGGGCGGCGACGGCCCGGGCCGCGACCTGTGCCGGGCCGACGGGGAGGGGCAGCGGACGTAGGCCGAGTTCACGGGCGAGGTCGGTGGCGGTGACGATCCCGTCGGCCGCGATGTTGTACGGGCCGGGCGGTCCGGCGCCGACAACGCACTGCAGCATTGCCCGGCCCACGTCCTCCTCGTGTACGAACTGGACCGGCAGCGCCGGCACCAGGACCGGCAGCGGCACTGGCAGCCGGTCGGCCTGCTTGGCCAGACGGCGGGCCAGCTGCGCCAGCGGCCCGGGCAGGTGGCCCTTACCGCCCACGGCATGCGGGCCCAACACGATCGACGGGCGCAGCAGGTACAAGCCCAGCCGCGCGGAATGAGCCGCCTCGGCTTCCAGCAGTTGCTCGAGCTCAGCCTTTTCCTGGGCGTAGAACAGCCGGGCAGCGGGCCGCACGGGCCAGTCCTCGGTTATGCCGATCGGGTTGTCGGCGTGGAAGCCGTACGCCGCCACCGAGGAGGCGTAGACAAAGCGGCGGGCTCCGGCCGCGGCCGCGGCATGGAACGTGTTCAGCGTGCCTTCGACGTTGACCGACCGGATCACCTCAGGTGAGGCGGCACCCATCACCAGGAATGCCAGGTGCACCACCACGTCGGCCTCGTCGAAGGCGTTACGCAAGGCTTCCGAGGTGCGGACATCCCCGCGGCGATACTCCATCTTCGTCCAGCCGTACGCCGTCGGGTCGAATGGGCGCCGGGCAATGCCCACGATCCGCGCCACCCGGTCGTCGGCCTGGAGCAGCGGGATAACGCCGAACCCGAGCGTCCCGGTCGGACCGGTCACCGCGACTGTTAGATCCCCGTCCGCAGCCATGAAATCACGCTGCCAGACGCGCCTGCGGGGCTTCAGAGCCGAAGGTCCTGGCAAACAGGACGATCGACCCGATGGACCCGGAACTCGCACGGGTTACAACCAAGGAAAGCGAGTATCTGCCATTCGCCCCGCGGTATTCGAACGGCGGGCCGATACGGCTTGGACGGAGGCCTTCATGGATCGGCTGAATCCATTGGACGCCGTCTTCGTCGACGCCGAGGACGAGGACCGGCACACATCAATGGCCATCGCGTCGATCGCGGTGTTCGAGGGGCCGGCGCCATCGTACGAGGAGGCTTTCACCTTCCTCGCCGAGCGTTTGCCGCTTGTGCCCCGCTACCGCCAGAAGCTCCGCACGGTGCCGTTCCGCCTTGGGCGGCCGGTGTGGGTCGACGACCCGAACTTCGACCTCCGATACCACCTCCGACGGACCGCCGTACCGGCCCCTGGCGGAGACCAGCAACTCAGCCAGCTGATGGCGCGAGTGATGGGCCAGCGCCTCGACCGCGATTTCCCACTCTGGGAGTACTGGCTCGTAGAGGGGCTCGCCCAGGAGCGCTGGGCGGTGATTACGAAGGTGCACCATTGCATGGTCGACGGGATCTTGGGCGTAGACCTGTACCGCGTGATATTCGACGCCACGCCCGAGCCGTCATCGCCGCCCGCCGCCGTCGATCGGACCGTGGGCCCGGAGCCGTCACCGGTTTCACTCGCCGCGCAGGCCGTGATGGACATGGTCCTGCTGCCGGTACGGGAGGCTCTCGATGCGCGCGGTGCGGTGGCCGATCCCGGGCGCGTCATCCAGCAGTCAGCCGACTTCGTGCGGGCCATGACGAAACTGGTCCCGTCCTTGTTGCCGGCCACCGGGTCCTCGCTCAGCGGCCCTATCGGTCAGCAACGGCGCTATACCTGGGCCCGGGCGAGCCTTGATGACATCAAGACGATCAAGCGGAGGCTTGGCGGCACAGTGAACGACGTCGTTTTGGCCGCGATCAGCGGCGGCTTCCGGGCACTCCTGCTCGAGCGTGGTGAGCAGCCCGAACCCCACAACGTTCCGTCGCTGGTTCCCGTTTCTGTCCGGGCGCCGGGCCAAGAGAACGTCTACGAGAACCAGGTGTCAGCGGTGCTGGCCTATCTTCCCGTCCATGTGGCCGACCCGGTGGCACGGCTCGCGGCCGTCCAGACCGAACTGTCGGGACTGAAGGAAAACAAGGAAGCGATGCTCGGCGAGGCGCTGGTCTCGTTGGGCCGCTATACCCCGTTTCCGGTGCTGTCGCGGGGCGTCCGGCTCGCCTTCGGACTGCCCCAGCGGGAGATCGTCACGGTCACCACCAACGTGCCGGGTCCCCGCGAGCCGGTCTATGCGATGGGCCGCCGGCTTGTGGAGATCCTCCCTTACGTTCCCATCGCGACGACGGTACGCACCGGGATTTCGATCTTGAGTTACTGCGACAAGGTCGCCTTCGGCATTACCGGCGACTTTGCCGCGAATCCTGACCTCGACGTGCTGGCCCGTGGCATCGAGCGGGGCATCTCCGAGCTCGTGGTGGCCGCGCAGGCCCGTGCGTGATCAGGCAGCGCTCAGGTCACACTGCTTCACCTAGTGGCTCCCGCGGTTCATCGGCCGTCCAGACCCGGTCCAGGAACTCGCTGATCTCGGCGGTCAGACGGGCCGGCCGCACCCATAGCTCGGCAAAGGTACGGGTCCGGATCAGCCTGGCGTCAGGGAGCTGGCGCGACAACCGCCGCGCGTCACTAAATGAGTGGATCAAGTCGATCCCGTGCCCCAATACCAGTGCCGGGGCGGTGATGGACCGACGCTGTTCGACGGTCGGCGCGATGGGGCCCAGCAGGACGCCGTGCAATACGGCCGCCACTTCGGCCGGATCCGAAGTTGCGGCACTGATGAATGAGTCGAGCGGGCCAAACCCGGATTGAGGCAAGCGGGCGGCGGCCCTGGAGACCAATCGCAGTGCGGCTTGTGTGTAGTGGACACCGAGCAGGAGCGGCACGAACACGAGCGCCGCCGCGGGGGCGGCGTGCTCGAGCACCGGCATTTCCAGGACCAGGCCGCGGACCCTTTCCGGGGCCTTGGCAGCCGCGAGCAGGCTCACATTTGTTCCCAGCGAGACTCCTCCGAGCACCGCCTGGTCCACGCCGAGCTCGTCCAGAAGGCACAGTACCTGCTCCGTGTACAGATCCATCCGATGAGCGCCGGCGTGGCGAGGCTTGTCGCTACGGCCATGTCCCAACAGGTCGAACAGCACCACCCGGTTGCCCCGGGCGGCCAATGCCCGGGCCAGGCCACGGCTCAGATTCGCGTCGAGCAGCAATCCGTGCATCCATACGATCACCCGGTCGCCGGACCCGTGGACCTCATAGGCCAGGTGATACTGACCGTAGGACAACATATGCAGGCTGCCATCGGCTTTCGAGCGACGTTTGGCCGCCAGGCTCAGCAAGCTCATCCTTACATTGTGCCCGCGCGACGCCCGTTTAGCTGTCCGGAATTGCGGAATAAAGCTGCCCATGTCCCTGCGCGATAGGTAGGTTGGCGCCTTCTGGGTCGACCGAAAGACGATCGTTCATCAGGCCTAATGGTCATTCCCGACGAACCTTCGTCCCTACCGGCGGGCGTCAGGGGCGAGACATGCTCGATGTATGAACATGGCGCCAGGTGCGAGGGACGAGGGACGCGGGCTGACTGAAGCCCGTGGAAAGCATCCGGACCACTGGCTGGCACTTGAGTCGCCCAATTCCGGAGGGCCCTGGGGAAGCCGGATCGAGAGCGTGGGGGTGAAGCTTCCCGCCCGCAGGCTGACAACCAGGAACTTGATGCAGCGGACCAGCCACCGCACCCGCATCCAACTGGAACGGCTGACCGGCATTCACGAACGTCGTGTCGTCGGGCCCGGGGAGAACTCCCTGACCCTGGCCACCGGAGCCGCCCGTGACTGCCTGACCCACTCACAGCATCAGGCGGCCGACATCGAGATGCTGATCAGCACCAGCATCACCCGGTCCAAGGGCAAGTTCTCCCAGTCGTTCGAGCCCCCGCTCAGCCTGTACGTCAAGCAGGCGATCGGCGCCACGCAGGCGGTGAACTTCGACCTCTCGAACGCGTGTGCCGGGATGCTGACCGGGGTTTTCGTCCTGCAGGACCTCATCACCAGAGGCGAAATCAGCTGCGGCATGGTGGTTTCTGGCGAGTACATCTCCCACCTGAGTTGGAACGCGGCGAGACAAATCCGTTCCATATTCAGCAAGCAGCTCGCTTCGCTCACGCTGGGCGATGCGGGTGCCGCCGTGATCGTGGAACGGACCCCCAACGGCGGGCCGGGCATCGACGTCATCGGTTTCACCACCCTCGCCGAGCACAGCCGGCTATGCCTCGCCTTCCCCAGCAACATCGGCCCAGGCGCCCAGATGTACACCAAGTCCAGAACGCTGCACCGGGTAGCCATCGACGACATGGCTCCGCTCGTTGCCGAAGTGATGGAGGAAGCCGGAATCGCGCTGGACGACATCGACTACCTGATCCCGCATCAGACCTCGGCCCGGGCCATCCGCAAAGGCACGCAAGAATTCGCCCGGCGCCTCGGCGCCAAGCCGAAGCACGTGGTCGTCACGGTGGAGGAGTACGGCAATACGTCGTCGACAACGTTGTTCGTGGCACTCCACAAATACCTAGAGGAGCAGCGGCTGCATAAAGGAGACCGGGTGATGCTGCTGGCACTCGCTTCCGGCATCGAGATCGGTATCGCTGTATTTACCATCGACAGCCAGGTGGACCACTATGGGCGCACACATTGAGGCCGCCGTGGCATTGACCAGCCATGGATTGCGCAGACCAACCGCGCGGCGCCTCGCCGACGCCGCCGCCCGTGCCGGCCTCGCGCAGGCGGGCAAGGAGTCCGGCGAAGTGGACATGCTGATCAACGCCGGAATTTACCGGGAAGACAACATGGGGGAGCCCGCGCTCGCCGCCCTTATACAGGAGGACATCGGGGCCAACCTGGGCCAGCCACCTGTGGGAGGGCACGGCACCTTCTCCTTCGACCTCATGAACGGCGTCTGTGGCGTGATCAGCGGTATCCAGCTCGAAGCGGGCCTGCTGCGTTCCGGTGTCATCCGGCTGGGCGCGATCGTGACGAGCGACGTCCATCCGAACCTGAAGGACCCGCGATCTGCTCCCTTCCGGCCGTCCGGCGGTGCGCTGCTGCTTGACTGGGATGCCAGCATCGCCGGATTCACCGACTTCCACATAGAGACGTTTCCCGAGTACGAAGACCTCCTCGTTAGCGGACTGGCTTGGCAGGAGCAAAACGGGCCCCATCGCCGCCCCAGGAGGTCATCTGGCAAAAACCTTATGGCTATCGAGGGGAAGCCTGGTTATCAAGCACGCCTTGTCGACTGCGCCGAAGAGGCAACCCGCCATTTCCTGCGGCGCCTGGGGATGGGTATCAGCGAAATTGACCTTTTTGTCCCGGCTCCCTCTTCCGCGGATTTCCTTGAGCCTTTGTTGATAAGACTCGGCATTCCGGGCGATCGAGTCGCCTACGTGGCCGAAGACCTTGAAGGCGTCTACACCACCGGGCCTATCGCCGCCCTGCAGGCGGCCATCAAGTCGGGCAGACTCCGCGAAGCACACAACACCGTGCTCGTCGCGGCCGGCGCCGGCATCACTGTCGCCCTCGCGCTCTACCGCCAGACGTCACCCTGACCGCCACCGGCTTCGTCCCGCGGGCGCGCCACGGCCTGAACCCTCAGCCCTGGCCGGCGATGGTGATCAGCAACCAGGCCCCGTACGACACGGTGGCCACGCCGAGGATCATCAGGCCGCGGGTGAGCAGCCGTTCCGTACGCTCACGGGGGCCGAAGTCCAGCAGGATGCCGCGCAGCCCCAGTAGCGCGTGCCAGGTCACCGTCACCAGGAACGCCAACTCGATTACGAACACCACTGGGTTGCGGAGCCAGTCGACCACCTCGGCATATGTCCGCAGGCCCGCGGCGGCCACGTAGTGCTGGGCGATCATGTGCAGGGTGAGTAGCACGAGCAGGAGGGCGCCGGTGCCGACCTGGGCGAGCCACACCCAGGCCGGTGCGCTGCGCTGCCGCGCCGCGGGTTTCGCCGCGACGTCCGGCTTCTGCCGCTGCCGCATGAGCATGCTGCCCTCCTCCCTCAGCTGAACAGGAACAGCGCCGCGGTCAGCACGACGAGCCCCCCGGAGACGACCGAAGTGATCATTAGTGCCTTGCGTGTTCCGGTCAGCAATCCTGAGCCGAGCAGGGCCACCCGCACACCGTGCAGGCCGTGCACCACCAGGCCCGCGATCATGAGGACGTCCAGGGCCAGGAACGCGGGGTGCGAGGCCACTTCAATGAATCGGTCCCAGGTGCCCGGGCCCCGGGTGAGCAGGCTGAGCACGATGAGGTGCAGGTACAGGTAGCACAGCAGGCCGAGGCCGGTGAGCCGGCCGGCCACGAAGGTCCACATTCCAGAATGCCGACCGCGCGGATCCAGCCAACCCCGGACTCCGCGGCGACCACCACGCCGCCGACCGCCCCACCGGCCGTCCTCGGCCGGTTCCTCATGCTGCGGGGACTTGTGACCGAGTCGCCGGCGCAGCAACTCGCGCCGCAGCTCCATGATCGCTCCGGCCGGGTCCAGGCCGGCCGGGCACACCTGGGAACATTCCAGCGCCACATGGCAGCGCCACGCGCCGTGCTCCTGGTCGGCCAGGGCGAGCGCGGCCGCCGGGTCCTGCCCACGTGGCTCGCGCACGACCCGCTCGGCCGCGGCCAGGGCCGCCGGTCCCAGGTAACGCCGGTCGGTCGCCACCAGCGGGCACGCCGAGGTGCACAGGCCGCATTCGATGCAGTCCTCCAGCCGCACAGGTCCGTCGGGCGGGCCGTGGCCATCCACGGCGCGTAGCTGCGGCCGGCCGACGGCCTCCAAGGCCTCGTAGAAAGGACGCATGTCGACCACTAGGTCGCTCAGGACGGCAGCGCCGGACAGCGGCTCGACCAATACCTTGTCGCCGAGGTCGCCGACCGGGGTGACGCAGGCGAGCCGTTCCCGGCCGTTGACGCGCATGCCGCAGGTGCCACAGGACGCGTGCCGGCAGGAGTGCCGAAGGGTCAGTCCGGGGTCTTGATCGGTACGGATTGAGATCAGCGCATCCAGCACGGTCATCCCGGGCCGGTACGGGACGTCGAACTCGTCGTAATGGCATTCCCGCTCGCCGCGGCGCCGGCGAGCCACGCGGAATCGCACCGTACGCCTGGCGGTCAAGCTTCCGGTGTTCACGCGACCACCTCCGACCGTACGGCGGATTTGGTGTAGTAGGCGGTGTGCGGCAGCAGGACCGTCTCGGCGGTCCGGCAGGGCGCGATCACGCCGAGCTTGGCGCAGACGAGATCGGCCGCGGCCGCTGCCATCGCCCGGACCGTGGTCGCCTTCCCTCCGGTGATCGTGATCAAATTGTCCACGCCATCACCGGTGGCGTGGTCGAAGCACCGGAAGGTCCGGCTCAGCGTCCGTCCCGAATCCGCACCGGATGAGCCGACCAGCGGCCGGACCGCCGACCACGCGGCCCGCAGCGGCGCCTGCCCTACCGCCGGCACCAGCCGAGCCCCCTCCCGCAGGATCGCCTCAACGTGATCGGCCGGGATCTGTGTGTCGTCGGGATTATCAGTGGTCCATGAGGTTGTGCCCACGATGGAAAGTCCACGCTGCGGCAGCACGATGTCACCGTCACCCGGTGGATGCAGCCGGTTGAGCACCCGATCGCACCACCGCCCCCTGACCGCGATCAACACACCCGGCGACGGGCGGATCGGAACCCGCGCCCCGGCCAGCGCTGCGATCTGACCGCTCCACGGCCCCGCCGCATTGACGACAAGGAGAGCAGGCACCACCACATCCCGACCGGCAGCGTGGTCACGTGCGGCGACCGCACTGATCCACCGTCCCTGCCGGATGAACCCGACCACCTCGGTGAACGGCCGCAACACCGCCCCGTTACGCACGGCAGTGGCGAAGAACCGCAACGGCAGGCGCATCGCATCCATCGTCGCGTCCGGAACGGTCACCGCGACCCGGACGTCCGGGGTGAGGGCGGGCTCCAGACGCAGCACTGCTTCACGCGACAACACCTTCGTAGGAATGCCGCACGCCGCACACGCGCCGACGAAGTCGCCCAGGTGATCGGCGTCCTCGTCGGTCACCGCAACGAACAGACCGCCGTTCTCCTCGAACGATCCTGGAGCGATTCGCCGCAGGATCCGGTTCTCCTGGATGCATTCGGTCGCCGACCGCTGATCGGTCAGCGCATAGCGCCCGCCGCTGTGCAACAACCCGTGATGCCGTCCGGTGGTGCCCGACGTCACCTCGCCCCGCTCGAGCAGCGTCACTGCCAGACCACGCAGCGCCAAGTCGTGAGCCAGCGCGGCGCCCGTCCCCCCGCCACCGATGATCACAATCCGCGGCGTCATATCGACCCCTCGGTTGGGCAATCCTTCGATCCCAACGTCTCGGTCATTTCACGCTATAGCCGGCACCGGGGGACGGGCAGGGTCGTTGGCCGCCCAATCGAGGACCATTTGGCCTGGTCGCGGGGGCGAACGCCCCCTGCCTTTGCGACCCAATCAGGAGGAGTGTGAAGTCGGTTGATCCGCCCACATGACGAAGACGACATAACGGCGAAGGTGATGGCGATGACGCGGACGGCGACGACACACAGGACGACGACACAGACGGCGATGTGCTGGCCACAGGATGACCTGGGTCCGGCAAAGGTGGTCTTCCTGCACTTGATCGACGATGTTGACGCTGTCGTCGTCATCGACAATGTGGCGCTCGGTCCCGCGATCGGTGGTGTACGGATGACGCGACGGGGAGATCTGCCGGCGACCGAGGTGGCGCGGTTGGCCCGGGCAATGACCCTGAAGAACGCGGCGGCGGGCCTGCCCCACGGGGGCGGCAAATCGGGCATCGCGGTACGCACAATCCTCGACGCCAACGGGCGTGACCGCGTGATGCGCGCCTTCGCCCGGGCGATCGAGGACCTCGTCGACTACATCCCCGGGCCGGACATGGGCACCGACGAGACCGCAATGGCCGTCGTGCACGACGAAATCGGCCGTTGTGTCGGCCTGCCGGCCGTGCTCGGCGGGATCCCGCTCGACGAGCTGGGCGCCACTGGTTACGGCATCGCCGTTTGCGCCGAGGCTCTCGAGGACGCCAAGGTCCTCACGCTCGCCGGCGCCACTGTGATCGTGCAGGGGTTCGGCGCGGTCGGTGGGCACGCGGCGCGTTTCCTTCGCCAACGCGGCGCGCTCGTCATCGCGGTGTCCGACCGCCAAGGCGCGACCTACGACCCTGCCGGGCTCGACATCGACGCGCTGCTGGACTTCACACGAGCGGGCAACACGGTCGGCGACTTCCCCCATGGCGCCCCAATGCCGCGCGACGACATACTGAAACTCGACTGCGACATCATGGTCCCGGCCGCGCAGCCAGACGTCTTCACCGCCGCCGACGCCCGCACGACCCAGGCCAAGGTGATCCTGCAGGGTGCCAACATCCCCGCCACAGCGGAGGCGGAGATCGAGTTCCACCGCCGGGGCATCTTGAGCGTGCCCGACATCATCGCCAACGCAGGCGGGGTCATCTGCGCGTCCGTGGAATACCACGGCGGTACCCGCACCCAAGCGTTCGCGCAGATCGAAGAGAAGATTTACGCCAACACCACCGAACTGCTCGACCGCACCCGAGACAGCGAACTCACCCCACGTGAGGCGGCGACGGCGATGGCCACACACCGCGTCCACCAAGCCCAGTCGTACCGGCGCCGCTGGTGACAGGGGCCGGCCGAGTTCACGTTTGCCGACGCTAAAGTCCCGACCCGAAGGGCACAAAGTCCTCCCGTCTTCGGGCCTCGGTCGTCTGTCATGTTCTTTCGTATGGACCGGGCAGCGGGAAATAGGAAGCGAGGAACCACAGGAGATGCGTGCGCTGGCGCATTTGCGTCGCGTCGTCCGCGTCGGTGTCGTTGAGGCAGAACACGTCATAAGAGCGCGACGACAGGAGCCGGCGCAGCCGGTAGGCGGTCTCACGGTCCGCGAGGTCGGTGTACAGATAGCGAATCTGCCCTGGCACGGATCGCCCAGTGAGATATCCGTAGTAGTGATGCAGCGAAGACGGCACTGAAAAATCATCCGGATGACGGAACCGGTGTCGCGCGGTTTCCGCGATGTACGCCCCGAACTTGGTCTCCAGCTCAGCGAGCACGCTGCGTCGCAACGGATGCGGTGCGTGCTTCATCTTCTGCGTCAGTGTGCGGCCGAAGGTCTGCTCTATGAGGCGCCGGTTGTTCTTTCCCGCGGCCAGGACCGGCGGGTCATCGAGCTGGACCGCGCCGAAACCGATCTGCGCCCTGGAGAGGAAAAAGTGGGCCAGGCCGCTGGAGTGGAAGAATAGTCTGGGTGTCACTGGCCGACCGAAGAATACATCGTCGTTGAGGTACAGAAAATGCTCCGCCAACCCGTCGATGTGATGCAGTTGAGTCTCGATGGCGTGCGAATTGAATGTCGGCAGCCGGCCTCGATCGTCGAAGATCTCTTTGTGGTCCACCACGGTGATTTTAGTATGGGCAGTGTCCAGCCACGCCGGAACTTGTGCGTCGGTGACGATCCAGATGTGCCGAACCCAGGGCGCGTACATCGCCAGTGAGCGCAGGGAATAGCGCAGCTCGTCACGGCTAGTAAACCGCGACGAGCCAATTGCCTCCTTGTTCAATGCGGTCACCCCTATCGCGGCCAGTTCGGCGTCACGGCGCGCCTGCCAGGCCGGATCGTCGCCATCGACCCAGGTGTATACGACGTCGATGGGGAACCGAATCTCGTCGATCAGGCTCACTGTGAACTCGCGCCGGGTCGGGAAGGTCCGTTCGGGCGATGCGCTGAACTCCGTGAACAGCCGGTCGGGGGCCGCGACGGTCGCGGCTTGCCTGGGCAGTGTGGCGGTAACTCTGTTCGGGCGCGGCGCGACCAGCCGACCTTCCTCCTCGGCCCAGAATTCGAGGTCGCATCCGTGGACCGCGCCGAGGACGAACAGGCCGTCCCGTGCGCTGAAATAGCGGACGACGCGGACAACCGGAGCGTCGGCGACCCGGCGCCAGGAACGTGCGGCGTACCCAGGGCGGGGCATCAGGTCACCGCTCCCCGGCACTCGGCAGACGTAGACGGCGGCATGGCCGGCGGCCGACCGCAGGGCCGCCAGTGCCTGCGGCCGATCCGCAGCGGCGACACCGATAACGGAACTGAGGTTGCGCAGGCCGCGTACCACGAAAAACGGCACGTCCGCCGCGCCGAGCGCAGTGCGCACGAAGTCGAACGTATCCCGCCGCGTCTGGGCTGGCGAAATATCCGGCCGCGCCTCGGCAAGGCGCACGTGCCGCCCATCCCGCACGAAAACGTGTCCCGGAGCGACGCCCGGGTGCCAAAGTCGAATCCACCCTCGAGCGGCGCGATTGTGCAGCCGCCACAACGGATTGGTCGACGCCATCCGGAAAAGAAGGTGATTGCGATATTCGGGCGAGATCCTTCTGGCGACCAAGGCGCGCACGCCACGTGGCACCAGACGCCGATACAGGCCGAGCAGCAATGACCTTTCCGTATGTGGCGGTACGACAACAAGCCGAGGCCGCGCCGGACTGTGCGCCGGCGGCGATTCCTGCTGCCGCCTCCCGGCGGACCCGTGTCCCAACATGTATGCCATCTCCTAATGAAGGGGCTCTACGTTCACGATCAAACCGGATGGCTGATGCGGCCAGGGTCGAAGGTCTCGCTGCTTCGGCTCCGCCGTGGATATTCAGCCCTGAAAGAGCGGTCAAAGGGCCACGGGAAAGTGACGAACGGCCCACAACCGGTGGTTGGCGTGACCCGTCTCACCAGACAAAGACGGATTCCAATCCCGGGAGGCTCTCATCCCCCGTCTAAAAGGACCAACGGCAATCGCCGCTGCCGCAGTGGCGACTTTTCTCGTCGCCGCGGTGATCGTCGTCATAGTCATTCTGCGGAATGGCCAAAACGGGCGGTCATCACTCCCCGAGCACCAGGTTCCCCGTACGCGTCACAGCCGACGTCACCGTTCACCGGGATGCCGGGCGGCGCGGATGCCCCGGTGCTCGCCGTCAAGATCGACAATGTAAGACCAGCGCGCCCGCACACTGGCCTGTCCAAAGCCGACATCGTCTATGTCGAGCCGGTCGAGGGGGGACTCAGCCCACCTTCACCGCGGATTTTGGCAGTCGCCGTACCAGGACGAAAGTCGCCGAGGCCGAAGAAGTACGACTCTGACGCACGTCTCCGCCGCGGAGTGTAATGAAACGTACGAAGAAATCTGATCAAAGGAGATCATCATGACCGCGCTCGAGCGCCGTGAGATGCGAGGACTGTTGCCGGACCTGCTGGACTGGCTGGAGTCGCCATTCGCCGTACTTCGCCCCTCGACGGGCCAGAGCATCCGGGTGGAGGACTACGTGACCGACGACAGTTACGTCGTCCGGGCCGAGCTTCCCGGCATCGATCCCGACAAGGACGTCGAGATCACCGTCACCGGGAACGTCCTGCGGATCCACGCGGAACGGCACGTGGAGCACAAGGAGGCCCACCGTTCGGAGTTCCGCTACGGCTCGTACTCCCGCTCGCTGACCCTGCCGGACGAGGTCAAGCCCGAGGACATCAAGGCTTCTTACGACAATGGGATCCTCACGATCACCGTCGCGCTGCCCAAGACCAAGCGCGAAGTGCACCGGATCCCCGTGCGGGCCAAGGCAGCCAAGGCACCCAAGGACTGATCACCCCACGACCATCCCCGAAAGACGGGAGCGGCACGACCGGTCGTGCCGCTCCCGCCCTATTGGGCCAGGTCGCGCCGCGCCGAAGAACGACCAGATCGTCGCCAGCGAGGACTGCGCAGGCTGGTCCAGCGGTCAGGTGGCGGCGTCCGGCCAAGCTTGGTCGGTCCGAGCCCGGCGGCCGCGGCGGCTGTGTCGACGGCCAGCCGGGTTAGGCGCGCATACTCCTCGCCGTTGACCAGCGGGAGGTCATGGTCTGCGGCAACCTCGATTACCTGTGCGTGCAACGCTTCGGCCAGTTCCCGTTGCTTGGAAGGGCGGACTAGCCGGTCGCGGGTCGTGATGAGCATGGCTGCGGGCAGACTGAGTTCACCCACCCACGGCTGGGCGTCATAGCGGCTCAGCGCGCGTCCAGCGTCAGCGAGTTCGCGCGCCAGCCCGCGGCGGAATTCAGCGATGAGCCACGGCCGGTAGACGTCCAGTTCGGGCCGTTCTTCGATGGCCTGGCGAACGATCCGTTCGACAACGCCGGCGCCGGTGCCCAGCCGCAGACTTAGCTCGAGGACGGACAGCAAACGCCAGATCAGCCGCTCACGGGCAGTGCGGCGCCACTCTAGCGCTGTGGCCTGCATGACCAGAGCCTGCACCGTGCCAGGATGCCGCCGGGCCAGCAGCAGTCCGATCGGGCCGCCCATCGAGTATCCGACCGCGATCACCTGCTCGGCCTCAAGGTGGCTCAGCAGCGCGGCGGCGTCGTCGGCGCAGTCCTCGAGGCTGAACGGTTCGGTTGACCGCATCCCGCGCCCGTGTCCGCGTTGGTCCATTGCGATCACCCGGTAGGACTCGGCGAGCGCTGCGTAGGCCGTAAAGAAATTGAGGTCAGCGCTGGCGGTCCAGCCGTGCAGGAGCAGGACAGCCGGATCGGTGGGTGCACCGCCAGAATCCCGGACGAACAACTCCCCCCGGCCTGGCAGGTTGATGACGCGGCCGGGTGGTAGGCGGGGCGGTGGCACCGGCGCCTGGGCCACACCGCGCCGTAGTGGCCGGGCAAACCTGGCGACCCGCCGCGCCTCCCGACGAACCGCGGGATGTGCCGCCGCGGTGGCGAGCCCGGCAGCGGCGGCTGTGCCGGAGATGATCAGAACCGGCCGAGTTGGCAGGTGGTGCGGCGACCCTCCGGCGAGATGGAGCCCCAGCAAGCTGCGCAAGCGCATGGCGCCGATGATAAGCGTTCACACCCGTACGACGTCGAGTGCGGGCGAGCTGGACGGGGCGCCGACAGCATGGCCACTCCCTGGCTTCACAGGCAGTGTCGGAGATATCGGCGGCGGGACAACAAACTGTCGATCGGAGTGCAGTGCATCAGAAATGGGATGAGAGTCCTCCCTGTTGCGGACTTTTGTCACGGTCTTTGAGCAGGGATCTAGCAGTCGTAACCGTCAAGATTGTCAGTGAAGTTGAAGAACGCCTCCGAGACCACCTCGCTGGGACGTTCGTCCCTACCTTTGTCGTGCGGCTCCTTTTACATTTGAGGTGAGGAAGAGCCGTGTCGGGGAACCTGCGCGGTCGCAGGTGGCGCGGCCCGTGGGAGCAAATATGCGCATCCCGCGAAGACACACCCTATTGAGTGCGATCCAACTGATCCCATATCCGGTCGGTCGGACGACTGCGACGAACGTACCTTTCGCGGTCGCTCACGTGCAGCACGGATTCCTTTGACAACCTCCAGGAGGGTGTCATGCAACACTCACGCAAAGCATGGCCAGGGTTGGCAGTTGCACTGCTTATCGCTCTTGTCGCGGGCTGCGGATCGGAAAAAGCCCCTTCGCGCACCCAACCGTCATCCCAGCCTCCGGCACCTACCGCTACCGCCACAGCTCAGCCAAAAACCACGCCCAGCAAGCCTGGGATACCACCCCCCACGACCAAGCCGGTGCCCGCGCCTCCTGTCAACAAGACAATATCGTCGGTCGTCACGTACAACTGGCAATGGCCCAACGAATCGGGTTCCGGCCAGGTCAAGCACCAATATTCAGTGCCGCCGGTGCCGGTTCTGGTAAACATTGGCGCGGCCGGCCATCGCAATCTCGGCACCCCTCCGTTCGACCGGGTGAGCTTCACATTCACCACGGCGTTCCCCACATATGAATTCAAGTGGATCGGCAAGAACGACTTCCGCGCCGACGCAAGTGGCCGCGTCGTCCCCATCGCCGGCGATGATGTGCTCCAGATCATCTTCCGGCAGGCTCAGGCCCACAATGCCGCCGGTCAGATCACCGCGCCACGCCGCGCCAATGTCTCCCCCTTCACCCTCGGCCGGGTCGTCGCATACGCCAATGCCGGCGACTTCGAGGGTGTCGTCACCTACGGCCTCGGCGTCCACCGGCCGATACCGCACTCGAACCCGCAGACACCGATCCGGGTGTACGAAGTCCACAAAGTGATGAACGGTCAACACCGCTACATCGTCGCCTTCGACGTCGATGTCACGCAGTGACGCCATCCGGGCTCAGATACCACCGAACTTGTGGCAACCCTGCCCTCCGGCAGGGCTTGCACGTGCCATCAGAATCGATCGAGCGGAGCCAGCCGTCCCTGAGCCGGTCGTGCCTACGATGAGACCCTGGACTTGCTCAAGCGTCGGCCCTGCCCCGATCACCCATAGCAGGTCGGCCCGCGCTGTATGTCAACCGTGGCGGTCAGCCAGTCGCTTCGAGTCGAGCGCCGAGCTTGGCGATCAGCTCCCCCTGCAGCGCGTGGTTGAAGGGCCTGTTCACGCTGGTGAAGACGATTGCGATCTCGCTACCGCCCCTTGGCGAGCCACACCACGTCGAAGTAGGCGTCCGCGCCGAAGCCCTCGGCCCTGAACCTCGTCACCAGCCGGTGCCCTATCGAGTATTGACCGTACTTGGTGACCTGCAACGGCGTATGGGGCACCGATTCAACGGATCCGTTCGGGATTTCCTGCTTGAGGGTCTCCCGCCACACCGCCTCGAGGTTCTTGGCGAACAGGGGGCTGCGCAGCATGGCGGCATCATCCCCCAGGTTTTCGCCTGGCCGTACGATCGCGGCACTCGTATCTACCATTTGATCGCCTTTTTCGAACTCCGTTGACTCCTTCTTGGCGGTGTAGTCGTGGGTAATTCCGGTTAGGTCCTCGAATGAGTTGTCGGGCGCTGCCGCTGAATCTGTGACGGGCTTCCATCCCGCCGGAAAGTCGGACCTGGTGAGGACGAGCGTCTTCACGGTGGTCTGGTCGGCGGCGGTACTTATCGCGCGGGCGCGGACGACTTGGGCGCCGTGGGTGTCCCGCCACTGGTCTTTTCCCCGCCTCCGCACGCGGCCACCGATCCGGCGAGCGCGACGAGGAGCAGAATTACCACCGCAGCGGTTCTGCGTCCCCGCGCTGCGCCGACTCGAAATCTCAGGATCATCGGACGGTCTTGCTGCACGCTATTCATTTGTCGCACCTCCTCGGAGGCGTCCCATCGGCCGCGGGGCGAGTGCCTCAGGACGGGACCCACGAACGAGGGTGACCGATCCGCGGCGGCGCCGGTAGAGTCGAACGCCGTCGGCGCCAGGCCGTTCGACCCAAAGTTCGCCTGGTTGCTGTAATGGGAGTTTCAGATCACACGGAATCCACCTTGAAGATGCGAACGATCTGATCGAATCCGCGTTCCATCTTTGCCGCATTGTCGGTGGTGCCGGAGAAAGCGAAGTCGATTGTGTTCTTCACCGGAATGCCGGCTACGGTGCTGGTGCCCTCCACGCGAAGGGCCGGCGACCGCGCCCGACGGCGGCACCGGAAGCTGTGGCGTGGCGCTCAGGCCCGGCCGCGGCGTAGAGCGTGGCGCCGTGACCCGCCTTGAGCAAGTCGAGGTTGATCATGAGGTGGCCGGGTGTGGGCCGGGCGAGCGGGCTGGGGCATTCGACACCTATTCGCGCAGATCAGCGAGGTGGCCGAAGTCGTCGGCGTGGAGGTTGCCTGCGGTGAGCACCTGGCGCAGGTTGGCACAGTCCGCGACGTACGCGGCGCGACGGGTTCGGACTGCGAATGGCACTCCGCCATCACGACGGGGCTCCACAGCAATGACCTGCGGGGTGATCTCCCTTCGCCGGAATTACCCGGATCAGGTCATAGAGGTCGCCATCCGGCCTCATCGGCCTTCGGCCTCTCAGCCCACCCGCCGCACGTGTCGGTTTCTCCCCTCCACGTGTGCCAGCATCGGGCTCCCTCGTCACCTCGCAGGCCTACTGTCATGTTCCGCGATCCCTCGGACGCAGCGGGTAGAGGCAAAGGGCTCTTGGTGACGGGACCTTCGGTCCGCCGTCACGGCTCCCGACGGTCGGCCCAGCAGTTGACCCGGGTGCGGCCCGGATTGCCCTGGATGTAGGGCCGTTCGGCCCTGACCGCGGGCGGCCCTGGTCGCGAATCCTGACGGCGTGACCGGGCCGCGGGGGCGTACGCAAACGATCGGCGACGCGTGCAGTGAGGCACCGGCTCCCGGGCTCGGTCACGCACCGCCAACGGGATGTGAGGCGCTTCGGCTCAGCGCAGCCGCCGCAGGTAGGGGTCGAGCGGTTGGGCGGGGAGTACGCGCACCCGGGCGTCCACGGCGACGATGCCGTCGGGGCGGGCGATCACCGGGTTGAGATCCAGTTCCGCGGCCTCGGGGAGGTCGTCGGCCAGCCGGGAGAGCCGAAGGATGGTGTCCTGCAGACCCGTCAGATCTACTGCAGGGCTGCCGCGGTCACCGAGCAGCAGCGGCCCGATCCGGACCGAGCGGACGAGGTCGGCGGCGTCGGCGTCGGTGAGCGGCGCCAGCCGGGCGGCACGATCCTCCAGGACGTCGGTGGCCGTGCCGCCGAGGCCGAACACCACGATCGGGCCGAACACCGGATCTTGGACCGCGCCGAGCAGCAGTTCGACGCCGCCCTGGCCGGGTTCGGTGGCCATGGGCTGGATCAGGATGCCGGCGAGCCGGTCGCCGAAGCGCCCGGCGAGCCGCCGGTAGGCTCGGCGGACGTCGTCCTCGCCGCGCAGGTCGAGCTCGACCGCGCCGGCCTGCGACTTGTGGATCACGTCGGGGAGGTGCGCCTTGAGCGCGACCCGTCCGCCCAACTCCGCCGCCGCCTCCGCGATATCGTCTTCTACCTCGTCCTCACCGCCCGAATCGGCGGCCACCCATTTCCAGTCCACGAGGGGCAGCCGGTAGCAGGCGAGCAGCCGCAGCGCGGTCGGCGGGGCCAGCCAGCCGCCGGCCGGGTGCGCGGTCAGGACCTGGGTCACGACCTTCTGGGCCTCGTCGCCGGGGATGTCGTCGAAGTCGGGCACGACCCCGGTCGGCCGGTACCGCCATTTTCCGTACGCCCAGGCGCGTCCCAGCGCCCGTGCCGCTGCCTCGGGAGAGTTGTACGATGGCACACCATCGCGCGGGCCCGGCCGCACCGCGACCTGCTCGGACTGGTGCAGCGCCGCGAGGGCGAGCGGCTTTCCGATCACGTCCGATGCGACAACCGCCGAGGTGAGGTCGCCCACTGCGGTCGGGACGACGGCCGCTATGACGGCGTCCACCTCGGGGCTTTCGCCCAGCAGTTCGATGACGCGGCGCAACCGCTTGGGCGGGGCGGTGGCCGTCACGTCCACCGGGTTGCCGGTCGCCGCTCCGGGCGGCAGCAGCGTCGCCAGCCGCTTTTGCGTTGCGGGGCTCAGCGTGGGCACGGTGAGCCCGGCCTCGACGCAGGCGTCGGCGGCGAGCACACCGGCCCCGCCCGCGTTGGACACAATCGTGACGCGCGGCCCCGCCGGCACCGGCTGGTGGGCGAGCAGCGCGGCGGCATCCAGCAGCTCGCCGAGGCCGCCTGCCGTGACGATGCCCGCCTGGTCATACAGCGCCTCCTGGACCAGCGCGGCCGTCGCGGCCGCCGCCGTGTGCGAGCCGGCGGCGCGCTGCCCGGGGGCGGACAGCCCGGCCGGCACGGTGAGCACTGGCATGGACGCGCCGACCCGACGGGCCGTACGGGCGAACTTGCGCGGGTTGCCGAAAGACTCCACATACAGCACCACCAGCTTCGTGGCGCCGTCGGCCTCCCACCAGGTGAGCATGTCGTTGCTGCTCACATCCAGCTTGTCGCCGACCGAGGCGAAGGAGGAAATCCCGATGCCCAGCCGCGACAGCTGCTCGGCGACCGCGATCCCCACGCCGCCGGACTGGACGACGACGCCAGCGTGGCCCGGCGCCGGATGCCGGGCGAAGAATGTGGCGTCCAGACCGATGGCCCTGTCGGTATTAGCCACCCCGAAGCAGTTCGGCCCGACCAACCGCATCCCGTAGCCGCGGCAGGTCGCCAACAGCCGGGCACTCATCTCCTCGTCGAAGCCAGAGGTGATCACCACCAAC
>DATBKU010000055.1:0-70560 GCA_036555725.1 Streptosporangiaceae bacterium | reverse complement strand
GTCGGCGCGGAGTTGGTCGATGCTGCGGACATCGCCGTCGCTCTTCAGCGCCTGGGCGATGGCGTTGATCCGGTTATAGGCGGTAGTCGCCGCCGTGGCGGGCAGGTCACGGCCGGTCAGGTCGCTGGTGCCCTGATCGGTGTCCCACAGCTCGAGCCGCCGGGCGTCTTCGGCAAGCCTGCGGCGTTGCTCGTGAACCTCGGGATCGGCGGCGCGGACCGCGGCGCGGACGGCATGCCGTAGCTGCGCGCACGTCTGGGCGGGAGCGGCGGGTAGTACTTGCTGTTCGACCTGGCGGGCGGTCTCGGTGGGGACGCCGCACAGGCCGGTGGCGATCGCCTTGGCCTTGTCGGCGTCGATGCGGCCCTCGTACAGCGCCTGGAAGGTAGCGGGCAGGGTGTCACTGAGCTGTTCCGCGACCACCACCTCACGGGCGGCGGTGCCACCGGCGAGGGTTAACGCGGCGGCGATCTCGTCGCTCACCCATTCGCCGACCTCGGAATCCCAGGCGCCCATCTTCTCGCCTTGGGACTTGCGGCGGACCGACAACTCGGCGATGGCGCCGTACTCGAGAGAGGCCGCCCAGGAGGCCAGCCGGCGGGCGGCGCGGGCCATTTCGATGATGTCGTAGTCGTCGAGTCGGTCGTGTTCCTGCTCGGCCAGCAGCAGTGCCAGGCCCGGGCCAGGAAGCACATCCTTGAATACCGATTCGATAATGTCATCGTCGACGACCGACACTCGCGGAAACCTCCCTCCCGCAACAACCAACTCTTCGAACATACTATCGTACGTTGCCGGCAATTGTCACCAGCAGAACTATGCTCTCGGCGTCTCAATGAATGTTGGGCTGTACTAAATGTAGAAATGTCGGGAAAGGCCGGGATCAGAGCTGCACGTACGCGGTGAAGTCCATATGAAGGCAGGTCATGGGAGGTACGCCGTAACCGCGTCACGGTTTCGTCGACGGGGCGCACATGGATCACGACCGGGTTCTGGAGCCCGCAGGAGGGAACATGCGGAAATTGATTGCCGGAATGAAGATATCTGTTGACGCGAAGTCGGAGGGGCCGGAGGGTATGCGGATTGGGTGGAGGCCTGGTCCGAGGATTACGGGCTGACGTCGCAAGTGGACGCGTGTGTGCTCGGGGGTGGCATGTACCCCTCGTACGAGCAGTATTGGACCGCGATACAGGATGACCCGGACAAGCCACATCCGCTCAGTGGAATGGCCGAAAACTCGCTTCGTCCGGAGCCGCGAAGATATCTCCGCCCTCAAGAAGCAGCCTGGCAAGGACATCTACCTCATGGGAGGCGCTCGAATTACGGCGAGCTTCATCGATGCCGGGCTGGTGGGTTACTTCGCCAGGAACGGCGCTATTCGCAACGACAGAACGTCGTCGTGAGCTCGAGCTAAGAAAAGTTCAACAACTTTCCGACGGTCGCGTGAGCCTGATCTACGGAATCAGCTGACGCAGCGCATCGCGCAAAATCATGTCGCGGCCGTGGTAGGTACGCCCTATTGTCGTGGCCGCAGGCGATGGGAACGAGTCGGCCGACACGGAGTTGATGGTGGCTGATGACAAGAGACGACGGCGGACTCGGCGTCGGCAGATGATGCGGCTGCCGACGGTCCGGCTCCGGCACCACGGTGATTTGGTGGCATTGATTGATGGTGACGTGCTGGTGTCGACGGCAGTGGGGCCGCGGGGGCAGCTGCTCACGTTGTGGAGCGATGAGCCGGGGCGCGAGGCGCTGACCTCGTACGAAATTCAGCAGCCGACAACTGTGATCGCACGGGTTGTTGAGTTTTGGCCTGCGCCGGCATTGACGGTGAGCTTCGCTGAGCTGCGGCTCGCGTTTCCTACCGTTCAGCCACTGCCTGACGATCGGACCCTGATCGTCGGTGCTCGTACCGGCGGAGTGGAGCATAACGCCGCTGTGTACGACGGCTCGGGTGAACTGGTGATGACCGGCCCGCTCGGCGACGGGATTGAGTATGTACGGACGACCGCCGCAGGGGATATCTGGGTCGGGTACTTCGATGAAGGTGTGTACGGGAACGATCCGCTCGGCGGCTATGGGTTGGTGAGGTTTAGCAAAGAGCTTGAGCCGAGCTGGCGGTACACCGCACCGGGCGGCATTGGGCCCATTGACGACTGTTACGCGCTCAACGTGACCGATCACGAGGTGTGGACCTGCTACTACAACAGCTTTCCGGTCGTACGAATCCAGGACGGTCACGCGACGGGATGGAACAGCGGGAGACCCGCACATGCTCTGATCGCGTATGGCGACTCGATTGCTCTGGTAAGGGGGTATGGCGTCGAGCATGATTGGGGCGCTGTGGGCACCCTTGCCGGCGACCGGCTCGTGATCGAGCGGGAGTTCCGGCTCACGCTGCCGGACGGATCCGAGCTACCCGAGGAGGCGCGGATCTTCGGGCACGGCAGCGAATTGCACGCCATCACCGATACCGCGTGGCTCAAGGTCGGGCTCGGCGACCTCCACGCCTAACGGCATACGCCTGAGCAGAGTGGAACAGACTACGAGTAACGCGTGTTGGGGCCGGTATGCCGGTTGAAGTAGGTGTCATCCTGCCGACGTCAACGCCCAATCCTGAAGAGCCGATCCTGGGTGATATTCGGGCGAGTGCCCGATTTGCCGAGGAAAACGGGCTCGATTCGGTCTGGTCCACCGACCATTTGGTGGCCAGTGCCCCGATGTTGGACAGCACAGTGGTGCTCGCAACGGCGGGTGCGGTGACCGAGCGGGTCGGCATCGGCTTCAATGTCATGCTCATTTCACTGCGGACGCCCGCCTGGGCGGCGAAGCAGATCACCACGCTGCAGTACGTGTCCGGCGATCGGCTCAAGGTCGGTATCGGCACCGGCAACCCCGCGCACGGTGACATCGGCTGGCGCGCGGCGGGCATGTCGTACGAAGATCGCGGACGTCGTACCGACGAGGCGCTGCGGGTCCTGCCCGGTCTCGTCAGCGGGCAGCCGACCGTGCTCGCCGACGGCCTGGAGGTGACTATCGCGCCGGGTGCGACCATGCCGCCCGTACTGGTGGCGGGCAACGGCGCGAGGGCACTGCGCCGCGCGGCCGCGTACGGGGACGGCTGGATCTCGATCGGGCTCTCCCCCGACGAGATATCCGCCCGCCTCGCCGACCTGAATAGGCTCGCCGCCGAGAAAGACCGGCCACCGATGAAGGCAACGGTCGTCGCGCCGACGTTGGACGCCAACCCGAAGCAGGCCGCGGCCGACCTCGCCGCATACGCCGCCGCCGGCACCGAGCGGGTGATCCTCGCACCGACCGGGCCGGACTGGCAGCGCGACTACGAATTCGCCGCGAAGGTGCGTGCGGCGCTCTAGGGCGCGACGCCCGCAGGTAGGGGGCCACCTGCTGACCAGGCCCTCCTTGGCAGTCGTCAGGGGATCGGCGGGTTGAGGCGAGCGAAGCCTTCCTGGCGCCGGTACGGGCTGTACGGGTAGGGCGCTGTCACCTCGCTGACCTTGTCGAGCCGTTCTATCTGGTCGGGAGTTAGCGACCAGCCGACGGCGCCGAGGTTCTGCCGCAGTTGCTCTTCGTTGCGGGCGCCGATGATGACCGACGACACGGTCGGCCGCCGCAGCAGCCAGTTGATCGCGATCTGCGGGACGGACTTGCCGGTCTCCGCGGCGATCTCGTCGAGGACGTCGACCACGTCGTAGAGGAGTTCGTCGTCCACCGGCGGGCCGTAGCCGCTGGTCTGATGCAGTCGGCTGCGCGCCGGGATCGGCGCGCCGCGGCGTACCTTGCCGGTCAGCCGGCCCCACCCCAGCGGGCTCCAGACGAGCGCGCCGACGCCCTGGTCCAAGGCGAGCGGCAGCAGCTCCCATTCGTAGTCGCGGCCGACGAGCGAGTAGTAGACCTGGTGCGCGACGTACCGTGGACGGCCGTACCGCTCGGCGATCGCCAGCGACTTCATCAGCTGCCAGCCGGAGAAGTTGGACACGCCCGTGTAGCGGACCTTGCCCGCCCGGACGAGATCGTCCAGCGTGGACAGCACCTCGGGGATCGGCGTTCCGGCGTCGTAGGCGTGCAGCTGCAGCAGGTCGATGCGGTCGGTGCCGAGGCGGCGCAGCGCGTCCTCGACGCTCGTGATCAGCCGCGATCTGGACGTGCCCGCGTCGGTGGGCCCGTCGCCCATCGGCAGGCCGGTCTTGGTGGAGATGATCACTTGGTCGCGGCGACCCTTGATCGCCTCGCCCAGCACTTCCTCGGACGCGCCGTCGGAGTAGACGTCGGCGGTGTCGAACATGGTGACACCTGCGTCGATGCAGATGTCGATCAGGCGGCGCGCCTCCTGTACGTCGGTGTTGCCCCATGCGCCGAACAGCGGCCCCCGGCCGCCGAAGGTGCCAGCGCCGAAGCTCAGCGCGGGCACCTTGAGCCCGGACGCACCCAGTCGCCGAAATTCCATGACGCCAGTCCTCCTAGGACGGTTAATGGTGCTGCGGTTCCGTTAAGATGACATCCTCGACCGTAACACAAGCAGAGCCATTAATGGAACTGGAGACCCGTTATGACCGCCGAAGGCCCGGGGACGGTACGGCCTGGAGGGCGTACGGCGCGGGTACGTACGGCGGTGCTCCGCGCGGCCGGTGATGCCCTGGTCGAGCGCGGCTTCGACAACCTCGACCTCGGCGACGTCGCCCGTCGCGCCGACGTCGGCAAGACCACCGTCTACCGCCGCTGGGGTACGGTGACCGCGCTGGTGGCCGACTTGCTGCGGGACATGGCCGCGACGTCCCTCCCCCGTACCGAAACGGGCTCCCTGCTCGGTGACCTGAAGGCCAACGCCGACCTCGTCCGGCGCACCCTGACCGACCCTCGGCAGGGCGCGCTGTTCAAGGCGGTAATCGCGGCGGCCAGCTGCGACCCGCGTACGGCCGAGGCCCTGCACGGCTTCTACGATGCCCGCATCACCGAATGGGCACCCTGCGTACAACAGGCCATCGACCGCGGCGAGATCCCCGAAAGCACCGATCCGCGCGAAGTGATCCGCGCCGTCTCCGCCCCGCTGTACTACCGCCTGCTGGCCAGCGGCGACCCGCTCGACGAGGCGGCCGCCGACCGCGCCGCTCGTGCCGCCACGGCCGCGGCGCGCGCCGGTGTGTACCGCATCTGACCCAGAGCCGTCCGAGGCGGCGGGGCCGGTTAGTAAGGAAGGTCGGTGGCCGCGTTGGTGAGGGCCTCGCGGGTGGTGGCGATGCGGGCCTGGTCGAATTCGACCGTGGGGTCGGGCTCGAGGTATGCGGTGACAATGCTGGCCAGGGCCAGGGCCGGCTGGGACCAGTCGGCCGCCGCGGGGGCGCCGAAGGGGTTGGCGTGGACAGTGTGGGTGGACAGCGCGGGGTTGGCGGGGGCCATGACGACCATCCCGCGGATGGCGGCGGTGGTCAGCCTGGCGACGTCCTCGAAGGAGCCCATGCCGGGCCGTAGCCGGCAGCCGACCAGAGTGCCGATCTGCTCGAAGAAGCCGGCGAGGCCGGTGTTCAGTTCGCGCTCGGATTCGGTCAGGGACGCCTGCACCTGCTCGCGCAGCTCGCCGTGGGGGAGGCCGAGGACGGTGGCGTGCAGGGCGATGTAGGTGCGCCACTCGACCGAGCCGCGGAAGGTCTCCAGCTCGGTCAGCGCCTGCCGACGGAACACCTCGGCTATGAGCGCCGTGCGAAGGCGGGGCTGGCGGAGCCAGTCCAGGTGCTCCAAAAGGACGCGCCTGGTGGCCGCGGCCGCCTCGGGGTTGGCCTGGGCGATGGCCGGCGTGGCGCCCCTGGCCAGCTCCTTGAGCAGGTCGCTGAAGAACAGGTCCTTGTAGGGCCAGCGGCGGTAGGCGGCGCTGCGGGCCACCTCGGCGGCGCGGATCACCTCTTCGAGGCTGATGTGCTCCAGGCTCACGGTCAGCCCGGTCTGGTTGACCATGTCGACAGCGGCGTCGAGCATGCGGCGCTCGGTCTCCTGGTCGGTCAGCCGGCGCCGCCGCCGGGCCAGGCCTGTGGGTGCTCGCTCGTCGCTCATATTGGCGCTCCGCGCATCTTTGAGATATGATGTCTCAAGTTTAGAGTTCTATATCTGAAGTTCCTCCAAGGACCCTATCAGCCCTCTGGAGGACGAGAGGAGTGTGCGCCATGAGACCGCTGACCACCCTTGACCGGAGGGACGGACCTCCAGTCGTTGAGCACCCTCTGCCGCGGTCCGCACGGCACGCCATGGTGGCCATGTACACGGGGCTGGTGCTGACCGTCCTGGCCATGCTGGCCCTGGTCTACGACCTGGCATCCACCGGCGTGCTCGCTCAGCACCTGCGCGACGTTTACGCGGGGTACGTCACGAACCCGCCGGAGGCGGGCGCCGTCGCGGCCTACCTGTTCACGCTCGGCGGGCTCGGCGTCGTGGGCTGGCTGTGGATGCTGTGGGCGGTCCGCAGGCAGAAGCGCTGGGCACGCCTGGTCGCCACCGTGCTCTTCCTCGTCGCCGGCGTCGTCGCCCTTGCCGACCTGACCGTCACCGAGTACGGCCAGACGATCCTGCCCATCCAGATCGGGCTCGCCGGGCTCCTGCCCAGCCTCGCCGGCCTCGTCGCAGTCGTCCTGCTGTGGATCAGGCGCGAGTCATGACGCGAGCGACCGTCCTGGCGCCGCTGGACACCACCGGTGTCCAGCGCGCGCTCGAGGCGGCGATCGGCGACGCGGTCGTCGGTGCGCTGATCAGGGTGGACGACCACCACAGCGGCACGTGGATCGCCACCGCGGGCTCCGCCCAGGCCGGTCGTCGCGTGCCGGTCGCTGCCGGCGGCGCCTTCCGCATCGGCAGCATCACCAAGACGTTCGTGGCCACCGTGGTGCTTCAACTCGTCGGTGACGGCGCGATCGGACTGGACGACTCGGTGCAGCGGCACCTGCCAGGCGTCCTGCCGTCCGGCTATCCCCCGATCGCCGTACGCGACCTGCTGCAACACACCAGCGGGGTGCCCAACTACCTCCCCGAGGTGCTGTCCGGCCCAGACCGGATCTTGGCCAACCGGACCCGCACCTGGGCCCCCGAGCAGCTCGTGGCGCTGGCCACGGCCCACCCGCGGGCGTTCGAGCCGGGGACCGCGCTGGGCTACTCCAACACCAACTACGTACTGCTGGGCATGCTCGTCCGGGCGGTGACCGGACATTGGTGGGGCACGGAGGTGCACCGGCGCATCGCACGACCCCTCGAGCTGACCTCGACCTACGCTCCCGGCGACGACCTCACCCTGCCGGTGCCGCACGCGCGCGGATATCTCACCTTGATCAGCCGAGGTCGGCGCGAGCTGGTGGACATCACCGACTACCCGATGTCGGTCACGGACGCCGCCGGCTCGATGACCTCAACCGCGCGCGACCTGAACGCCTTCCTCGGCGCGCTGCTCGGCGGCGAACTGCTCCCCGCGACACTGCTGGAGCAGATGCTGGAGCCCTCGGACAAAGGGCCCCTCCTCGGCGTCGCCGGCTGGGGCCTCGGGATCTTGGAGCTGCCCCTCCCAGGGTGCGGCGGCCGGCCCGTCTACGGCGACGGCGGCGGCATCCACGGCTACGTCTGCCTCGCGTTCGCCACCCGCGACGCCCACCGCCGCGTGACCGTCTCCCTCAACACGGCGGACAACGACCCGACCAGCCAGACCCAAACGCTGATCGGCATCGCCGAGGTCGCGTTCTGCGGTGGCGCCACGGCGCCGGGGCCGACCGGCAAGCTGTAGCCCGATCTCGACCGGGAGGGGTCGGGTGGCTTACCCTCATGTCAGGCGTTGATCCATCGCCCAACCTCCTTCGGTCCTCCCCGGCAGGGCCGCTCGGCGGAGGCAAAGGGGACTGGCTTCCTCGGATCGCTGGTCATCCGCCCGTCACGGGCTCCTCGCCGGGGGTCGAGCCTTGTGGTGTCGAGTGGCCTGATGACAGCGAACAAGCATTTCAAGCGCCGCGTCCGAGAACGCGCCCGCCGTACCGGCGAGTCGTACACCGCTGCCCTCAGCCACCTTCGACGCGATGCTGAGGAGCATGCCATGCGGTGGCAACGCATCGAGAAGTCTGACTTCGGCTACGCCGTACAGGTGCCGGAAGGGTGGCAGGAACGCCCCCCGAACCTGAAGAACAGCCCGTGGGAGACGGCTCGCTTCGTCGATCCCGCCGATCGACGGCACAGCGTCATCGTCTTTCGCGGGCTGCCACACCCAGGCCTGCAGGCTCTCGAGGTCGCCGAGCGGGTGCAGTTCTCGCTGGAGAGCGTCGGGTTCGGCGACTTTCACATCAGCGAGACCCAGGTCGCCGGCCGGCCAGGCGCCCGGCTGGAATGCGCCAAGCACGACGTCGGCCGCACCTGGGCCGTACGGGAGTATTTCGTCATCAACGGCGAGGTACGGTTCGCCCTCGGTTGCGGCACCTCCGTGCCGGACGAGGACGATCCCCTGTTCGCGGCCATGTCCCAGCGCATGGAGATCCTGGAGTCCGAGGAATAACCAAGACGGCCTGCGCGGCGGGGCCGCCCGCCGCGCAGGCCTTTCCAGGGCAGGTATCAGGTCGTGGCCAGGATCAGGGATAGCTGACCAGGTTGCTCGGCACCGTGGCGGTGCCCTGGGCGGGGCCGCCGGTGTTGTTGATGACGTGGGTGATCGTGCCGTTGCCGCCCAATGACACGGTGAGCAGGTCGTGGAATCGTACGCCTGAGTTGTTCGGCACCTCGAAGCCGCGCGCGGCCACGATCGACGGGTTGACGTTGAAGTAGCAGTAGCTGCCCAGCCCCCAGGCTTCGTGGCTGGTGACGGAGTTGGCCACCTTGTACGCGGCGTAGCCGTCGGAGGAGTCGCCGCGCCACGCGGACTGGCTGGGTGGGTCGTACGGCATCTCGTTCTGCAGGAAGACCGTACGGCCGCCGTTGCCGTTCCAGATCACCTCGTACTTCTGGTAGTGCTCGACGAACAGGCCGTACGCCATGACGTTGGCGCCGTTGACGACGAGGCCGGTGTCGGCGGTGTTCGTCGTCCAGCCGACGCCACTGCCGTGGTCGGCCCGCCAGGCCCAGATGTGGTCGATGATCGTGTTGTTGCTGTTGACCACAAGGCTGGTGGTCGCCTTGCCGGCGCCGGCGCCGCCGATCCGGAAGAAGACGTCCTGGATGGACGACGGGTTGCCGGAGTGGCTCGCGGCCGCGCCGTTCGGCCCGACCTGGAGCAGCACCGGGGAGTTGACCGTACCGGCGTCGAACAGCAACCCGGCCAGCTTGACTCCGTCGACGTCGGCGACCGTCATGGGCGTCACGCCGTTGTCGGGGATCAGGGTCGGGTAGCCGAGGCCGAGCACCACGGTGTTGGCCCGGGTCACGTTGATCGTCTGGTTGAGGTGGTAGATACCGGGCGTGAACAGCAGGTTCAGGCCGCCGCTCAGCGCGGCGTTGATGGTGGCCGCCGAGTCCCCCGGCTTGGCCACGTAGAACTGCGACAACGGAATCGACGAGCCCGGAGTCGAGCCGCCCGACCAGGTCGTACCGCGCGAGTTGGTCCGCAGCGACGGCACGAACACGTTGTACGCACCGCCCGAGTCGACGTACAGGTACGGCTTCTCGCGCGTCACCGGACTGTTGTTGAGCGTCGTGTACGGCGGGTTCGGGAAGCTCTGCGCGGGCGCGCCGACCACGCCGGAGAACGTCATGTTCCACACGCCGTTGAGCCAGCCGCCGAGCTGGCTGTCGCGGGTCAGCCACTGCTGCTGGGAGTACGGCTGGGCCGTACCGTCGATCTTGGAATCGGCGATGTAGCCGCCACTGGCCCAGCCGTACCCGGTGGGTGCGAGGTTCAGGTCACCTCGCACGTGGATGCGCCGGAACGGCGCCGCTTGCGAGACCGCCCAGCGGTCGAAGCCGCCGGACGGGGTGATCGAGAGGTTCTCGGCCGACCGCCAGAAGTTCTGCGTGGCGTTCCCGCCGAACCAGCCGGCGTCGACGGTCACGCCGCCGTTGATGGTGACGTCGTCGGGGTTGCGGCCCAGGCCGGCGATCGAGGTGTAGAAGCCGATGTTGGCGTTGACGTTGTAGCTGCCCGGCTTGAACAGCAGGGCGTACCGCTGGGTGCCGAACTGGTTCGACTCCTGCTGGCTGAAGACCGAATTCAGCCGGCTCTGGATGCTGGAGCCGGACATGGACGGGTCGAAGACGATGACGTTCGACCCGAGGTCTCCCCCGCCGGGCGGCGGCTGTGTCGTTGTGGTGCCGGTGTGGACGGCGAACTCCCACAGCGAGTATCCGTACTGCGTGGCGCGGGCCGTGCCGTACATCCGGACGTACCGGCCGGTGCCGGTGATGTTGAGGGTCTGGGTGCCGCCGGTTCCTGTTGTCGTGGAGTAAATGGTCGTCCAGGAGCTCGCGTTGTCGGAGGTCTGGATCTGGAAGGCCCGTCCGTACGCGGCCTCCCATTGCAGCACGACCTGGCAGACGGACTGGCTGGAGCCGAGGTCGACCTGGAGCCATTGCGGGTCGCTGAACGCGCTGGACCAGCGGGTTCCGCTGTTTCCATCCACCGCGGCGGTGGCCGGCGTGCCACCGTTCTCGGTGGAGGACGCGGTCGCCGGGCGGCCCTGCGCCGCATTGGTGGTGTTGCAGGCCGCCGCCGCCCGGGGCATGCCGCCGGGTACGACGAGGCTCAGCACCAAAAGCAGAGCGGTGAGCAGGGCCAACGCGCCGCCCCGTACGGTCCGTACGGAGCGATCGAGGGGACCGGAGAGTGGGGCGGGATGCATAAGCATCTCCTTCACAAGGCGGGGCGGCGCGCCGTTCCCCTTGCGACACGCCTTATTTCATGACGTGATTTAACTCACGTAAAATTCGCGCCGTCAAGAGGTTCGCGAGGCCCGCCGTAGGCTCATGTCGTGCTTGTAATAAGATCTGAAGCAAGTGGAAGGTGGGGTGGCAAGCATGGAGCGGAGACGGGGCACCGTCCGGGACCTGCGGCGGGACAACCGGTCGGTGCTGCTGTGGTCGCTCTACTTCAACCAGCCGCTGAGCCGCCAAGATCTCAGCCAGGCAACCGGGCTCAGCCCGGCTTCGGTGAGCAACGTGACCCGTGAGCTCATCAGTGAGGGCGTCGTCATCGAGGCCGGCTCGGTCGACTCCGACGGCGGGCGACCGCGGGTGCTGCTCCGGATGAACCCCGACCACGGCTACGTCATCGGCGTCGACGTGGGCGAGACGCGCATCCGCGTCGAGCTGTTCGATCTGATGATGACCGTGCGCGCCAAGGCCGACTATCCGCTGAACCCGCACGAACACGGCGTGGAACAAGTCGTCGACGGCATTCTCGCCGGCCTCGCCACGGTGCTGGCCGACGGCGAGGTGGACGCCTCGTCCGTCCTCGGCGTCGGCATCGGCGTGCCCGGCGTGGTCGAGCAGGGCGCGGAGGTGCTCGTCCACGGGCAGACGTACGGCTGGGATGCCGTCCCGCTGGAACGCCTGCTGCGCGCGGGCACCGACCTGCCGCTCTACATAGACAACGGTGCCAAGACCATGGGGCAGGCCGAGCTGTGGTTCGGCGCCGGCCGGGGCGCCCAGAACGCCGTAATCGGCCTGATCGGCTCCGGCGTTGGCGCGAGCATCATCACCAACGGCTCGACGCACCGCGGCGCCACCTCCAGCGCCGGCGAGTGGGGGCACACGACCGTCATGGTCGGCGGCCGGACCTGCCGGTGCGGCTCGTCCGGATGTCTCGAGGCGTACGTCGGCGCCGAGGCCGTCCTCGACCGGTACGGCCTGCCGCTGCCCGGCGACGACCAGGAGACGGCGCTCGCCACACTGATCGACGCGGGGACGGCGCCCGACGCCTCGACGACGGCACTGCAGGCCGTGCAGGTCCTGGACGATACCGTGCGCTACCTGGGCGCCGGGATCGCCGGGCTGATCAACCTGTTCAACCCGGAGCGGATCATCCTCGGCGGCTGGGCCGGCCTGCTCATCGGTGAACGCCTGCTGCCGGAGATCCGCGAGGCCGCCCAGCAGCACTCGCTGCGCCAGCCGTTCGCCGAGACCTCGATCGAGCTGTGCCGCCTCGGCCCCGACGCGGTCGCCCTCGGCGCCGCCACCCTTCCGGTCGAACGCCTCCTCAACGGCACGGCCGAAGCCCCGTCCGGCAAGAGCCGCTCCGCCAGCTAACCAACCCCGCGCAGGGGGTTGACGTGAGCTTGGATTACGCCTTAAATCAGACCTTAAATTTAGTCGGGGCCGAGACGCCACCCCAGAGAGGGGCATCCGATCATGCGCAGATGTCGTTCAGTCTCCACCAGCGCAAGGCCGAAGGTCACCGGACGGTTCATCGGCACCGTCGCGGCCGCCGCCGCGACCGTCACGATCCTCGCCACCGCAAGCGCGTGCGGCGGCGGCACCGCGACCAACAGCGGCGGTAATGCCAGCAACGACAAGCCGAAGACGCTGACGTACTGGGCCAGCAACCAGGGCAGCAGCCTGGAGGACGACAAGAAGGTACTGACCCCGGAGCTGCAGAAGTTCGAGCAGCAGACCGGCATCCACGTCAACCTGGAGGTCGTCGGCTGGCCCGATCTGCTCAACCGGATCCTCGCCGCCACCTCGTCCGGTCAGGGCCCCGACGTCCTCAACATCGGCAACACCTGGTCGGCGTCGCTGCAGGCCACCAGTGCACTGCTGCCCTTCGACGACGCCACCTTCGCCAAGATCGGCGGCAAAAACCGGTTCGTGACGTCGGCGCTCGGCTCCACCGGCGCCCCCGGCAAGCCCCCGACGGCAGTCCCGATCTACTCGCTCGCGTACGGGCTTTATTACAACAAGAAGCGCTTCAAGGACGCCGGGATCGCCAACCCCCCGGCCACCTGGGCGGAACTGGTGGCGGACGGCAAGAAGCTCACCGGCAACGGCAAGTACGGCCTCGCGATCGAGGGCGCCAACAACTCCGAGAACGCCCACCACGCGTTCGTCTTCGCCAAGCAGCACGGCACCGACTTCTTCGATGCCTCGGGCAAGGCACAGCTCGACACACCGCAGGCGGTCGAGGCCATCAAGCAGTACGTCGGTTTCATGGGCAACGACAAGATCGCCGCCCCCGGCGACGCGGAGTACGCGGAGAATCAGTCCGTCGGCGACCTCGCCAAGGGCAAGGCCGCCATGCTGCTCTGGCAGGCCGCCGGCCGCCAGCTCAAGGCCCGCGGCATGAAGCCCGACGAGTACGGTGTCGCGCCCGTACCGGTCCAGTCCGGCGCCCCCGGCCAGGGCACCAACGTTAACTCGATGGTGGCCGGCATCAACATCGCCGTCTTCAAGAACACCCACAACCTCGACGGCGCCTTGAAGTTCGTGCAGTTCATGACCAGCGATGCCGAGCAGAAGATCCTCAACTCCACCTACGGCTCGCTGCCGCCGGTCACGTCGGCCCAGCAGGACCCGGCGTTCAACACCGACGAGCTCAAGGTCCTGCGCAACGCGCTCGCGCAGAGCGCCGCGCCGCTCCCCCAGGTGGCCGACGAGTCGCAGTTCGAGGAGCTGATCGGCACGGCGATGAAGGACCTGTTCGCCGACGCGGCCGCCGGACGGCCCATCACCTCCCAAACCGTCCAGAAGCGCCTTGCCGAGGCCCAGCAGCAGATGCCCAAATAGGTCGCCCGGATGACCACTGCCATCCGGCAAGATCGCACGTCCCGGGGCGGCGGCGCGTCCCCCGTCCCGGGACGCGTCAGAAAGCGGCGGACCCTGGACCGCATCCGCCGCGGCAGCCTGCCCTACCTGTTCCTGGTGCCCGCACTGGTCATGGAGCTGCTGGTCCACATCGTGCCGATGGTGGTCGGCATCACGATGAGCTTCAAACAGCTGACCCAGTTCTTCATCCGGGACTGGAGCAGCGCACCCTGGGCCGGCCTGGACAACTACCGGTTCGTCATCAACATCAACCAGCCCGTCGGCGCGAACCTGCTCCGGTCGTTCGGCATCACCTGCGCCTTCACCGTGGCCACCGTCGGGCTGTGCTGGCTGCTCGGCGTGACGGCGGCGATCTTCATGCAGGACACCTTCCGCGGCCGCGGGGCGCTGCGCGCGCTCTTCCTGACGCCGTACGCACTGCCCACGTACGCCTCGGTGATCATTTGGGCGTTCATGTTCCAGCACGACAACGGCCTGGTGAATCACGTCCTGCACGACCAGCTGGGGCTCACCGCCCAGCCCTCCTTCTGGCTGATCGGCGACAACAGCTTCATCGCCCTGGTCGTCGTCTCGGTCTGGCGCACCTGGCCGTTCGCCTTCCTGATCCTCATGGCCGGGATGCAGACGATCCCGAAGGAGCTGTACGAGGCGTCCGCGATCGACGGGGCCGGCGTCTGGCAGCAGATCCGGCTGATCACGCTGCCCTCGCTGCGCTCGGTCAACCAGGTCCTCGTCCTGGTGCTGTTCCTATGGACGTTCAACGACTTCAACGTGCCGTACGTCCTGTTCGGCAAGTCGGCGCCGGCGGCGGGCGACCTGATCTCGGTGCACATCTACCAGACGTCGTTCCTCACCTGGAACTTCGGCACCGGCTCGGCCATGTCCGTCCTGCTGCTGCTCTTCCTGCTCATCGTGACGGGCCTGTACCTGCCGCTCACGTCCCGTACAAGGAGGCGGCGTGCCCAGCTCTCCTAAGCGGCGGTCGCCGACCGCTCCGCCAAGATCGTTCGTGTGGGCCAGGCGGGTCGTGCTCACGGTGTTCGCGGTGTTCGCCGCCGTACCCGTGTACGCGATGCTCACCAGCTCGCTCAAGCCGCTGGTGGACGTCCAGAGCAAGTTTCGCTGGTTTCCAAGCGAGCTGACCCTCCGTCCCTACGTCGACATCTGGCACACCGTGCCGCTCGCCCACTACTTCCTCAACTCGATCATCGTGGCCTGCTCGGCGACCGCCCTGTCCGTGGCCATCGCGATCTTCTCGGCGTACGCGGTGAGCCGCTACATGTTCCGCGGCAAGCGATTGTTCACCGTGACGGTGCTGTCGACGCAGATGTTCCCCGGCATCCTGTTCCTGCTGCCGCTCTTCCTGATCTACGTAAACATCGGAAACGCGACCGGCATCGCCCTGTACGGCTCGCGCGGCGGCCTCATCCTCACCTACCTCACGTTCTCGCTGCCGTTCTCCATCTGGATGCTGGTCGGCTACTTCGACTCGATCCCGCGCGGCCTCGACGAGGCGGCCCGCGTGGACGGCTGCGGGCCGGTCGGCGCCCTGCTCCGGGTCGTCATCCCGGCCGCCATCCCGGGCATCGTCGCCGTCGCCATCTACGCCTTCATGACGGCCTGGAGCGAGGTGCTCTTCGCCTCGGTCATGACCAACGACACCACCCGCACGCTCGCCGTGGGCCTGCGCGGCTACTCCACCCAGAACGACGTCTATTGGAACCAGGTCATGGCCGCCTCGCTGGTCGTCAGCGTGCCGGTGGTCGCCGGGTTCCTCCTCCTGCAGCGCTACCTCGTCGCGGGCCTAACCGCGGGAGCCGTCAAATGACCGAAGGGAAGTTCATGAGCGACCTCGACGCACTGCCCGCCGAATTCGTCTGGGGCGTGGCCACCTCCGCGTACCAGATCGAGGGCGCGGTGGCGGAGGACGGCCGGTCGCCGTCCATCTGGGATACGTTCGCCCACACCCCCGGCAAGGTCGACGGCGGCCACACCGGAGACGTCGCCTGCGACCACTACCGGCGCTGGCCCGAGGACATCGAGATCATGAAGCGGCTGGGCATCGACGCTTACCGCTTCTCCATCGCCTGGCCGCGTGTCGTGCCGGGCGGCGGGGGCCCGGTCAACCCGGCCGGGCTGGCCTTCTACGACCGGCTCGTGGACGCCCTGCTCGAGGCCGGTATCACCCCGTACCCGACCCTCTTCCATTGGGACCTGCCGCAGACCCTGCAGGACCGCGGCGGCTGGGCGGCACGGGACACCGCCGAGCACTTCGCCGCGTACGCCGCCGTCGTGGCCGAGCGGCTCGGCGACCGCATCCCACGCTGGTCCACACTCAACGAACCCATGTGCGCGGCGTGGATCGGCCACATCGAGGGCCGGCACGCCCCCGGGGTGAGCGACCTCGGCGTCGCCGTAAACACCTCCTACCACCTGCTGCTTGCCCACGGGCTGGGCGTCCAGGCCGTCCGGGCGGCGGTGCCGGACGCCGAGGTCGGCATCGTCCACCTCATCCACCCGTGCGAGCCGGGCAGCGAGCGGGAGGCCGACGTCCGGGCGGCGGCGCGCTACGACGGGCACCACAACCGCTGGTGGCTCGACCCGATCTACGGACGGGGCTTCCCGGCCGACATGATCGACGTGTACGGCGTGAAGCTGCCCGAGCGCCCGGGCGACCTCGACACGATCGCCGCGCCGATCGACTGGCTCGGGGTGAACTACTACAACCCCAGCGTCGTCGCGGACGACCCCGGCGGAACCCCGCCGTACGCGCGACTCGTCCCCGCCCCCGGCACGCGCCGGACCATGCTGGACTGGGAGATCCGCGCCGAGGGCCTCGAACGCACCCTGCTCCGCGTGACCGCCGACTACGGCCCGCCGCGGTTGTACGTCACGGAGAACGGCTCGGCCTGGGTGGACACCGTCGGCCCGGACGGGCAGATCCACGACCCGGAACGGGTCCAGTACCTCGAGGAGCACCTGACGGCCTGCGCCCGCGCGGTCGCGGGCGGGGCTCCGGTGGCCGGGTACTTCGCCTGGTCGCTGCTCGACAACTTCGAATGGGCGTACGGCTACGACGCCCGGTTCGGCCTCGTCCACGTCGACTACGCCACGCAGGTACGCACCATCAAGGGCAGCGGCCACCGCTACAACGACATCATCCGCCGACACCGCCAGCGCACCCGCCGGGTCGCCTAGACCCTTCCACGCCCGGGCACGGCGCCCGGCCGCCTACCTTCACCCCCGCCTCTGAAGGAGATGCGCAATGCATCGCACCCCACCCCGCCCGCGGCCGCGCCGTGCCTGGCCCGCCGCCCTCGCCCTGCTGCTCATGCTCGGCATCCTCGGCACCGCCCGTACGGCGGCCGCCGCGACCCTCCTCTCCCAAGGGAGGCCGGCGACGGCCTCGTCGGTGGAGAACGGCAGCTTCCCCGCCTCGGCCGCGGTTGATGGAAACACCGGAACACGCTGGTCCAGCGCGTTCAGCGACCCGCAATGGGTGCAGGTCGACCTCGGCGCCTCCGCCTCCATCAGCCAGGTCGTCCTGCGCTGGGAGACCGCGTACGGCCGGGCCTTCCAGATCCAGACCTCCGACAACGCGAGCTCCTGGACGACGATCTACTCCACGACGACGGGCACCGGCGGCACCCAGACCCTCAACGTCACCGGCACCGGCCGCTACGTCCGGATGTACGGCACGGCCCGCGCCACCCAGTGGGGCTACTCGCTGTGGGAGTTCCAGGTCTACGGCACCACGAGCGGGAGCCAGCCGCCGCCCGACTCGTTCTGGGGCGACACCTCGACCATCCCGCCGGCCCAGAACGTCCTCATGGTCAAGATCCTCAACCGGACGAACGGGCACTACCCCGACAGCCAGGTCTACTGGAGCTACAACGGCCAGGTCCACTCGATCGCCGACCAGCAGTACTTCGACATGCCGGCCAACACCGCCGGCCGGATGTACTTCTACCTCGGCTCGCCGACCAGCCAATACCAGGACTTCATCGAGTTCACGGTCGGCCCGTCGGTGTTCAACGGCAACACCACCCGGGTCGACGGGTTCAGCGTCAAGCTGGCGCTGCGCCTGCACGCCCACGACGGCTACGACGTCCAGGTGGGTGAAGACCAGGCCACCTTCGCCGAGGACCGGTCGGCCACGTTCCAGCGCTTCATCAACGAGGTGCCGACGGAGTTCAAGCAGCTCGCCCAGGTCAACGCGCCGTTCCGGATCCCGGCCCCGGGCAACGCGAGCATCTTCCAGCCGGGCGGCCAGTACGCGAACTACTTCACCTCGTACGCCGCGTCGATCGGCGTTTCGGCCACGACCCCGCAGGTCACCGGCTGTGCGGGCCCGCTCGCGCAGGACCCGGGGAGGTGCGCGGCGCTGAACCGGCACGTCGCGCAGCTGCCGCAGTCGCAGTGGTCGGACCCGAGCCAGTACTACAAGGCCGCACCCGCGAACTACTACGCCAAGTTCTGGCACGACCACGCGATCAACCACCTGGCCTACGGCTTCCCGTACGACGACTACGCAGGCCAGTCATCCTTCATCTCTCACGGCAACCCGCAGTACCTGCTGGTCGCCGTCGGCTGGTAGCCGCTCACCGTCCCGAGAACACGGCCCGGGAGAAGGTCATGAGTCTCGCAACCCGTAGATATGTACTTTTCGTAGTTATCTTGTTGCTCACCGCGACCATCGTTGCCATCCGGCCGTACGACGCGCACGCGGCGACCCTGCTCTCGCTGAACAAGCCCGCCACCGCGTCCTCGACCGAGAACGCCGGCACACCGGCCTCGGCCGCGGTCGACGGAAACATCGGAACCCGATGGTCGAGTGCGTTCAGCGACCCGCAATGGCTCCAGGTCGACCTCGGCGCCACCGTCTCCATCAGCCAGGTCGTCCTGCAATGGGAGACCGCGTACGGCACGGCGTTCCAGCTCCAGACCTCCGACACCGCCGCCTCGTGGACGACCATCTACAACACGACCGCCGGCACGGGCGGCACCCAGACCCTCAACGTCACCGGCACCGGCCGCTACGTGCGGATGTACGGCACGGCCCGCGCCACGGGCTGGGGCTACTCGCTATGGGAGTTCTCCGTGTACGGGACGAGCGGGTCCCAGCCGCCGCCCCAGGGGACGCCGATTTCCGCCTTCAAACAAGTCGCGGCCTCGTCGTACGAAGGCGGCAACGCCCCGGCGGCGGCGCTGGACGGCCGGACCACCACCCGCTGGTCGAGCCAGTTCAGCGACGACCAGTGGCTGCGGGTCGACCTGGGCGGCGCCGCCACCATCACCGGCGTGACGCTCAACTGGGAGAACGCGTACGCCACCGGTTACCACATCGACGTGTCCGACAACGGCACCGCCTGGACCACGATCTACACGACGGCCACCGGCAGGGGCGGCCTGGAGAACCTCAGCGCGTCGGGCCACGGCCGGTACATCAGGTTCTACGGCACGGCCCGGGCCACCGGGTACGGCTACTCGCTGTGGGAGTTCCAGGTCTTCGGCAGCGTCGACTCCTCGACCACCGCGCCGCCGCTGCTGTCCCGGCCTGCCAAGGCGCCCGCGACCACCGGCCAGTTCGCGCTGTCCGCGCCCGCCGACCACGCGATGATCACCAACACCCGGCGGCCCGCCCTGTCGTGGGCGAGCGTGCCGGGCACCGGTCACTACGAGGTGTGGATCAACATCAGCCGTAGCGACTATGACTTCACCGCATCGGGCCCGCTGCTCGACCTCTACACCAAGGTCGCCGAGCCCACCGGCACGAGCTACACGCCGAGCTGGGACATCAGCGACCGCTGGACGTACAAGTGGTTCGTCGTCGCGGTCGGCGGCTCCGGCGCCACGACCACATCCAACATCCGTACGTTCAGCGTGTACCTCCCCGACCTCGAAACAGCAAGTGACGGTGTGAACCTCGTCAACGGCGCCCGCGACCTCAACAAGAACGGCACGATCGAGCCGTACGAAGACTGGCGGCAGCCCGTCCAGACCCGCGTCAGTGACCTTCTCGGCCGGATGACCACCGAGGAGAAGGCGTACCAGATGTTCTACAACGCGCAGGCGTACGCCCAGTCGGGCTGGCACTTCGGGCCGGCGCAGCCGGGCGACCTGGACGCCGTCCTGCGCACCGCCGCCGGCACCCGCCTGGGCATCCCGCCGGTCTCGGCGGGCGACACGATCGCCGGGTATCAGACCACGTACCCGCTGCAGAGCGCGCTGGCCGCGGCGAAGGACTACCCGCTCGACTACAAGCTCGGCGACATGCAGCGCCGGGAGGAACTGGAGGTCGGCGCGCGCGGCGTGCTCGGCCCGCTCGCCGAGGTCGGCACCAAGGTGCTCTACCCGCGCATCCAGGAGGGCAACGGCGAGAACGCCGACGTCGCGGCCGCTCAGGTGCGGGCCCTGGTCACCGGCCTGCAGGGCGGCCCGGAGCTGAACCCGGGCTCGGTCCTCGCCACCGTCAAGCACTGGCCGGGCGAGGGTGCCGGCGGCGAGGCCGGCATCACCTACGACGGCGTGACGATCAAGTACCACATGATCCCGTGGCGGGCCGCGATCGAGGCCGGGGCCGTCAACATCATGCCGGGGTACGCGGGCAGCTCGTACCTCGACCCGGGCGGGCCGGGCGCGGGAAACAGCGCACCGATCCTCGCCTACCTGCGCGACAACCTCGGCTATACCGGCCTCATCACCACCGACTGGCTGCCGTCCGGCGCCTGGGTGAGCGCGGCGAACGCCGGCTCGGACGTGATGGGCGGCGCCGACCCGGGCGCGGCCGGGTTCACGATCTCCGGCTTCATCTCGAGCGTTCCGCTGTCGAGGATCAACGACGCGGTGACCAGGATCCTGCGGCTGAAGTTCCAGCTCGGCATCTTCGACCATCCGTACGGAGATCCGGTCAACGGGCCGTACCGGTTCCACCAGCCGTCGTATGCCGCCCTGGCCAACCAGGCAGCGCGCGAGTCGATCACGGTCCTGAAGGACGACGGCGTGCTACCGCTCCGGCTGAACGCGGGCGACAACATCGTGGTGGCCGGGCCGCGCGCCACCGACGGCACGGCCTGCTGCATCTGGACGAGCTACTTCCACCAGGAGTACGGCTCGCTGACACTGCTGGACGCGATCAAGGCCCGGGCGGCGAGCGCCGGGGTCAACGTCTACTCCGGCAGCGGCCCGGCGCCCAAGGTTGCGATCGTGGCCGTGGGCGAGCCGTCGTACACGCACGCGACGGCCTGGGTGAAGGAACAGCCGTATCTCCCGCCCGACCAGCTCGCGATCATCCAGAACTTCCGCGACCAGGGGGTCCCGGTGGTCGTGGTGATGGACCTCCCCCGGCCCACCGTGATCACCGAGTGGAACGGCCTCGCCAACGCCATCGTCATGACGTACCGCGGCGGCGAGGAGGTCGGCCCGGCGACGGCGAGCCTGCTCTTTGGCGACTACGCACCGCGCGGCCGGCTGCCCTGGCAACTTCCGCGCGGCGTCGACCAAGTGCTCCGCCCTGGCGGCACCGACACCGTCGCCGACGCGGTCGAGGACTGGAACATCCCGTACGACCTGGGCGCCACCGCCGCCGAGCGCGCCGATATCCGCGCGCACATCGACGCGGGCCAGGCGGTGCCCACGACGTACGGCAACCCGCTCTATCCGTACGGCGCCGGCCTCCAGACCTGGCCCTGACCCTAGGAGCGACCTCCGCAGATCGGCAGGATGAGAACGGTGACGCATGCGGCCGAGGGCGTCGGCGACGGGCTCGGCGACCGCGGCGGCGAGGGCTCCGCCGCCGGCGGCGAGGGTGGCGTGGGACGGTCCCTATCGGCGACTGCCGCCATGGCCGAGTGCTCCGGCCGCGCCGAAGGGTGTGACTGGCGCCCGGCCTCCGGCGGGGTTGCCGTCGGGCCGCCCGGCGATCGGGTGAGCGGCGGGGCCGACGGACTGGCCGCCTCGCTCGCGGTGGGCGGCGAGCCCGCGGCCGCCGGCGGCGCGGACTCGTGGACCGTCGGCCGCACCGCCAGCGAGACGAGACCCCCGGCCACGACGATCACCAGGCTGATCGCCGCGAACGCTCCCACCGGATTCCACACCAGGTCCCGGAGCCGCCGCCAAAGGGTCGACAGGAGGGCCGCCAGGCCGCTCAGGGCTCCCGGACCGTCGGCCCGCGGCCCGTCGGCTCCTGGCGCGTCGGCGACGGCGCCGCCGAGCAGCAGCGGCACCAACAGCTCGCGCAGGTTGCCGTCCAGCTCGGTGATCTCGCCGGAACGCGCCCGGCAGGACGCGCACTCGTCGAGGTGGTCGTTGACCTGCTGTGCCGACGCGGGCGGCAGCGCCGTACGCACGTACGCGGGCAGCCGCTCGACCGTACGGCGGCAGCCGTCCGGGGTGGCGGTGCCGAGATGGCCGAGAACGTACGCCTGGCGCAGCCCCTCCCGCGCCCGGGTCGCGAGCGCCGCGGCCGCGGTGTCGCTCACGCCGAGCACCGCCGCCATGTCGGCCGGGCCGCAGCCCTCGACCTCCGCCAGCCACAGCACCCGCTGCCAGCGGGCGGGCAGGTCGTCGAACGCTCGGTGGATGCCGTCGCGCTCGATACGCTCGGCCGGCTGGTCCGGCTGGTCCGGCTGATCGGTGTTCCCGGGGTGGCCGGCCACCACCTCGTCGCGGTCATGATCCGCGGCCACGTTGCGTACGACCGTGAAGGCGTACGGCCGGAACGCCTGCTTGGGACCCTTGCCGTCCTGGAGCAGGGCGAGCACCCGGATGAACGTCTCGGCCACGAAATCCCGAGCCTCCGCCGGGCCGCGCGCCCATTGCCGGGCGTACCGCGACACCGCGTCGCGATGGCGTTCGTACAGCACCCGGAACGCCTCGGGCTCTCGCCGCCGGACTCGCACAAGAAGCTCGGCATCGTTCAGATTCGCAAGCCGTTCGGCTACGCCCGCCCGTACGACCGATGAAATCGTCACTCACTCCCCCGACATCACCAAGGACTCCCCACCACATCTACCAAATGCTTCATACCGGCAAAGACGCCGCCAAACGCTGTGATCAGTGACATAGCCCGGATTTTCGGCAGAAGGTGCTGAACTTACCGCGTCGACACGCTCAGTAATCGCACTACCGACGGGCATGTCCACCGGACGTCAAGGGTCGAGGTCGTCCGGGCCCGCGGGCTGCCTCGCCCGGACGGTCGCCACCCTGCGCAACACTCCCGGCCGGAACAACGCGGTCGGCGCCGACGCCAGCGCGAGCACGTCCATCAGGTCGGCGCACACCTGGGAATCCACGTTGGCGACCGCGATCACCCTGTCCACATACCTATTGATGATCTTCGTGTGGAGTCGTACGGGTGAGCCCTCGGTCTCGCGGTAGCGCAGGTCCTCGCCGGTGGCGATCAGCCACGCTCCGGCGGCGCACGGCCCGGCCAGCCGCTGGAACCGCCGGGCCAGCCCGCGCAGGTCGCCGCCGTCCGCGGCCCGGTCGCGGAGCAGCGTCTGCAGCGCGGCGGCCTGGATGGCGGCGACGCTCATGCCCTGGCCATAGATCGGGTTGAACGCGCACACCGCGTCACCGAGCACGATGAACCGCTCGGGCCAGGCGGGCAGCCGCTCGTAGTGCCTGCGGTGATTGGCGGTACGGCGGTAGCCCACGATCGGCGTCAGCGGTTCGGCGTGGCGGATCGCTTCGTACAGCACCGGATGCCGCAGCCCCTTGGCGAAGTCCAGGAATTCGCGCTCGCCGGTCGGCCCGTAGTCGCGGCCCGCGCCGCTCAGGCTGCAGATCCACCGGCCGCCCTCCTGCGGGAACAGCCCACCGGTCCGCCTCGTGCCCGGTGGATCGGCCTGCAGGTAGAGCGCCTTCCAGCCGGGGTCGAAGCCGGACGGCATCGCGTAGTTGCGGCTGGCGTACCCGAGCAGCGGGTCGACGTGTGTCTCGCGCGGGGCGGGAAAGCCGAGCCGGGCCAGCCAGTCCGGGACCTTCGAGCTTCGCCCGCTCGCATCCACGACGAGATCGGCCGGCAGCGGCGTGGCCGTGCCGCCGCCGCGCTCGCGGACCTCGACGCCGGCCACACCCTGCCCGGCCGGGATCAGGCCGGTGACCTCATGTCCCTGCAGGAAGGCGACGGACGCGAGCCGCTTCCGCAGGGTCCAGTCGAGCAGCCCCCGGCTGAAGGTCAGCAACCGTGTGCTGTCGAACCTACGGCGCCAGCCCGCGGCGGTCAGCCACAGCACGTCGGCCGGCACCCTGACCTCCGGCGCCCCGGCCCCACTCAGCTCCTTCTCGATGCCGGGGAACATCGACTCGATGAGCTCGAGGCCGTACGGCCACAGGACGTGCAGGTGCCGGCCCTGGCCCACCCCGGCCCGATCACCTGCCCCGTCGGGGAACCGGTCCCGCTCGACGACGGTGACGCGGTCGAAATGGTCGGCGAGAATCCGCGCGGCCAACAGCCCGGCCAGACTGCCGCCGACGACCACCGCATGCTCACGTGACATGGACGCCTCCAACCGCGGTGCCCACCGATTGTGCTCTGTGTGCCGTGACGTCGCCACCGCTCGCCGTAACCGGCCACCGGGTCAGACCGCGGCCAGGGCCTCGATCTCGACGCGGAACGCGGGGTGCACCAGGGCGCTGACCCGCACCAGCGAGCTGGCCGGCGGGTTGTCCGCGGAGAGGTACTCGTCGCGCACCCGCCGGAAGGCCGCCAGGTCCGCGAGGTCGGTCAGGAAGATCGTCAGCTTGACGATGTGCTCCATGCCGCCTCCGGCCGCGGCGAGCGCCGCCGCCAGGTTGTCGAACACCTGCCTGACCTGCGCCTCCGGGTCGTTCTCGCCGACGACCTTGCCGTCGCCGTCCATGGGCACCTGCCCGGAGACGGCGATCATGCGCCCGCTGAACGCGACGGCGTGGCTATATCCATTGACCGGCGGCAGCCCATCGGGCCGTACGTAGTGTTCCTGCATGAGACCCCTTTTTAGCGACATCGGGAAAGGCCGGCTCGACGCGGGCTAGGCCAGTGTGGCGGCTGCCGCGGCCAGGCGGCCCACGGCCTCCTCGGTCCACGGGCCGTTGACGATCACGACCGCGTGCTCGATGCCCAGCTCGGCGAGCGCCGCACAGCGCCCGGCGAAGTCGTCCGGCGACTCCCCTTCCTCGAGGCGCGTGCTGACCGTCTTGTCGATGGCCTCGTACGGTCGGCCGACCGCTTCGCAGTGCCGTGCCAGCACCTCGAGCTTGCGCCTGATGGTCGCACCGCCGTCGGGGATGTCGAACAGGTTGCACGCGTCGCCGTACTCGGCCACCAGGCGCAGCGTCTTCTGCTCGCCCATGCCGCCGATCAGGATCGGCGGATGCGGCCGCCGTACAGAGTTCGGGCTGTTGATCGGGCGGTCCAGCCGGTAGTGCTCGCCCTCGAAGGCCGAGTCGTCGCCCGACCACATCCGCAGCGCGAGCCGCAGCGTCTCCGCCAGCCGTTCGAACCGCTCGGCGGTGGGCGGCAGCGGCAGGCCCATCGCGTGGGCTTCGAACTCCTGGTACCCGGCGCCGACGCCCAGCCAGGCCCGCCCGCCCGACAGTACGTCGAGCGTGGTGACGGCCTTGACGAGCAGGGCGGGCGGGCGGTACGTCACGCCGGTCACCATCGTGCCTAGACGTACCCGCTCGGTCTGCGCGCACAGGAAGCCCAGCGTCGTGTACGCCTCGAGCATCTCCACCTCGGGCGTGCTGTTCGGGTCGGCCTGGATCAGGTGGTCGGAGACCCAGACGGTGTCGACCCCGGCCTCGTCGGCGGCGCGCACGACGCGTCCGAGCTCGTGACCGATGCCGACCGGCTCGCCCGGCCAGGAGTAGTTGGTGATGTTGAGACTTAGCCGCATGCGCCCAGCCTTCCCGATCGGCCCGCCGCACGGCGTCGTCCGGCGAGATGGTCTTGCGCTACTCCGGCGGGGGTACGAGCCGTAGGAGACCTTAGCGCGGAAGATCCGCGCGGCCGGCCGATCAGAGCGGGAGGCCTTTTTCGAGATAGCCGAGGGCCTCGTCGAGGGCGGCGGTGAAGTCCATGTCCGGTTGCTGCGCCCAGCCGAACGCCACCGCGAGCATCACGCCGAACACGGCCCCGACGTAGGCCTGTACGGCTGGGTCGTCCGGGTCCCGGCCGACCCGCGCCGCCACCTGCTCGGCCCTGACCCGCATGGTCTGGCTGATGTTGCCGAGGCTGGCCCCCCACAGCTCTGGCTCGGACAGCATCAGCAGGAACCGCTCCCGCTGCTCGCCGAGCACGGCCTCGGGCAGCGCGCCGAGGACCTCGCGGATGACCCGGCGTTCCGCCTGGATCGGCGTCAGGTCGGGCGGCATCGACTCGAGCCCGCGGAAGAAGGCCTCGTCGTAGTCGTCGGAGATGACCAGGTCTTCCTTGGTCGGGAAGTAGCGGTAGACGGTGCTCGGGGCGACCTCGGCCGCCGCCGCGATCTGCTCGACCGTGGTCGCGGCGTAGCCCTGGTCGCGGAACAGCCGCACCGCTTCCCGCTGGATCGCGGCCTTGGTCCTGGCCTTCTTGCGCTCCCGAAGTCCGGCCGCCGGTCTCCCCTCCTCAGACAGCTGCTCCATGTTCCGATTCTGCTGGTTCGCGTTCGCCCTGGCCAACCGTCGCGGCGCGGCGGGGCAGCCACAGGACGGCGAGGACCATTCCGAGCACGCCGAGCACGCCGCAGGCGACGAGGATGACGTCGAGCCCGTGCACGAAGGCCGCCCGTACCGCGTCCGCCAGCGACGACGAGCGCAGCGCGCGGGCGACGCTCAGCCCGCCGAAGACGCTGTCGCGGGCCGCGTGCGCCGCCCCCGCCGGCAGCCCGGTCAGGTCGAGCCGGCCTTGGTAGGCCGAGTTCAGCACCGAGCCCAGGATCGCCGCGCCGAAGCTGCCGCCGACCGTACGCAGAGACTGGTTCACCGCCGAGCCGACGCCTTCGCCGTCCTTGGGCAGCGCGCCGAGGGCGGCGTCCATGGCGGTGGGCAGCGCGAGGCCGAGCCCGAGGCCGTAGACCGCGAACCAGGCGGCGGCCAGGCCGGTTCCACTGGCCACGCCGGTGGTGGCGCCGGCGAAGAGCCCGCCGGCGAGCAGCGCGAACCCGATGCCGGCGGCGGCCTTGGCGCCCAGCGCCCGGGCGAGCCGGTCGGCCACCGACACTCCGACGATCAGCCCGGCGACCAGCGGCAGCAGCCGGATGCCGCTGCCCATCGCGTCGGTGCCGAGGATCCCCTGGAAGTACTGCGGCATGGCGAACAGCACGCCGAACATGGTGAAGTTGATCACGATGCCGAGCGTGGTACCGGCGGTGAACCCGGCCGACCGGAACAGCGCGAGGTCGACCAGCGGCTCGGCGGTCCGCCGCTCCCAGGCCACGAACACCGCCAGCGCCACGAAGCCGGCCGCGATGGAGGTCGTCACGGCGAGGTCTCCCCAGCCGTTCTGCCCGGCCTCGATCACGCCGTATGTCAGGACGGCCAGGCCCGCACTTGAGATCAGCACGCCGGGCAGATCCAGCCGCCGCGGCCGTTCGGCGCGCGTCTCGGGCAGCCACGCGGCCACCGCGAGGATTCCGAGGATCACCACCGGCACGTTGATGAGGAAGACCGAGCCCCACCAGAAGTGGTTGAGCAGCCAGCCGCCGAGGATGGGGCCGATCGGATACGCCAGGAGGGCCGCGCCCGCCACGGCCGCGATCGCCTTCCGGCGTTCCTCCTCGGGGAACAACACGGGCAGCAGCGCGAGGTTCATCGGCAGCAGGATCGCCGCGCCAAGCCCGAGGACGGCGCGGGCGGCGATGAAGGCGCCGGACGACGGCGCGTACGCGGCGGCGAGGGAGCTCAGCCCGAAGATCACCAGGGCGATGAGCATGAGCCGCTTGCGGCCGTACCGGTCGCCGAGCATGCCGGCCGGGATCATCCCCGCCGCGAACACCAGCGTGTAGGCCGACACGAACCACTGCAGCTCGGCGGTCGACGCGTGCAGGTCGGTGGCCAGGGCGGGGAGCGCGAGGCTCAGGATCGTCACGTCGAAGCCCACCGCCAGCGTGGCCAGCACGAGCGCGCTGACCGTCCACCACTTGCGCGCACCCGAGTTCGTCATGAGAGTGCACCTTCTTTCAAGAGTCATCTCTTAAATAAGAGCTTACTCTCATAATCTCGGACGGCAACCAGAGCGCCGGCGCCAGGGCACGGCGGCGCCAGGGCACGACAAAGCCGCCGCCGATCCCCTCCAGGTCGGCGGCGGCTCAGGGGCCCGCGTTAGTCGAGACCGAACATCTCGACGTACCGGCCCACGAATAGGTCGTTGCCCTTGTACTGCGCCGTCGTCTCCGGGCCGAGCACGCCGGCGCCCGGCAGCTGGGACACGCCGCCCGCCGGCCCGAGCGGCAGCAGGATGATCGGCGGCGCCGCCTGGTACGTAGCGAGTTCGCCCGCGCCTTCGATCAGCGCCTTGATGTTGGTGACGACCACCTCGGCGTGCTGTCCGGCGTGGCCGCCACGCTTCGGCTCGGGCACCGCGGTGACGTCACCGACGGCGAAGACTTTCTCCTGGCCCCGCAGGCGCAGTTCGGGGGTCACCTCGAGGTAGCCGTCCGGCTGCCGCGCCGCCGCCAGCTCCTCGCTCAGATAGCCGGTGACGGGCGCCACGCCGTAGCAGCGGAACCAAATGTCGGCGGTGATCTCCCGTCCGGAACCGGTGGTCACGGTGAACGTCTTGGCCTCGCCCGGCCGGGAGGCCGGCTCCTCGGTCAGCACGGTGCCGAGGACCAGCTCGATGCCCAGCTCGTCGAGCTGGCGGCGCAGTTCCGTACCCAGCTCCGCGTCGTACGACGGCACGATCTCCTCGATGGGGTCGACCAGCGTCACGGCCTTGCCCGGCCAGGCCGCCTTGATCTCGCCGGCCAGTTCGAGGCCGACCGGCCCGGCGCCGAGCAGCAGCACCCGATCCGCGTCGAGCAGCGCCGCGTGCGCGTCCTGGATCTTGGCCTTGGCCGCGGCGGAGTCGTCGACGTCCATCTTCGCGGGGAACGGGTAGTTCGACCCGGTCGCCAAGACGATGTAGTCGGCGTCAACGCGCTCGCCGGACGCGAGCGTGACGCCGGCCGGGTCGACGAGCTGCGCTCGGTCGCGCATCCACCGGCCGCGACTGAGCAATCCCTTGTATGGGTAGAAGACCCGGTCGGCCCACTCGGGGTCGACGAGGCCGCGCAACGCCGCGATGTTGTGGACGAAGGCATCTCGGGGTTCGACCAGGACGACATCGGCGACCTCGTCCAGCCCCTTGGCGGTCGCCGCACCGCCGTACCCGCCACCGACAACCACAACCCTCGGGCTCATCCCGTACTCCCTAGTTCGCATTTGGGATAATTCGTACTACGAACCAAACTAGTTCGTACCGAGAACTAGTGTCAATTACACTGGGGCCGTGGGTGAACGTACGGGGCAGCAGCAGCTCGCAGCCGGACTGGTGCGGCTGGGCTTCCTCGTGCAGCGCGAGTACGGCGAGGTCAGCCGTCAGCATGACCTCACCCCGCAGCAGGCACAGCTCGTGTGCGTGCTGCTCGGTGGCCCGATCGGCATGGCCGAGCTGGGCGGCGCGCTGCACCTGGAGAAGTCCAGTCTGACCGGCCTCGTCGACCGTGCGGAACGTCGTGGACTCGTCTCCCGCGTTCGCGACGCCCGCGACCGCCGGGCCTACCGGGTGGCGCTCACCCAGCAGGGTGTCGAGCTGGCGGCATGCTTCCACGAGCACGTCTCCAGGCGCATGGCCGCCCTCGCGGTAGACCTGTGCGCCACCGACCAGGCGGGCCTAACGGCGGCCATCAACCAGATCCTGATCGGCCACGGCGTGGCCGAGCTCTTCACCGACGACTAGCGTTCGCTCTTCTGGTACGACTCCGGGACCATCCGCGTGGTCACGCCGATCCGGTTCCACGCGTTGATCGTGGCGGTCATGGTTCAGCTCCTTAAGGCGATCCCTTTAGGGATCGCCTTAAGGAGTCGATTGGCGCCCCCGTAGAGCCAATCGGGCTGAACTCGATCGGGCCAATGAGTCAGGTCGCCGCCGCTGCCGTCTCGGCTGAAACATGGCTGAGGAAGTCGAGCAGGAGACCGTTGACCCGGTCGGGCGCCTCGAGCTGCATCCAGTGCCCGACGCCCTCGATGCGTTCGTACCGCCATGGCCCGGCGACGTGGGCGGCGGTCCCGGTCATCGCCTGCTCGGTGATCGCGATGTCGCCCGTACTCCAGACGCCCATGGTCGGCACCCGGATCGGCGGGAGCTGCGGAGGCGGCGCGATCAGCGTCTCGGGCGACAGGACGGCGCGGTACGGGCCGAGGCCGGCGGTCAGCGTCGCCCGCTCGCGCAGGCGGGCGATGACCGCATCGTGCTCCGGGTGCTGGGCCCAGGCCTTGAAGTTGGCGAAGTCGTTCATGGACAACCACTCCTCGGCCACCCCGCGGAACTGGAACAACAGCATGTACCACGACTTCTCACGCTGGCTTAGGCCGGCTCCGCGTATCGCCGCCGGATGCCCGACCGACAGGCAGGTGAGGCTGACCGCCCGGGCCGGCATCATGGCGGCGAACGTCGCGCCGATCGCGCCTCCCCAGTCGTGCCCGACGATGTGGGCCCGCTCCAGGCCGTGGTGGTCGAGCACGCCGATCACGTCGCCGATGAGCTGGATCATGCCGTAGTTCTCGACCGCTTCGGGTTTGTCGGATTCGCCGAACCCGCGAAGGTCGAAGGTGATCGTCCGATAGCCGGCCGCGGTGAGCGCGGCGACCTGGTGGCGCCACAGTTCGAGGTTGTCCGGCCAGCCGTGGATGAGCAGCACGGCGGGGCCGGAGCCGGTGTCCCGCACGTTGATGCCGACGCCGTTGATGTCGACGAGCGTGCCGGTCCGGCGGGTGGGGGCGGCCGCCGGCACCCGTGGGGCCGGTCGGGGGGCGCCACCTTTGTGGACACCGTCGTCGGCGCCGATCGCCGCCAGCAGCTCGCTGCGGGTGGCCCCGGGCGTCGGATACTGAGGCGCGTTGGCCCCCACGGCGATCACCTTGTCGAGCACGCCGGGTTCGGCGAAGACCTCGTCGGGTGTGGCGAGGAGCGAGGCGATCGTTGAGCGAGCCCGCAGCACGTCCGGGTCGCGCAACGCGCCACTCTCCAGCGCCTTCGTGATCGCCCACCCGGGGTCGGAGGTACGGTACGGCTCGCCCACGATGTCGCCGTCGATCTCCGCCAGCCGGTGCCGGTCAAAGCCCAGCGTCATTCGGTAGAGCGGGGTGACTGTGGTCTCGGTGACCTCGTCGAAGCGCTCTGCCAGCTTGCCCGGCTCGTCCGGGCCGACCTCGCGGAGCGTGTCACGCAGCGCGCACGCGTGCACCATTCCGATCGACGTGCCCCGCCCGAGCGACGGGTTGGTGCACGCCCACGCGTCCCCCACGGCGAGCAGACCGGTCACGACGGGGCGCCCGTCGACGACGTACCTGCGGTACCGGTCCTCGATACCCGCGATCACCTGCACGTCCGTGATCGGCTCGCCCGCCGCCCAGTGCGCGACCGACGGGTATAGCGCGATGGCCCGATCCCACGCCGTAGGATCGCGGAGCGCGCGCAACTCGCGGTCGCGGGACGAGGTGGTGAAACCGACGCCCCACGTGCCGTTGTCGCACGGCAGCGTGAGCACGGAGACGCTGTCGAAGTGCTGCAGCAGCATCGCCTGCGCCGCGGGCAGGTTCCCGTCCTTGGCCCGGAAGTGACGGGCGTAGTAGACGAACCCCGAGTCCTCGCGCTCCTCGACGGGACGGCCCACCCCGACGGCCTCCAGCATGGTCGGCAGCTGCGACCGTCGCCCGGTAGCGTCGATGACGAGGTCGGCGCGTATCGCCTCCCCGCCGCCCGCCATGACGCCGGCGACGTGCGGCACCTCCTGGTCGGCGGTCTCCCCCGTGACCAGGCCGGTGATGGCGACCCCCCGGCGAATCGTCACGCCCGGAGTGCGGTCGGCGACCGCCGTCACGGCGGACTCCAGCACGGGCCTGCGGGCGGTCACCGTGTCGAAGCGCTCGTCGCCCGGGCGTTGACCTCCGGTCCGTTCATGCGGCAGCATGCCGACAACGTTGATCCGGAGACCCCCGAAGGCCTCGACCTGCTCGATCACCTCGGGCAGCTCGCGCTCCATCAGCGTCCGCCAGCGCGGCAGCATGAAGTGGAGTTGCCGGAACTGGTTCACTCCGGAGCGTTCCCAGGTCTCCCAGTTCGCATCGGCGTCGCCGGCCGGCTCGGCGGCGTCGCGTTCCAGCACGGTCACGCGGTGCCCGTCGCGGGCGAGCAGCATCGCGGTCGTCAGGCCATTGAGTCCGGCCCCCAGTACCAAGATCTCAGCCATCGTGAATCCCCCATTTCGATGTGAGTGCCAGCAGCATCGGCCGCAGGGCTGCTCACCCACCAGACCAAACGTTGCTCAATCCGCGCTCACTCGCCGCTCACCGGCGGTCAATCGACGCTCAGTCGGCGCCCAACCGCACCTCGCCGATCTCGACCGCCCATAGCAGGTCGGTCAGCCGCTCCACGGCCTTGGCCAGATAACGCCGGTACGTGGAGAACGGCAGGTCGAGCACTTCGGCAGCGGCCTCCTGGGTGGGTGCGGGCCGGACAAAGGTGCGATCGAGCACGCGGCCCAGCGTCTCGGCGCGCGGCTCCCGGCCGATCTGCTCGATGGCGCGGAGCAGATTCGCATGCAGCCGGTCGACGTCGGCGCCTTCGAACCCGACGGCTAGCGCGGAGCCCATCAAGGGACTGGGCCGGAGCCGGTCGGGCCGGTGCAGGTCGCGCAGCGCCACGCGAACAGCTTCGGCGAAGCGGGCCCGATCGAGCGGCGGCGGACGGAGCATCTCGGGAGGCGGCGGGCCGGTCACCCCGGACAGCTCCCGCTCGCCCATGAGCTCCAGCCAGCTCTCGATCGAGCACCGGCGCCAGTCGAGCCCATAGACCGTGTAGTCGAGCTCGCCGTGCTTGGCCGGGAACTCGACGGTGAAGGCCAAGTATCGAAACACCGGGCCCCAGAACTCGGGATCGAGGGTCATAACGAACGACCAGGCCAGCGGGCGACTGGCCCAGGTCACGGTCGAGGTGACCGATCCAACGAGGACGGCGTGGGCGTCGCGCTGATGCTCGGCCGCGCCGGAGAGGTACCGGGCGATGCTGATTTGCTCGCCCGGGCGGGCCGGCGAGCGCCGGGCCGCCTCCGCGAGCACGGTCCGTACGACGGGGTCCGCGTCGCACAGCGACGGGTCGGCCGGGTAGATGACCTGGAACATGAAGCCGGCGACCCCCGTCGGAGACCGCACCACGGAAAGATTCTCGGGCTGCGCGTCGAGCCATCGCTCGGCCAGCGCCGCGCTCTCCTTGCCCTCGAACCGCTCGATGGTGTCCAGCACCTGCGGATGATCGTCCGGACGGCCCGGTACCACGGCGGCCGACCCGCGCTCGCGCAGCGCCCAGTAGGTGAAGGCGATCGGGCTCCGGCGATGAAGGTGCAGCTTCTGCTGGGCCCACAGCGCCCGGTCGGTCGTGTCGCGTCCGCGCAGCGCGGCGATGGCCGCCCCATGGACGATCCTGTTGACCTGCCGGTACGTGTCGGGCGACCGGCGCCGAAGGTCGGCATCGAGCACCTCGCGGACCAGGTCGTGCGGATACAGTCCGTCGGCTCCCCGCGTGATGTACGGCTGCGCCTCCAGCCACGCCCACACCTCCGGGGCGAGGTCGCCGACCGCGTGCCGCAGCAGGTCTACGGTAGTGAGCCAGGCGTGCGCGCACAGCACAAGGCCCATGGCGTGGGCGTCGCTCGGCGCGTCGCCGATCACCTGGGCGACGAGCGCGGCCACCAGGTCCGGCGCGTCGGCCAGATTCTCCGGTACCGCGCCGGATGCGGTGGTGGCGTCGGCCAGCAGCGCCAGTGTCAGCGGATGCCCGCGGCCGAGCGCCGCGAGGTGCGGTCGGAAGTCCGCCGTGACCTCGGCACGCGCCAGCAGATCGATGCTCTCGCTAGGGCTCAACGCGTCCAGGCAGTGGACGGCGGCCAGGGCACGCCACGCGGGATCGGACCGCCACGCCGGGCTCGGCGGATCGCGGCCGAGCAGGACGACGATTGCGTCGGCGTCGAGCGACGGCAGGAACTCCTCGCGTACCCACGGGTCGATCGAGCCGAACCGCTCGTAACCGTCGAGCAGCAGCACCCAGCCGGCGGGCTTGTCCCGGCCCGCCCCGGCCATCGTCCGGTCGAGCGCGGCTCGCAGGCCGTCCGCGGAGCAGTCGATGTCGCGGCCGTCGATCACGACGGCGGCGTGGCCGCGGGCGCACGCGCGCATCCGGAACTGGTGCAGCAGCGTCGTCTTGCCGATCCCGCCCGGGCCGTGGACGAACAGCACGCGGCGCGGCGTGTCGGCGGACAGCGCGGCGTCGAAGCTGGCCAGCTCGGCGCCTCTGCCCACGAACGCCCGCCGGCGGGCCTCGTCGATGATCGCGGCCAGATGCTGCGGCATCGCATTCTCCGCACGTTCGGAAATCCCCCGTCAGGGACCGGGCCGGCGCGATGAGCCAGCCCGCACCCTGGTCGGCTCAGGATAACTTCGGACCGGTGCGCCGGGCCATAGCGTCCGCTAACGGCCGTCGGGTGGCGCCAGCCCGGCCAACGCCGCGAGTGGCCGTCCGGAGTGTACGACCCCCAGACGCTGGGTGGCCCTGGTCAACGCGACGTAGAGATCGTTGCGGCCGCGCGCCGACTCGGCCATGATCTGCCCCGGCTCGGCGACGATCACTGTGTCGAACTCCAGGCCCTTCGCCTGCCGCACGCTCAGCACCACGACCGTGCCCTCCAGCTCGGCGCTTTCGCCGACCGTGGTGTCCGGCACGGCGGCGGCGACGGCGCGGCCCAGCTCGTCGAGCCTGGTCGCCGGCACGATGACCGCCACCCGTCCGTCGCCGGCCCGGGCGGCCTCGGCGGCGGCCGTCGCGGCCAGCCCATCGCCGAGCTCGGCCGACGGCACCTCGATCCGCCACGGCCGTACGCCGGTGTCTCGTACCGAGCGCGGCGGGCGCAGGTCGACGTCAAGCTCGTCCAGCAGCTCGGCCGCGACGGCCATGATCTCGGCGGGCGTACGGTAGTTGACCGTCAGCTCGGCCAGCCGCCAGCGGTCCGCGACGTACGGCGCGAGCACCCGGCGCCATGAGGACGCGCCGGCCAGGTCGCCGGTCTGCGCGAGGTCGCCCGCCAGCGTCATCGACCGGCTCGGGCAGCGGCGCATCAGCAACCGCCACGCCATCGGCGAGAGCTCCTGCGCCTCGTCGACGATGATGTGCCCGAACGCCCACGTGCGGTCGCCCGCGGCCCGCTCGGCGGTAGTACGGGCATCCAGGTCCTCGTGCCGCTCGGCCAGCTGGTCGGCGTCGAGCAGGTCCTCGGCCATCAGCGTTTCGAGGTCGTCGTCGGCGTCGTCGCGGGAGATGATCTCCAGCACGCCCTGGGCGTACGCGAGCTGACGGCGCCGTCGCTGGTCGGCGAGCACCTCGGCCTGCCGCTCCTCGTCGCCGGGACCGAGCAGCTCGGCCGCCTCGTCGAGCAGCGGCACGTCGGCGGCCGTCCAGCCGCTACCGGGGTCGCGGCGCAGTAGGGCCAGCTCGGCGTCGGTCAGCACGGGCTTGCCGGTGGACGCTGCCTCGCCGGTCGGCGCGGGGCTCGCGACGGACGCGGCGGTCAGCGCGGACGCGGCGACGGCGAGACGCTCGGGCGCCGCGAAGAGGTCGGCGAGCAGCCGTTGCGGCGTCAGCAGGGGCCACAACCTGTCGAGCGCCGCGTGCACGCCCGGGTCGTCGCGCAGGTCGCGTCGGATCACGTCGATCTCGACCTCGTCGAGCAGGCCGGCGCCATCGCCCGGCGCGTCGTCGCCGCCGAGCGGATCGTCTGCGTACGGATCTTCGCCGAGCCGGTCGGCGACCTGCCGCACGAGGGTCTCGAGGACGGACTCGGCGACGATCGGGCGGGCCTCGTTGTGTGACAGGCGCGATCGGCGGGCGCGGTCCCGGGCCTGCAGGCAGGTGCGCCGGTCGAGCCGCAGGGTATCGCGTTCCACCTCGACCTCCAGCTCGTACTCCGGCACCCACTGCCGGTCGCGTACGGCGGCGGCGAGGAGGTCGGCCATGACCGGCCGGCCCTTGATCTCGGCGACGGCGGGTGGCTCGGCCTCGTCGGCGAGCACGCCCGGGTAGAGATCGGCGATGGTGGACAGCACCACACCGGTCTCGCCCAGCCCGGGCAGCACCTGCCCGATGTAGCGCAGGAAGGTCGCGTTGGGCCCGATGATCAGTACGCCGCGCTTGGCCAGCAGGTTGCGGTAGGTGTAGAGGAGGTAGGCGGCCCGGTGCAGCGCCACCGCGGTCTTGCCAGTGCCGGGGCCGCCCTGTACTACGAGGACGCCGCTGTGCCCGGATCGGATAACCCGATCCTGCTCGGCCTGGATGGTGGCGACGATGTCGCCCATGCGGCCCGTGCGGCTCGCGCTCAGCGCGGCCAGCAGCGCCGCCTCGCCCGCCAGCCCCTCCTGCGTCGCCGGCCCGGCGGCGGCCGACAGCTCCAGGACCTCGTCGTCGAGGCCGATCACCGTACGCTGACGGGTCCTGATGTGGCGACGCCTCCGTACGCCCTCCGGCGCGATCGCTGTCGCCACATAGAACGGCCGCGCGGCGGGAGCACGCCAATCCATCAGCAGCGGCTCGTAGTCGTCCGACTCGTCGAGAATGCCGAGGCGCCCGATATAACGGCGCTCGCCGTCGCGGAAATCGAGCCGACCGAAGACCAGGCCGTTCTCGGCCGCGCTCAGCTGGGCGAGCCGCTCGGTGTATCTGGCATTGGCGGCGTCGCGTTCCACCCGTGCCTGCGGATTTCCCCCGGTCTGGCGCAACACCGTGGCCAGCCGGGCGGATGCGCGCTCTCGAAGGTCGTCCAACCGGTCGTAGAGCATGGTTACGTAGCGCTGTTCACCGGCCATTTCGGCGTTTGACAAAGGGCCGTCCTTTTCGCTATAATGTGAACAGAATTTGTCGAGGTGCGTTGCAGAGAATGGCGAATAGCAGCGTACCTCTTTTTCTTGCCTACAAACGTCGTGGCCGGTTTTATCTTTCCAGTACGGCCCGTCCGGAAGTGGCCGGTGCGAGTTCTGTCAGACCCCTTGTTTAGGCTCGGCGGCTGAGCCGAGGAGGCGAGGGCGATGGTCACGGTCGACGACGTACGCCGGTTGGCGCTGTCCCTGCCGCGCACCGAAGAGCACCTGATCAGAGACCGGGTCAAGTTCCGGGTCGGCAGGATCGTCTATGTCGCGTTCTCGCGCGACGAGAAGATCATGGGGTTCGCCTTCCCCAAAGACGAGCGGGCCGCCCTGGTGGCGGCCGAGCCGGAGAAGTTCCTGCTGCCCAGGCAGTCCGACATGCGCTACCACTGGGTCTGCGTACGGCTGGCCGCCATCGACGAGCCCGAGATGCGCGAGCTCGTCATCGAGGCATGGCGCATGGTCGTCCCGAAACGCGTCGCCGCCGCTCATCTCCACGACGCCCCGCCAGAGGCCCCGACGTAGGCGCCTCGGGCGGAAAGGGCTCGGGCTCCGAGTCGGGAAGGTGACTCGGAGCCCGGGGCCTGGCCTGCCGCACCAGCCCTGTCCTGTCGCGGCTCAAGAAACAGGTCAGGAAACAGGTCCGGTCACGGCCGTTTACCGTCGACGGCGAGCTCGACCGCGGCGATGAGGTCGGCGGCCACTTCCGCGGTCGCGGCGACCTCCTCGGCCCTGGTGCGGGGGGTGGGCACCAGGATTCCCCTGGCGCCCGCCGCCCGCGCGGCAGCGACATCGCCGCCGACGTCTCCGATGACCACGCACTCTTCGGGGGCGACGCCGAGCGACGCCGCCGCCCGCCGGATCAGCCCGGGGTGCGGGTGCCGGCAGCCGCACGCCTCGCCGGGCTCGTGCGGGCATACTTCCCATACGTCGAACGGCCCGAGCAGCGCATCGAGCCGGTCGTTGACCTTGGCGTCCACCCCCGGCTCCAAGACTCCGTTGCCGTTGGTGCCGGGCCGGTTGGTGAGGACGCCGATGGGCACGCCGAGGTCGCGCAGCCGGGCGAGTGCCTCGCGTGCACCGCGGGCCGTGACGACACCGTCCACATCGCCGTCGTGCGGAGGCTCGCCGATGAGCGTTCCGTCGCGGTCGAACAGCACGGCCGCGGGCAGCGGCAGACGGGCCCGCCGCACCCCGATCTCCCCGCGCAGCCGGTGGGCGACCGCGACCGGCGGAATGGCGATGCTGGTGACGAGCACGCGGAGCGCCCCGGCGGCGGCCCGCGACCCCCGTACGCCCGGGGAAGCGGCCGGGTCAGCGGCGGCGAGTTCGGCGGTAAGGCCCGCCCACGCCAGGGCCGCGGCCGTGCCCGTCACCCGCCGCGCGGTACGGAGCCGGCCGGGCCGCAGGCCGGCGGCCGCGGCGACGTACACCGCGGCCCCGCAAGTCCACAGATGGCGGGTGAATCTGTCCGGCGGCGCGTTCGTCCGCTCCCGCCACCCCGGGCCGTGCACGCGGCGCATGACCGCGTCGTCGGCGTGGTCCGCCTGCTTCCCCACGGCCGCCCAGAAACCGCCCGGCCGGATCAGCAGGATCACCTGCCGGCCGCCCCGGAACAGCCGCAGGTCGGCCGACTTGAGCCGCACCTCGAGATCCTCGTCCGCCCGGTGCGCGCCGCGGAATCGCTCGTCGAACCCCCTAGACATGACCAGCGCCGACCGCCGGTAGGCCACGTCGAGGCCGGTGCGGTCGGCAAGGGCCTCCGGCGTGTGCGGGAGCCGTACCGCGCCCTGGCACACGGCCACGTCGCCGGGGAGGCTCGCGAGATCGGCGGCCAGCTGTACGGACCAGTCGGGCGCAGGCACCACGTCGTCGCTCAGGAAGACGATCCATTCCGCGCCGGCCGACCGCCAGCCGAGGTTGCGGGCCGCCACCAGGCCCCGCCCGCCGGAGGTGAGCGTGCGCACCGGGACCGTCGTGCCGGGCAGGCCGAGCGGCCGGTTCGGTCGCCGCCTGTCGTCGACGACCACGATCTCCGTGGGCGGCGGTCCATCTCCGGTGTCGAGCGCCGTCAGCAATCCCACGAGACTGCGACGCCCCGTCGTAGGTACGACAACCGCATAGGACGACACCGCATTACCTCCACCCCGATCGGCTCCCTGCTCTGGTGTACGTCCGGGTCCGCCAAAAGGATTCGTGAGATTCCGGCTGCCGCACCGCCGGTCGACGCCCTAACTCAGGTCGGCTTGGTCCGGCACGACCCTCGGCAGGTCGCGCAGCCAATGGTCGGCGGGGTCCGGCCACCAGCGACCCGCGACGAGGTGCGCCAGGGACCCTCGTACGGCCTCGGCCGCGGCGGGCGTGGGAATGACCCGCGTCGGGGGCCGCGCTCGAGGCCCTTGACGACCCGCTCGGCCTCGTCTCCGGCGACCACGATCAGCGTGCTGTTCAACCGGCGCACGTTCCGGAGTCTAGGCATGTGTCCGAGACGGCGGATTGGCGGGAGCCGCCCAAGGCCTGTCTCATAGCGGGCTGATCAGACAGGCCTTAGATTCGATGTCGTGTTCTTCGGCATACTGGGCGCGACGGAGGTGCGGGGCACCGACGGGAGCCCCACCGCGGTCGGCGGGCCGCGCGTGCGGTCGCTGCTCGCGCTCCTGCTGCTGGACGCCGGTCACCTCGTCACCGCGGAGCGGCTGATCGACGGGCTGTACGGCGAGGATCCGCCGCGCGACGCCGCGAACGCCCTGCAGTCTCAGGTGTCCCGGCTGCGCCGCGGCCTCGGCGGTGACGGGGCGCTGGTCGAGTTCCACCCCGCCGGATACCGGCTCGCCGTCGACCCCGACTCAGAAGAACATATGGTCGACGTACACCGGTTCGGGCGGCTGGCCGGCGAGGGGCGCCGGGCGCTCGCCGCCGGCGACCACGCCAAAGCCGCCGAGCTGCTGCGTACGGCGCTCGACCTGTGGCGCGGTCCGGCGCTGGCCGACGTCATGGACGCCCCGTTCGCCGCGGCGCAGGCCGCCCGGCTGGACGAGCAGCGGCTGGCCGCGGTCGAGGATCACGCGGAGGCGGCGCTGGCGCTGGGCGGCCACCGTGAGCTGGTGGCCGAGCTCCACGACCTCGTCGCCGCCCACCCGCTGCGCGAACGCGCCCGCGGCCTGCTGATGCGGGCCCTGTACGGCAGCGGGCGGCAGGCCCAGGCGCTCGAGGTGTTCGAGGACGCCCGCCGCCGCCTCGCCGACGAGCTCGGCACCGACCCCTCGGCCGAACTGGCCGAGATCCACCTGGCCGTGCTGCGCGGCGACCCGTCGCTCACCGCGCCCGCGGCCCGCACCCTGCCGCCGACCTCCGCGCCCACCGGCCCGCCCGCCCAGCTCACCAGCTTCGTGGGCCGTGACGAAGAGCTGCGCCGCATCGCCAAGTCGCTCGCCGACGGCCGGCTGGTCACGCTCATCGGTCCCGGCGGCGCCGGCAAGACCCGGCTGGCGATCGAGGCCGCCGCACGCGAACAGGGCGAGGTGTGCTTCGTCGATCTGGCCCCGCTGGGCAGCAGGTCGACGGAGCCGGGAACCTCGTCGCCGGCCGCGGGCACCACCGTTCCGCAGGCCGTGGTGAGCGCGCTCGGGCTGCGCGAGACGGGGCTGCTGCCGTCGTCCACGGGCGCCGACCATCGGCCCGACCCGGTCGGCCGGCTGATCGCCGCCCTCGCCGATCGGCGCACGCTGCTGGTCCTCGACAATTGCGAGCATGTCATCGACGAGGCGGCCCGGCTCATCGACCGGCTGCTCAGCGCGTGCCCCGGCGTACGGGTGCTGGCCACCAGCCGGGAGCCGCTCGCCATCACGGGTGAGTCGCTGCGGCCGGTGCCGCCGCTCGCGCTGCCGCCGTCGGGCGTGCCGCCCGGCGACGCGCTGGGCTACCCGGCCGTACGGCTGTTCGCCGACCGCGCCGCCGCCGTACGGCCCGAGTTCGAGCTAGCCGAGGCCAACGCCGATGGGGTCGTCCGGATCTGCGCGGCGCTCGACGGGCTGCCGCTGGCGATCGAGCTGGCCGCCGCCCGCGTACGGTCCCTGCCGGTCGCCGAGATCGAGGGCCGGCTGACCGACCGGTTCCGGCTGCTGTCGCGCGGCAGCCGTACGGCCGCGCCGCGGCACCAGACGCTGTACGCGGTGGTGAAGTGGAGCTGGGACCTGCTCGACGAGGCCGAGCGGACGCTGGCCAGACGGCTGACCGTGTTCGCCGGGGGCGCCACCCCGCAGGCGGCGGCGCAGGTCTGCGACCTGCCCGCGGAGGAGGTCGACGAGCTGCTCGCCGGCCTGGTGGACAAGTCGCTGGTGGAGCTGGCCGATGGCCGGTTCCGCATGCTGGACACCATCCGGGCGTTCTGCGCCGAGCAGCTGGCCGAAGCCGGCGAGCGGGAACGGCTGCGGCGGGCGCACGCCGCCTTCTTCCTCGACCTCGCCCGCAGCGCCGAGCCACGGCTGTACCGGGCCGAGCAGCTGGAGTGGCTGGCCCGGCTGGCCGCCGAGCACGGCAACCTGCTGGGCGCGCTGCGCTGGGCCATCGCCTCCAAGACCGCCGCCGACACGGACCTGGCGCTGCGGCTGGTCGCCGCGCTGTCGTCGTACTGGTACCTGCGCGGGCTGCGCAGTGAGAGCGCCCCGCTCGCCGTCGAGCTGCTCGACTCGATCGGCCCCGAGCCACCCGAAGGGCTGGCCGAGGAGTACGTCCTGTGCGTGTTGAACGCCGTGGCGAGCGGCGCCCAGGAGGCGGCGCTCGGCCCGCACTGGGCGCGGATGAAGTCGATCGTCACCACCTGGGACAGCCCGCCGCGGCACTCGTTCGTCATCGTGCTGTGGGCGCAGGCGGTGGGGATCTCCGGGGCGGACATGCTGGACGAGAGCGTGCTCGGCGACGATCCGTGGTCGCAGGCGCTCGCCCAGGTCGGCGGCGGCTTCCTGGGCCTGTACGGCGGCGATATGACGGTCGCCGAGCGGGAGTTCGACCTGGCCCTGGACGGCTTCCGGTCGATCGGCGACCGCTGGGGCATGGCCACCGCTCTCGACACCCTGTCGCTGCTCGCCGACTGGCGCGGCGACGCGGAGCGGGCACGGGCACTGCTGGACGAGGCGCTGGATCTGCTCGGTCAGCTCGGGGCCCTGGAGGAGCTGGCCGGGCTGTGGAATCGCCGGGCCGAGGGGCTGTTGCGCAGCGGCGCGCCCGCCGCGGCCCGGGCCGACTACGAACACGGTCTCGAGGTGGCGCGCCGCGGGGGCGCGCCGGATTTGGTGGCCGGAGCGCACCGCGGGCTCGCCGAAATCGCCCGGCTCGACGGCGATCTGGCCGAGGCACGCGATCTGTACGAGCTGGCGCTGAGCGAGTCCCCGTCGGGCTGGATCGGCATGGACGAGACGCGCCTGCGGATCCTCATCGGGCTGGGCTGGCTCGACGTGACCGAGGGGCGGGCCGGTGAGGCGCTGGCCCGGCACCGCGAGGCGCTGACCGGCGCGCTGGCCCAGCTGAACTTCCCGTGCGCCGCCGGGGCGATCGAGGGCCTGAGCGGGGTCGCCCTGCTCGAGGGCGACGGCGAGCGGGCCGCGTTGCTGCTCGGCGCCGGGGCGGCGCTGCGCGGTGTGTCGGTGCCAGGGGATCCCGACGTGGACCGGGTCGTCGCCGGCTCGCGGCGACTGATCGGCGCGGCGGCGTACGCGGCGGCCTACGAACGGGGCGCCGCGCTGTCCCGTGACGAGGCGCTGGCCACTGTGGGTGCGGCGGCGCCGTCAGCCTTTGGTGCGCGGCCGTCAGCGGGTGGTGCGTGACCGGTCAGCGGCCGCGCCGACGCTGACGGACATGAACGCTACTCAGCTCTCCTCTTTCCGTAAGTGGGGCACCTTCGGCATCTGCTGCCTGCTCGCCATCGTGCCCAGCATCGACCTGACGGCCCTGAACCTGGCCATTCCGCACCTGACCAGCGACCTCGGCCCGTCCGCGACCCAGATCCTGTGGATCGCCGACGCGTACGGCTTCGCACTGGCCGGCCTGCTGATCACGATGGGCAGCATCGGCGACCGGATCGGGCACAAGCGGCTGCTGCTCATCGGCACCGCGGCGTTCGCCGGCGCCTCCGCGTTGACCGCGTACGCCTCCAGCGCGGAACTGCTGATCGCGGCACGGGCGCTGCTCGGCGTCGCCGGGGCCACGCTGATGCCCTCCGCGCTTTCGCTCATCCGCCGGGCCTTCCCGGTTCCGAAGGAGCGGACGATGGTGATCGGCGCCTTCACCGGCGTCGCGGCGATGGCCATCGGTCTCGGCCCGGTGCTCGGCGGGCTGGTGCTCGATCACTTCTGGTGGGGCTCGGTCTTCCTGATCAACGTGCCGATCATGGCGGTGGCCTTCCTCGCCGGCGCGGTGGTGCTGCCCGAGTCGCGCAACGCCAACCCGGGTCGCATCGACTTGGTGAGCGTGCCGCTGTCCATCGTGGGCGTGCTCGGCCTTGTGTACGCGGTCAAGGAGGCGGCGGCGGACGGCTTCGCACAGGCCCGGGTCGGGGTGGCCGCCCTGATCGGTGTCCTCAGTCTCGTCCTGTTCGTCTGGCGGCAGACCCGGCTGGCCGACCCGCTGATCGACATCCGCCTGTTCCGCCGGGCCGCCTTCTCCGGCTCGATCGTCACCAACCTGTTCGCGATGTTCGCCCTGGTCGCGCAGTCGCTCATCTTCTCGCTGTACTTCCAGCTGGTGCTGGGCTGGTCGCCGCTGCAGGCGGGCCTGGCCGGGCTGCCCGGCGCGCTCGGCGCCATGATCGGCGGCGCGGCGCTCGCTCCGCCCATGATCAACGCACTGGGCCGGGCCCGGGTCGTGAGCATCGGGCTGGCCATCTCCGCGGTCGGCTTCACGCTTTACCTGCTGGCCGGTATAACGGTGAACTACCCGCTCATGGTCATCCCCATGGTCATGTCCGGCCTGGGCATGGGACTGGCCCTCACCGTCACCGCCGACACCGTCCTGGCCTCGGTGCCCAAGCAGCGCTCCGGCGCGGCGTCGGCGATCTCCGAGACCGCGACCGAGCTGGGCGCGGCGCTGGGCATGGCCATCCTCGGCAGCGTGCTGAACGCGGTCTACCGGAACACCGTCGAGGTCCCGGCCGGGCTGCCGGCCGGCGCCGACCACGCCGTCCGCGACTCGCTGAGCTCGGCCCTGCAGACCGCCACCGCCCTGCCGGCTCACCTCGCGCAGCAGGTGACCGAGGCGGCCCGGCTCGCCTTCGTCGACGGCATGCACGCGGCCCTGCTGTGCAGCGCCGGCTTCGCCGCCGTCGTCGCGCTGGCCGCCCTGCGCACCCTGCGCGGCGTCCCCAAGGTGATCCCCGAGGACTCCGACGAGACCCCCGTGCCCGACGACCTGGTCACAACGGCCCCTTAGTCCCTCCCTACAGAAGAAGGAGAAGGCCCCCGATCGCGGGGACCTTCTCCTTTTCCTGCGGCAAGGAAACTTAGCCGTTTCCGCCGCGGAACCACCGGCCCTGGTAGGCGAGGTACCGGAAAGACCTGGCATGATGAAGAGCGATATGAGTAAGTCGACTTCTTCTCGTTTCCCGGTAACCGTTACACGCCTTCCGGTCGTGCGGTGCAAGATTTGCCGACGTACGGTGGCTCATCGGCCAGGCCAGGCAAGCGCGGTCCTGACCGACCACTACGCCAAAGCACACCCCGAAGCCCTCGGAAAATCCGAGCAGCGGTAAGTCCCGCGCCTAAAGGTTTCGGCGCCACGACCGGTTTTGTATTGCGGTCGACCCTTACTCAGGGTGTTGATATGGGCACATCTCGTTGATCTGTGCCGAAATGCACCTGGGCCCTAGTCCGGGCGGGTGGGGTCGGACTCGGGTTGCATGGCGCGCAGGTCGTCGAGGGTCATCGCCGGGCCGCCGACGGCACCCTGACGGCCCCGCACGTGGAGGCCGCCGATCAGCAGGTCGAGGTGCCGGTGGGCCAGCTGATCGTTGAGTTCCCGTGACATCGGGCCCGGCAGCGGGCGGGAGAACCGTACGATCATCACGCCGATGTCGCCGAAGGTCACGTCGGGGCGGAGCGTGCCGTCGGCCTTGGCCATCTCGATCATCTGCAGGACCGGCCCGGTGCCCTGATCGGTGATCTGGCGGATCTCCGCCTCGTCCATCGCGACCTCGTCGAGGAGCGTGGGGATCACAGCGGCGGTGCGCACGTCGAGCGTGCGATGCATGTACCGGGTGAGCGCGGAGAAGGCGTCGGGCTCCTCGGCGAGCGCGGCGCGGGCCACCTCGGCGGTCCGCTCGAGCGCGTCGATCACCACCGCGCGCATCAGGGACTGACGGTCGGGGAAACGCCGGTAGAGCGTGGCGATGCCGGTGCCGGCCCGCCGCGAGATCTCCTCCAGCGGCGCACCGGGACCCTGCTCGACGAACACGTCGCGGGCCGCCTCCAGGATCTGCGCGCGGTTGCGGCGGGCGTCCGCCCGCAACGGGCGGGCCTCGCGTGTGTCCTGCATCGGGCTGCCTGCCTCCCGCCTTGGCATCTCGTACGACTCCGGCCGGCTCAATGACTCGTACGGACCTCATCGTACATCCGGAGAAATTTTCTCCAGTTATTTTCGACTAAGTGGAGACAAGCCCTCCGGATGGTGCTAGCTTGAAGTCAACCGGAGGAGATTCCTCCATATCGATGAGGGGAGGCCCGCGATGGGCCGGCAAATAGAGACGGAGACGTACGAGGTCAGCCGCGCGGTCCGCAGCCTGCGTCGCGCGTTCACTGGCTCGGTGCTGGTGCCCGGCGATGAGCGGTACGACACGGAGAGACGGCCGCTGCGCCCGGTCTTCGACCCGCGACCGGTCATGGTGGCCGAGGCCGCCGGCGCCGCCGACGTACAGGCCGCCGTCACGGTGGCGCGGGAGCACGACCTGCCCGTCGCCGTGCAGGCCACCGGCCACGGCACGATCGTCCCGTCCGACGGCGGCGTGCTGATCAAGACCGGTCGCATGGCGGGCGTGCTGGTGGACCCGGAGCGACGGGTCGCCCGCGCCGGACCGGGCACCAGGTGGAGCGAGGTGATCGCCGCCGCGGCGCCGTTCGGGCTGGTCCCGCTGTCCGGCTCCGCACCCTCGGTCGGAGTGGCCGGCTACACGCTGGGCGGCGGGGTCGGCTGGCTGTCGCGCAAGTACGGCTTCGCGGCCGACAGCCTCCTGCGCGCCGAGGTGGTCACCGCCGACGGCCGGTTGATCACGACCAGTGCGGACCGGCACCCCGATCTGTTCTGGGCACTGCGCGGCGGCAGCGGCAACTTCGGGCTGGTCACCGCCCTGGAGTTCCGGCTCTACCCGGTCGCCCAGGTGTACGCGGGCACGGCGTACTTCCCGATCGACCGGGCCGCCGACACACTCGCCCGCTACCGCGACTGGACCGCCACCGCTCCCGACGAGATGAGCACCGCGGTCGTCATGACCCGGATGCCCGACTCGCCCAACGTTCCGGAACCGGTGCGCGGCCGGCGTGTGGTCGCGATCAAGGCCATGTACGCGGGGCCGGCCGGGGAGGCCGAGCGGCTGCTGCGGCCGCTTCGGGCGACCGCCGGTCCGGCGCTCATGGACGACTTCCGGCAGGCGCGGTACGCCGACGCCTCGATGGGCGGTACGCCGCCGCTGCACATGGACCTGTTCCGCGAACTACCCGACGCCGTGCTCGACACCGTGCGGGCCGCCATCGACGGGCCCGCGGACTCCCCTGTGTCGGCGATCGAGATCCGGCACTGGGGCGGCGCCATGGCCCACCCCGGGCCGGACGCGGGTCCGACCGGCCACCGCGATGCCCCGTACTCCGTCACCATCAATGCCCGCGTGCCGAGCCTGGCCGCGGCGCTGCGGCCGTACGCCACGGGCGGTTCGTTCCTGAACTTCCTGTCCAACCCGGCCCGCACCGCGAGCGCGTACACCGACGCCAACTACCGGCGCCTGACCGAGATCAAGCGCACGTACGACCCGGCCAACGTCTTCCACCGCGGCCACAACATCCCGCCCGCGACCGAGGCCAACCGCAAGGACCCGGCGGCCTGACAGCCGTACGGAGTGTCAAGGAGACGAGCTGAAATGACACAGACCACGACGGCTCCGGCCACGGAGCCGACTCAAGCCCCCAACAACCGGCTGGTCGCACTCGGCACGGTCGTGGTGCTGGGGATCATCATGTCGATCCTCGACGCGACGATCGTCAACGTCGCGACCCGTACGCTCGGCGAGACCTTCCACACGTCGATCTCCACCATCCAGTGGGTGCTGACCGGCTACCTGCTGGCCTTCGCCGCCGTCATTCCGATCACCGGCTGGGCCAGCGAACGATTCGGCGCCAAGCGCGTGTGGATCGCCGCCCTGCTGCTGTTCACCGCCGGGTCCGCGCTGTCCGGCGCCGCCTGGTCGGTCGGCGCGCTCATCGCGTTCCGGCTCGTCCAGGGCATCGGCGGCGGCATCATCCTGCCGGTCGGGCAGACCATCCTCGGCCAGGCCGCGGGCCCGCAGCGGATGGGCCGGGTGATGAGCGCCATCGGCATTCCGCTGCTGATGGGCTCGGTCGCCGGGCCGGTGATCGGCGGGCTGATCATCGACACGATCGGCTGGCGCTGGATCTTCTTCGTCAACCTGCCACTCGGTGTGGTGGCCGTGGTGGCCGCCCTCCGGCTGCTGCCGAAGTCGGCTCCGCAGCCCCGGCAACGGCTCGACGTCCGCGGCCTGGCCCTGCTCAGCTCCGGCGTGGCGGCCTTCATCTACGGGATGTCCGAGGCCGGCGCCCACGGCGGCTTCGGGGGTGCCCGCGCTCTCGCCGGCATGGTCATCGGCGCCGCCCTGGTCGTGCTCTACGTGGTCCACGCGTACGTCCGCGGCGAGGGCGCGCTGATCGACGTGTCGCTGTTCCGGCGCCGCGACTTCGCCGCCGCGGCCGCGACGAACCTCGCGGTGGCGGTCGCCCTGTTCGGGGTGCTGGTGCTGCTGCCGCTGTACTGGCAGGTCGTGCGGGGTGAGAGCCCACTGGCCACCGGCCTGCTGCTGATGCCGCAGGCGCTCGGCGCGGCGGCCGCGATGCCGCTGGCCGGCCGGCTCACCGACAAGGTGGGCGCGGGTGTCGTGGTGCCGGTCGGCATCGTCCTGGGACTCATCGGGACGGGCGTCTACACCCAGGTCGGCAGCCACACTTCGCACGCGGTGCTCTTCGGTGCGCTGTTCGTGATCGGGCTGGGGCTGGGCACCACGATCATGCCGGCGATGGCCGCCGCGTACGCCGCCCTGCCGCGGGCCGCAATGCCCCGCGCGACGAGCGCGCTCAACACCATCCAGCGGATCGGCGCCTCGATCGGTACGGCGGTGCTCGCCGTCGTGCTGCAGCGCGCGATCACGGCCGACGCGCCGGGCCTTGGCGGCGCCGCCCTCGGCCCGCTGCCGTCCGGCGCCCGTACGCAGGTCGCCGAAGCGCTGGCGCACGCGTTCGACCAGGCGTACTGGGTCGCCTTCGCGCTAATGATCGTCGCGATCGTCCCGGCCCTGCTGCTGCCCCGCACGGCCAAATCCAAGGAACAAGTTAAGGAATAAGCCAAAGAACAAGGCTAAGTACACGGCGGTACCACCGCCCGACCTGGAAACCCAGAGAGATATCCGAGAGAACAGCGAAACTCATCGGCCCCGCCGATGAGTTTTCGCTTGTCCGCAGGTCTCTATAGATGACAGGTCGCCAGAGGTGACGGCTGCGCACGATCTCGAGGAGCGGCGATGGCACGGACGACCGCGTACAGTCGGACCGAACAGCCTCGTGGGAGCCACCGCGATGGTACGCGGCGAACGGCGGTGGATGGCTTTCGGCGGGGCCGGTCAGGTCGACGACACCCCGATCATCCGGGGCACCCGGGCCGCCATCGCCCCGGGCCGCGAAAGGTTGGGTTCATGTCGAACGACGACTTCCAACGTCTCGCCGACCCGTTCCGGCGCGAGCTGCTGGCGCACTGCTACCGCATGCTCGGCTCCGTACACGACGCCGAAGACCTCGTCCAGGAGACCTACCTGCGGGCGTGGAAGGGCTTCGAACGGTTCGAGGGGCGCTCGTCGCTGCGTACCTGGCTGTACAGCATCGCCACCCGGGCCTGCCTGACCGCGCTCGAACAGCGCAACCGGCGGCCGATGCCCTCGCAGCTCGGCGACCCCAGCGACGCGCCCGACGGGCCGCTGGCGCGGGCGCCGGAGGTGCCCTGGCTGGAGCCGGTGCCCGACGCGATGGTCGGCGGCGAGCCCACCGACCCCGCCAATATCGTCGCGTCGCGGGAGACCTTGCGGCTGGCCCTCATCGCGGCCCTGCAGCACCTGCCGCCGCGGCAACGGACCGTACTGATCCTGCGCGACGTGCTGAAGTGGCGGGCGGCCGAGGTCGCCGAGCTGCTCGAGACGTCGACCGCCTCCGTCAACAGCGCGCTCCAGCGTGCCCGGGCGCAGCTCGACGAGGCTGCGCCCAGTGAGGACGAGCTCGTCGAGCCGGCCAACCCCGACACGCGCGAGGTGCTCGACCGCTACGTCTCGGCCTTCGAGAACGCCGACGTACCGGCGCTGGTGGAGCTGTTCAAGGAAGACGCCGTCTGGGAGATGCCGCCGTTCCTCTCCTGGTTCACCGGCGCCAAGAACATCGGCACCGTCGTCGAGGTCCAGTGCGCGCCCGGCCCGGGCGAGCTCCGGCTGATCCCCACGACGGCCAACGGTCAGCCCGCGTTCGGCATGTACCGGCGGAACGCCGCCGGCGCGCACGTCCCGTTCCAGCTGCAGGTGCTCAGCATCACCCCCGACGGCATCGGACACGTCGGCGCGTTCTTCGACGTCAGCCTGTTCCCGCTGTTCGGACTGCCGGACGTCCTGCCCCCCGACCCGCCGCAGCCGCGGTGACCTACGGCCATGACGTCCCTGTCCGGCGAGGTCGGGTTGCTGGAGCGCGCGATCGGCTACGCGCTGGGCGGCCTGCACACCATCACGCCGAACGCGCTGTCCGCCCCGACGCCCTGCCCCGAGTGGGACCTGCGCGCGCTGCTGGATCACATGAACGACTCGCTCGCCGCGCTGTACGAGGCCATCGACAAGGGTGACGTCACCGCCGATCCGGTGCCGGCCGACGGTGGAGACGACCCGGTGGCGACCTTCCGGGAGGGCGCGCAGCGCGTGCTCGGGGCATGGGTCCCCGCGGTCCGCGAGGACCGGATCGTCACGATCGCCGGCTGCCCGATGACCGCACGCCTGGTGGCCTGCGCCGGCGCGGTCGAGGTCGCCGTACATGGCTGGGACATCTACCAGGCGTGCGGGGTGAGCCAGCCGATTCCGCGCGCGCTGGCGACCGACCTGCTGGAGCTGTCGCCGCTGCTCATCGCCGACGCCGACCGGCCGTCGCGATTCGCCGCACCGGTCGCGGTCTCGGAAGCGGGCAGCGCCAGCGACCGGCTGGTTGCCTTCCTCGGTCGCAACCCCGCTTGAGTCAGCTGCGTGTGGCCACGTAGCTCGCTCAAGTACTTGATCGCGACCCGTTCGCCGGTCGCCGTCCGGACGGCGAGCACCACATGACCGAAGGCCCCGGCGCCCAACTCCCGTACGTGCTCGTATCCCGGAACCGACCAGCCCCCGTCGACATCGGTCATCCCGCGCCCCATTGCGCCGGCAACTTTCTACCGGAGAGTAAGCTCCGCGCCCCGCCGGTGCGAGGGACCGCCGCCCAACGGCCGCATCAGGCCACCGCGACCGTCGCATCGGTCCGGCGCCCACCCGCGAGCGTCGCGTCGCCCCGCACGCAACCGCGACCGTCACCTCGTCCCGCACCCACCCCGCGACCCCGGCGACCCGTCGTACGACCCGTACGCTCGGCAGGTGACGACCTCCGCGATGGCGCTGTCGGGGCCGGCCGACGACGCCCAGGTGCCGGAGTTCTGGCAGGCGCTCGGGCTGCCGGGGCTCATCGACGTGCACGTCCATTTCATGCCGCCGCGGCTGCTCCGACGGGTCTGGGAGTACTTCGACGCCGCCGGCCCGCTGATCGGCCAGAGCTGGCCGATCCACTACCGGTGGAGCGAGCCGGACCGGCTCGCCCATCTCCGCAAGCTCGGCGTCCGGGCGTTCACCTCACTCGCCTATCCGCACAAGCCGGACATGGCGCGTGCGCTGAACGACTGGACCCTCGACTTCGCCGACCGGACCCCGGGGTGCGTGCCCACCGCTACCTTCTTCCCCGAGCCGTCCGCACGGACCTACGTCCAGGACGCCCTGGACCGCGGGGCCCAGGTCTTCAAGTCGCATCTCCAGGTCGGCGGGTACGACCCGCGCGACGAGGCGCTCGACCCAGTCTGGGGCCTGCTGGCCGAGGTCGGCGCGCCGGTGGTGGTGCACGCGGGCTCCGGCCCGGTCGCCAGCGGCTTCACCGGACCCGGTCCGTTCGGCGAAGTGCTGGCCCGGCATCCGCGGCTGATCGCGGTGATCGCCCACCTCGGCGCCCCGGAGTTCGAGGGATTCTTCGCCTTGGCCGGCCGCTACGACCGGGTCTGCCTGGACACGACGATGGCCTTCACCCGCTTCGCCGGAGCCCTGGGCGACTTCCCGTCGCGGCTGCTCCCCCGGCTGCGCGACCTCGGCCTGGCCGGCCGGATCCTGCTCGGCACCGACTTCCCCAACATCCCCTACGAGTACGCCGAGCAGCTGTCGGCGCTGGCCCGCCTCGGGTTCGGCGACGCTTGGCTGCGCGAGGTCTGCTGGAACGGCGCCACCCGCCTCGGCCTCGAGCCCCCCGGCGACCCTGTCTAGAAAGAACGCAGAAATGACCAAGACATGGCTGCTCGACGAACTCGCGCACGCAGGCCCGGCGGTGTGAGCTGTCAGCCGGCCAGGGTGAAGTGCGGGAAGGTATCGGGCAGCCGGCCGAAGTAAGCCTCGCTCACCGGGTCGTGCAGCATGAATTCCGGCCAGCCGTTGATCATCCGCCGCAGCGGATCGGTGAGTTCGGGCCGCTCGGCCCGGGTCGTGATCACCACGTCCACCCGCGGAGCGTAACCGGCGGCCGCGGTGCCGATCCAACGATTTTCGCGCCCGGAAAGGGGGTGCGCCGTTAGTCGTCTGTGAGGCGGGAGAAGATCTGCCGGAGCTCCTCGGGCGCGTGATCGGCGTTGGTGTCGGCGGCGACCGGCGGGCCGTCGAGGCCGGCCGCGAGCTCGTCCGCACGGTCCAGCAGCGCGTTGATGTGGACCTCGTGGCCGTACCACTGGGCCCGCTGTGCCAGGTCATGGGCGGACTCGCGGAGCACGTCCGGATCGGCGCAGTCGGCGGTCAGCCGGTCGAGCTCCGCGTCGATGACCGCCATGGCCCGCAGCCGGGCGATCTCGTGTACGGCGGTCGTCCTGAGCTCGTCGGGCAGCGCCTCGTACGCGTCGAGGTCGCGGGACGTACGGGCGCCGCCGAGCGCGGAGGTGATCAGCGTCTGGACGAGTTCGGCGCGTGCGGCGGGAGTCGCCGTCGGTACCCGGCTCAGCCACGTGGCGAGCGCGAACCCGTCGGCGGCCGGCACCTGGCTGGGCCGCGCCAGCTCGGCCACCCGGTCGACGATCCAGCCGGAGGTCTCGGTCGTGCCGTACACCGAGAGCAGCGCGGCGGCGTCGCGCAGCGTCCGGACGGCCTCGGGGAGCGGGGCGTCGGGTCGCAGCTCGTCCGCGACGTTTTGCCCGACCAGCCGGGCCAGGCCGGCCCGGCGGGCGGTCAGTGCCAGCGTGAGGTGCGGCCGTACGGTCGAGCGCGGTACGCCGGGTTCGGCGGTGAGCAGCCCGGCCGACCGGCTGACCGACAGCAGCTGCCGCAGCCGCCGCAACCGGCCGACCCACTCCTCCGCGAGGTCGGGGTCGTCGAGCCGCCCGAGGAGGAAGTCGCGGCACCCAGGGTTGGCGAACACCACGGCTCGGTCGTCGGTCACCTTGATCCAGGTGGGCTCCAGCGACTTGACCGCCGCGCGCCACGCGCGCGCCCGCGTGCCGGACGGGGCCGACAGCTCCTTTATCTCCTCTAGCGGTACGGGCCGCGCGGGATGGGTCGCCAGCGTCAGCACGATGTCCTGGGCCAGCGGGTCGAGGGCATCGAAGCTGACCGCCCACACCCGCTCCGGATTGTGCAACGCGGCGAGGATCTCCTCGAGCACCTGGTCGGCGGTCGCGTGGGCGAGGCTCCGCGTCGTGATGACCGCCTCGAACAGTCGTGGGTTGTACGACGGGTGCCGCGCGATCGCCATCATCCGGTTATCGACGGTCAGCCGTTCGCGCTCCTCGTCCGGCAGGTCGGAAAAGTGCAGGTGGTTGGCCAGGATCTCGGCGCGGACCGCGGAGTCGTACGCCGTCAGCGCGATCGTGTACCGGGCCGGGTCGCCGACGAGCTGCCGGAGCCGGTCGCTGATCGCCACCGAGGCCTGCCGCAGCACGTGCTCCCTGCTGGTCAGGATGAGCCGCTTGTCGGCGGCGTTGCGGCGCACGTACGAGATGAACCGCAGGAGGCCGGGCGCCGCGGCGGCGGTCAGCTCCAGCTCTGCCTCGCCGAGGAAGTCGTCGTAATAGAACAGCTGCCTGGTCTGCGGCTGCGCGGCGGCCCAGCCGTCCGCGACGCCGCCCGTGCCGTCGCCGGACAGGTCCACGACCTGCCAGCCCTCCTCGACGGCACCCAGCATGATCATGTCGGCGAGGAAGGTCTTGCCGACGCCGGGGATGCCGGCGACCAGGCAGACGCCCTCGCTCTCGAGGATGTCGCGTACGGCCGCGTACGCCGGGGTCTCGACCCAGTACTTGGCGCGTTCGGCGACGTCGGCGAGCAGCGCGTCGGTGCGCCGCCACCGGCCCGCGTGCAGGATCGCCTCCAGCGCGGCGGTCGAGGACAGCCACAGCTTGAAGTGCAGCCGCTCCACCTCGGGATGGCGGCCGAGCGCGTCGTTGATGGCCCGCGGCCCCCACACGTCCTCATGCGGGATGCCGAGAATGCGCGCCACCTCGTCCTCGCGCTGCGCCGACAGGTCTTGGGAGGTGACGAACAGGTAGCGGTCGGCCATCCGGAGCGCCGGCTTGTGCGCCTCTTTCCGTACGGCGGTCAGGAACGTGGACGGGCTGGACTTGCGGTAGTGCTTGCACTGCACGATCGTCGTGTGCCCGTCGGCGGTCACCTGGCGCAGGTCGATGCCCTGGTCACGGCCCTCGGGATAGCTGTGCAGCCGCAGGTCGAGGTCCGCGTTCAGGACATCGCCGATCAGGTACTCGAAGTCGGTGGGTGAAAGCGTCCGGAAGTCGTATTCGGGCATTCTCGATACCTGTTTGTGGACACATCGTCGTGTCTCTGGGAAGGCTCTTCGAGCTCGCGTCAGTCCGGGATAATTGTATTAGGTCCCCTTGGAGGCGTCCTCTTGAATATCACGGACATCACACACATGACGTACGCGCGAGTCGCGGTCGACGCGCAGCCGCGATTCCCGCATTTCCGCCCGGTCGAGGACGGCGTCACGGGCTTTCTGGGCGACCACATCACGTCACTGTTCGCGATGGCCAAGACACCGGACGCCACCCCGCCGGGCCGGTTCCGGGAGGCCGCGGCGCAGACGCTGTTCCGGGCCCTGCACACGGGGTCCGACGAGGAGTTCCTGGCGTCGGCCGACACACTCACCCGGCGGCTGATCGGGCGGATGAATCGTACGACCGCCGAGGGCCTGCTGATCTGCGTCCGCGCGGAGACCGCGGCCGACGGCCGCGTGGCCGGGGTGCTCAAGCTGCAGGTGGTGGCCCCGAACGCGGCGGTGCTGCGGGCGCTCGACTCCGGCGACGTCGTGCTCACCGCGGTCACGGACCTGCTCGACAGCCCCGGCGACCTGCAGAAGGGTGCGCTCGTCGCCTCCTCGCTGCCGGCCGGCCAGGTGCTGTGCGGCGACCGGGTGGCGCACATGGCCCGATACTTCCCCGAGGCGTTCGACATCCAGATCTACTGCCGGCCGAGCGTGGCCACCCGGGCGTTCTTCGACGCCGTGGAGGAGTTCGCCGCGCCGCTGCTGCCCCAGGTGGCCGAGGCCTGGGCCACCGTACGGCCCGGGTCGGCCCGCGACGTGCTCGCCGAGCTGGGGCAGAAGGTGCCGGAGCTGACCGCGCTGGTGCAGGCCGACATCGCCGAACGGCTGGAGACGGCGGCCCGGCCGGTCGCGCTGCTCGACACGCGGCGCCCGGTGAAGGAGACCCTGCAGGCCGGCGAGATTACCCTGTCCGGCCCCATCGACGTCATGCGCCGCCTGGTCCACGTCGCGGAACAGCCGGACGGCGGCTGGCGGGTCACCCTCGACTCCATCGACCGCCCCCTCCCCAGCCACCAGTAACCATCTACTGAGCTGGGCGTTTTCACGGAGTTTTCACCATCCTTTGCGCGGGCGCCGAGCTGTCGTAAGGTCCCGGTGGGAGCGCTCCCATGGCGCGATAGGGGAATGGCGTGTCCCGCGGGTCTGGTCCGTCGCGAGCGTCGCCTGGGGACGCGACGCGACGGCGGATCCGCGGGACACCACCCACAGTGCACAGCTCCACATCCCACCCCCGCGCCGGCCGGCACGGGCCGCGCGCGTGCATCGGAGGTCCCTTGTGACCAGCAACGTGACCAGATCACCCGGCCGGCGGGTCCGCGCGCTGATCGCAGCGTGCGCCGCCGCACTCCTCACCCTGAGCGGTCAGTCGCTCATCTCCTCAGCCAACTCGGCAGCGCACGCCGCCGACGCCCCCGAGCAGGTGCAGAACGGCGGCTTCGACAACGGCACCGCGGGCTGGTTCACGTACGGCACCTCGGACGTGACCACCGCCGACGGACGGCTCTGCACGGCGGTGCCCGGCGGCCTGGTCAACCCGTGGGACGCGGGCGTCGGCCAGAACAACATCCCGCTGGTCAACGGCTCGTCGTACACCTTCTCCTTCGACGCCACGGCAGACCCTGGCGCGACGTTCCGCGGGAACGTCCAGCTCAACGCCGACCCGTTCACCTCGTACTTCTCCCGAGACGTCCAGTTGACCACGGAGACGCAGCACTTCGAGTTCACCTTCACCGCGACCGCCGACACCGACCTCGCGCAGGTCGTGTTCCATGTCGGCGCCAACGCCGTGGGGTACCGGCTGTGCGTCGACAACGTGTCGCTGCGCGGCGGCAACCCGCCGGAGCCGTACGTGCCGGACACCGGCCCGCGGGTGCGCGTGAACCAGGTCGGCTACCTGCCGCTCGGGCCCAAGAACGCGACCATCGTCACGGACGCCACCGAGGCGCTGCCGTGGTTCCTGGAGGACGGCACGGGCGAGATCGTCGCGAACGGACAGACCACCCCGCGCGGCGTCGACGTGGCCTCCGGCCAGAACGTGCACACGGTCGACTTCAGCTCCTACACCGGCTCCGGGAGCGGCTACACGCTGCACGCCGACGGGGAGACCAGCCACCCGTTCGACATCACCGGCACCGTGTACAAGCAGCTGCGCTCGGACTCGCTGCAGTTCTTCTACATCCAGCGCAGCGGCATCGCCATCGACGGCAACCTGGTCGGCGAGCAGTACGCCCGGCCCGCCGGGCACCTGGGCGTGGCCCCCAACCAGGGCGACACCGACGTGCCCTGCCAGCCCGGCGGCTGCGACTACCGGCTCGACGTACGGGGCGGCTGGTACGACGCGGGCGACCACGGCAAGTACGTCGTCAACGGCGGCATCGCCACCTACCAGCTGCTCAGCGCCTTCGAACGGACGAAGACCGCGGTCAGCGCGGGCGGCGGCGCGGCGCTCGGCGACGGCACGCTGCGGGTGCCCGAGCGGGGCAACAAGGTGCCGGACGTCCTCGACGAGGCGCGCTGGGAGCTGGAGTTCATGATGCGGATGCAGGTTCCGGCGGGGCAGCCGCTGGCCGGCATGGCACACCACAAGATCCACGACCAGAACTGGACCGGCCTGCCGCTGCAGCCCCAGGACGACCCGCAGCCGCGCGAACTGCACCCGCCGTCTACGGCCGCCACGCTCAACCTGGCCGCCACCGCAGCGCAGTGTGCCCGGCTGTACGCGCCGTACGACTCCGCGTTCGCCGGCAAGTGCCTTGCCTCGGCGAAGACGGCATACGCGGCGGCCAAGGCGCACCCCGACGTCTTCGCCAGCAACGCCGACGGCACCGGCGGCGGTGCTTACGGCGACAACAACGTCAGCGACGAGTTCTACTGGGCGGCGGCCGAGCTCTACCTGACGACCGGCGAGCAGCAGTACCTGACGGACCTGAGCGCCTCGCCGCACAACACCGGCACCGTCTTCACGGCGACCGGGTTCAACTGGCCGGACACCGCCGCGCTCGGCCGCCTCGACCTGGCCACCGTCCCCAGCAAACTGCCCGCCGCCGAACGGCAGCGGATCAGGCAGTCGGTGGTCACGGCCGCCGACGCGTACCTATCCACGCTCGGTGGGGAGGCGTACGGCCTGCCGCTGCCGGGCGCCAGGAACAACTACTTCTGGGGCTCCAACAGCAACATCATCAACAACGTGATCGTGCTCGCGACCGCGTACGACCTCACTAGCGACGCCAAGTACCAGGCGGGCGCACTACAGGGGATGGACTACATCTTCGGCCGCAACGCACTCAACCACTCCTACGTCACGGGCTGGGGCGAGGCGAGCTCGCAGAACCAGCACACCCGGATCTACGCCCACCAGTTGGACGAGAGCCTCCCGCATCCGCCGACCGGCTCGATCTCCGGCGGCGCGAACGCGGGCCTGGACGACCCGTTCGCCGCCGCGCTGCTGGCCGGCTGTGCGCCACAGTTCTGCTATGTCGACGACATCAACTCGTACTCGACGAACGAGGTCGCGATCAACTGGAACTCGGCGCTCGCCTGGATCTCGTCGTTCCTGGCCGACCAGGCCGACGGCACACCCCCGGCGTCCGGCACCTGCAAGGTCGACTACACCCTGCAGAGCGCCTGGCCCACCGGGTTCACCGCCCAGGTAACCCTCAAGAACACCGGCGCTAAGGCGATCAACGGCTGGTCGCTGCGCTGGGCGTTCACCGGCGATCAGCAGGTGCGCACGCCGTACCTGGCCAAGGTGACCCAGTCGGGTGCCACGGTCACCGCGACCAACCTCGCCTTCAACGGACTGATCAAGCCCGGCAAGTCGACCACCTTCGGCTTCGTCGGCCAGACCGCCGGCGGCGCCAACCCCGTCCCCGGCCTGTTCACCCTCAACAACAAACCCTGCCAGTAAGGCCGTTTCGCTGTGGTGTGCCGATCACGGCCGGCACACCACAGCAGCGGTTTCCTACCGCAGCGCGACCTTTACGCCGCCGGAGAACGCCGAGTCGTGCAACTCGATCGCGGTCGGCGTCACTGACTTGGGGATGTCGTAGACGATGATGCCCTTCACCTTGTTCCCGGGATTGATCTCCTCGAAGAGGCTCTTGGCGTCCTCGAGGTAGACGGCGGCTTCGGAATCGGCGGAGTATTCCTTGCCGCCCGCCAGGAGCTTCTGGTCGTCCCCGGAGAACCCTTGGGCCTCGTTGCCATGGTTGACGACCGTCACGTAGACGAAGACGAACTTGCCCTGTGGGGTCGTCCCGACGTATTGGTCACCGATCCGCTTGGGACCGTTCTTGACCTTCGTCACCGTGAAGGTGAACTTGCCGTCCTTGGCACTCTTGCCGAGGCCGGTGGTCTTGGGCCCGGACTTGGCCTGACCGGCGGCGGGCGCGTCCGTCGTGGTGCTGGGAACGGCGCATGCCCCGGTCATGGTGATCGCGGCCGCGATGAGAGCAATGCCGCAGACGTTGCGTAGGCGGGTGTTCGCCATGAGGCCTTTCCTTCGTGGTTGATGCCGGTTGGAGCAGGACATACGGCTCGGCCCACCCCGCCCTGGAAAGGACGGGCCGGAGCGTGTGGCGAAGCCGTACGTGGTGTGACGCCGGATCAAGCACTGCGGTGACACGATGTTTTCGATTTGTTACATACCGTGACCGCATTTGGTCAGCGGGCTCGAGCCAGATCCGATAAGAGACAGATGTCGTGCCGACAATTTATTGCTGCGTTGACAAGAAGTATTGTCGGTGAGAATGTGGGGGCATGTTCGACGTAGCGGTGATCGAGGACGCGGCGGCGGCCGAGGTCTCGCTCGACCCCACGCGCGCCCGCCTGCTGGCCGAGCTCGCCGAACCCGGGTCGGCCACCATGCTCGCCGCCAAGGTCGGCCTCGCCCGGCAGAAGGTCAACTACCACCTGCGCGCGCTCGAACGGCACGGCCTCGTCGAGCTCGTCGAGGAGCGGCGCAAGGGCAACGTCACCGAACGTCTCATGCAGGCCACGGCCGCGTCGTACGTCATCTCCCCCGCGGCCCTCGCCCCCGTCGAGCCCGACCCGGCCCGGTCCCCCGACCAGCTGTCGGCCCGCTGGCTGCTCGCCCTCGCCGCCCGCCTCGTCCGTGAGGTCGGCGCGCTCATCACCGGCGCGAGCAAGGCCAACAGGCGGTTGGCCACGTTCGCCATCGACGGCCACATCCGGTTCGCCAGCGCCGCCGACCGCGCGGCCTTCGCCGAGGAGCTCGCCACGGCCGTCACGCGGCTGGTCTCCAAGTACCACGACGAGTCCGCCAAGGGCGGCCGCGACCATCGCGTCATCGTCGCCCTCCACCCCAGCACCAAGAAGCCCGAGACCACCGAAGAGCCTGGTCCGAGCCGGTGATCGCGCTCGGCCGGCATGCATAAGGGCTGGTATCCGTAAGGGCTGGTATCCATAAGGGGGTTGGCGAGCGGATGGTTCACGCTCGCGGCAGGAGACCAGGCCCTGGGGGACCAGATGGCGACGACGACCGGGCGAACGTGGCGCCGGCCGATGCCGGCGCGCAGCAGCGACGAGGAGCACCGCGTCGCCACCCCGCTCGAGCTGTTCTTCGATCTGTGCTTCGTCGTCGCGGTCGCCCAGGCCGGCGCCGGGCTCCATCACGCGCTCGCGGAGCACCACGCGAGTACGGGGGTGGTCAGCTACCTGACGGTGTTCTTCTCGATCTGGTGGGCCTGGATGAACTTCAGCTGGTTCGCCTCGGCCTACGACAACGACGACGTGCTCTACCGGGTGGCGACGCTGGTGCAGATCACCGGGGCGCTGATCCTCGCCGCCGGGGTGTCGCGCGCCTTCGTACGGCACGACTTCGACGTCGTCTTCCTCGGGTATGCCGTCATGCGGCTCGGGCTGGTCTCCCTGTGGCTGCGCGCCGCCCGCAACGACACCGCCCGCCGGGCCACCGACCTGCGCTACGCGGCCGGGGTGACGCTCGCCACGGCCGGCTGGTCGGTGATGCTGGTGTCCGGGCACTGGCCACTGTGGGGCTGGTGGCTGATGGCGGCGATCGAGCTCACGGTACCGATCTGGGCCGAGTCGGTCGCCCCGACCTCTTGGCACCCCCACCACATCGCCGAGCGGTACGGACTGTTCACCATCATCGTGCTGGGCGAGTCGGTGCTGGCCGCCACCACCGCGGTGCAGAGCACGCTCGACGAACGAGGAGCCACCGGCCCGCTGCTCGCCACCACCGGGGGTGGCCTGCTGATCGTGTACTCACTGTGGTGGCTGTACTTCGCCAAGCCCGCCCACCGGCTGCTGGTGTCGAACCGCACGGCGTTCGTCTGGGGATACGGGCACTACTTCATCTTTGCCTCGGGCGCGGCCATCGGTGTCGGTCTCGCCGTGAACGTGGACCACGTCACCGGCACGGCGCACCTGGCCGACGTGATGGCCGCCGCCACCGTCACCGTGCCGGTGGCGGTCTTCGTGGTCATCGGCTGGCTGCTGCACCTGCGGCCGCACCATACGGGCGTCGCGCACCAGGTACTGCCGCCGGTCGCGGCGGCACTGGTCCTCGCGACGACGTTCGCTCCGCAGCCGGTGCTCGTCGCGGGCCTGCTGCTGGTCGCGCTCGTGGCGGTCTCGCTCGTCACCGGACGTACGGTGACCGCTGCTGCATAAGCTCCAGCGGCATCGCCGGTTTCTGTGCTTTTATTCTGCGTCGAAGGTGAACTCTCGCATCAGGAGGCCGGGGCATGTCCGACAACGAAGAGCTCAGCCGTACGTTCAAGGAATTCGACCAGGACGGCGACGGGTACATCACGGCGGTGGAGTTCAAGCTGGCCATGACCGCCCGGCGCGAGCAGATCACCGGTGACGAGATCGACTCCATCTGGGAGCACGCCGACACCGACCGCGACGGCAAGATCAACCTCGCCGAATTTGGCGAGGCCTGGGACGCCTGAACGCCCTCCGGGCCGCCGCGCCGATACCACGGCCGATTGTCAGGTCGGCCACGCTTCACCAAGAACACGAAAAGCGGGGCCCGCCGATCGCGCGGGAGATCGCCATGGCGCACGGCGGCACGCTGACCATCGAGGACAGCACACGCGGCGCCCGGTTCGTGCTCCGCATCCCGGCCGCGCAGTCGTGACGCCTCAGGGCTGCCCCTGTCAGGTCTGGGCGACGTCGATGAGGACCTTGCCGACGATGTGGTCCTCGACGGCGGCGTGCGCCTTCCCGGTCTCGGCAAGCGGGAAGTGGTGGAGCGGCAGCCCGACCTCCTCACCCGCCCGCAGCGCGCCGGCGCTCACCGCGGCCGTCACGTCCGCGATGGCCCGCTCCTTGGCGACGTCGGGCATGGTGTACACCAGCACGAACTGCCAGCGGACGTTGGGCACGAAGAACGTACGGATCGGCAGCACGACCTCGGCGCCGCCGTCGGTGGCATACGCCGCGACCACCCCGTTGGGCGCGATGACGGCCCCGTCCAGCGCCGCGTTCACCGCGGGCGAGACCTCCACGACGATGTCGACGCCGTCCGGCGCGAAACTCCGTACGGCCTCTACCGCGTCCTCAGTGCGGTAGTTGACCGTGTGCTGCGCGCCCGCCGCAGTCGCCAACCGGGCCTTGTACGGGCTGCTCACCGTCGTCACGACAGTGGCCCCGGCCCACCGGGCCAGCTGGATCGCCGCGTTGCCCACCGCGCCCGCGCCCCCGGCCACCAGGACCGTGCGGCCGGACAGCGCACCTGGGCCGAGCCGCCCCGGGCCGCGATCGGCCACCGTGAGACAGCGATGTGCCGTGATCGCAGGGATGCCGATGCTGGCGCCGAGGTCGAAGGACGCCCCGTCCGGCAACGGCACCGCCTGCCGCTCCGGCAGCACCACGTACTCCTGAGCCGTGCCATCGGGCCGCCGGTAGGCCGTCTCCCACAGCCACACCCGCTGCCCGGCCCGTGCCGGGTCGACGCCGTCGCCGACCGCGTCGATGACACCGGAGCCGTCCTGGTTGGGCACCTGCTCGGAGTACGCCGGCGCCGTCGCCGAGCCGCCCTGACGGGACTTCCAGTCGGTCGGGTTCACGCCGGACACATGGATCTTGACCCTGACCTGCCCGGGCCCCGGATCGGGAACGGGCCGCTCGACCAGGTCCAACACATCGGGGCCGCCGGTACGGGTATAAACGATCGCCTTCATGACGTCCTATGGATAAGTCGGTGTGGGGCTGCTTCCCACCCCATCATCGCAGCGCGTCTACAGCGAGCCCACGACGAGCCGCCCGTCGCCGATGCGCCGCACGTCGAGCTCGACGCCCTCCGCACGGCGGAGGGCACGGGATCACAGCGTCGTGGGCGCGTCGGGCCAGAGGCTGGGCAGGTTGACCACGATGGCCTCCTGGGTGCTGCGCGCGATCACCACGACGGCCTCCTCCTCCGGCGCCGGGTTCTCTTCGCGGTGCGGGACGTACGGGGGCACGAAGATGTAATCGCCCGGAGCCGTTTCCAGCCGTACCTCGTCCGGGCCGTCCGCGAACACGAACACCGGATGGCCGGAGACCACGTAGATGGCCGTCTCCGACTCGCCGTGGTGATGGTCGCCGGAGTTGCTCCCCGGCGCGACGTGCGTACGGCCCATCCACAGCCGCTGCGAGCCCGCCGTCTTACCGGAGATCGCCTCCATGCGCCGCATGCCCGCGGTCTGCGCGGTGTTCAAGCTCAGGTCGCCGCCGCGAATGTGCGCGAGCCGCCGGGTCGACAGGCCCTCCGGCTCAGGTCGTCTGTCGTCTGCCACACTCCGATCCTCGCACCCGTCCGTCGTACGGCCGAAGCCGGTCCGGCGCGGTAGGCGCCTACTAGTGCATGCGACATTCAGCGGGATTTCGTGCGACGTTAAGAAGGCGTAATGGCGTACGTTCGCGACCCCAGAGGTGGCGGCGGTGACCGCAGCCGTACTCATGCTGGCGGGACTGCCCCTGCTCACCGTGGGGGCCGACCAGCTGATTCTGGGATCGGGCCGGCTGGCGAGCCGACTCGGCGTCTCTCCGGTTGTGGTCGGGGTCGTAGTGATCGGGTTCGGCACGAGCGCCCCCGAACTCGTCGTTTCCACACTGGCGGCGGCCGACGGACACGCGTCGCTCGCCGTCGGCAATCTCGTCGGCTCCAACGTGATCCACGTGACGCTCATCCTCGGGCTGTCCGGCCTGGTCTTCCCGTTCGCCGTCGGCCTCTCGGTGCTGCGCCGGGAGGCGCCGCTGTCAGTCGCCGCCGTCGCCGCCTTCGCCGGCGCGCTGGCCCTCGGGCTCGGCACCGTGACGGGCGCCGTGCTGATCCTCCTGTTCGGCGCCGCCATGTGGCTGCTCTGGCGGATCGCGCGTACGGGCGACCAGCGGCTGCCCGGTGAGGTGGCCGAATTCCTCGACGGCGGGACGCGCCATCGGCTGTCGCGCGAGACGACGCGGACGGTGCTGGGGCTGGCCGGGACGCTGGCGGGCGCCGAGCTCCTGGTCACGGGCGCCGCCGAACTGGCCGCCCGCGCGGGGGTCTCCCCCGCGGTCATCGGGTTCACGATCGTGGCCCTTGGCACGTCGCTGCCCGAGCTGACCGCCGCACTTCAGGCCGTACGGCGTGGCGAAACGGATCTCGTCGTCGGGAACCTCCTCGGCAGCAACATGTTCAACAGCCTCGCCGCCGGCGGCGTCGTGGGTCTGGTCGGGCGGACCATGCCGCCGACGCACGGGAGCGTGCTGAGCCTCATGGTCGTGACCAGCGTGCTCGCTTGGCTGCTGCTCGCCCGGCGGCAGTGCCTGACGCGGCCGGAGTCGGCGGTGTTGCTGCTGATGTACGGCTCCGCCCTGCCGCTGCTGATGCTGGCCTGAGCCGCGGCTGTCCACCCCGTCTCGCACCCCGTCGCGCACGCCGTGAGCGGACCTACGTACGAACAAACCCTTGTTCCGAAGTCCGGTGAACCGGGCCGCCCTCGGCGGCGTAACTTCCGGAGACGCTCGGGGTTGATCTCGTCATAGCCAACTCCCCCCTCGGAGGCTTGGATGAGGACCAGCGGCTCGAGAAAGCGAGCCAGGGAAGCCGCCGGCTGGCAGGGCGGCGCGATCGGAGCGGTGATCGGTCTCGCCGGGGCGGCCGCCTACGTCCTCCCGGCGACGCTCGGCGGAAACCAGACGCACGCCGGCAAGTCCGTCGCCGTCACCGACCGCGTACCCAGCGCCCCCGCCGACCCCGGAGCGCTGGCCGCGTCGCTCAGCAAACGGCTGGGCACCCGGACCGCGGGCTCGTACCTCGATCGCGCCACCGGACGGCTCGTCGTCACCGTGACCAACAGCACCGACGCCCGCATGGTCCAGGCCGCCGGCGGGGTGCCGAAGCGGGTCGCGCACAGCGGTGCCGACCTGTCCGGCGCCGCCACGACCCTGCGGCAGTCGGTGACCGCCCCCGGGACCGGCTGGGCAATGGACCCGGCAACGAACAAGATCGTGCTCTGGGGCGACAGCACGCTCACCGGCGCCCGCCTCAACGCCGTCCGCGCTACCGCGAGCCGGCTCGGCGACATGATCCGGCTGGAGCGCATCCCGGGGCGGCTGACCACCCGCGCCCGCGGCGGCGACCCGATCTTCGGCGGCGGCGCCCGCTGCTCACTCGGGTTCAACGTGCGCAGCGGGAATTCCTTCTTCTTCCTCACGGCCGGGCACTGCGGCAACATCGCGCGCAACTGGTTCGCCAACGCCGCGGGCACCTCGCTGCTCGGTACGACGGCGCAGAGCAGCTTCCCGGGCAACGACTTCGCCATCGTCCGCTACGCGGCCGGCGTATCCCATCCGGGGACGGTCAACCTCTTCAACGGCAGCACCCAGGACATCACGCGCGCGGCCAACGCGGTCGTCGGCCAGACCGTACGGCGCAGCGGCAGCACGACAGGCGTGCACAGCGGCCGGGTGACCGCAGTGAACGCCACCGTCAACTACCCGGAGGGGACCGTACGCGGCCTGATCAGGACCACCGTCTGCGCCGAGCCGGGCGACAGCGGCGGCTCGCTGTTCAGTGGGAACACCGCGCTCGGGCTGACCTCCGGGGGCAGCGGCGACTGCCGGTCGGGCGGCGTCACGTTCTTCCAGCCGGTCACCGAGCCGCTGAGCGTCTTCGGCGTGAGCGTCTACTGACGGCTGTCTCCTGACGCCTGTCCATCCCGTCGGCGAAAGCCCATGATGGTTCGTGCTGGTATCCGTCGCGGGCCGCCGAGGAGGCGTTGCGATGCGCTGGTACGGGACGCGCGATCGGCGCTGGATCACCCTGATCGTCGGTCTCTGCTGTACGGCTCTGGTCGCGGCGAGCCCGGCGACGTCGGCGTACGCGGCGGGTGAGGCGCCGGGTGCCCCGGGCGGCGGGTCGTCGTGGACGACCGGCGACAAGACGGCGCTCGGCACGGCCACCGCCTCGGCGTCGAAGGTGTGGTTCACCGTGGCCAAGGGCGTCACGTCCGAGGTCTTCTACCCCCGGGCCGACGTCCCCGACGTGCAGGACCTGCAGTACATCGTCAGCGACGGCTCGACGTTCGTCGATCTCGAGCGCGACGCGACATCGCACGCGGTGTCGATGCCGAGCGAGCAGGCGCTCGAGTACACCGTGACCAATACCGCGAACAGCGGGCGGTACCGGCTGACCAACACCTACGTGACCGACCCGGCCCGCTCCACGCTGCTGATCAGGACCCGGTTCCAGTCGCTCGACGGCGGCGCGTACCGGCTGTACGTCCTGTACAACCCGTCGCTGGCCGGAGGCGGCGGCAACGACACAGGCGCCTGGGACGCGACGAACGGCGCGCTGGTGGCGAGCGACTCGCAGCCGGCGTTCGGCGGGACGGTGGCCTCGGCGCTGAAGTCGTCGGTGGCGTTCTCGGCCCACTCCACCGGTTACAGCGGCACGTCGAGCGACGGGTATGTCGACCTCGCGGCCGACCGCCAGCTCACCAACTCGTACGACACGGCGAGCAGCGGCGGCAACATCGTGCAGACCGGGCAGATCCCCGTCGGCACCGACACCACGTTCACGCTCGCGCTCGGCTTCGGCGCCGACCGTACCGGTGCCGCGTCGGCCGCGACCGCCTCGCTGGCCGCGGGCTTCGCCGCCGCGGAGTCGTCGTACCGCTCCGGCTGGCAGAGCTACCTCGGTGGCAAGCCAGTCCCGGCCAGCGTCTCCGGCGACACGCTGCGCCGCCGTACGTACAACGTCGGCGTGATGAGCCTGCACGCCATGGAGGACAAGACGTTCCCCGGCGCCAACGTGGCTTCGCTGTCCACCCCGTGGGGCGACTTCGTCAATGGCAATGCGCTCAACGACGGCTATCACCGGGTGTGGGCGCGCGACCTGTACCAGCAGGGCACCGCGCTGCTCGCGGCGGGCGACGCGGCCCAGGCGAAACGCATGGCCACCTGGCTGTGGAACCGGCAGCAGATCACCGCGTGGACGCAGGGTGACGGCGTCTGGTACGGCCCCGGCTCGTTCCCGCGCTACTCGCCGGTCAGCGGGGTGAGCGGGGCCTCGCCGCAGCAGCTCGGCTGCTGCGAGCAGCTCGACCAGGACGCCTTTCCGATCGTGCTGGCCTGGCAGACCGGCCTCACCGACGCGGCCACCTGGAGCAAGATCAAGCTGACCGCCGATCATATCGTGAGCATCGGCCCGGCAACCCCGAGCGAGCGCTGGGAGGAGCAGGGCGGCATCTCGCCGTCCACCGTCGCCGCCGAGATCGCCGGGCTGGTCTGCGCCGCCGACATCGCCCGCCGCAACGGCGACACGGCGAGCGCGGCGTCGTACGAGAGCACGGCCGACTCGTGGCGGAATCAGCTGGACGGCTGGACGTTCACCACCACCGGCTTCTTCGGCGATCACCAGTACTACGAGCGGATCGAGCACGACACCAACCCGAACGACACGTATGCCCGCGGCTTCGCCGACGGCACTTGGTGGGAGCGCGACATCGTCGACGGCGGCTTCCTCGATCTCGTACGGCTCGGCATCCGGCCCGCGTCGTACGGCAGCGTGACGGCGTCGCTGCCCGAACTCGACGCGGTCGACTCGGTGACCACGCCGGGCGGCGACGTCTACTGGCACCGCTACAACCACGACTCGTACGGCGAGAGCCAGGCCGACGGCACCGGCTGGCCCGCGAACCACGGCCAGCTCACGGGCCGCGCGTGGCCGTTGCTCTCGGGCGAACGCGGCGAGTACGAACTGGCCGCGGGCAGGTCGGCCGCGTCGCAGCTGAAGGCGATGGCGGACGCGGGGAACGCCGGCTACCTGGTGCCCGAGCAGGTGTGGGACCGCGCGAACCAGTACGGCTTCGCGTTCGGCAAGCCGACCGGGTCGGCGGCCCCGCTGGCCTGGGCGGAGGCACAGTACGTCCGGCTGGCGCTGTCCATCGACGCCGGACGCCCGCTCGACCGCCCCTCGGTCGTGGCCACCCGGTACGGCATCCCCTGACCGGTCTGCGCTGCCCCTTAGGTGAGGACGGCGTGGGCGAGGTGGCGTAGACCGGCGGCGATCTGCTCGGGGCTCAGCCGCCGGCGCTGAAAGTCGTACAGCTCGGGGGAGAGCGGGGCGAGGAGCGAATCGGTGAGCGCGCCGCGGTCGGCGACGCCGGCCTCGGCCAGCAGCGCGCCGACGTGCGCCCGCCAGAAGCCGTACGCCCCGGTCGCGAACCGCCGGGCGCCGGTCTCCGCGCCGAGCGCCAGATGTACGTGCCGTTCGAGCAGCTCGATCATCGCCGTGTAGAAGGCGGCGAGCCGGTCGGCGGGCGGCGCCCCTGGGCCGAGCGGCGCCGGCCCGCGCAGCAGCCGCTCTTGCAGGGCCCGCTCGTGTTCGTCGAGCAGGGCCTCGGCGATCGACGAACGGTCGGGGAAGCGGCGGTAGAGGGTGCCCTTGCCGACGCCCGCGGCCCGCGCGATGTCCTCCATCGTCACCTCGGCAGCGCCGCGCTCGGCGAACAACCGGTCCGCTGCCGCCAGGACGCGGGCCCGGTTGCGCGCCGCGTCCGCTCGTTCGCGCCGCCGGGCGGGCGCCGGCGACGCCTGGGCAGGCGGCGCGGCGGTCGACGGCGCGGGGGCGGCTGGGGCGGACGCGCGCGCGGGAGATTCGGACACGATTCCAGCCTAGGAAATAAGCGGACTCACCGTCCAGTTGAGTTATCTTAAGTGGACGTCACGTCCGCTTTACCTTGGATGGAGGAACTGTGGAGATCTTGATCCTCGCGCTCGCCCTGACGGCGGGCGGCCTGCTTGCGGTGCAGGCCGCCGCGAACCTGCAGCTCAGCTCCGCCGTCGGCGGCCCGATCGCGGCCTCGCCGGTGCAGCTCGGCATCGCCGCCGTCCTGCTCGTCGTCGTCGCCACCGGCGCCGGGACGCTGACCGCCGTCAGCGAGGTCGGCCACGTGCCGCTCTGGCAGTTGGCCGGCGGCCTGGCCAGTCCGCTCTACATCACCACCGGCATGCTGCTCTTTCCCCGGCTCGGCGCGCTGACCAGCGTGGGGTTGTTCATCGCCGGTCAGCTGCTCGCTTCGCTCGTCCTGGACGGATTCGGCCTGATCGGGGTGCCGGACGAGGGGTTCGGCGTGGGCGCCCTGCTCGGCGGGCTCGCCGTCATCGGCGGCACGACGGTGATCGTCCGAGCCCAGTCGGCCTCCCCGCCGGCAAGGTCTGCCCCGTCGAACCCGTCGGCCCCGTCGAACCCGCCGGCGCGCAGCGCGCAGCCCGTCGGAGCCGTAGGCCCTGATCGACCGGCGCCGCAAGTCCCTTCGACCCAGCCGGCCCAGCCGGCCCAGTCGGCACGCAGCGCGCAGCCCGTCGGAGCCGTGGACCGTGATCGACCGGCGTCGCGAGTGCCGTCGGCCCAATCCGCCACCCTCGGGAGGGCCGTACGGTCCTTCCAGGAGGTCTACGGGCGCCTCCTCTGGGTGGCGCTCGGGCTGATCGCCGGCGCCGGGCTCCCGGTTCAGGCGGCCATCAACGCGCAACTGCGCGCGGAACTGCAGGCACCGGTCACGGCGGCGGCGGTGAGCTTCGTCGTGGCCACGACCGCGGCGGCGCTGCTCCTGCTGGCCTTGGCGATCGCCGGACACGCGAGCCCGCCGCAGCTGCGCCGGACGTCGACGATGCCCTGGTGGGGCTGGCTCGGTGGCTTCGCGGCAGCCGTGTACGTGACGGCGGGCCTGCTCGCCATCCCCGTGATCGGGGCCGCCGCGACGGTCGCGGTCACGGTGGCCGGCCAGCAGCTCGCGTCGGCGGCGGTCGATCACTACGGCCTGCTGCGGCTGCGACGCCGTCCCGTCGGGCCGACCCGGCTGCTCGGCGTGATCATTCTGCTCGCCGGCGCGGCCCTCATTCAATTCGCCTGAGCCTTAGCCCCGGGGTTGCGGCCGCCGCACGCCCCGGCGCCAAATGAAAGCGCATTCCGCGCCGACCGCACGCCGAAAATGCTTCTAGAAACTCGCTCTAGATCTCAATGGCCGGGTCGCAAGCTGCAGATCTGCCGCTCCGCATTTGAACATCAACCTGCCGTCACAATGTCAAGTCAACCATTCTTGTCCGGGGAGTGCGGATCAGGTGTTGAATGAGGTCGGTTGCGATACCGCTGGAGGGCTGGCGGGCCGGTGCGGAGGTTGGTGCGATGCCCCCTGAGTCACATTCGACCCGTGCTCGTAACGAGGGGCGGGCCGGACAGGTCGTGGCGGCCCGCCGGATGAGCAAGGCCTACAACGAGGTGTTCCGGCACAAGCAGGGACAGCTCGCGGCGGGCGAATGGCTCATCGAACGGCTGCACCCCGGCGCCCGAGTGCTCGACGTGGGATGCGGAACGGGCGTGCCCACCGCGCGCCAGCTGGCCGACGCGGGCTGCGAGGTCACCGGCATCGACAGCTCAGCGGAGCTGCTAGAGGTGGCGAAGCGGGAGGTCCCGGAGGCGACGTTCCGGCGCGTCGACATCGCCGACACACCCGACGTACGGCCGTCGCGGCGCGGCTTCGACGCGATCGTCGCCTTCTTCTCGCTGCTCAAGCTGCCCCGCGCGGATATCCCGGCGATGCTCCAGCGCCTGCACGACCTGCTGGAGCCCGGGGCGTACTTCCTGCTGAGCATGGTCGAGACCGACCTTGGCGACGTACCGTCCCGGCTCCGCGAATGCCCATTGCGGGCAAACGAGTATCCCGGAGCTCAGCTGCGCACGCTCGTCGGTGAGGCCGGCTTCGAGGTGCTCGACCTGCGCCACCTGTCGTACGCCCCGGCCAGCCCGCGGATGCCCCCCGACGTCCAACTCTTCGTCTACTGCCGCCGCCCACGCGGCCGACTACGC
>DATBKU010000054.1:0-19002 GCA_036555725.1 Streptosporangiaceae bacterium | reverse complement strand
CGATGACGACGGCAATCGCCGAAGCCGACCTGGAATTGGCGTGGACGCAGCTGCCTCCCGGCCCGGAATTAGTCCTTCACCTCGCAACGGTCGACTGGGCATCACTCCCGGACCGTGAACTGGTTGCGGCGTTGGAGGCCGCCGGGCGGCTGACCGCCTGGGTCCAAAGCATGCAACTGACCGCGGTCGCGGAACTCGCTCGCCGCCGCCAAGGCCCGGATTACCAGCCGGACTCCGACACCGAGCGGCGCACCGCCGGCGAGGTGTCGCTGGCGCTGACCTCCACGCAGGGCCAGGCCGAAGAACTGGTGTGGCTGGCCGAGACCCTGCCCGAGCGGCTGCCCGCGACGTGGGCGGCGCTGCGACACGGCCTGATCGACTACGATCGCGCCAAGATCATGTGCGACGCCCTCGGCGGCCTCGACTCCGACCTTGCCCGCGGCCTAGACGCGGAATTGATCGGCGACGCCGTCGATTCCACCCGCACCGTGCTGCGGCGGAAACTCACCAAAGCGATCAAGGCCGCCGACCCCGACGCCTACACCGAACGCGCCCGCCAGGCCAACGACGAACGCCGCGTCGAACTGTGGGACAACCCCGAAACCGACACCTGCGACCTGATCGGCCGCAACATCGACCCCCCCGACGCCCACGCCATCTACAACCGGCTCACCGCCGCCGCCCAGGCGATGAAGGCCGACGGCGACCTCCGCTCCATAAGCCAGATCCGCCTCGACCTCCACACTGCACTGCTTCGCGGCACCCCGCTGCCGGAGGCCGCACGCGACCTGCGCATCGTCCCCGCCACCGCAAGCAATGCGCCCACGGACGCCAACGCCGTACGCAATCTCCTCGCACCCGAGGCCGCACGCGACCTGCTCACCGACCCCGCCACCGCACGCAACGTGGTCACCGAGACAGGGGCAGGCGGTGACGCCGCGACTTCCGGTAGGCGACCCGCTGAGCACGAGACGGACACAACGCCACCGGCTTCCAGCCGACGGCAGATGCTGCCGCACCGGTCCGAAGCGCCCGCGGATCTCACAGCTGTGGTCACCGCGGTGGAGAAGCTCATCGCGCACGCGCTGGCCGAGGTCACCGATGAACAGCTCACCGGGCTGGTCGACCGAGCCCGCGCGGCCGGACGACTCGACAGCCTGAGCCTGCTGATCGGCCAGGCCGTACAGACCATGAATAACGCGCTCGCCGGGCTGGTCGACGGCTGGTGCCGGGCCACCGGCACGAACCCCGGCCGCCACGGCCACCCCGGCTATCGGCCGCCGGCCGCGATGCAGCGGCTTGTCCAGCGCCGCCACCCCACCTGCGTCTTCCCGACCTGCAACCGCCGCGCCGCCCACTGCGACCTGGATCACACCGTCCCCCACCACAAAGGCGGACGCACCTGTAAGTGCAACCTTGCCCCACTCTGCAGAACCCACCACCGAGTGATCAAACAACACCCGTCATGGACACTCCTGCAACCCTGGCCAGGCCTCCTGGTCTGGATCACCCCGGCAGGTAACTGGCACATCGTCACCCCACAATGAGCTCAGCGAGTGAGGGACGCATCTAGCCGGCCGGTCATGCCCATCCGGTCGGCCCACCGGGCAGGTCTACTACGACCGCGTCTGCGTCCTGGTCGACGGTGTCACAGTCCTCGCCCCCTTCTCACGTCGAGCGGCTCGACGCCGGGACACCATACGGCCGGTTGGCTACGGCCGCGCCTTGGCCGTGGCGCGTCTGCGCAGCTGGAAGGCGAACCACATCAGGTAACAGCCGAGCAGGATCATGCCGATGCTGGTGAGCCAGCCCCACGGCTCGGGCAGGTACATCGCCAGGAACCACACCCGTACGTCTTGGTTGCCGGTCAGTTTGAACAGCACGGTGAGCAGTCCCTGGGGGACGATGGCGATGATCCCCAGGATCCAGCAGACCCCCTCCAGGGTCTTGTCCGGCCCGGTCAGTGCCGGCTTGCCCTCGCTGGTCTCCGTACTCGAGGTGGGACGCCCGGAGCGCATCAGCAGCAACATCTCCGGGGCGGTGCGCACCAGCCTGGCGGCGGCCAGCCGGCCCAGGCCCCAGGCCAGCAGCGCACCGACGAGAAGGCTGACCAGGACACCAGCCCATCGCAGAGCGATGCTGTCCCAGACGGTGCCGAGGTAGACCACTCCCAAGCCCGGCAGCGGCGGCACGAGGGCGGCGAAGAACACCAGGAAGGCCGACCCGATCTGCTCTGTCCCCTCGGCCGGGTTCTCCACCCGCTCGTGGGCGTCCGGTCCGGGCTGGGGCATCGTTACGGAGGCGTAGGTCACCAGGCCGGCGCCGCCGCCGACGGCTCCGGTCACCGCGGCCAGCGCCCAGGGCCAGGCCCAGCCCAGCCCACTCCATAGCGTGAACCCGATCGTGACCAGCAGCGCGATCGGGCCGTACACGATCAGGTAGGCCCACTGCCGGGCCCGTACGTCCGCCCACTCGGTGCCGGTCTGCAGGGTCAGCCAGAGACCGGTGCCGTCGAAGGCGTACATGTTGGCCATCCAGCTGGCGGCCATGACCGCGATGAGCGCCCCGGCCCACGGCAGCAACTCGACGGCTCCGAAGGTCAGCGGCAGGACCGCCGTGAGCACACCCCACGCGACCGGTGCCGACAGGGCCGCGGACCGGGCCGGGTCGCGCCACCAGGTACGTAGTTCCTTGAGCACGATGGCGCCCGCCGGCCGGTCGAACGGGACAATCCGGGGAGTGCGGCGCTCAACTGAGCCGCGGACCACCGCTCGGGCGCCGCGCGCCTCCCCCAGGCTCGTACCCCACAGGGCGAGCAGGACGGCCGCCAAGGCGAGCATCGCCGCGACGACGAGCACCACCCGCCCCAAGTCACCGGCCGCTGCCGCCTCTACCGCGGCCAAAGCCCAGCCGGACGGCGCCCACCGCAGTGCGGAGGAGAAGCCGTTGGGCAAGCCCTGCTCGAGGACGCCGGAGGACAGCACCCCGACCAGCAGCATCCAGCCGGACTGGCTGAGCACGAGCACGATCGCGAGGAGCACACCGTTGAGCGCGGCGCCGGCGCGGGCTCGCGCGAGCCGGCCGAAGGCCACGTGCGCCACCCGGGACAACAAGACCAGTAGGGATACCTCCAGCGCTGCCAGCGGCACCGCGAGGAGCGCGGGCACCACACCCAGGCGCGCGGCATATACGACCAGGCTGGTGAACAGCAACACGGTGACCGCCGTGGTCAGCCCCACGAAACCGGCCGCCAGCAGCCCTACGGCCAGCCGGTGCCGAGGCAGCGGGAGCATCGCCAGGTGGGCCGGGCGCAGCGGCGGCGCCGGTGACCACACCGGCCCGACCACCCAGCCGATGAGCCAGGTGAGATACGCGATGGCGAGCAGGTCCGGCACGATAGAGGCCGGCCGCAGCGGCCAGGCCGCCAGCACCACCACAGCTACGGCGAGGACGGCGCCGATAGTCGCCCCGCTCCAGGCCCAGGCAGCCCGGCTGCCAGTGACCGTATGGCGGGTCAGTGCCAGCTTCAGCCGGATCAGGTCCCCAACCACGACAGTCCTTCCACGGTGCCGGTTCCGGCACCCACCAGGGCGACGAACGTCTCCTCCAGCGTGGACTCGCCACGGACCTGGGCCAGCGGCCCACTAGCGATCACCGCCCCGTCGGACATCACCGCGACCGTGTCGCACAGCTGTTCCACCAGCGCCATCACGTGGCTGGACAGGACCACAGAGCCGCCCTGGGCGACGAACCGGGTGAGAACGCGCTTGAGGGTCAGCGCCGACACCGGGTCGACGGCCTCGAACGGCTCGTCGAGCACCAGCACCCGCGGGTTGTGCAGCAGCGCTGTGGCCAATCCGATCTTCTTGCGCATCCCCGCCGAGTAATCCACGACAAGGGTCCGCTCGGACCCCAGGAGGTCCATCACCTCCAGCAGTTCCTGGGCCCGGGCGTCCACCAGCGCGGGCTCGAGCCCCCGCAGCCGGCCCAGGAAGGTGAGCACCTCGCGGCCAGTGAGGAACTCAGGCATCGCCAGGCCGTCCGGCAGGACGCCCAGATGCGCCTTGGCCCAAACGCCATCGCGCCAGACATCGGCCCCCAGCACCGCAGACGTGCCCGCATCGGGACGCAGGAGTCCCACGGCCATTGACAGCAGCGTGGTCTTGCCGGCCCCGTTCGGGCCGACCAGCCCGAAAAACGAGCCGCGCGGGACCTCCAGGTCCACCCGGTTGACCGAGACCGTCCGCCCGAAGGTCTTGTGCAGCCCGCGAATGGACAGAGCAGGTGCCTGGGCCTCGTTCATGGTCACTCTCCGGTGGCTCGGGTGGCGCGGTGGAACAAGGTCGTGATCTCGTGCGTCACCGCGGTCAGGTCGAGCTCGGGGTCGGCGGCCAGTTGGGTGGACACGCCGTCGATGACGTTGCGGAGCGCCACGGCCATCTGATGCACGTCGAAGTCCGCGAACTCCCCGGCGGCCTGGCCGCCGCGCAGGATCTGGCGCAGGTACTCCAGCCCCTGGTCCGCGGTGTCCGGGTCGATCCCTGGCAGTCCCCCACCGGTGTCGACGGCCGCAGCGACGCGGACCAGCGCGATGATGTCGCGCCGATGGCCGGCGATGTACTCCAGGTTGCTGGTGATGTATGCGGTGAGCTTGTCAGGGGGGCACTGCGCGGCCTCGATGCGCGGCACCATGTATGCGGCGCCGCGGCCGATCACATCGACGACGAGCTGGCCGATCAGGTCTTCCCGTCCGGCGAAGTGGTAGTTGATCAGGCTGCGGCTGATGCCGGCGTGCCGGGCGATCCAGTCCATCGTGGCCTTGGCGTAGCCATGTTCGGCGATCACCTCGATGGCGCTCGCCACGATCTGCGCCCGGCGCGCCTCCTCGATGAACGACCGCGCCGACTGACCTCTACGCTCATTTTCTGACACTGCCTTCAAAAAATAGTACGTAGTGTCAGTGCCCACAAGCGCGTTGAATGCCGCGCGGCACAGCCCTATCTGAGGACGGTCAGCGTGGCGCGCCGTTAAATGCCGCGCGGCACAGCCCTATCTGAGGACGGTCAGGGTGACACTGTTGTCTGCATAGGAGATCCGGAACTTGTGGCCGCGCGACTTCACGACGTCTCCCTCGCTCAGCCCGTGGAACCGGCCGCTGATCGAGCTGCCGCCCATGATCGTCAGCACGGTGCCCGGGGTCAGCGTCCCGTGCACATCTAGCTGCAGTTTCCCGTCCAGCACCACATCACCGGCAGCCCGTACGCTCGTAACAGCGCCGTCGCCGGAGATGGCCGCGACGAGGCGACCCGCCCGGCCGAGGCGCACGTCGCCGCCAACGTTCAGGACATTGCCGGGAACGACGTGCTCGTCCGCGGCGCGCGCCGCTTCGCCGGGCGTGACACCGGGCTGTAGTACGCCGTCGGCAACGTCGACGCTGCCGGCCACCCTGCCGCTGCCGCCGAGCGTGCCGCCACGCACATCGATGGAGGCGGCGTGCGAGCCAACGACCGAGAGCTTGCCACCGCGGACCGTGCTCGTCCCGTGCCAGGTGTCGTTGCCCGTGAGGAACAGGGTTCCGCTGCCGCGCTTGGTGAGGGCGCCCTCGTAGACGCGCGCGTTTCGGGCCTGCTCTCGCCGCGTGCCGGTGGCGAAGTCCGACTTGTCGACGTCGCTCGCGTCGGCGGGCAGTCCGTTTGTCCAGCCCTTCGCGGCCTTGGTCGCCTCCCAGGAGGCCGCCTCGGCGGCGTCCTCCTGCTGGCGCGCCTGGATGGCGACGTCGGAGATGTCGTTCGACCAAACGTCGCTGTCTCCCCGCATGTCGACGTCGAACCGCCCCAGCAGCTGACCCGGACCCCGCAGAGCCTCGCGCAGGCTCACGGTGTGCCAGCCGTTGCGCCGGTCGGGCACCTGCACGATCTGACCGCTGTCGGGGTTCGGAACGGCGTTGCCGGCAGCGTCGCTGATCGTGCTGTTCTGCCGGCCGGTGGTGAACATCGTGTAGAGCGCCTGCGTGTTGGTCATGTACGGGAAGCGCTGCATGATCAGCGCCAGCGCCGCCGCGGAGTGCGGCCCGGCCATCGACGTCCCCGACGCGCTCCGATAACGCGGCTGCGGCACGCCGTCGACGAGCTCCACCCACGTGCTGTTGATCTGCCTGCTCGGTGCGGTGACGCAGGACCACTTCGCGACGCCGCACTCGTTGAACTCCTGCTGCCCCGGGACCAGCACCGAACCGTCGGCGTTGAACGTACGGCCGATGTTGGGATTGACGCCCGACGTCGTGTACCAGTGACCCTCCAGGTCAGGCCGGTAGTAGGGCGCGGCGCCCCGAGCCGTCGGGTTCGCGACCCCGGCGTTGCCGGCAGTGAACTGGAGGACCTTGCCGCTCCGGGCAACCTCGATGGCGCCGTTCAGCCAGTGCGTCGTGTTGCCGTTCGCGTCGGCGACGCCATCGGGCGTTGAGATGTACCGCCACGCCGCGTTCAGGCCGAAGGTGTCCGGGCCGCCGGGGGGCGGCTCGAGGGTGTTGTAGTTCTCCGTGGGCGGCGCGCTGCCCCAGCTCGTGGTGATAAGCCTGATGGGCCCGCCGTGCGTCGTCTTCGCCCTGCTCACCGCCCGGTAGACGTTGGCGAGATAGGCATTGTCCGGGGTCTGGGCAGCGGTCGCGTTCGCCGGCACCAGACCGTAGAACACGCCGTCCGTCTTGTGGGTGTTGCCCAGGTACACGTCGCTGTTGAACGCGACGCCGTGCATGTTGGCCTCGGGCCCGTCCGGCTGCGTTTCGCCGACGCCGTCGCGGCTCGCCCCCACGGTCCCGCTGACGTGCGTGCCATGACTGTCGTTGAACGCCGGATCGTAGAAACCCGGAGTGGGACCGGTCTCGCCGCCCTGGGCCACCACCGCGTGGAAGCGATCTCCGATCGCGTAGTTCGTGTCCAGGCTGCCGTGCTCCCGCATGTGCCCGGCGAAGAAGCCCGAGTCGACGATGCCGATGTTCATTCCGGCGCCGGCATACCCGGCGGCGTACGCGAACTCCGCTCCGATCGACACCAGGCCGGAGTCCCGGTTGAATTCGGGGGTCCGCCAGCTCGCCGGGTCGCCGAGGCGACCGGGATCGCCCACATAGGACTCCGGCGGCTGCTTGGACACCCGCGCCATCGCCGGCTCCGCGACAACGCAGGACAACACCACTATCGACGCGAGCGCCCCGATCAGTGCCGTCTTCCCGTGCTTCGCGGTCGGCGTAGCCGTCGCCGTTGAAGTCGCTCGCCGCGGTCGCGTTGCCGAAGGAGTCGTCCGCCTCGACATTCCCGGGCACCTCCAAGATCGATCCTGCGAACGTAACTTTGCGTCCAACCCGGATCAATGGGTCAGCCGGTAACAGTTAGGCCTCTTGTCTAATAGGGCGTCGTTTTCACCGCAGGGATTGGTAGAGGGCGTAGGTGCGGTCGGCGATCGACGGCCAGGAGAAGTGGCTGATCGCCCGCTCGCGGCCGGCCTTGCCCAAAGCGGCGGCACGCGCGGGGTCGGTGAGCAGGGCGTTGACGCGTTCGGCCAGGTCGGCGACGAAACGGCCGGGGTCGAGCGGCGTGCCGGTGCCGTCGCCTTGACCCGGAGGAGCCTGCTCTATCGGGACGAGGAGGCCGTTCTCGCCATCGGCCACGACCTCCGGGATGCCGCCGGTGGCGGTGGCCACGACGGCGGCCTCGCACGCCATGGCCTCGAGGTTGACGATCCCCATCGGCTCGTACACCGACGGGCAGACGAACACGGTGGCGTGGCTGAGGAGCTGCACGACCTCGGCGCGCGGCAGCATCTGCGAGATCCAGACGATGCCCTGCCGTTCCTCTCGTAGCCCGGCCACCAGCGTCTCGACCTCGGCGGCGATCTCGGGCGTGTCCGGCGCGCCGGCGCACAGCACGAGCTGCGCGGCGGGCTCGAACGACCGGACGGCCCGCAGCAGGTACGGCAAGCCCTTCTGCCGCGTGATGCGGCCGACGAAGACGACGGAGGGGCGGTCGGGGTCGATGCCGAACCGCTCCAGGACGTCCGTGCGCGGGTCCGGGGCGTACTGCGTGGTGTCGATGCCGTTGTGCAGCACCGTCACCCGGTCGGGGTCGACGTCCGGGTAGCTGGTCAGCACGTCACGGCGCATGCCCTCGGATACGGCCACGACCGCGTCGGCGGCCAGGATCGCCGTGCGCTCGGCCCACAATGAGACCGCGTAGCCGCCACCGAGCTGCTCGGCCTTCCACGGGCGCAGCGGTTCGAGGCTGTGCGTGGTGAGCACGTGCGGGACGCCGTGCAGCAGCTTCGCGACGTGCCCGGCCAGGTTGGCGTACCACGTGTGGCTGTGCACCAGGTCGGCGCCCTCGCACCCGGCCGCCATCTCCAGGTCCACGCCCAGGACCTGCAGGGCCGCGTTGGCGCCCTCCAGCCCGCCCGGGATCCGGTACCCGGCCACACCCGGCTCGTCGCGGTCGGCGCCAAAGCAGCGCACCCGAATGTCGCACAGCCGGCGCAGCTCGCGCGCGAGGTAGTCGACGTGCACGCCCGCCCCTCCGTACACGTCCGGCGGGTACTCGCGAGTGAGCAGGTCTACGCGCATGAGACACAGCGTAGATACATCCGTGCAGCGGCGTTATGGTCGCGTCATGGCGAGGCCCCAAGTCCTGGCGATGGTGCTGGCGGGCGGCGAGGGCAAGCGGCTGATGCCGCTCACGGCAGACCGCGCCAAGCCGGCCGTGCCGTTCGGCGGCATGTACCGGCTCGTCGACTTCGTGCTCTCGAACCTGGCCAACGCCGGCTATCTCAAGATCGTGGTGCTCACGCAGTACAAGAGCCACAGCCTCGACCGGCACGTGTCCTGGACCTGGCGCATGTCGACGCTGCTCGGCAACTATGTCACGCCCGTACCGGCGCAGCAGCGGCTCGGCCCGCGCTGGTTCGCCGGGTCGGCCGACGCGATCCTGCAGAATCTCAACCTGATCGAGGACGAGGGCCCCGACCACGTCATCGTCTTCGGCGCCGACCACATCTACCGCATGGACCCGCGCCAGATGGTCGACCAGCACCTAGAGTCGGGCGCCGGGGTCACGGTCGCCGCGATCCGGCAGCCGCTCGCCCTCGCCGACCAGTTCGGCGTCATCGAGACCGGCCCGGACGGCCTCAACGTCTCGGCCTTCCGCGAGAAGCCGAAGGACGCCCTCGGGCTGCCGGACGCGCCCGACCAGGTGTACGCCTCGATGGGCAACTACGTCTTCGAGACCCGGACGCTCATCGACATCGTCCAGCAGGACGCGGCCGATTCGGAGAGCAAGCACGACGTCGGCGGCAACATCATCCCGCGGCTGGTCAAGGCGGGCGGCGCGCACGTCTACGACTTCGCGCGCAACGAGGTGCCGGGCGCCACCGACCGCAACCGTGGCTACTGGCGGGACGTCGGCACGCTCGACGCCTTCTACGACGCGCACATGGACCTGATCTCGGTCCACCCGGTCTTCGACCTCTACAACCAGCGGTGGCCGATCTACACCGGCCACGCCCCGCTGCCGCCGGCCAAGTTCGTCTTCAACGACGAGGGGCGGCGCGGGTACGCCGTCGACTCCCTGGTCTCCCCCGGCGTCATCCTCGCGGGCGGCAGGGCGGAGCGCTCCATCCTGTCGCCGGGCGTCTACCTGGACGCGGGCTCGCAGGTCCACGACTCCGTGCTGATGGACTCGGTACGGGTCGGCCGCGGTGCCGTCGTCCGGAAAGCCATCGTCGACAAGAACGTGATCATCCCGGACGGATGCCAGATCGGCGTCGACCTCGCCCGCGACCGGGAGCGGTTCACCGTCACCGCCGCCGGGGTCTGCGTGATAGGCAAGAACCAGATCGTCGGCCACTGACCGAGACACCCAGACAATCGCCCGAACCAGCTCGGCCCACGGCCACGGCGGCTACTACGCACCCGGTACCGATCGCTGCCCGAGCGTACGGTGGCCAGCTGAAGCGATGCGAGAAACAACGTCAGGCCAGGTGCTTGCCGAACCAGTCCAGGACCCGTTGGTACGCCTGGGCGGCGGCCGCCGGGTTGTACCGCGGACCCGTGTCATTGAAGAACGCGTGGTTCGCGCCCGGGTAGGTGACCATCTCGTACGTCAGCCCGGCCCGCTCGAGGGCCGCCTTGGCCGCGTCCCTGGTGGCGTTGACCCGCTGGTCCAGCTCGGCGTAGATGCCGAGGACGGCCGCCTTGGCGCCGCTGAAGTCGGCGCCTTCGGGCAGCGGCCCGTAGAACGGGGCGGCCGCGGCCACGCGCGGCTCCTTCGAGGCGAGCAGCAGCCAGGTCATGCCGCCGCCAAAGCAGAACCCGACCGCCCCGATCTTCGCGTCGGGCACCCGCCTGGCCAGCTCGGCGACTCCGGCCCTCATGTCGGCGGCGAACCGATCCTGCGGCGCCCGCGCGAGCGCCGCCATGGCCTCCGCCTCGCCGCCCAGCGCCGCGGTGCCGCCCTCCTCCGACAGCAGGTCGATGGCGAGCGCCGAGTACCCGGACGCCGCGAACCGCCCGGCCACGGAACGGATGTGGTCCGTCAGCCCCCGGTTCTCGTGGATCACCAGCACCGCGCCCTTCGGGGACGCCGCCGCCGGCGCCCACGCGCCCCGCAGCGTCCGCCCCTCCGGGCCGTCGAAGGTGACCGGCTGGGTGGCGACCTGCGCCGGTCCGGACGACGGGGCCGCCGATGGCCGTGGAGACGCCGCCGGCGTGCTGGTTCCGCCCTCGCCGTCACCGCCGCCGCAGGCGGCCAGCAGGGCGGACGCGGCCGGCAGCCCGAGCCCGAGCATGGACAGCCGGCGGAGTGCCTCGCGGCGTGCGATGAGGCCGTCAGCGTGATCGAGTGCGATCTCTTCGGCGAGGTAGCGCTGGAAAACCGTCACCGGACACACCTTCCCTGCTGCTGGAGGTCTCGCAGATCATGCTGGCCGGGGCGCAGCTCGGCGCGATCGTGAGCGTGCGCGACTGCTCACGCTAGGCCACCAGGCCGAAAATTCTGCTAAAGCGAGGTCAGGCCCACGGGCCGGTCTCGCCGGCCAGGTGGGCATGCGGGAGGGCGGCCGGGCAGCAACGCAAAGATCAGGCCCTCGTGCTGTTCTCGCGGGCCAGGTGGGTAGCGCCGAAGTCCTCGCCTGGCAGCCGAAGCACCGAGTGGGCGTGGTTGGCGCCGCGCTGGGTGTTGTCGTACTCGATCAGCAGCCCGGGGGCCTGGATCCGGTAGTAGTGGCCCTCGCCGGCGCGCAGGCCCCCGGCCCAGCCGAAGGAGGCGTCCGCGACGTCGATCCGCGCCAGCTCCCGCGCGGCGAGCGCGGGGGTGAGCCGTTCGAGGTAAAAGCGCAGCAGCCGGTCGAGCAGGTCGCGCGCCGGGCCGTCGAGCCGGGCGCCGCTGACGCCGGGCGGGGCGAGCGGGCCGGAGACCGCCACGGACGAGCCGGTCACGATGTCGGACGGCGCGGTCTCCGAGATGATCGCTTCCTTCCGCGCCTCGGGGCCGAGCTCCGAGATCAGCGAACGGGCGAGGTCCTCCTCGGGCCACACCGCGCCGACGACGAGCCGGCCCTGATGCTCGACCCGTGCGGGATTCACGCCCAGGAAGACGGGCGCGACCACCACCGCGTCACCCATGATCGTCGCCGAGACCGACAGGTGGTGCCCTTCGAACCGCCACGCCCACGCGTCGCCGCCGGGCGTGCCGAAGACCGCGACCCGATAGTCGGCGCTGTGCCGGCCCCGCCGCCCGTCCTCGTCGATGTCGAGCACTTCCTCCATGGCCATGATCGTCACGGCCTGGGCGAACGCGTGCCGCGACAGCGCGCTCGCGAGCAGCCGATGCGCGGCCTTGCGGGCGGACCCGTTCAGCCCGAGCAGCTGCAGGCCCGGGCGTGGCCCCGGCAGGTAGGTCCATTGCGTCCGGACCGGACCGTCGAAGGGAAACAGGGCGGCATCGCGCTGCTCGGCGGGGAGCGCGGCGATCAAGGCGCCCGCGATCGACGCCATGCCCTGCCCGATGTCGCCCTGCCCGATGTCGCTGTCCGTGCCCATGTGTGCCTCCTCGGCGGCATCCCGACGCTACCCCGGATCGCGCAGCCGTACGAAACCGTACAAAGCACGCTGGCCGCGACTCACCCGCCGGGGATGATGCGGTGTCCGGCGGCTCGCGGTCACCTGGATCCCCACACGCGGCCCGAGGAGTGAGACGCATGGCCACGAAGCCGTTCCGGGGCACGATCAACGTCGATATCAAGGACTCGGTGCCGGACTGGGCGCCGTACGCGCAGCCGGAGGCGCCGGAGGGCGCGCCGAGCGTGCTGTACATCGTCCTGGACGACGTGGGCTTCTCGGCGATGGAGCCGTGGGGCGGGCTGATCGAGACGCCCAACATCAACCGGCTCGCGGCGGCGGGGCTCACGTACACGAACTGGCACACGACGGCGCTGTGCTCGCCGACGCGCTCGTCCCTGCTCACCGGCCGCAACCACACCACCAACGGCATGGCCTGCATCGCCGAGGCGACCAGCGGCTTCCCGGGGTCCAACGGTCACATCCCGTTCGAGTGCGCGACGGTCGCCGAGGTGCTGGGCGAGCGCGGCTGGAACACGTACATGCTCGGCAAGTGGCACCTGTGCCCGATCGACGAGATCAACATGGCCTCCACGAAGCGGAACTGGCCGGTAGGGCGCGGATTCGAGCGCTACTACGGCTTCCTGGGCGGGGAGACAAACCAGTGGTATCCGGACCTGGTGTACGACAACCACTACGTCGAACAGCCCAAGGGCCCGGAGGATGGCTATCACCTCACGACCGACCTGACCGACAAGGCGATCCAGTTCATTCGGGACGCCAAGGTCATCGCGCCCGACAAGCCGTTCTTCATGTACTTCTGCCCGGGCGCCACGCACGCCCCGCACCACGCCCCCAAGGAGTGGATCGCGAAGTACCAGGGCAAATTCGACATGGGGTACGAGGCGTACCGCGAGCTGGTCTTCCAACGGCAAAAGGAGCGGGGCATCCTGCCGGAGGGCGCCGAGCTGTCACCGATCAACCCGTACGCCGACACCACCAGCCATGACGGCAAGCCGTGGCCCGAGGTCGACACCGTACGGCCGTGGGAGTCGCTGTCGGAGGACGAGAAACGACTGTTCCGCCGGATGGCCGAGGTGTACGCAGGGTTCCTGTCGCACACGGACCACGAGATCGGGCGGCTGCTGGACTACCTGGAGGAGACCGGGCAGCTCGACAACACGATCGTGGTGCTGGTGTCGGACAACGGCGCCAGCGCCGAGGGCGGCCCGAACGGCTCGGTGAACGAGAACAAGTTCTTCAACGGCATCCCCGACGACATGGCCGACAACCTGCGCTACCTCGACGCGCTGGGCGGACCCGACACCTACAACCACTACCCATCGGGCTGGGCTTGCGCGTTCAATACGCCGTTCAAGATGTGGAAGCGCTACAACTTCGAGGGCGGCGTGGCCGACCCCATGATCGTCTCGTGGCCGGCCGGGTTCAAGGCCCGGGGTGAGGTGCGCCATCAGTACACCCACGCCACCGACGTGGTCCCCACCATCTACGAATGTCTCGGCGTCGAACTGCCGAGCGAGGTCAAGGGCTACCCGCAGGTCCCACTCGAGGGCGTGAGCTTCCGGTACTCCTTCGGCGCCGCGCCGGACGCGCCCACCCAGAAGGAGACCGCGTTCTTCTCGATGCTCGGCCACCGCGCGATCTGGCACAAAGGCTGGAAAGCGGTCACGGCGGTGCCCGCGTCGCCCGGCAGCTGGGGCGACCACATGCACGATCCGTGGGAGCTGTACAACACCGCCGACGACCCCACGGAGATGCACGACCTCGCCGAGCAGTACCCAGAGAAGCTCCAGGAGCTGATCGCGCTCTGGTTCTACCAGGCCGGACTGTACAACGGCCTGCCGATCGAGTCGCGTACCGCCGTCGAGATCCTCACCACCGAACGGCCCCAGATCGGCAGGCCCCGCGACCGCTACATCTACTACCCCGACTGCGCCGAGGTCCCCGAGGCGGCCTCGGTCAACATCCGGAACCGGTCGTACACCATCGCGGCCGAGGTCGACATCGGCGACCCCGACGCCGAGGGCGTGCTGTTCTCGCACGGCGCCAAGTTCGGCGGGCACTCGCTCTACGTGAAAGACCGCACGCTCAAGTACGCGTACAACTTCTGCGGCATGTTCGAACAGCTCGTCGTCGCGGAGCAGGACATCCCCACCGGCAAGGCGATCCTCTCGGCCGCCTTCGTCCGCGAGGGCACCGACATGCCCACGCACGGCACACTCACCCTCTACATCGGCGACAAGGCCGTCGGCGCGGCCGAGATCAAGACCCAGCCGGGCAACTTCTCCCTGGTCGGCGAGGGCCTCAACGTCGGCAAGGACGTCGGCGAGCCGGTCACCGAGGACTATCCAGGCGTACGGCCGTGGGGGTTCACCGGCGGCACGGTCAAACGGGTGATCGTCGACGTCTCCGGCGCGCCGTACTTCGACGTCGAGAAGGAGGCCGCGGCCGTCATGGCCCGCGAGTGACCTGGTCAGAACCGGAGGCGAAAGACCGATCAAAGGTGGCTGTAACCGCCCGCCTCCCGCTTCGTCATCGAAACGCTCACCCGATGCCAAAGACCGATCAAAGGTGGCTGTAACCGCCTGCCTCCTGCCTGGTCATCGAGACGCTGACGGGATGCCGGCCGAAGTGCGCGATGGCCGCCTCGATGTCCTTGACCAGCAGTGAAGCCAGGTCGCGGCTGACGCCCTGGCGGACCAGGATCCGCTGTACGGCGACGTCGGAGACGCTGCCCGTGAGGGTGTAGGCCGGGACCTGCCAGCCGCGGGTGCGCAGCCGGTCGGCCAGGTCGAACAGTGTGAAGCCGGGGTGCGCGCCGTCGCGGATCCGCCACGCGACGGCCGGGATGCCGGTGTTCGGGTCGCTGTCGCACAGCAGCTCGAACGGCCCGAGCTTGGCGATCTCGCCGGCGAGGTACGCGCCCGTCTCGTACGAGGCCGCGTGCACGCTGCGGTAGCCCTCGCGGCCGAGCCGGATGAAGTCGTAGTACTGGGCGACGATCTGGCCGGCCGGACGGGAGAAGTTGATCTGGAAGACGGGCATGTCGCCGCCGAGGTAGTTCACGTGGAAGATCAGGTCGTCCGGCAGATCCGCGATGTCCCGCCAGATCACCCAGCCGACGCCGAGCGGGGCCAGCCCGAACTTGTGGCCGGACGTACTGATCGACTTCACCCGCGGCACCCGGAAGTCGAACTCGATGTCCGGCGCGCAGAACGGGGCGAGGAAGGCGCCGCTCGCGCCGTCGACGTGCAGGTCGACGTCCAGCCCGGTGTCGGCTTGCAGCCGGTCGAGCGCGTCCGACAGCTCGCGCACCGGCTCGTACGCCCCGGTGTACGTCACGCCGAATGTCGGCACGACCATGATCGTGTTCTCGTCGACGCGCTTCAGCATCTCCGCGGCGTCCATCCCGTACCGGCCCGGGGCCATCGGCACCTCGCGGATCTCGACGTCCCAGTACCGGGCGAACTTGTGCCACACCACCTGCACCGGGCCGCAGACCATGTTCGGGCGGTCCGTGGGCTTGCCCGCGGCGCGCCGCTTGGCCCGCCACCGCCACTTGGCCGCCATCCCGCCGAGCATGCAGGCCTCGGACGAGCCGATGGCCGAACAGCCGACCGTGTCGGCCGCGTCGGGCGCGTTCCACAGGTCGGCGAGCATGTGCACACAGCGCCGCTCCAGCTCGGCCGTCTGCGGGTACTCGTCCTTGTCGATCATGTTCTTGTCGATCGACAGCTCCATCAGGCGGTGCACCTGGGGCTCCTCCCAGGTCTGGCAGAACGTCGCGAGGTTCTGCTTGGCGTTGCCGTCGAGAAGCAGCTCGTCGGAGACGACCTGAAAGGCGTCCTCGGGCCGCGCCTCGTGCTCCGGGAACCGGTACTTCGGCATCGCCTTCCGCAGGTCCTGGCCCGCGTACACCGAGTCGAGCAGCTCGTGGCCGACGGCCAGCCGCTGGTGCAAAGTCATGGAACGTTCTCCCTCCCGTGATGTCTCAACGGTCCGCCACCGTACGACGGCCGTAATCACCCGCGACGGAGGACCGGTTACGGCAGCGCCGGCGGGTCGGCCTCGGCGGCGATCCGCCGCCACTCGCGCGGTGACAGACCGTACGCGGCGCGGAAGCGGCGGCTGAAGTGGGTCGGGTCGCCGAACCCCCACCGGCGCGCGATCATCGCGATCGACCGGCCGCGGCTCTCCGGCCGGACGAGCTCGGCCCGGGCGCCCTGGAGCCGCTCGCCGATGATCCACTGCTCGAGGCTGAGCTCGGCCTGCGCGCAGACCTTGTACAGGTACCGCACGGAGATGTGGTGTGCGGCGGCGATGGTGGCCGGCCGCAGGTCGGGGTCGGCGAGATGCGCGCGCACGTACGCGCGGATCTGGGTGAGCAGGGTCTCGACCATGACCGGGCGGGCCTGCTGCTCGTCGTAGGCCGCCGACGACAGCAACGCCCTGGCCAGCTCGACGGTGGCCGCGCCGAGGGCGGGCGCGGACGGGTCGGCGCTGAGCCGGGCGGCATCCCGGGTGAGGTCGTCGACATGGCCGGTGACCAGGCGATACAGCGGGCTCGACGGCAGCCTGGCGGCGGCGCGCCGGATGACGTCGACCGGGAGCCCGATGTGCTCGATGGGGATCTGCACGCAGCCGGCGGCTCCGTTGCCCGACCAGGAGAAGTCGTACGGCGCCGACAGGTCCATCACCAGCATCTCCCCCGGCGGCACGACCCGCTGGTGCGCCAGCTGGTCCTGCCGTCCGTCGGCGGCCTTCTGCACCGAGAGCGCGACGACGGGCATGGCGTCCTGCCGGGCCTGTTTCGCGGTACGGAGCAGCTGGATGCCGGATGACCAGGTGGAGAAGACGTTCGCGGTGCCGAAGTCCCACAGTTCCATCCGGGCGTGGATCGAGTCCTCGAGATGCTCGTGGATCACGAAGCAGGGCGCCGACGCCTCTGTCATAGCGGCGTGGATCGCGTCGGTGCGATCGCGGGCCGGTAGGTCGGCCGTGTCGAGGAGAATCGGCATCAGGCCCACCCCCGGAGAGAAACCGTCCAGGTCAGACCACGTCACCAGCGCCGTCTTTGTCAAGGCCGGCCTTGGTCAGGCCCTGGCCTGATGGACGGCCCCGGTGCACGGCCAGCCGACAACCGTGCACCCACAGCACCATCGACCCGCCACTGAGGTACCTACTGTTCCTTTTCCGGATAAATCCGTACGTAGTGGGGGGTGGCCATGCCGAACCATGCGAAGACACCGGTCGTGTTCGTGCACGGGCTGTGGATGCATGCCAGCAGCTGGGACGAGTGGGTCGGCCTGTTCAACGACAACGGCTACCAAGCGATCGCGCCGCGATGGCCGGGCGAGGCCGAGAGCGCCGAGGCGACCCGCAAGAACCCGCACACGTTCGACAACCGCGGGATCGCCGAGGTCACCGACCACTACTCCAAGGTCATCGCCGACCTGCCGACGCCGCCGATCTTGATCGGCCACTCGTTCGGCGGCCTCATCGCCCAGCGGCTGTTCGGCCTTGGCTTCGGCCGCGGCTGCGTCGCCATCGCGCCGGCCCAGTTCCGGGGCATCCTCGGCCTGCCGCCGGCGCAGCTGCGGGCCGCGTGGCCCGTGCTCAGCCGGCCCGGCCTGCTGAAGAAGACCTGGTCGCACACCCCCGAGACGTTCCACCGTTTCTTCGCCAACGCCGTACCGCGCGTGGAGTCCGACCGCCTGCTGCAGGCCTACGGCATGCCCGCGCCCGCGCGGCCGCTGTTCCAGGCCGGCCTCGCCAACCTGACGATCGGGCGCAGCGAGGCCGCGGTCGACACCCACCGCGACCGGGGGCCGTTGCTGCTGATCGCCGGGGGGCGGGACCAATATGTTCCGGCGTCGGTGGTGCGGGCCGCGTACAAGATCCAGCGCCGGAACTCCGGGCGCACCGAGTTCAAGCTGTTCGAGGACCGCGGCCACTCGCTGGCCGGCGACCACGGGTGGCGCGACATCGCCGACACAGCCCTGGAGTTCCTCACGCGCACCGGGCTGTCCGCCAAGGACTCCGCGGCCTAGCGCACCGGCCCGGCCATACGGGTCAGCGACTGTCCCGCTTAGCCTGACGGCGGGCCCGGTGTCCGCCAAGGACTCCGCGGCCTAGCGCACCGGCCCGGCCATACGGGTCAGCGACTGTCCCGCTTGGCCTGACGGCGGGCGCCCATGGCCCTCGTCGACGCGCGCCGCTTGGTGCGGGCGGGCTCACGCGGCGTACGGTCCGTACGCTGCGCGGGCAGCTGACGGACCTCGTTGTCCGGCTCGGCCGCATCCGGGCCGGACGCACGCCGCGACCGGACGGCCTCGAGCCGTTCGGCCTTGAGGGCCTCGGCGCTGCGCCGGGCGGCCGCCGCCAGATAACGGCTGACCCGCGCCAGCGCGTCCTCGAACACCTCGGCCTTCTGCGCGTTCCGGCGGTTCTTGGGATAGGCGACGCCGCGACCGCCGTGCTCGGCGACACGGGTGGCGGCCTCGCGCCGGTACAGCTTGATGTGCTTGTTGCGGGCCCGCCGGATGCGGGCGTGCACCTCCAGCAGCTCGTCCTCCTCCATGCCGGCCAGGCGCGCCCGTTCCGTTTCCCGGATCAGGGCTTGCTCGCTGTCGGTCATCGAGTTGATCAGCGCTTTCATGGGGTCCCCCTCTCCCGGCTCCCCATGTCAGCATTTCCAGCGAACGAACGCCGCAACCGGCCGACGGGCGCCTGACACCGATCAAGCGGGATACGCGCTGACGCTGTGCACCCGACTAGGCGGGATAGGCGCCGTCGATGAACTTCGCGACCCGCCGCCGCACGGGCACCGCGCAAACCGACTAGGCGGGATAGGCGCCGTCGATGAGCTTCGCGACCCGCCGCCG
>DATBKU010000053.1:0-8453 GCA_036555725.1 Streptosporangiaceae bacterium | reverse complement strand
GAGGACGATGATGGACCGGCGCCGGCCGCGATGCCCCGACCGTGTCCGCACCGCCCGCTCGATCGCGCGGTCCCTGGGCAGCCGTACGGCCGTACCGGCCCCAGGCCGGCGCGGCACCGTACGGCCGCGGAAGGCGGCCGGGACGGACCCACGACCCGGCCGTGGCGACCGGGCGGAGTGGGGGAATCTCATCGGGTGACCTCCTCGGCCTCGGCCCCCGCCGATGTCGGTCCCCCGTCGTCCCCTTCATTCCCGTCGTCCCTCACCGGCGCGCCGGGCGCGGACGGCCTGGCGCGCGTCGGGTTGGTGTCGAGCCAGCGCAGCAGTTCCTCGGAGATCAGGTCCACCCCGATCCGTCCGGCCCGCCCATCGAGATCGCGGAAAATGCATTCGCCGTTGCCGAGGTTGCGCAGCACGGCCTTGTGCTCCTCCGACGACTCGACGCCCAGCAGCGCCATCACGCTGCCGACCTCGACCCGTTCGGAGGACCGGAACGAGAACACCGAGGAGAGGCAGTTGGTGACCTGCTCGTTCAACAGGTCGCCCGCGTTCTGCGACACCAAGATCAGCGCTGTGTTGCGGGACCGGCCCATCCGCGAGACCTCGGGCACCAGCTTGGCGCCCTCCGGTGTCGCGGTGATCGCCCACGCCTCGTCGAGGAAGATCGCCTTGGGCTGGCGCCGGTCGAGGCCGTGCATCAGCCGCCGGGCGAACTGCGAGACAAGGTACATCAGCGCGACGGACAGCCGCTGCTCGTACGAATAGTCGTCGCGGCTGATCGCCACGTCGGGCAGTGTCAGCCCGCCGAGGGTGAACACCGTGGTCCAGCCGAGGGTGTCGATCTGCTCCCCGCCGTACGGGTCGAAGCACAGCCGGGCCAGCCGCATCTCCGACATCGAGCGCAGCACCGCGCCGAGGTTGCGGGACGCCGGGTCGGCCGACCCCTCCAGGTGGTCGACGACTTTGCCGAGCGACGGCTGCGGTGCGTTGGCGACCGCGCCGACGGCCTGGATCATGGCCGACTCGCGCTCCTCCGACATGCGCGGCAGCAGCAGCCGGAGCGTCTCGGTCGACATCGTCTTCTTGGTCGCTAGATCGTCGTCGAACGAGAACGGGTCGAGCAGCCCCGGCGCGGCCGAGCCCAGCGGCAGGATGCGCGCCTTGCGGCCCCGCGACCGCAGCAGCTCGACCAGCGATTCGGCGTCGCCCTTGGGGTCGATGGCCGCGACCGTCACCCCGCGCAGCGCCATCTGGTAGATCAGCAGCAACGCCAGCGTCGTCTTGCCGCCGCCCGGCTCGCCGGTGATCGCCACCGCCGTCGGGCGGTTGCGCGCCGCTGCCACCAGCGGGTCGAAATGCACGATCGACCGGGCCCGGCCCAGCGTCTCCCCCACGTACGGGCCGACCCAGCCCTCGGCGTCGGACCGGTCACCGAGGTCGACCGTGGCCGTCGGCATGCCGCCCGCGATCGTCCGCAGGGGATGCCGCTGCGCGTATGCGTTCAGCCGGAGCCGGTCACCCGGCAGCGACTCGCAGAACAGCGAGAATTGGTCGCCCGTCGAGTTGACGACGTCGATGCCGATGTCACGGTAGTGCTCGACGACCGCGTCGACCCGCTGCACCAGCAATTCCTCCGTCGGCGCCGACACAACCAGCCGGTACCAGCCGTACACGAACGGCAGCCGCTCCTTGGTGATGCCGTGCTCGAGCATCCGCGCCGCGTCGATCTGCTCGGCCAGCGCGATCGGCGCCTCCGCGCCCGCCTCTCTGATGTGCTGATCCATGTCGCGGGCGTGCGCGAGCCGCCGCGACACGTCCCGCGAGGCCATCGCCGGCGGGATCAACTTCATCCGAGCGCTGATCTCGACCGGGAACGGCAGCGCGTCGGCGTAGTGCAGCCACGGCTCGCCGTCGGGGAACGGCATGAGGTCGGGGAAGCGGGCGAACGACAGGTACGCGACATACGACGAGCCACCCGGCTGCTCCATCCGCAGGTGCGACCGGCCGTTGTGGATGGCGCCCTCGACCAGCGTCTCGATCTCGCCGGCGCCCCAGGTACGGCGCGGCACGGCCGACGGCGGCGGGTCGCCGAGCGAACCGGTCACCGCGTGCTGGAACAGCCACGCCACCTCGGCCGCGAACGCATGCCTGGCCACCAGCGCGCTGCCGCCGAGCGCCCGGCCGATCCGCTCGGCGTTCTCGGTCCAGCGCGCGATCTCCTTGCTGTCGATCGCGTCGTCCTGCAGGCCCAGCGTCCGCTCACTCTTCCGATACGCACCGAGCAGCTGGGACAGCGACCCCCCACCGAGCCCGGCGCCGACGCCGCGCTTGCCGAGTCGTACGCCGAGGTAGACCTCCTTGGTCCAAAAGTCCTTGGACCAGACGTGGGCGTACATCTCCTCCAGGTAATCACGCCAGCCCGGCCCGCCGTCGGCGGTCTGGTCGAGCGATAGCGCCCACTCGGCCGCCGGGTACGTGCGGTGCGCGATGCGCAGGTGGATCTCGGCGTCCTGCATGCGCAGCGCGGCGAGCGCGATCGTGATGTTGGTGGCCAGCGCGTCGCGCTGCTCGCCGGTGGTGAACTCATACGACACCGTCGGCAGCCGGAAGTACGCCCAGGCGGCGTTGTCGGCGATCAGGATCCGGTCGTCGAAGTACCGTACGGCGAGTCTGCTGGCACTGCGTCGCCCGCTTCCGGTGAAGGCGCCCATCACGCGCCCCGCTCGAACCACGGCCGGCGGACCGCCCGATCACGAATCCCGATCACATCGGCCCGCAATGGCGCATCGCCTGTGCCACCGTGTCCCCCGCCGCGCGCCTGCGGCTCGCTCACCTGGACGCCTCCCTCTCCTGGTAACGCTCCGGCACAACAGCGAACCCTCCCGCGACGACTCCGGCGAGAGCAAGGTAGGCACGCCTCGTCGGCGCGCGCAGCGATTTCAGCTCATTGCGCGGCGACCGATCCAGGCTGAGATGGTCATCCCACGGGATGCGGACGAGGGCCCGGCACCGGCCGCGCGCCACCGACTCGGCATTGTTCACGTCCTTCATGCTGCGCCGGCTGACCCCGTTGACCACGGTGACGGCACGGGTGCGCAGCTCGTCGTACCCGTGCCCGTCCAGCCACTCGAATGTCATCTGGACGGCTCGGGCGGCGTCGGAGCTGGCCGGCGCGACGAGGACGAGCTGGTCGGCGTACGGCAGCACCCGCGCCACGATGGCCGCGGCCGTATCCAGCATGGTGACGGAGTAGAAGTGGTCGAGGGTGCGGAAGGCCAGCGCGTAGTCGCGGTCGTCGAGGGCCTGCACCGGGTTCTTACCGGCGGAGACCACGTCGAGGCCCGACTTGGCCCGTGAGGTGTAGCGCCGTACGGCGGTCAGGCTGGTCACCTGGTCGGCGCGGGTGATCAGCCCGGCCAGCGTCTCCGGGGTCTGGGTGCGGGTGCGCCGGGCCAGCGCCCCCGGGCCCGGGTTGACGTCGATGGCGACGACGGGCTCCCCGCAGTACTGCGCGAAGGTGTGCCCCATCATCAGCGCGGTCACCGTCTGGCCGGCGCCGCCGGTGCAGCCCAGCACCACGATGTGCCGGGCCCCGTAGAACGGACGCTGCAGCCGCTCCTCGTACTCCGAATCGACCTCGGTGTGCCCGCCGCCCATCGCCTTGAGCAGCCGCCGCAGCCCGCCGCCGGGCATGCCCTCCTGGTCCGGGTCGGGCGGCGTGATGGCGGGCGACGCGGCCCGTCCTTCGGCCGGGCCGAAGGCCGCTCGCCCATCCGGACGGCCGGCGGGTTGAGCGCGCTGGCGCGGCTCCGGCCGGACCGGGGAGGCGGGACCGGACCGGCCCTCGCGCGGCGGCGCCGACGGCAGCTCGGCCTCCGGTACGACACGGGGCGGGGGCGGCTTGATCGGGGTGCCCTCCGGACGGGACGGCAGGCCGGACTGGGATGATCCGGCGGCCGGAATCCGTACCGGACCGGTCGGGCGTCCCCACACCGGCCTGCCCGCCGCCCGGCCGGGCAGCGGGGTGCCGGTGGGCGGCGTGGCGGACGGGTCCTGCGCCGGCCGCTGCGGTTGCGGCTGCCGCGGGGCCGGTGGCCGCGGCGGCTTGGCCGGCTGTCCGCCGGAGCTCCTCTGCGGGTTCTTCGCCGGTTTGGGGGGTACGGAACCGGCACGCCGGTGCGGCGGGGGCGGCCAGACGAGCGCGTCTGTGCGAGCGTCACGCGGCGGCCGCGACAACTCCTTCGACCACGGACGCGGTACGCTCCGTGGCTGCCGGCTCGTGGTCTCCGTTTCCGCCGGCTTGGTCTCCGCCGCCGGTGGGGCCTCCTTCTCTGCCGGTGGGGCCTCCTTCTCTGCCGGCGCGGCCCCCTTCTCTGCCTGTGCGGCCTCCTTCTCTGCCGGCTTGGTCTCCGCCTCCGCCTGTGCGGCCTCCTTCTTCGCCGGCTTGGTCTCCGCCTCCGCCGGCACGGCCTCCGTCTCCTCCTGCCTGGACTTCGTCTCCGCCGCCGGCGTCACGTCCGCGGAAGTTCCCCCACCGGCCGCCGTGCCGTCGGCGACGGCCTCCGCGCCATCGCCGTCATCGGCTGTGGAGTCGGCCGTTCCGGTCGAGGCCACCGCGCCGGGCGCCGGCGAATCGTCTTGGTCTTGGGTGCGGCCTGCGAGTTGCTCGGCGTCGGTGCGAGAGATCGCCTGCCACGTGTCGCCGACGTCGCCGCCCCGCAGCACGCCCGAAACGAGGCCGCGCTTCCCCGGCCCCGGGCGGGGTGCCGCCGGCGCGCTCTGCTCAGCCGACTCCTGCGCCGGCTCGGCTGTCTCCCCCTCGTGCTCCGGAGCCGGCGCCGCGGGCTGGGCGGGGGCCGGCGCGGTCGCCCGCAACGGTGGCATGTCGAGCTGCGGCACGATGGGCGGCGGCTCGTGCGGATCGGGCCATCGCACCTTCGCGGTGGCGGCCGTCCCCAGCGGGATGGCGGGCGCCTCGCCGAAGCTGGGCGGTGCGAATGCGCCCGTGTCGTCCGCCCGCACCCGAACCCGCTGCTGGACGCGCGGCTCGTCACTGGTCTGGATGGGCGGCGGACCGGCAGCTGGGGCCGGAAGCGCGGGCGAACTCTGCGGCGCACGTGCGGGCGGCGGGCTGAGCGGCGGCCGGGCCGCGGCATGCCGCCCGCCGTGCGTCTTGCGCGCCTTGCGGCGGCCGCGGATCGCGGCCCGTTCCGGCGCGCCCACGGGAGCGGGTGCCCCGGCCCGCCGCCACACACGGGCGACGACCACGACCTCGGCCGGCTCCCGGATCGGGGTCAGCCGGCACCACGTACGCGGCTCCGCGACGTACCGGGTCTGGGACAGCAGCAGTTCGGTAAGCCGTTTGCCCTCGATGACGGGGCGGGTGGCCAGCCAGGTGAGGACGGCGGGCGGCACGAGGTACAGCGGGAGGATCCAGCCGCCGCCGAACGGGATGCCCACCAACTGGAGCAACACGATCCACGGCACGAACACCCCGAGGAACACACCGATCTGTACGAGCGGCAGCGGCATCGGAAGCCGCAGGTCATAGAGCTTGTACAGCCGCTTCTCGATGCGCCAGATGTTCGTGTACGTGGGTAGATCCACGCCCCACTCCCCTCACCGCGGCGAACCCCGGCCGTCACCGGTTCAGGACCGGGTCAGGACAGGTCCACCCCGAGAGCCTTGGCGATCGCCTTGGCCGTAGTCTCGATCACATTGGGCACGTAGAAGATGACTCCAATACCGATCGCCAGAACAACGAACTGAACGAACCTCGTGATCTCTCGTGTGAACAGAAAAAAGATCGCGACAATCGAGACGATGACCAGGAAAAGCGGGCCGAAGATCTGCCGCAGCCAGGCGGCGAGATCATCGGTCTTCAGGTCGGAAGGCGCCGCCTGCACGTGATCTGGAAGCGACGCCAGGACATTGTGGAGCATCGACCTAACTGCCTTCCTCGGTCGGCGGGTAAATCATGATCCGCTCGGTTGCGTCGAACCGCGGATGTCTCTCACGTACCAAGTTCCGTCTTTCTTCACCACCGTCAGTTCGTAGGTCTGCTCGAGCTCGGCGGACGTGCCCTTGGCGTGGACGGACGGGATCTGCCACACCACTGTTGCCGCGATCGTACGTTCGTCGGCGGCTCCGTGTGGCGCCTTGACCTCCTTCAGCTGACCAAAGGTGACGGCCCCGCCCAGCGCCGTGATGGAGGCCTTGTCGGTGAACCGGGACAGCGCGACCGTGTCGCCGCTGGCATAGGCCTTGAAGAACCCGGTCAGGACCTGCTGCAGCTCGGTCTCGAGGGCGGTGTCACGTTCCTGGACGGACGACTCCGGCAGTTGGGCGCGCGCCGGCGGTGGCAGGATGGCGGGCTCGCCGGACACCACGAGTGCGCCGTCCTTGGCATAGATGGGCACAGCGAGCTGCAGCCATTTGCCGTTGGCCTGGGCGAGCAGCGTCACCACGGCGTTGTTGGCGTCTTTGGGCTGCACGGCGGCCACTTGGACCGACTGCAGGTGCATGTCGCCGGCGCCGTTCCAGCCGAGTTGGCTGTCCGAGCCGTCGGGCAGGAAGTTCTGCAGCTGCTGCTGCCGGGCGGCGGGGTTCCGCTGGTCGTAGTTGAGGTACACGTTGGCGAACTGCAGGGCGTATGCCGACGCGGCGCCGGACGGGAACTGGGCCTTGGCGTCCTGCTGCGGGGCCGACGGGGTCTGGGCCGGCTCGGCGGTATATCGGTCGAATATCGCCCTGACGCCGTTGAGCAGCACCACGATGATGCAGGCCCACAGGATGATGCGGCCGATCCAGACCCACCACCGGCCGCCGGACCCGGCCCAGCGACGACGCCTGCGGCCGCGATCCGGAGCGTCCCACGTGCCCGTCGGCGGGTAGTCAGCCCCGACGCCCGCACCCGTGTCGGCCGCACCCGGGTACGCAGCCGAGTCGGGGCCGTGTCGTACGGCCGACCTGCGAGCCATCGCGCCTCCGCTCGCGCCTGCCCCCGGTCGGCGCGGTCTTATTTCCTGTCTGACGGTCATGTGGTGTGTGGAGTCGGACCTCCCACCTTAACCACGGGCGTCAATTGTTCCAGCGTCTTGCGGAGATGCCCAGCCCCGGCACGCGGTTGTGGATAACCCGATCCATCTCATATCGCGAGTGGTTGCCGGACCGGAGCCCCGCGAAGATTCCCCGACGGTGACGATCTCCTTGCCTTACCGGTCGGCAGCCGCCGAACCGGGCCGCTACACGTTGAATCGGAACTCCACCACGTCGCCGTCGCGCATGACATAGTCCTTGCCTTCCATGCGCACCTTCCCGGCCGCCCGAGCAGCGGCGACAGATCCTTCGGCGACCAGGTCGCCGTACGAAACGATCTCGGCTTTGATGAATCCGCGCTGAAAATCCGTATGGATAACGCCGGCCGCCTCGGGCGCGGTCGCGCCCTTCCGGATGGTCCAGGCGCGCGCCTCCTTGGGCCCTGCCGTCAAGAATGTCTGCAGTCCCAGAGTGTCAAATCCAATCCGGACAAGTTGCGACAAACCAGACTCGCCTTGACCCATTCCCTGGAGCAGTTCCAGCGCCTCGTCATCCGGCAGTTCGATGAGCTCCGCCTCGATCTTGGCGTCGAGGAAGATCGCCTCCGCCGGGGCGACGAGTTCCCGCATCCGGGCCCGCAGCGCCTCGTCGCCGAGCTCGTTCTCGTCGAGATTGAAGACGTACAGGAACGGCTTGGCGGTGAGCAGCTGCAACTCGCGCAGCGGCGCCTGGTCGAGCCCCGCCGCGAACACCGTCGTGCCCTCGTTCAGCACCTTCTGCGCGGTGGTGAGGGCGTCGACGGTCTCCATCAGCTCCTTGGACTTGCGGGTGCGCGCCTCCTTCTCCAGGCGCGGCAACGTCTTCTCGATCGTCTGCAGGTCGGCGAGGATCAGCTCGGTGTTGATCGTCTCGATGTCGCGCGCGGGCGAGACCTCGCCGTCCACGTGCGTGACGTCGGGATCCTCGAACACCCGGATGATCTGGCAGATCGCGTCGGTCTCGCGGATGTTCGCGAGGAACTGGTTGCCGAGGCCCTGCCCCTCCGACGCCCCCCGTACGAGGCCGGCGATATCGACGAACCGTACGGCGGCGGGCACGATCTTGGCGGAGTCGTACAGCCTCGCCAGCTCGTCCAGGCGCGGGTCGGGCACGCCGACGACGCCCACGTTGGGGTCTATCGTCGCGAACGGATAGTTCGCGGCCAGTGCGTCGTTTTTCGTCAACGCGTTGAACAGCGTGGACTTCCCGACATTGGGCAGCCCGACGATGCCGATGGACAGACTCACGCGCCTACCTCGCCCGGGCCTCGTTGGTACTTCTCACAGGCGCCGAGTCTACGGGCAGTCGGACGGTGACCGCGCAGCGTGCGGGCGCCCTATGGCGTGTCTCAAAGTCGGCGTCCGTAACGAGCGGCG
>DATBKU010000052.1:0-1684 GCA_036555725.1 Streptosporangiaceae bacterium | reverse complement strand
AAAGCTGCAATCAGCCCGCCGCCCTTGCCAACGCTTCCGGCGGGCTGACCCCGCGTGTTTAGCAGTTCGAGCAGAGGGCGGTGGGTGCTCACGAACCGGGCGAAGACGCCGCTCTCGCTCGGGTCCCCGGCCAAGAGATGGGCGACCGAGTCTGTGCTCAGCGCGGGCCACGGACCCACCAGCACATGGATGCCGGGATTCCGGTCGACGCCGATGCGGGTCGCGCCATACCTATCCGTGCTGAAGAGGGGCTGGCCCAGTAGCGAGCCGATTCGCTGCTCCGCCAGATCACACGTCGGCTTCGCGGCGACGCAATTGACAGAGGTCTGCCAGTGCTGGCCCTGGAACCCGTGCAGGAACGGCTCCGGCCACGAGCCGACCACGGCCGGCACTCGCATGGCGGCGGTCCAGTCCCGGTAGTCCCACCAGATCCGGTCGCCCCCGGAGGGGTCGTACTCGGCCGAGCCGATCGGCGACTCGATTCCGTTCACGTAGAAGAACCAGTCGCTTTGCTCGCCGCCACCCTGGGAGCCGGCGAGGCCGTCGATCGACTGGATGAAGCCGCCGCCGTACCGGGTGGAGACGTCGGCGTTGCGGTCCAGAACGCGCATCACGGTGTCCGATTCGCGGATCGAGTCGCTCTTCTGCAGCATGACCGTGGCTCCGTAGTCGCGCGTCACGGCCAGATCGACGTCCCCCTCGTCCTTGCCAGGCCCGAGCCCGCAGCCGGCGACCGCCACGGCGCAGAGCGCCAGGGCGGCCGCCAGTTGGCGGGCGGGGGTCACTTCTTGTGCTTCCCCTTGTGCTTGCCGCGCTTGTGCTTCTTGGCCGACCGGCTGCGGTGCTCGCAGTTCTTGCCGGCCTTGTCGCCCTTGCTCATCTTCACCTGGTCGTCGCCTCCGCCGCAGTTGACGCGGTCCTTGCCGCCGCCTCGGACATCGATCTTGTCGTTCCCCCCGAGCGCCCGGACCCTGTCCTTGCCGCCGCGCGCCTTGATCAGATCCGCGCCCGCGGTTCCGACGATGTCATCGGGCTCGTGGCTGCCGACGATCTGGAGGCCGCGCACCGGCGGGCAATCGGCGAGATCCCGTGCCACGCATACGGTGAGCGCCTGGCTCGGGACGTCGTTGTAGTCCTTGGTCGCCACGACGGTGTGCGTGCCTTCCGTCGAGAACGCCACGGTCGCATTGCCAGCAGCGTCGACCGCCGCGGGAGCGTCACCGCCGCCGACGGTCGCGCCGGCCCCCGGCACGGTTGTGCCGTCGACCTGATGCGATTGCACCTGGACGGTGATCGGCGCACCGGGCGTCGTGCGTGCAGGCGCGTCGATGGTCAGCTCCTCGTCGGAGGTGAAATCCGACGGCGTCCGGTAGAGCGTCAGCTGGTCGCCCGGCTTGATGAACGTCTGGTCGGCTCCGGCAGTGTCGCCGACGTGGTTCGTCGCCTGGTACCAGAACCCGGGCGGAACACCAACGCCGAGAGTGCAGATCGTCAGCGAGCCGAACGTCGCAAAGTCGGCATCGGAGATCCGGAACGGTTGGAGCGTCGGCGTCGCATCGGAAGCCTCGTCCAGCGCGCTCAGCATGTTCGGCGCGGACTGCGTATAGGTCTGCCCGCTGCTCTGCTTCACCGGCGGGGTCGGGTCGATGCAGTCGTTGCCGGCGAACGTCCTGACCTTGGCCTC
>DATBKU010000051.1:0-1554 GCA_036555725.1 Streptosporangiaceae bacterium | reverse complement strand
GACTCGCCGAGCGTGTGCCACATCGCGATCCGGCCCTGCATGGCGGCCACCGAGGCCAGCATGCGCACGCCGGTGCAGTCGCCGGCCGCGTACACGCCGGGCACCGAGGTGCGGGACACCCGGTCCACCTCGATGAAGCCGTGAGCATCCAGCTTCACCTCGGCTTCGTCGCAGCCGATGCCCTCGGTGCGGGGGATCATGCCCACGGTCATCAGGCAGTGGGAGCCGGTCACCGTCCGGCCGTCCGCCAGGGTCACGGTGACGCTGTCGCCGTCACGGCTTACCGCCTTGGCCCGGGACAGGCCGAGCACGGTCATGCCGCGGCGGCGGAATACGTCCTCGATCAGGTCGGCCGCGTCCTCGTCCTCCTGCGGTAGCACCCGGTCCCGTGACGAGACCAGCGTGACCCGCGAGCCGAGCGCCTGGTAAGCGCCGGCGAACTCGGCCCCGGTGACGCCGGAGCCGACCACGATCAGGTCCCGGGGCAACTCGGTCAGGTCGTACAGCTGGCGCCAGTTGAGGATGCGCTCGCCGTCGGGCTCGGCGCCGGGCAGCACGCGGGGCATGGCGCCGGTGGCGATCAGGATGGCGTCGGCCCTGATCTCCTGATCGCCTGCTGCCACGATCCCGGGCTTGGCGATGCGGCCGCGGGCGGTGAACACCTTGATGTCCTCGGCGGCGATCCGGGCTGCGATGTCGCGTGACTGGGCGTGGGCCAGGGCGATGATCCGCTCGTACAGCCGGGCCGCGTTGACGGTGGCCAGGCCGCCGGTGGCGATGCCGAGCCGGTCACTCCGGTTGAGCAGCGTCATCGCGTTGGAGGTCTCGATGAGGGACTTGGAGGGCACGCAGTCGGTGAGCACGCAGGCGCCGCCGAGCCCGTCCGAATCGACGACGGTGACGTCGGCGCCGAGCTGGGCGGCGACGAGGGCGGCCTCGTAGCCGCCGGGGCCGCCGCCGAGGATCGCGATTCTCTGGCGTGGCAAGGTCACGGTAGGTAATTCTTCCCGGTCTATTGGTCGCAGTCAGGTATCAGGCGCGGGGCAATGCACGTCGCCCGGCGACGCGACGCCGTACGCTTGCCCCCGTGGCACTGTACGCGGCCTACGGCAGCAATCTGGACCCGGCTCAGATGCTGCTGCGCTGCCCGCATTCACCGCAGCGTGGAACCGGGTGGCTTGAGGGCTGGCGGCTGACGTTCGGCGGGGAGGACATCGGCTGGGACGGTGCCCTCGCGACCGTGGTCGAGGATCCGGGCTCCCGGGTCTTCGTCGTGCTCTACGACGTGTCCGAGGGTGACGAGAAGCAGCTCGACAACTGGGACGGGGTCACGCTGGGGTACTACCGTCGCGCCAAGGTGCGGGTGGAGACCCTGGACGGCAACGTCCTGGCCTGGCTGTACGTGCTCAACTTCTACGAGGGCGGGCTGCCGTCGGCGCGGAGCATCGGCATCCTGGCCGATTCGGCCGAGCGGGCCGGCGCCCCGGCCGACTACGTCGCGACGCTGCGAGCGCTGCCCTGCGCCAAGATGGGCGACTCGAACACGGCCTACGA
>DATBKU010000050.1:0-123831 GCA_036555725.1 Streptosporangiaceae bacterium | reverse complement strand
GTGGAGCCTCGATAGTCCGGGCGCGGGCGGCGTCCACGAGTAGCCAGGAGGCCGGGTGCCCCAGCTGCACAAGCTCGCTGGCCTGTTCATCGCCTGTGCGGTCGTGATCGGGCTGATCGCCCCGCGGGCCGACCACGGGAGCCAGGCCGGCGCCCGGCCGGCCGGCGCGGCCGACCACGGCAGGCCCACCGTGTCGGCGGTCCCGGCGAAGGCGACCAAGGCCGCCCCGGCGCCGCGGACGACGCCCACGATCTCGGCGGCCATGGCCCGCCGCGTGCACGCCAACGAGCTGGGCCAGGTGCCGGTGCTGATGTACCACCGGATCGAGGCCAAGGCGATCACGTCGTACGACCGCAGCCCGGCCGAGCTGCGCCGCGAGCTGGAGCGGCTGGCCAAGGAGGCGTACGTGCCGGTGACCGCGGCCGAGTTCGCCACCGGCGACATCGACATCCCCGCCGGCACCCACCCCGTCGTGCTCACCTTCGACGACGGGTACCCGAGCCACCTGACCCTCGACGCGCAGGGCAACCCGAAGCCCGACACGGCGGTCAGCATCATCCTCGACGTGGCCCGCGAGTATCCATGGTTCCGCCCGGCCGCCACGTTCTACCTCATCAAGGACCCGTTCATGATGGGCGACAAGGCGCGCGCCGGTGTGCAATGGCTGGTACACCACGGCTTCGAGGTCGCCAATCACACGACCAATCACGTCGACCTTTCCGGGATATCTCGGACAAAGGTGCAGAAAGAGATCGGGACCGACCAGAAAATGATCACGGATATGGGCGCTCCGCCGCCGGTGACCTTCGCCTTTCCGTACGGCGCCCCGACCCATCTGTCCTGGGCCGATCACGGCCACTCCAGCGGCGCGAGCTGGGACTTCGCGGGGATGTTCCTGGCGGGTTGGCGGCCCGCCGATTCCCCGTACAGCACGGCCTTTCAGCCGATGGAGATTCCCCGGGTCCGGTCCGAAGGCAAGATCAAGAGGGACGACTGCGACAAGTTCTGCTCGTCCGCATGGCTGGACTGGCTGGACAATAATCCTGGCAAGAGGTACACATCGGACGGGGACCCTGCGGCGATATCATTTCCGTCATCCGATGCGGGGTCGCTCGCGAAGCGCTTCGAAGGACGGGGACGCCCATACTGAACCGCCTCCGCGGACGCTCTCCCGCGGGAGCGGATTGACCCATGTCCGAACGTCTCATATCCTGATCGCTGCGCTGCGGGCCTGCGCGTGCCTCGGACGGAGCAGGCTAGCGCTCGGTCAGGTCGACATCGGTCTTCGGATGGAGCAAGCCTCCGCCACTCCGGTCTTCGGCAGGGACGATAAGGGCCCTCCGCGCACCAACAACGACATCCATGTCCGTACCGGAGCCGATCCCACACATGACGAGCAGCACCGAGGCCACCTCGACCACCCCGCAGGTAGCGGTCAACGACATCGGGTCCGAGGAAGCCTTCCTCGCCGCGATCGACGAGACCATCAAGTACTTCAACGACGGCGACATTGTCGAAGGCACTGTCGTCAAGGTCGATCGAGACGAGGTCTTGCTCGACATCGGCTACAAGACCGAGGGCGTCATCCCCTCGCGCGAGCTGTCCATCAAGCACGACGTCGATCCCAACGATGTCGTCAAGGTCGGTGACCACGTCGAGGCCCTGGTTCTCCAGAAGGAGGACAAGGAGGGCCGGCTGATCCTCTCGAAGAAGCGCGCCCAGTACGAGCGCGCCTGGGGCACGATCGAGAAGATCAAGGACGAGGACGGCATCGTCACGGGCACGGTCATCGAGGTCGTCAAGGGCGGTCTCATCCTCGACATCGGGCTGCGCGGCTTCCTGCCCGCCTCGCTGGTGGAGATGCGCCGCGTGCGCGACCTGCAGCCGTACGTGGGCCGGGAGCTCGAGGCCAAGATCATCGAGCTGGACAAGAACCGCAACAACGTGGTGCTGTCCCGCCGTGCCTGGCTGGAGCAGACCCAGAGCGAGGTCCGCCAGACCTTCCTCAACACCCTGCAGAAGGGCCAGGTCCGCAAGGGCGTCGTGTCGAGCATCGTCAACTTCGGCGCGTTCGTCGATCTCGGCGGCGTCGACGGTCTGGTGCACGTCTCCGAGCTGTCCTGGAAGCACATCGACCACCCGTCCGAGGTCGTCGAGGTCGGCCAGGAGGTCACGGTCGAGGTCCTCGACGTCGACATGGAGCGCGAGCGGGTCTCGCTGTCGCTCAAGGCGACGCAGGAAGACCCGTGGCAGCAGTTCGCCCGCACCCACCAGATCGGCCAGGTCGTTCCCGGCCGGGTCACCAAGCTGGTCCCGTTCGGCGCGTTCGTCCGCGTCGAGGAGGGCATCGAGGGCCTGGTGCACATCTCCGAGCTGGCCGAGCGGCACGTCGAGATCCCCGAGCAGGTCGTCCAGGTCGGCGACGAGATCTTCGTCAAGATCATCGACATCGACCTCGACCGGCGCCGCATCAGCCTGTCGCTGAAGCAGGCCAACGAGGGCGCGGTCGGCATCGAGGAAGAGGACTTCGACCCGACGCTGTACGGCATGCCCGCCGAGTACGACGAGCAGGGCAACTACAAGTACCCCGAGGGCTTCGACTCCGAGACCGGCGAGTGGCTCGAAGGCTACGAAGACCAGCGCGAGCAGTGGGAGCGGCAGTACGCCGAGGCCCGCACGCGGTTCGACGCCCACCGCCGGCAGATCGAGGAGGCCCGTAAGGCCGAGGCCGAGGCGGCCGGCAACGGAGGCGGTGGCGGTGGCGGTGGCGAGCCGACGTCGTACTCCGGCGGTGGCGACGAGCAGCCACAGCAGGCCGAGGGCGCCCTCGCCTCCGACGAGGCGCTCGCCGCGCTGCGGGAGAAGCTCTCCGGCGGCCAATAGCCAGAGTTCGTTTGCCATGAGCCGGACGGTCTCAGTACCGTCCGGCTCAGGCTTTCTCTGACCACATGGTCGTTTCCCCGCAGGAGAGCTTTCTGGTGGCCACAACCGACAGGGGCATACCGTCCGTGGGACACGCCCGGCCCGCGGCTCCCATCGTCCCTCAGGGCCGCGCGCGGCTGGCCCTGATCGCGATCAGCATCGCCGTTCTCGCCGAGACGCTGCGCTTCGCCCTGCCGCTGTTCGGCAGGTTCGCCGAGGATTCCGGCGCGGGTGCGGCGGCCGCGGTGGTGCTGCTGAGCTGTCTCGCCGGGCTGCTGGCGCCGCTGATCCGGGCGCTGGCCGGGCCGCGCGCGCTGATCGGCGTCGGCGTGGGCGGATTGCTGGCCGTACGGCTCGCGGCGCAGGCCGCCGCGCCGGGGCTGTGGCTCGCCTGCGCGGGCCTGGCGCTAGCCACGATCGCGATGGTGGCGCTGTACGAGGCGGCACGCGGCCTGTCCGGGGTGGGGTTCGCCACGGCCGGGGTGGCCGGGCTGGCCCTCGACACCGCCGTGCGGATCGGGTTCGGCACGTGGGACCCGGTGTGGCGGCCCGGGATGGGCCCGTGGGCGGTGTGCGTCGTGCTCGTCGGTGCTGGCCTCGCCATGCTCGTCATCGAGCTGCGCTCCGGTGCCGTACCGGCGCCCGGAATCACGTGGCGCGACGGGCTCGGCGCCGCGGCCCTCGGCCCGTTCCTGGCGATCCAGGTGCTGGTGCTGTCGAGTCCGGCGTTCGCCGCCACGGCCGGCTGGCTGTCGCCGCCGGTCGCCGGTGCCGTGGTGCTGGCCGGTCAGGCGCTCGCGCTGGCGTTCCTGTCCTCGGGGCTGGCGGTACGGGCCGTACCGGGCGGCACGGCGGTGCTCGGCGGCACGGTCCTCGGGGTCGGCACCGCGGCGGTGACCGGGCCGTACGGCCTCACCGGGCGCGTGCTGACGTGGGTCGTGCTGGTGGCCGGGCAGCTGCTGGCCGCCTGGCTGCTCGCCGTCGGGTCGCGGGCGCCGCTGCGCCGGGCCGGGCGGGGCGGACCGGTCTGGCGCATCGACCTGGGCGCCGCGCTCGGCGGGGTGCTGATGGGGGCGCTGCTGCTGTCGTACCAGCTGGCCGGCGACGTGCCGCTGCCGTTCTCGAGCAAGATCCTGCCGGGGCTCGCCGGGATCATGCTCGGACTGCTCGCGGCGCTCGCGGCGGCCCGTGGCGGCCCGTTGCCGGCGCGGTCGGCGCGGCGGTCGCTGGGCGCGGGCGCCGCCGCCCTCCTGCTGCTGGTCGTCCCGTTGCTCAGCGCGCTGACCGCGCCCGCTCTGGGGAGCCCGGCGGCGCCGGCCGGCCGGTTCCAGCTGGTCGCCTACAACATCCACGAGGCGGTCGGCCAGGACGGACGGGTCGATCTCGAACGTGTGGCGGGGGCGATCGGGGCCACCGGGTCGGATGTCGTGCTGCTGCAGGACGTCGGGCGGGGCCGGCTGGCGTCCGGCACCACCGATGGCGCCGCGTGGCTGGCCCGCCGGCTGAGCATGCATCTCGTCTGGGGACCGGGCGCGGACAACCAGTCCGGCAACGCGGTGCTCACGCGGCTGCCGATCCGCTCCTCCGGCGCCGGGCGGCTGGCCCAGGCGGGCGGCGTCCAGGTGCCCGGATACGTATGGGCCCGCCTCGAGGTCGGCGGCGGCCGTACGGTCGACGTCTGGTCGACGCGGCTGGACGACGCGGCGGGCCACGACCGCGCCCACGAGATCCAGGCCGCGCAGCTGATGAGGGCGTGGGGCGGTGGACCGCAGACGGTGATCGCGGCGGGCCTGGGCGCCCAGAGTGCGGCGCTGAGCCGGCTCACCGACGGCACCGGGCTGCGCCACGCGTCCGACTCGGGGGAATCGTCCGGCGACTGGCTGCTCGGCACCGACGACGTGTTCATTTCCGAGGCCGCGGCCCGCACGCCGGCCGCCCCCGGTCACCAGCCCGTCGTCGCGACCGTACGGGTCGGCGACTAGGAGGGTGGCCCCATGCCCGCGATGCCGAACGAGAAGGCGGGCGCGACCTCGCTCGATGTCCGCATCGAACGGGCGAGCCCCGGTGACGCCGGCGAGATCCTGACCGTCCAGCGCGCCGCCTACCTCACCGAGGCCCAGCTGTACGGCGACCCGTTCATCGCGCCGCTGATCGAGTCGCTCGACCAGTTGCGGGCCGTGCTGGCCGGCGACGCCGTCGTCCTGGTGGCGCGGCAGGGCCCGCGGCTCGTCGGCGCCGTACGGGGCACCTTCAACGACCAGACCTGCCTGGCCGGGCGGCTCGTCGTGGCCCCCGACCTGCGGGGTCAGGGCATCGGCACCCGCCTCATGCGCGCGCTGGAGGCCGCGGTGACCGGCCGGGCCGGCACCATCGTGCTGTTCACCGGCCACCTCAGCGACGGCAACCTGCGGCTTTACCGCCGCCTCGGCTACACCGAGGTCCGCCGCGAGCGCGTCGCCGCCCATCTCACCCTCGTCCATATGCGCAAGGCTTTGCCCGGCGCTCCCGCGTGAGCCGCCGGCCGCGCGATTCCCAGGTGGGCGCCGATAGGGTCGGTCTGTGCTGCGTGTGGGATTGACCGGGGGGATCGGGTCGGGCAAGAGCGAGGTCGCCCGTCGCCTGGTCGCGCACGGCGCGGTGCTGATCGACGCCGACGTCGTCGCCCGCGAGGTGGTCGAGCCCGGCACGCCGGGCCTCGACGCGGTGGCCGGCGAGTTCGGCCCGGACGTACTGCTGCCGGACGGCTCGCTCGATCGCGATCGGCTCGGCTCCATCGTGTTCGCGGACGCCGACCGGCGCGCCGCGCTGAACGCGATCGTGCATCCGCTCGTGGGCCGGCGCATGCAGGAGCTGTTCGATGCCGTGCCGCCCGGCGCCGTCGTCGTCTACGACGTGCCGCTGCTGACCGAGAACAACCTGGCAGACCTGTACGACGTCGTGGTGGTCGTGGACGCGCCCGTCGAGACCCAGGTGGCCAGGCTGGTCGCGGACCGCGGCATGACCGAGGAGGCGGCGCGGGCCCGGATCGCCGCCCAGGCGACCCGCGACCAGCGCCTCGCCATCGCCGATCACGTGATCGACAACTCCGGCTCGCTCGGCGAGGTGGCCGCCCAGGTCGACGCGCTCTGGGCGGAGCTCAGCGCCAAGGCCTCCTAGACCTGACTCATAGGCGCCGCGCTTTCCCGCTGCGCGACGGAGCCTATGAGCGTACGGGCGCGGTGGAGAGCGGTCATACGGTGAGCGATCAGTGACCATGGCCCTTCATTTCAGTAACCATCACTGTTGATGTCGTATGGGTGCCGGACGCGCCATGCTGAGATCCGAAGATCGGGACCTGCCGGACGTACGAGGAGAGCGATGCGGATCATCAGGTACGACTCCGAGGGCGCGACGCGGTGGGGCGTGCTCGGCTCCGACGACACGGTGTACGCCGCCGAGGGCGAGCCGTGGGACGGAGCCGGGCTGCGCCAGGGGCCGGCCGTGGGGCCGGTCGACGACGTACGGCTGTGCGCACCGGTGACGCCCAGCAAGATCGTCTGCGTCGGGCGGAACTACGCCGACCACGCTGCCGAGCTCGGCAACCCGGTGCCCAAGGAGCCGCTGGTGTTCCTCAAGCCGCCGTCCGCGATCATCGGGCCCGGCGACGACGTCGTCTACCCGTCCCTGTCGGGGCGGGTGGATCCGGAGGCCGAACTGGTCGTCGTGATCGGGCGTACGGGGCGCCGGGTGCCGCCGGAGGAGGCCATGTCCATGGTGGCCGGGTACACGTGCGGCAACGACGTCACCGCCCGGGACCTGCAAAGGAGCGACCCGCAGTGGACCCGCGGCAAGGGCTTCGACACGTTCTGCCCGCTCGGGCCCTGGGTGGACACCGAGTTCGACCCCGCTGACGTACGGGTCACCTGCGAGGTCGACGGCGAGCTCCGCCAGGACGGCCGTACCAGGGACTTCATCTTCGACATCCCGACGCTGATCGCGTACATCACCGCGTTCGCCCGGCTGGAGGCGGGCGACGTGATCATGACCGGCACGCCGGCGGGCGTCGGGCCGGTCCGGATTGGCGACACGATGACGGTCGCGGTGACGGGGCTCGGCCGCCTGACCAACCGCGTGGTCGCCGACCGCTGAGCCGGTAGAGACATGCGGCCGGTCCGTGCCGTACGGGCGCGTACGGCGGCACGATCGTGAGCGCGGGCGGCGGAATGTCGGAGGCGGGTCGTAACGTTTGAGGGGAGTCCAGCCGGTACTAGGGAGAGCAGCGTGCGGCCCGTCACCGATCTTCAGCGCACCGAGGCGCCCTTCGAGGTCGTCACCGAGATGTCGCCGTCGGGCGATCAGCCCCAGGCGATCGACGAGCTCGAGCGCCGCGTCGAGCGCGGCGACAAGGATTCCGTGCTGCTCGGCGCCACCGGCACGGGCAAGACCGCGTCCATCGCCTGGCTGATCGAGCGGGTGCAGCGGCCGACGCTGGTCATGCAGCCCAACAAGACGCTGGCCGCGCAGTTCGCCAACGAGCTGCGCGAGATGCTGCCCAACAACGCGGTGGAGTACTTCGTCTCCTACTACGACTACTACCAGCCGGAGGCGTACGTCCCGCAGTCCGACACCTACATCGAGAAGGACTCCTCGATCAACGACGAGGTCGAGCGGCTGCGGCACTCGGCGACCTGGTCGCTGGTGTCCCGCCAAGACGTGGTGGTGGTCGCCTCAGTGTCGTGCATCTACGGCCTGGGCACCCCGCAGGAGTACGTCGACCGGATGGTGCGGCTGCGGGTCGGGCAGGAGATCGACCGCGACCAGCTGCTGCGGCGGCTCGTCGACATGCAGTACACCCGCAACGACCTGGCCTTCACCCGGGGCACCTTCCGGGTCCGCGGCGACACCATCGAGGTGATCCCGCAGTATCAGGAGCTCGCCGTCCGCATCGAGATGTTCGGCGACGAGGTGGAGAAGCTGGCGACGCTGCACCCGCTCACCGGCGAGGTGCTCAGCGAGGACGACGACATCCACATCTTCCCGGCCTCGCACTACGTGGCCGGGCCGGAGCGCATGGAGCGGGCAATCCGCGGCATCGAGGCCGAGCTGGAGGAGCGGCTGGCCGAGCTGGAGCGGCTCGGCAAGCTGCTGGAGGCGCAGCGGCTGCGCATGCGGACGACGTACGACATCGAGATGATGCGGCAGATCGGCACCTGCTCCGGCATCGAGAACTACTCGCGGCACATCGACGGGCGCGGTCCGGGCACCCCGCCCAACACGCTGCTCGACTTCTTCCCCGAAGATTTCATGCTCGTGCTCGACGAGTCGCACCAGACCGTGCCGCAGATCGGCGCCATGTACGAAGGTGACATGTCGCGCAAGCGCACCCTGGTCGAGCACGGCTTCCGGCTGCCGTCCGCGTGCGACAACCGGCCGCTGAAGTGGGAGGAGTTCCTGGAGCGCATCGGCCAGACCGTCTACCTGTCGGCGACGCCGGGCCCGTACGAGCTGTCCCGGGTGAAGGGCGACGTGGTCGAGCAGGTCATCCGGCCGACCGGGCTGGTCGACCCGGAGGTGATCGTCAAGCCGACGAAGGGCCAGATCGACGACCTGATCGAAGAGATCCGGGTGCGCGCCGAGCGCGACGAACGGGTCCTGGTCACCACGCTGACGAAGAAGATGGCCGAAGACCTCACCGACTACCTGCTGGAGCTCGGCATCCGGGTCCGCTACCTGCACAGCGAGGTCGACACGCTGCGCCGCATCGAGCTGCTGCGCGAGCTGCGGTCGGGTGAGTTCGACGTGCTGGTCGGCATCAACCTGCTGCGGGAGGGTCTCGACCTGCCCGAGGTGTCGCTGGTGTCCATCCTCGACGCCGACAAGGAGGGTTTCCTGCGGTCGGAGACCTCGCTGATCCAGACGATCGGCCGGGCCGCCCGCAACGTCTCCGGCCAGGTGCACATGTACGCCGACCAGGTCACCCCGTCGATGGAGCGGGCAATCGAAGAGACCAACCGGCGCCGCGCAAAGCAGATCGCCTACAACACCGAGCACGGCATCGAGCCGCAGGCCCTGCGCAAGCGGATCGCCGACATCCTCGACTCGCTGGCCCGCGAAGACGCCGACACCGAGAAGCTCATCGGCGGCGCCGGGCGGCAGCAGAGCCGCGGCAAGACCCCCGTGCCCGGGCTCGCCTCGCGGCACAAGACCGAGGCCGGCCGGCACGCCCACGACCTGGTGGGAGAGCGCCCGCGCGCCGAGATGGAGGCGCTCATCGACTCGCTCACCGCCCAGATGCACTCGGCCGCCAAAGACCTCCAGTTCGAGCTCGCCGCACGACTCCGCGACGAGATCAAGGAGCTCAAGCGCGAGCTGCGCGACATGAAAGAAGCCGGCGTCCAGTAACGCCCGGCCCTCGCGACACGGAGCGGACCGGCGTCCCGCTGCGGCCCTCGCCGCGCGGCCCGAAGACGGCCGGTCGCGGCCCTCCGGCGCCTGTCCGGAGGTGGTCACGTTGGGTAGACCACTTGCCCGCCGAACGGCTCGGCGCGTCCACTCGGGGAAGTGGGGGTGCGACGGACGGGGAGGGGCAGTCATGTCATTCGTGCAGATCATCGAGGTCACGACAACGAGGTTCGAGGAGTTCCAGGCACTCGAGGACCAGTGGCGCAAGGACACAGAGGGTAGGCGGCCCCGCATGCGGCTCATGGCCTGCCGGGACCGCGACCAGGCCGGCCGCTACCTCATGATCGTCGAGTTCCCCTCGTACGAAGAGGCGATGCGGAACAACGACCTGCCCGAGACCGACCGGACCGCCCGGCGCATGGCCGAGCTGGCCGACGGCCCGATGGGCTTCACGAACCTCGACGTCATCAGCGTCGACGTCGACTGAGCAGACCAGGCCGTACGAAATCGCTTATCGTTCCGGGCGCCGGGCGGCGTACGATCGCGCGCGTGTGCGCCTTCGTACGCCCGGCCGAGCCTCGGGACCTGTCGTCGCTCGCCCGAATCGAGCAGAGCGGCGACCGGATGTTCGCCGAACTGGGCATCGTCTTCCCGCCCGGCCCGATGGTGATCGAGGAGGCGATCCGCGACGGCTCCGACATCTACGTCGCGGGCGATCCGCCCCTCGGCTTCGCCGCGGTCAAGCCCATCGGCGGCCACCTCCATCTGGAGCAGATCTCCGTCGAGGCCGACCGCTGCGGTCACGGCATCGGCACCCGGCTGCTCACCACGGTGATCGACCATGCCGCCGGCACCTCCGGCGTCACCTTGATCACCTTCCGGGACGTGCCGTGGAACGGCCCTTGGTACGCCCGGCACGGCTTCGTCGAGTTTCCCGAGGAGCGCTGGAGTCCCGGTCTCCGCGACCTGTGGCGCGCCGAGATCGAGGCGGGCCTGCACAAGCTCGGCCCCCGCCTGGTCATGCACTGCCCCGCCGCACCCAAGGGATAGCGCTCAGACGAGGTCGGCGTCGTGGGCGAGCAGGGCGATCTGGGTGCGGTTGGTGAGGTCGAGCTTGGTCAGGATGCTCGAGATGTGCGCCTTCACGGTGGCCACGCTCATGTGCAGTTCGGTACCGATGTCGGCGTTGGTCTGCCCCTGGGCCACGGCCATGACAACGTCGCGTTCGCGCGGGCTGAGGGCGGCCAGCGCGCGGCGGGCATGTTCGTAGGCCCCGGCCTGGGTGACGACCCGGTCCATCAGGCGGCGGGTGATGCCGGGGGACAGCATCGGGTCGCCGGCGGCGACCCGGCGGATCGCGTCAACGATTTGGGCGGGCGGGCTGTCTTTGAGGAGGAAGCCGCTGGCGCCCAGGCGAAGCGCCCGTAGCACGTTGTCATCGGTGTCGAAGGTGGTCAGCACGATGACGTCGGGCGGGCTGGGGCGGCGCCGCAGCCGGCCGAGCGCGGTCAGGCCGTCCAGGCGCGGCATCCGCAGGTCCATCAGCACCACGTCGGGTGAGTGCGCGGCGATCGCGTCGGGCACCTCGTCGCCGTCGGCGGCCTGGCCCACCACCGCGATGCCGTTGGCGCCGTCGAGCATCATCGCCAGCCCGGCGCGTACCAGGGCGTCGTCATCCACGACGAGCACCCGAACCGCCTCGTTCATTTCGGCCATGTCACTGCGGCCATGGTAGCCAGGCGTGCAGATGGAACTCGCCGGCTGTTGTCACCTCGTGGTCGAGCCGGCCCCCGGCCAGCTGCACCCGTTCGGTCAGCCCGATCAGGCCGGTGCCGCTGCCGGGGACGCTGGGCGCGGCCGGCGACCCGGGAGGAAGCGGATTGCGAACGTCGATGACGAGCGACGAGCCGGGCGTACCGCCGAGCAGCACGCGAACGGGCTGACCTGCCGCGTGCTTGCGCGCGTTGGTGAGTCCTTCCTGCACGACCCGGTACGCCGCCCGCCCGGCGGCGGCGGGTACGGTGGCCGCCTCCGCGGTCCGGTCGTCCAGCACGACCTTCTCGCCCGCGTCGCGGGACTCGTCGACGAGCCGCGGGATGTCGGCCAGCACCGGCTGCGGTCGCTGATCCGCCTCCCCGCCGGATCGGTCGCGTGCGGCACCGTCGCGGGCTTCTCCGCCAAGGGCATCTTCGTCGGGGGTGTCTTCCTCGCGCAGCACGCTGATCACCTCGCGCAGCTCGCTGAGCGCCTGGTGCACACCGTCGCGCACCACGCCGGCCGCGCGGGCCAGCTGCTCGGGTGCGGAATCGGGCCGGTACTCCAGCGCGCCGGCGTAGGTCGCCACCAGCGACAGCCGGTGGGCCAGCACGTCGTGCATCTCGCGGGCGATCCGGGTACGTTCGGCCATCCGCGCTTCGGCCACCCGCCTGCCCTGCTCGGCCTCGGCGCGGCGGGCCCGCTCGCGTAGCGAGTTCACCAGCGCCTGCCGGGCCTGGGTCAACGTGCCCCAGCCCAGCAACGCGGCATAGCCGACGATCATCAACACCAGCCACCAGCCGAACGACAGTCCGCCGGGCGGCCGCCACAGCCCCTGTACGGCGTGCGCCGCGATCCCGGCGACCGCGACCGCCACCGCCACCGGGAACCGGCGCCGCTGGGCCACCACGAGCGCGCTGCCCGTGGCCGCTGGAGTCGCCGCCGGCGACACTGCCGCCAATGCCGTCACGGCCAGCCCGCCGGTCACCGGCCGGCGCAGCAGCATGGGCACGATCGCGCAGCTCGCCAGGCCGACGGCGAGGTCAAGGAAGAACAACCCCGTCAGCTGCTGGTGCCAGATCTCCGGAAGGATCGTCAACGCCGTCAGCACGGCCACCCCGGCCACCACGGCCGCAGTGATCATCGGGCCCGGGCGGTGCCGCACCGCGAGATCCGTGTCATCGCAGCTCGGATCGTCGGTAATGTCCCGAACGGTATTCACGGGGCCAACTTAGAACCGCCGACGTCCGGGCCGATACCGACCAAAGTCTGCCCGCCCCCGGGCAGTGGTCGAGGGCACGATGACCAGGTGACCGATGTGGCATGGGCATCGTGACAGCGACGCTGCCTGACATGACAACTTCCAACCAGAACTACGCAGCAACCGACTACGCGTCAACCACAGTCGGCACGGCCCAGGCCGGGCACCGGCCCGTCGCCCGCACCCGCGCCCGCATCCGCGGCCGGCGAGCACTCGCCGTGCTCGGCGCCGCCGCGGCGGCGCTTGCGATCTGGGCGATCGCGGTGCCGCTCGCGGGCGCCGACCTCACGGTCCGCATGAACGGAACGACCCAACCGATCGGACCCGGCTCGGTCGTCGGCAGCACCCTGATCGCCGCGCTGGTCGGATGGGCGCTTCTCGCCGTGCTCGAGCGTGTCGTACGCAGGCCACGCCGAATCTGGACGATCAACGCCGTCGTAGCGCTCGCGATATCGATGGCCGGCCCGCTCACCAGCGCCACCGGCGCCACCACAACCCTCACGCTGATCGGCATGCACCTGGCCGTCGGCGCGGTGCTCATTCCGGTGCTGCGAAGCACGACGCGCCCCTGACGACCGACCAGTGCCGACGCTGAAGCCCGCACAACCGCCCCGGCACCGGCCGGTCACCGGCGCCGGGGAATTCCCTGCCCGCTGCGGTGATGTGTCAGGTGGAGGTGAGGGGCTGTTGTCTGCGGCGGCGGACGCGGGCGCGAGCGGCGCGGAGGGTGCGCACCAAGACCCAGGCGAACAGGATCAGCACGATCAGCGCCACCACCGGCACGAGGATGGCGAGCAGGCTCAGGCCGAGGGAGACCGTGTCCTCGGCCGCGCTCACGAACGGGGTACCGGCGCCGAGCGTGCCGGCGTTGATCACCGGCCGTACGCTCGCCTTCGTCAGGTGCACGACCAGCGCGACGACGATGCCGAGTACCCAGCCGAGCCACGGGTTGTCGTGCATGAAGGACGACGAGTCCACCTGGCCGGCGGCGGTGGTCGCGGCGAACACGGCACCGCCGGCCGCGGGCCGGACGGCCGTCTGGATCATGTCATTGACATGATCGACGACGGCCACCTTGTCGAGTACCACCTCGGCGGTCAGCAGCACCGCGATGACGGCGATCGCCCAGCCGTTGCTCATCCAGGCGTACTGGTGGGGCAGCGCCACCGCGTCGGTGTACCGCGCGAGCAGCCCGACGACCAGGATCGGGATATAGGCGTTGAGCCCGGCCGCGCCCGCCAAGCCGAGCCCAGTCACAGCGGCGAACATCCATTCTCCTCATCCGGGGACCCCAGTTGGACGCACCGCGGCGCGGAAAGGGTCCGCCGGTCCATGTGATCCGCGTCATGTGATCTACAACGTAAAGGTGGCGGTCCGGTCAGGAACCCGTGCGACGATGCAATCGTCCGTACTATCGCGGGGCCGGGGGAGGCGGGCGATGGGCGATGCGGGGACGGGCCGGCTGCGCATGGGTCGTCACCGGCTCATCGCGGTCGCCGCCGCGGTCGTCCTGCTGATCGCCGTCGCGCTGCCGCTGGGCGCGTTCCATGCCGTACGGTGCGGCGTCTTCGGTAACGGCTGCGCGACCGAGCGCGCGCCTCGGCTGGAGCCGCCGCGGCTCCGCCCGCTCAGCGCCCTCGACATCGCCACCCAGGGGTCGTACCTGGCGCTCGGCGACTCGTACTCCGCGGGGGAGGGCGCCTACCGGCTGCCCGCCGACCTGGCGCCCGGCAACCGCTGCCACCGCACCTCCGAGGCGTACTTCCACGCGGTCGCCGACACCTTCCCGTTCCGCAAGGGCTCGGCGTTCTGGGCGTGCTCGGGCGCCACGACCGACGACGTGCTGCGCGGCAGTGACGGGGAGCCGCCGCAGATCGACCGGGTGACCGGTGACACCAGCCTGGTGACCCTCAGCATCGGCGGCAACGACGTCGGGTTCGCCCACGTCCTCGCCGGCTGCGTCATCAAGCTGCCCTGGAGCAAGGCGTGCGAGGACCAGGGCGCGCGGATCGCCGCCCGGTTCCCGGCGCTGCGGACGGCCCTGCAGACGGTGCTGGGCAAGATCGTCGAGCGGGCGCCGGCGGCCCGGGTGATCGTCGTGGGCTATCCGCGGATCTTCTCCGCGACGACGGGCCAGGGCTTCGACAACATCTCCGTCGACGATCAGCGCTGGCTCAACACCCGGGCGAAGGAGCTCGACGATCTCATCCGGCAGGTCGCCCAGGCCGCCGACCAGCGCATCGCCGCCGCCCACGGCCCCGGGTCCGTGGAGTACGTCGACGCCCTCTACGCCTTCGCCGGCCACGAGATCGGCGCCAGGGACCCGTTCGTCAACGGGCTCGACGTGAACCTGTCGGCGTTGAGCGCGGAGGCGCGCAGCTTCCACCCGAACGCCTCGGGCTACCGGCGGCTCGCCCAGCTGGTCACCCGGCAGATCACCAACGGGCCCGGCCGGCCCATCCTGCAGTACCACTGAACCCGGCCGGCCCATCTCGACCAGGGAGCGGAACAGACCGTGGTGGGGTCGCGTTGAGATCATGGCGTACGCATCCGTCGACCCCACGGAGACCGGCATGTCGCTGACGCACAGTCCAGGACCGCTCGCGGGACGGCCGCCCGCCACCGTCAACTACACCATCGAGGGGCCGAAGCACCGGCTGTTGCTGCACGACTTCCCGCGCCGGGTCCGCGCCGTCTTCGCCGGTGAGACGGTCCTCGACACCGAACGCGGCGCGCTGCTGCACGAGACCGGCCTGCCCGCCGTGCTGTACGTGCCGATGGAGGATGTACGGGGGGACCTGCTGACCCCGACGGACCACTCGACCCACTGCCCGTTCAAGGGCGACGCGTCGTACTGGACGATCCGCGTCGGCGACCGGGCCGCGGAGAACGCGATCTGGGGCTACCCCGAGCCGAAGGAGGCGGCCTCCTGGCTGGCCGGGCGCGTGGCGTTCTACTGGGACCGCATGGACGCCTGGTATGACGAGGACGAGGAGGTCCGGGGCAGTCTGCGCAACCCGTACCACCGGGTCGACGTGCGGGCGACGAGCCGCAAGGTCCGCGTCCTGGCCGACGGCGAGGTGATCGCCGAGACCGGCCGGCCGATGCTGCTGTCGGAGACCGGCCTGCCCAACCGGTACTACATCCCGCGCGAGGACGTCCGCGACGACGTGCTGCGGCCCAGCGACACCGAGACGGTGTGCCCGTACAAGGGCACCGCCGAGTACTGGTCGGTGCGCCTCGGCGACACGACGCTGGACGACGCGGTGTGGTCCTACCCGGACGCCTCCGACGACGCGAGCCGGGTGCGGGGCTACCTGTCCTTCGGCCACAATGCGATCACGGTCGAGGTCAGTCCTCGGTGATCTTGTTCAGCCGTACGATCGCGTCGGCGAACTCGTCGATCATGTCGTACACGACCTGACGTGCGGGCTTGACGGTGTTCATCAGCCCGACCACCTGGCCGACGAAGTAGTTCGCCAGCTGCTGCGCACCCTCGTTGCCGGTCTCGGCGGCCTTGTTGATCGGCCGCATCGCACCCTCGGCGACGATCATCTGCAGCGGCATGGGCAGTGCGCCCGGGCTGCCCGGGCCGTCCCATTCCTCGGTCCACGCCGAGCGCAGCTGCCGGGCGGGCTTGCCGGTACGGCTGCGGGACCGAACGGTGTCGCGTGAGGTCGCGGCGAGCATCTTGCGCTTGACGGTCGGCTCGGTCTCGGCCTCCTCCGTGGTCAGCCACACCGACCCGCACCACACGCCGGACGCGCCGAGCGCCATCGCGGCCGCCATCTGCCGTCCCGTGCCGATGCCGCCGGCGGCGAGGACGGGGAGCGGCGCGACGGCGTCCACGACCTCGGGGACGAGGACCATCGTGGAGACCTCGCCGGTGTGGCCGCCCGCCTCACCGCCCTGCGCGACGATGAGGTCGACGCCCGCGGCGACCTGACGGCGGGCGTGCTCGACCGTGCCGACGAGCGCGGCGACCGGGATGCCGGCGGCCCGGGCTTTCTCGACCATGATCGGTGGCGGCGGGCCGAGGGCGCTGGCGATCAGCCGGATCGGGTGCGCCAGCGCCACGTCGATCAGCTCGTTCGCGCCCTCCTTGGTGACCTGCCGCCCCGCCCCGCTCGGGTCGACCCGGCTCAGATCGGGGACGGGCACGCCGTACTTCTCGAAGAGCTGCCCGAGGAAGTTCCAGTGCTCCGTGGGCACCGCCGAGATGATCTTCTCTGCGCCGTCGGTTTCGTCGCGGCCCGCCGCCTCGGCCACGTCCGCGATCTTGCCGGGAACGAGCACGTCGACGCCGTACGGACGGCCTCCGACGTGGTCGTCGAGCCAGCGCAGCTCCTCCTCGAGCCGGTCCGGGGTGTACGCCACGGCGCCGAGCACGCCGAAGCCGCCCGCGTTGGTGACCGCGGCGACCACATCGCGGCAGTGGCTGAACGCGAACAGCGGGAACTCGATCCCGAACGTCTCACAGACCTCGGTTCTCATCGATCCTCCATCCGGAAGACGAGGTACGACTCGCCCTCGCCGGGGTGCTCGAAGTGGGCGCGGAGCGGCAGGCCCTCGCGCAGGCCTTCTATGGGGGCCTCGCTCAGCCGGGAATGCAGCCAGGGTCCCTCGTCCAGCTCGACGAGCGCCAGTACGGCCGGGGACGGTGCCGAGCCGTCCGCCCGCGGCCTGCCGTGGGAGATCGCCCAGGAGACCAGCGTGGCGCGGCCGGACGCCTCGGCCCACGGCAGGCCGGCGGCACCGCAGCCGGCGCAGTCGCTCGCGTCCGGTGCCGCCCAGCGCCCACACGCGGCGCACCGCCTGATCATCAGCCGGTCGGCAGCGGCTCCGTCGAAGAACGCGTCGGTACGCCCGTCGCGCCGCAACACAGCGTCCATTCCAGCCCCCTTGCTGGAGCCCGCCCCCGCCTCGATCCGCATCTTTCAGGCTCCCTTGGCGTGCGGACTGAGGATCAGTGTCGCGTGGTGGTCGAGGATGCCGCCGTTGCCGCTGACCAGGATGACGTCGTTCCGGGCGGCCTGCCGTTCGCCGCCGTCGCCGCGGGCCTGGATAACCCCCTCGGACAGCGGCGTCATGCCCCACATGTAGTAGGCCGACAGCTGGCCGCCGCCGGTATTGGCCGGCAGCGCGCCGCCGGGGCCGAGCGCGCCCGACGCGGCGAACGCGCCGCCCTCGCCCTTGGCGCAGAAGCCGTAGTCCTCGAGCGACACCAGGACCGTGTAGGTGTAGCAGTCGTAGAGCTGGCAGACGTCGATGTCACTCGTCGTGACCCCGGCCATCTTCATCGCGATCGGCCCTGACATCGCGGCCCCCGTCGTCAGGCCGAAGTCGCTTCCCCGCTCCAGCCGATGTCCGGGATGGCCCTGGCCCCAGCCCCAGATGTGCGCGGGCGGCCGCGCCAGGTCGGCGGCCCGGTCCGCGCCGGTGACCACGACGGCGATCGCACCGTTGGAGACCAGGCAGCAGTCGAGCAGGTGCAGCGGCTCCACCACCCAGCGGGAGCGCTGGTGGTCGTCGACGGTGATCGGCGCACGCAGCTGGGCGAGCGGGTTGCGGCTCGCCCACTCCCGGGTGGCGACCGCGATCGCGCCGAGCTGCTCGCTCGTCGTGCCGTACCGCTCCATGTGCCGCTGCGCCGCGAGCGCGTAGAAGGCGTTGACGCTGCGGAAGCCGAGAGCCGCCGTCATGCCGCGGAACCCGTGGTACTCGGGCGCGTCGCGGTGGAACGCGGAGCCCGTGCGCTGGTCGGGTCGCAGCGGCGTGTCGGCGAACACGCACGCGACCGTGGACGCCGCGCCGCTGAGCACGGACATCGCCGCGTACGAGATCATCGCGCCGGCGGTGGCCCCGTACGCGGTCAGCTCGGTGAGCAGCCGCAGGTCGCGGAGGCCGAGCGCGGCCGCCAGCTCGATGCCGGGCGAACCGGACAAGCCGTGGCTGACCAGCAGCCCGTCCAGGTCGGACAGCTCGAGGCCCGCGTCCGCGACGGCGAGCCGCACGGCGTCCGCGGCCAGCCGGCGCGGGCTGCGGCCGAAGACCTTGCCGAGGTCGGTCATGCCGAGCCCGGCGATCGCCGTGCCGCCCGACGCTGTCATGATCACTCACCACCGTCCCTACTCGCGCCACGCTACCGAACAGCATTCGGTTTTGCCATCCGCGCGGCGCCTCGCGACGGCCGCGCGAGGGAGCGTGCCGGCCCCACGTCCGGCGGCGGCCGCACGACGGGCCAGTAGAGTCGGAACCGGGCATGGCGTACGGCAGAGGGGTGGAGCGCGGTGCGTGTGACGATCGTGGAGGTCGGCCCGCGAGACGGTCTGCAGAACGAAGACGTGATCCTGTCCGCGGCCGACAAGGTCGAGCTCATCCGGCGCAGCGTCGACGCGGGGATCCGGCGGATCGAGGCCGTCAGCTTCGTCAACCCCAAGCGGGTGCCGCAGATGGCCGACGCCGAGGAGGTCATGGCCGCCGTGCCGCGCCGCGCCGACGTGTCGTACATCGGCCTCGTCCTCAACCGGCGCGGCCTCGACCGCGCCCTTGAGACCGGGGTCGACGAGGTCAACGTGGTCGTCCCGGCCACCGACACGTTCTGCGCGCGCAACCAGGGCTGCACGACCGCCGAGATGCTCGACGCCTGGGACGACATCGCGAAGGCGACGGGCGACGGCGTACGCAAGAGCGTGACGATCTCCGTGGCGTTCGGCTGCCCCTTCGAGGGCGAGACCCCGCCCGAACGGGTCGCGCTGGCGGCCCGGCGGGCGTACGAGGCGGGCGCCGACGAGATCGCGATCGGCGACACCATCGGCGTCGGGGTGCCGGCCCAGGTCCGTGACCTCACGCGGCGGGTACGGGACGTCGCGCCGGGGGTGCCGCTGCGCTACCACTTCCACAACACCCGCAACACCGGCTACGCCAACGCGCTGACCGCCGTCGACGCGGGCGTCGAGGTGCTCGACGCGAGCACGGGCGGCTTCGGCGGCTGCCCGTTCGCACCGGCCGCGACGGGCAACATCGCGACCGAGGACCTCATCTACGGCCTGCACCGCAGCGGCGTCGAGACCGGGGTGTCGATGGAGGCCATCGCGGCCAACGGCGACTGGCTGGGCGAACGCCTCGGCAAGCGCCCCGAGGCCCTGCTCGGCCGCGCCGGCGGCTTCCCCCGTTCTAGAGACTGTTGAGGTCCCCAAACGTCTCCTGGCGGACTACGGCGCCGTCCGTCAGGCGCCGGCGAAGCGGTCGGTGGCCTCGATGAGGCGGTGCAGGATGCCCGGCTCGTCGTAGGCGTGACCGGCGTCGGCGACGAGGTGGAAATCGGCCTCCGGCCAGAGCTTGTGCAGGTCCCAGGCGGTCGCGGCCGGGGTGCAGACGTCGTAGCGGCCCTGCACGATCACGCCGGGGATGTGCCGGATCTTGTCGATGTCGCGGAACAGCTGATCTTCGGCGAAGAAGCCGCCGTTGACGAAGTAGTGGTTCTCGATCCGGGCGAAGGCCACGGCGGTGTCGGGTTCGCCGAAATGATCGACGTTTTCTGGGTTGGGGCGCAGGGTGATCGTCGCCCCCTCCCACTGGGCCCACGCCCGGGCGGCGGACAGCCGTACATCGTCGTCGAAGGAGTTGAGCCGCGAGTGGTAGGCCGCGATGAGATCGTCGCGCTCGTCGTCGGGGATCGGGGCAAGGTAGCCCTCCCACAGGTCGGGGAAGATCAGCGACGCGCCCTCCTGGTAGAACCAGTACAGCTCGAACGGGCGGAGCGTGAAGATCCCGCGCACCACCAGTTCGGTCACCCGGTCCGGATGGGTCTGCGCGTAAGCCAGCGACAGCGCGCTGCCCCACGAGCCGCCGAACACCAGCCAGCGCTCGATGCCGAGGTGGGCGCGCAGCCGCTCCATGTCGGCGACGAGGTGCCACGTCGTGTTCGCCTCCAGCGAGACGGCGGGGTCGCTGGCGTGCGGCTTGCTCCGGCCGCAGTTGCGCTGGTCGAACAGCACGATCCGGTACGCATCCGGGGCGAATTGCCGCCGATGGTTTGTTTCGCAGCCGCCGCCCGGCCCGCCATGTACCATCACCGCAGGCTTGCCGTCAGGGTGTCCGCAGACCTCCCAGTAGATCTCGTTGCCGTCCCCGACGGCGAGCAGCCCGGAGTCGTACGGCTCGATCGGTGGGTACAGGGATCGGAGCTCCATGATCCGGAATTCTCGCATCAACCCGGTCTGGGCGGCCGAGCGCGGGCCGTCAACCGGCCGCACTGGCGGTCATGTTCTCCGTAATTGCCCCACTGCCTGGGGCAAAGTGACGTAGAGCGCAATCGTGGATGGGCAGACATACGCGCACGGCGCCCTTAGAGTTCCTAATGTGAGTGATCTGAACGGATCAGGCGATTCGTACCCTGTGGAGCCACAGGGTCAGCAGTGGCTGCCGCAGGTCACGGAGTCGACAAGCCTGGCCCTGTCGGTGGAAAGGCCGTGGGAGGTCGTTGATCGGCTGAAGCAGATGGCCGACCTGCTCGGCAGCGCATTCGCCGCCGGTGAGCGCCGCATCGCCGAGGTGCAGCATCAGGCGGCCGCTCAGGCGTCGACCATGGAGGCCGAGCGCGAGGCGGCCCAGCGTAATGCCGTCGCCGCGTGGAACGAGCTCGAGCGCGCCCGCGGCCGCGCCGAACAGGCCGAGCGAGGGCTGGCCGAAGCGCAGGCGACGCTCGGCCAGCACACGGCCGAGCGTGAGGCCGCGCAGCGCAATGCGGCCGCCGCGTGGAACGAGCTGGAACGGGCCCGGGCGCAGGCGGAGAATTCCGAGCGGGCGCTGGCCGAGGCGCACGCCGCGCTGGGTCAGCACACGGCCGAGCGCGAGGCCATCCAGCGCAACGCGGCGACCGCGTGGAACGAGGCGGAGCGCTATCGGAACCAGATCGAGCTCGCCGAGCGCCGCGCCGCCGAGGCCGAGCAGCGCATCGCCGACGCCGATCGCCGGATCGAGCAGGCCGAGATCACGGTCCGGCAGGCGATGGCCGAGCGTGAAGAGGGCATCCGGGCCGCCGAGGACGCCTTCGCCGCCCGTCGCAGCGCCGAGGCCGAGCGCGACCGGATCGCCGAGGGCGCGACCGAGCTGTCCCGGTCGCTGGAGGCGTCCCGGAGCGAGATCGCGGCGCTGCGGTCCAAGATCGCCGATCTGGAGATGATCACCCAGAACCTACAGCACTCGCAGTCGACCGCGGGCATGGAGGTCGAGGACGCCCGGCGGCGGGCCCAGGAGGCCGAGGGCGAGCGGCAGCGTCTGCAGCAGGCGGTCGGCCAGAGCGACGGCGCGCGGGAGGCCGCCGAGCGGGCCCGCCAGCACGCCGAGTCCGAGGCGGCCAACGCGGTCCGCGAACGCGACTCGGCGGTCGCCGCGATGCGCCAGCTCACCGAGGAGCGCGACGGCATCAGGGCCAAGCTCAACGAGCGCGAGCAGTGGGTCGACCAGTTGGCGGAGGCCGTCACGCAGCAGCGCGAGCAGCTCGCCGCGCTGTCCAAGGAGCGCGACCAAGCCCGCGCCGCCTCCGATCAGGCCCGGGGCCTCATCGACGAACTGACCCAGCAGCTGCGGGTGATCATGCCGTCGGCCGGCGTCAACGGCAACACGCACATCCCGGCGATCCGCGACTCCCGAGAATGGTCGTAATCCACAGGTCCAAAGGTCAGCCCGGGCGCGTCCGCAACGGCTCACCGGTCTCGGCTGATATCCTGGTGGCCCGTGGACAAGGCGGCCGGAGGCCGTCCCAGAGCTACCACGGGAGCGTCTTTCTTGCCATCGGCAGCAAACGGTAGGTCACGGACCACCAAGCATCTTTTCGTCACCGGCGGTGTCGCCTCCAGCCTCGGCAAGGGACTGACGGCGTCCAGCCTGGGCAAGCTTCTCAAGCTGCGCGGCCTGCGGGTCACCATGCAAAAGCTCGACCCGTACCTCAACGTCGACCCCGGCACCATGAACCCGTTCCAGCACGGCGAGGTCTTCGTGACCGACGACGGCGCGGAGACCGACCTCGACGTCGGCCACTACGAACGGTTCCTCGACACCGAGCTGCACGGCTCGGCCAACGTCACCACCGGCCAGGTCTACTCCAACGTGATCGCCAAGGAGCGCCGCGGGGAGTACCTCGGCGACACGGTCCAGGTGATCCCGCACATCACCAACGAGATCAAGGACCGGATCCGCGGCATGGCGCAGCCCGGCGTCGACGTCGTGATCACCGAGGTCGGCGGCACCGTCGGCGACATCGAGTCGCTGCCGTTGCTCGAGGCGGTACGGCAGCTCCGGCACGAGATCGGCCGCGACAACGTGTTCTTCCTGCACGTGTCGCTGCTGCCGTACATCGGGCCGTCCGGTGAGCTCAAGACCAAGCCGACGCAGCACTCGGTCGCCGCGCTGCGCAGCATCGGCATCCAGCCCGACGCGATCGTGTGCCGCTCCGACCGGCCGATCACGCAGGGCCTCAAGCGCAAGATCAGCCTGATGTGCGACGTCGACGAGGAGGCCGTGGTCTCCGCGGTCGACGCCGCGAGCATCTACGACATCCCCAAGGTGCTGCACGCCGAGGGCCTCGACGCCTACGTCGTGCGCCGTCTCGGGCTGCCGTTCCGCGACGTCGACTGGGGCGCGTGGGACGAGCTGCTGCGGCGGGTGCACCGTCCGGCCCGCGAGGTCACGATCGCGCTCGTCGGCAAGTACATCGATCTGCCCGACGCCTACCTCTCGGTCACCGAGGCGCTGCGGCACGGCGGGTTCGCGGCCGACGCCCGGGTCAACATCCGCTGGGTGACCAGCGACGACTGCCAGACGCCCGAGGGGGCGGCCCGCGAGCTCGACGGCGTCGACGGCGTGCTCATCCCGGGCGGCTTCGGGGTCCGCGGCATCGAGGGCAAGATCGGCGCGGTCCGGCACGCCCGCGAGAACGGCATCCCGATCCTGGGCATCTGCCTGGGCCTGCAGTGCATGGTCATCGACGTGGCCCGCAGGCTGGCCGGCATCGCCGACGCCAACAGCGCCGAGTTCGAAGAGAAGGCCGCCGACCCGGTGATCGCCACCATGGCCGACCAGGTCGACGTCGTGGCAGGCGAGCGCGACATGGGCGGCACCATGCGCCTGGGCCTCTACCCGGCGATCCTCGCCGAGGGCTCGATCGTGCGGGGCCTGTACGGCGCGGCGAAGGTCGAGGAGCGGCACCGCCACCGCTACGAGGTCAACAACGCCTACCGCGGCAGCCTCGAAAAGGCCGGGCTGACCTTCAGCGGGCTGTCCCCGGACGGCCGGTTGGTGGAGTACATCGAGCTGCCCCGCGAGACGCACCCGTTCTTCGTGGCGACCCAGGCGCACCCTGAGTTCCGGTCCCGCCCCATCCGTGCCCATCCGCTGTACGCCGGGCTGGTCGACGCCGCCCTGGCCTACGCCGAGGCGATGCGCGGCGGCGCCGACGCCGTTCCCGCCCAATGAGCGCTGACCGGGAGGCGCTGAGCGAGGCGGAGGTCACGGACGCGCCGGAGCGGTGGGAGATCGTCGGCAGCACGGAGCGCTTCCGCGGCCACGTGATCGGCGTCCGGGTCGACCAGGTGCTCATGCCGAACGGCGCCGGTCAGGAGGTCGCCGAGCGCGAGGTCGTCTCGCATCCCGGCGCCGTCGGTGTGCTGGCACTGGACGCCCACGACCGGGTGCTGCTCATCCGGCAGTACCGCCACCCGGTCGGCCGCCTGCTGTGGGAGGCGCCCGCCGGGCTGCGCGACGTCGAGGGCGAGCCGCTCCACCAGACCGCCGAGCGCGAGCTGCTGGAGGAGGCGGGCTACCAGGCCGCGACCTGGCACGTGCTCGTCGACGACTTCACCTCACCCGGCATGTCCGACGAACGCATGCGGATCTTCCTGGCCCGCGACCTGATCGAGGCGCCGACCGACTTCCAGCCGATCCACGAGGAGGCCGACATGCCGGTCGCCTGGGTGCCGCTGGACGATGCGGTGACGAAGGTGCTGGCCGGCGACATCCATAATCCGACGGCGGCGATGGGTATCTTGGCGGCGTACGCCGCTCGGGCCAGAGGGTTCCGCGATCTGCGCACCCCCGACGCTCCGGAGGAGTAGCGCTCCAGAGCAGCAGCCCAGGCGCGGCGCTCCCCGCGCGGGGGCCGAACCGGTGCGGCAACGGAGCCGTACCACCCCACGCGGGCGGGAGGGGTGGGCACCATGCGGGTCGGAGTTCCCCGAGAGATCAAGAGCCGCGAGTACCGGGTGGCGATCACGCCGGCGGGAGCGCACGAGCTCGTCCGCCACGGGCACGAGGTGTACATCGAGAAGGACGCCGGGCGTGGCTCGGCGATCGCCGACGACGACTTCACCGCCGCGGGTGCCCGGATCCTCGACACCGCCGACGACGTCTGGGCCGAAGGCGAGCTGATCCTCAAGGTCAAGGAGCCGCTGCCGGACGAGTACGGGCGAATGCGCAAGGACCAGACGCTGTTCACGTACCTGCACCTGGCCGCCTCGCGCGAGTGCACCCAGGCGCTGATCGACTCCGGCATCACCGCGATCGCATACGAGACGGTACAGCTGCCCGACGGGTCGCTGCCGCTGCTGGCGCCCATGTCCGAGGTGGCCGGACGGCTGGCCCCGCAGGTCGGGGCCTATCACCTGATGCGCGGCATCTCCAACGGCGCCACGGCCGGCCGCGGCGTGCTGATGGGCGGCGTGTCCGGGGTGTACGCCGCCAAGGTCGTGGTCATCGGCGCCGGCGTGTCCGGCATGAACGCCGCCGCGATCGCCCTCGGCATGCAGGCCGAGGTGCTGCTGCTCGACAAGAACATCGAGCGGCTCCGCCAGGCCGACCGCATCTACCAGGGGCACTGCCAGACGGTCGCGTCCAACACGTACGAGATCGAAAAGGCCTGCCTCGACGCCGACCTCGTCGTCGGCGCGGTCCTGGTGCCGGGCGCCAAGGCCCCGAAGCTGGTCGGCGACGCCCTCGTGGCGCGGATGCGGCCCGGCTCCGTGCTGGTCGACATCTCCATCGACCAGGGCGGGTGCTTCGAGTCGAGCCGTCCCACAACGCACGACGATCCGACCTATCCCGTGCACGACTCGCTGTTCTACTGCGTCGCGAACATGCCGGGTGCGGTGCCGCACACCTCGACCTACGCGCTGACCAACGTGACCCTGCCGTACGCACTGCAGATCGCCGAACGGGGCTGGCAGCGCGCCTGCCGCGCCGATCACGCCCTCGCGCTGGGGCTGAACGTGCATGATGGTCAGGTCACGTACGGCCCGGTGGCCGACGCCCACGGCCTGCCGGCCACTCCGCTCGGCGAGGTGATCGGCGACACGGGGGAACGGCCCTCGTAAAGGACGGGGAAAGAAGGGTCCGGAACTGAATCAGCCAGTCCTCCACGGCGCGGAGGTGCCGGAGGCGCCCCCCGCGCTGGACTCCGCCGTACGCTCCTACCTGGGGCATCTCGCCGTGGAACGCGGGCTCGCCGCCAACACGCTGAGCTCGTACCGCCGCGACCTGCGACGCTACGTGGCCGCGCTGGCGGAGCGCGGCCGGACGGCCATCGACCAGGTCGCCGAGGACGACGTCCGGTCCTTCCTGGCCGGGCTGCGGGAGGGCGACGCCGCGCACCCGCCGCTGTCGGCCGGGTCGGCGGCGCGCGCGGTCGTGGCCGTACGCGGGCTACATCGGTTCGTACTCCGCGAGGGGCTGGCCGACGCCGACCCGGCGCGCGACGTCAAGCCGCCCACGCCGCCGCGGCGGCTGCCCAAGGCCATCGCGATCGGTGAGGTGGAGCGGCTGCTGGCCTGCGCCGGCCCCGCCGACACGCCGCGCGGGCAGCGCGACCGCGCCCTGCTCGAGCTGCTGTACGGCTCCGGTGCGCGCATCTCCGAGGCCGTCGGCCTCGACGTCGACGACCTCGACCCGCAGGACCCGTCGGGCGGGGTCGTACGGCTGCACGGCAAGGGCGGCAAGGACCGGATCGTGCCCGTCGGCCGATACGCGCGCGACGCCCTCGACGCCTACCTCGTGCGGGCCCGTCCGCAGCTGAACCGGACCGGCACTCCCGCGCTGTTCCTCAACGCCCGCGGCGGACGGCTGTCCCGGCAGAGCGCGTGGGCGACGCTGCGGGCCGCCGCCGAGCGCGCCGGGCTCTCCGACGTCTCGCCGCACACCCTCCGGCACTCCTTCGCCACCCATCTGCTCGACGGCGGGGCCGACGTCCGTGTCGTACAGGAATTGCTCGGTCACGCCTCGGTGACCACGACGCAGGTCTACACTCTGGTCACCGTCGACAGACTCCGTGAGGTCTACGCGGCCGCCCACCCCCGTGCGCGGGGTTGACGGAATGGACCAAACACGGTGTTTCTCCTTGCTGCGAGCGTGGGCAGCCCCTAAAGTCCCCGTCTTGACGGCATCAGGTCCGGGGGTGGGGCCTCCACCAGGGGGCTGGTAGGAACACCGCTGGCCGGGAAGGTTCGAAAGCTGTTGACTGACACCAGCATGCAGCAGAGGACATCGAAGCCTAAGGCGCGCGCGTCCACCAGGCTCGACGACGCCCGCATCGCGACCGACCCACGAGACGCGTCGCCGGTCGGGCCGACGCAACGGCCGATCCCGTCGTTCCCCGACCCCGAGCCGCTGGCCTCGCACGGCCCGGCGCGCATCGTGTCGGTGTGCAACCAGAAGGGCGGCGTCGGCAAGACCACCACCACGATCAACCTGGGCGCCGCGCTCGCCGAGCAGGGCCGCCGGGTGCTGCTGGTCGACTTCGACCCGCAGGGCGCGCTGTCGGTGGGGCTCGGCAAGGGCGATCCGCGGCAGCTCGATCTGACGATCCACAACCTGCTCCTGGAGCGCAACGTCGACATCGACGAGGTCGTGCTCGAGACCAACACCGACGGCATGGACCTGCTGCCGAGCAACATCGACCTGTCCGGCGCCGAGGTCCAGCTGGTGCACGAGGTGGGCCGGGAGTACATCCTCAGCCAGGTCCTCAAGCCCGCGGTCCCGCACTACGACTACATCATGATCGACTGCCAGCCCTCGCTGGGCCTGCTGACGATCAACGCGCTCGCCGCCAGCCAGGGCGTGATCGTGCCGCTGGAGTGCGAGTACTTCGCCATGCGCGGGGTGGCGCTGCTCATGGAGACCATCGAGAAGGTGCAGGGGCGCATCAACCCGGGCCTGGAGATCGACGGCTTCCTCGGCACCATGTACGACTCACGCACCCTGCACACCCGCGAGGTGCTGGGCCGCATCGTCGAGGCGTTCGGCGAGAAGGTCTTCCACACGGTCATCAACCGCACGGTACGATTCCCCGACGCGACGGTCGTCGGCGAGCCGATCACGACGTTCGACCCATCGTCGATGGGCGCCAACGCCTACCGCGAGCTGGGCAAGGAAGTCCTCGAGCGCTGGCGGGTCGCGGCGTCCGCGTAGGCTGATCCGCGGCCGTACGGCGCCAGGCCGTACGCACCATGGGTTCGTACGTGCCACCATGTGCTGTCCGGTTGCCGATCGGCCACGGCCTGGAAACGGGGGAGCGCTGGGTGAGCTCAACTACCGTGGATGAGGTGAGCAAGCCAGCCGCGGCCGGGCCGGAGGAGAACGCCGAGAAACCGCGAGGTTTCCAGGTCCACCTGGACAACTTCGAGGGGCCCTTCGACCTGCTGCTGGCGCTCATCTCCAAGCACAAGCTCGACATCACCGAAGTGTCGCTGCACAAGGTCACCGACGAGTTCATCGCGTACACGCGGTCGCACGGCAGCGAATGGGACCTCGACCAGACCAGTCACTTTCTGCTGGTCGCGGCCACCCTGCTCGATCTCAAGGCCGCCCGGCTGCTGCCCGCCGGCGAGGTCGACGACGAGGAGGACCTCGCCCTGCTCGAGGCCCGCGACCTGCTGTTCGCCCGGCTGCTGCAGTACCGGGCGTACAAGGAGGTCGCGCGGATCTTCGCCGGCCGGATGGCCGAGGAGGCGCGCCGGTTCCCGCGCACGGTGCCGATGGAGCCGAGGTTCGCCGACCTGCTGCCCGAGGTGCTGCTCGGCCTCGGGCCCACGGAGTTCGCGCGGCTGGCCGCGAAGGCGATGGCCCCCAAGGCGGCGCCGACGGTGTCGATCGAGCACATCTACCAGCCGAAGGCCAGCGTCCGCGAGCAGGCCGCCATCATCGTGGTCCGGCTCCGGCGAATGCGACGCGCCACGTTCCGCGCCCTCACCGGCGACTGCGCCGGGCTGTACGAGATCGTCGCCCGCTTCCTCGCCCTGCTGGAGCTCTACCGCGAACAAGCCGTGTCGTTCGAGCAGATCGAGCCGCTCGGTGAGCTGCACATCACCTGGACCGGGACGAACGAGGGCGACATCGACGTCGGCGACGACTACGAAGGCCTCCAGGAGGCCAAGGACGGCGAGAAGACCGCGGCGCCGGCGGCACCAGACCACGGAGGGGACGGCGAGCATGACTGAGCAACCGCCCAGTGACGAGCCCGGCCGGCCCGCCGACGTCGAACCCGCCCAGCTGAACGGCGCCGGCCCCGCACACTCGGACGGCCCCGGCCCCGTGCCGCCCGGCGGCTCCGCAGCCGTACCCCCGGACAGCTCCGAGGATGTACGGGACAGCTCCGAGTCCGTACGGCCGGAGAGCTCCGAGGCCGTATCCGCGGAAGGCGCTGGGACCGGCCAGGTGCATGGCGAGGCGGCCGAGGCCGGGCTGCCGAGCCTGCGGGCGGGCATCGAGGCGATCCTGCTCGTCATCGACGAGCCGGTGGCCGAGGTGACGCTGGCCCAGATTCTCGAACGGCCGCGCGGGGAGGTGGCGGCCACCCTGCGCGAGCTCGCGGCGGAATACACCGAGCAGGGCCGGGGGTTCGAACTCAGAGAGATCGCCGGCGGATGGCGGTACTACACCCGTGACACGTGCGCCCCCGTGGTGGAGCGATTCGTGACGGAGGGCCAGCAGACCAGACTGACCCAGGCCGCGCTGGAGACGCTCGCCGTGGTGGCCTACCGCCAGCCGGTGAGCCGGGCTCGGGTTTCGGCCATTCGCGGGGTCAACAGCGACGGGGTCTTCCGCACCCTGACGCTGCGCGGGCTGATCGAAGAGGCCGGACAGGATCCGGAGACTCAGGCCCACCTCTACCGCACGACCAGGTACTTTCTGGAGCGGCTCGGGCTGCGGGACCTCGACGAGCTGCCCGATCTCGCACCGTACCTGCCCGAAGACGTGGAAGACATCGAGGAAGCACACCCGTGAGCGAAGTGAACGACAACGAGGGCGTACGGCTGCAGAAGGTCCTCGCGGAGGCGGGGATCGGCAGCCGCCGCCACTGCGAGGAGCTGATCGCCGCCGGCCGGGTCACGGTCGACGGTAAGACGGTCGGCTGGTTCGGCGAACGCGTGGACCCGGAGCGGGCGATCATCCACGTCGACGGCAAACGCGTCCAGACCCGGTCCGACATGAGGTATTACGCGGTCAACAAGCCGCGCGGCGTCGTCAGCACCATGTCCGACCCGAAGGGCCGCAAGTCGCTGGCCGACTACGTCACCGACGTGCCGGAACGGCTGTTCCACGTCGGCCGGCTCGACACCGACACCGAGGGCCTGATCCTGCTCACCAACGACGGGGACCTGTCGCACCGGCTCATGCACCCGAAGTACGGCGTGGCGAAGACCTATCTCGCCGACGTACCGGGGCCGGTGGCGCGCGACGTCGGCAGGCGGCTGCGGGAAGGGGTACGGCTCGCCGACGGCTTCGCCAAGGCCGACCGGTTCCGCGTCGTCGAGCAGGTCGGCAGGCGCGCGCTGGTCGAGGTGACCTTGCACGAGGGGCGCAAGCACATCGTGCGGCGGCTGCTCGCCGAGGCCGGGTATCCGGTGCGCCAGCTCGCCCGGACCGAGTTCGGCCCGATCCGGCTGGGCGCGCTGCGGCCGGGCACGATCCGCGCGCTGACGCCCAAGGAGATCGGAGAACTGCACGCGGCAGTGGGACTTTAGGCCGAAGCTTCGGAAGGAGACCACGTGGCGGTACGAGCGATCCGGGGCGCGACCCAGGTCGAGGCGAACACCAGAGACCAGATTCTCGACGCGACCACCGAGCTGGTCACCGAGGTCATGACCCGCAACGAGCTCACGACCGACGACGTGATCAGTGTGCTGTTCACGGCGACGCCCGACCTGACCGCCGAGTTCCCGGCGCTGGCCGCGCGCAAGCTCGGCTTCCACGAGGTGCCGCTGCTGTGCGCGAGCGAGATCGACGTCCCGCACGCGCTGCCCAGGGTGATCCGGCTCATGGCGCACGTCGAGACCGCCAAGCCGCGCTCGGACATCCAGCATGTCTACCTGCGCGGCGCCACCGTCCTCCGGCTCGACATCGCCCAATAGCGCCCACGGCCGTTCCCGCGGAAGCACTGCATCGGCGGGCGGACCGGGCCGATCCCGCTAGGCTGGCCGATGTGGCCGAAGGACTCCCTCCCGAGCTCAACCGAGCCGTCGTCATCGGCACCGGCCTCATCGGGACGTCGATAGCGCTGGCGCTGCGCGAGCGCGGCGCCGACGTGCTGCTCGCCGATCGCGACGCGGCCTCCGTTCGGCTCGCGGTCGAGCTGGGCGCCGGCTCTGCGTTCGACCCCGCACACCATCCGGCCGATCCGGGCACCGGCTCCGCTGACCCCGGCGCCGGGCCGGCCGACATCGCGATCCTCGCCGTACCGCCGGCCGCGGTCGCCGCCACCCTGCTCGACGCGCAGAAGCGCCGCCTGGCCCGGGTGTACACCGACGTGGCGAGCGTGAAGGCGCAGCCGCTCGCCGAGGCGGCCGAGCTCGGCTGCGACCTGGAGACCTTCGTCGGCGGGCACCCACTCGCCGGGCGGGAGCGCTCAGGCCCCGCCGCCGCCCGCGCCGACCTGTTCCTCGGCCGCCCGTGGGCGATGTGTCCGACGCCCGCGTCCGGCGCCGAGGCGGTCGCGGCGGTCACCGCGCTGGCCCGTACATGCGGGGCCGAGCCGCTGGCCGTGGACGCGGCCGAACACGACCGGGCCGTGGCGCTGGTGTCGCACGCCCCGCACGTCGTCGCCGCCGCGGTGGCGGCCCGGCTCGGCGACGGCTCCGGCGTCGCGCTCGGGCTGTCCGGTCAGGGCGTGCGCGACGTCACCCGGATCGCGGCCGGCGACGCGAACCTGTGGATCGGCATCCTGGGCGCCAACGCGGAGCCGGTCGCCGACGTCCTCGAGGCCGTCGCGTCCGACATCGCGCTGGCCGCCTCCGCCCTGCGCGCCGGCGCGGACGCCGGGGAGGCGGGCGCCGAGGCCGCCGCGGAGCTCGTCGCCGACCTGCTGCGCCGCGGCAACGCCGGACGCGGCCGGATCCCCGGCAAGCACGGCGGCCGCCAGTCGTCGTACGCGATCGTGTCCGTGCTCATCCCGGACCGTCCCGGCGAGCTGGCCTTGCTCTTCCAGGCGGCCGGCGTGGCCGGTGTCAACATCGAAGACGTCGTGATCGAGCACTCCCCGGGACGTCCGGTCGGTGTCGTCGAGCTGTCCGTCCAGCCCGCGGCGGCCCAGCGACTCGCCGAGGAGCTGCGCTCCCGCGGATGGTCCGTCCCGGGTTGAACGCGGCGGTCACCGGTCTGGCGGACCCTGCGGGACCGGTAGCCTGATGCGTTGACAGAGCCGACGGGGACGAACGTGGCCCGGCCACGGAGTATGGAAGGACGCCCACAGGTGACGCTCATTGCGGTCGACGGTCCGGCCGGGTCGGGGAAGTCCAGCGCGGCCAAGGGCGCCGCGCGGGCGCTGGGGCTGCGCTACCTCGACACTGGCGCGATGTACCGCGCGATGACCTGGTGGATGCTGCAGGCGGGCGTCCCGGTCGACGACCCCGAGGCGGTGGCGGCCCGGGCCGGCGACCCGGTGATCGAGGTCGGCGCCGACCCCGAAGCGCCCACGATCTTCGTGGACGGCACCGACGTGTCCGGCCCGATCCGTACCCGCGAGGTCAGCAACGCGGTCAGCGCGGTCGCCTCGGTCCCGGCCGTACGGCGGCGGCTCGTCGAGCTGCAGCGCGACGTCATCGGGGCGGGCGACATCGTGGTCGAGGGACGCGACATCGGCACCGTCGTCGCCCCGGACGCGCCGGTCAAGGTCTTCCTCACCGCCAGTGAGCAGGTCCGTGCGCAACGCCGGGCCAAAGACCTGGTCGCCGACCCGGCGGCCAGCATCGACATCACGCTGGCCGAGCAGGCCCGCCGCGACCGGCTCGACTCCACCCGAAAGGCATCGCCGCTCCTGAAGGCCCCGGACGCGGTCGAGATCGACTCCACCGCGCTCGGCCTCGACGCGGTGATCGAAAAGATCGTACGGCTCGCGAAAGAGCGCTCGTGAACGTGACGACGAGCCGTCAGGCGAGGAGTGCAGCGTGAGCGAGCCGCAGGTCGACCACGCGGACTCGATCGGGGAGGAGCTGGAGCACGACCAGGCCCCGCCGCCGGTGGTGGCCGTGGTGGGGCGCCCCAATGTCGGCAAGTCCACGCTGGTCAACCGCATTCTCGGCCGCCGCGAGGCGGTCGTCGAGGACGTTCCGGGAGTGACCAGGGACCGGGTCGCCTACGACGCGTCCTGGAGCGGGCGCCGGTTCACCGTCGTCGACACCGGCGGCTGGATTCCGCGTGCCGAGGGTCTGGCCGCCGCCATCGCCGAGCAGGCGCGGCTGGCCGTCGACATGGCCGACGTGGTGCTGTTCGTGGTGGACGCGACGGTGGGCGCCACCGACCTCGACGAGGCGGTCGCGGCCATCCTGCGCCGCGCGAAGAAGCCGGTCGTACTCGCCGCCAACAAGGTCGACGACGCGCGGGCCGAGGCCGACGCGATGGCGCTGTGGTCCCTGGGCTGTGGCGAACCGCTGCCGGTCAGCGCCGTGCACGGGCGAGGCAGCGGCGACCTGCTCGACGCAGTGCTCGCGGCGCTGCCCGCCGAGGCGCCGCCCGAGACGTACGGCGAGCCTGGCGGGCCGCGCCGGATCGCCCTGATCGGGCGGCCCAACGTCGGCAAGTCCAGCCTGCTCAACAAGCTCGCGGGGGAGACCAGGGCCGTCGTCGACGACGTGGCCGGCACCACCCGCGACCCGGTCGACGAGCTCATCGAGCTGGGTGGCAAGACGTGGCGATTCATCGACACGGCCGGCATCCGGCGTCGGTTCCGCGAGAACCAGGGCGCCGACTTCTACGCGACGCTCCGCACCCAGTCCGCGCTCGACCGGGCCGAGGTCGCCGTCGTCCTGATCGACGCGAGCGACACGCTCGCCGAGCAGGACCTGCGCATCGTGTCAATGGTGATCGAGGCCGGCCGCGCACTGGTGATCGCGTACAACAAGTGGGATCTCGTCGACGATGAGCGCCGCCGCTACCTCGAGCGGGAGATCGAGCGGCAGCTGCACAACGCCCGGTGGGCGCCGCGGGTCAATGTCTCCGCGCAGACCGGGCGGCACGTCGACCGCCTCGTCCCCGCCATCGAGACGGCCCTCGACGGCTGGGGCACCCGGGTGCCGACCTCACGGCTGAACGCCTTCTTCGCCGACCTGGTCGGTGCCCACCCGCACCCCGTACGGCGCGGCAAGCAGCCCAAGGTGCTGTTCGCCACCCAGGCGGGGGTGCGGCCGCCCAAGTTCGTGCTGTTCACGTCCGGCTTCCTCGAGGAGAGCTACCGGCGGTTCATCGAACGCCGCATCCGCGAGGAGTTCGGCTTCGTGGGCAGCCCGATCGAGCTGTCGATGAAGATCCGCGAAAAGCGCGGCAAGCGAGGCTGACTGACCCAGAGCCCCGCTCATCGCGGTGCTCTGGGTCAGCCGGCCGCGACGCCAGCGGGGCGCTGGCGTCAGCGGACTAGCAACGCTCCGCGTCAGCGCGGCTCTTCTTCGGGGCGGTTCAGCGGTGCACCGGCGACCCGCTCGTCGGTGGGCTCGGGCGCACGGGAGTACCGGCCCCGGGCCCCGGACGCCGCCGGAGCAGGCGCCGCCGGAGTGGGCGGGGGCGGGGTGGGCCGTGCGATGGGCTGCGTGGTCGATGTCTCGGTGGCGCCTACGGGCTCCGGCCCCGCGGCCTCCGCGTACCGGGCTTCCCGTACGCCGACCACCGAGAACCGGCCGAGCGCGAGGGCGCCGAAGAACACGACGAGCGCGCCCAGCCCCGTGAAGAAGGCGAGCTGCTCGGCCACCTGCCTGACCTCGTCGCCGATCGGCGTGCCCGTGGCGGTCGTGCCGGCCGCCTTCCACAGCAAGCTGACCGGTCCCCCCACGATGAACCAGGCGCCGCCGAGCGTGGCCAGCCACGCACCGAAGATCGCGACGGCCCGGTTGGCGCTGAACAGCACGATCAGGCCGCCCAGACCCGTGGCGATGGCGGGCACGACGTTGAGCCAGAATCGATCGGCGTTGAAGACCCACGTGTCGTTGGGGGTAAAGGCGAAGTCGGCGTAGGGCCCGACGAACGGGATCAACCCGCCCCACAAGCCCAGCAATACCAGCAAAACACCACTAAGGGCGCCGCGACTCCGCGGAACTCTCAGCATCCCAGCCATGATCTGTCCCTCCTGACCGGGTGAGAGATGAATGGATACTTACATGGCCGCCGTACCCGGCAAAACGCCGTCCATGCGGGTTTCCGGCCTGGCCTGCGAAGCGGGCAGGATGGACCCATGAGCGAGCGTGAGGCGAGCGGAAGCGAGCGACCAAGCCCGATGAGGGAAGCGTGCGCCCGGAGCGCGCCGAACGCTGAGCGGGGAGCGCGGTGACCCTCACTGCTGAGTTGCCGGCTCGTGGCGACGCCGACCCCGATGCCCTGTTCGACGCGTTCCAGGGCTGGGTGAGTGAACGGGGCATCACGCTGTATCCGGCGCAGGAGGAGGCGCTGATCGAGGTGGTGTCCGGCGCCAACGTGATCCTGGCCACGCCGACCGGCTCCGGCAAGAGCCTGGTGGGGGCGGGGGCGCTGTTCACAGCGCTGGGCCGGAACGAGGTCGCCTTCTATACGGCCCCGATCAAGGCGTTGGTGTCGGAGAAGTTCTTCGACATGTGCGACGTGTTCGGCCGCGAGAACGTCGGGATGATGACCGGCGACGCCGCCGTCAACGCCGACGCCCCGATCATCTGCTGCACCGCCGAGGTGCTGGCCAACATCGCGCTGCGCGACGGGGCCGACGCCGACATCGGCGTCGTCGTGATGGACGAGTTCCACTTCTACGCCGAGCCCGAGCGGGGTTGGGCGTGGCAGGTGCCGCTGCTGGAGCTGCCGCAGGCCCAGTTCCTGCTGATGTCCGCGACGCTCGGCGACGTGACGAGGTTCGAGCAGGACCTGACGAGACGTACCGGCCGGCCCACCGCCGTGGTCCGCTCCGCGACGCGGCCGGTGCCGCTGACGTACGAGTACCGCACCACCCCCATGCACGAGACGATCGCCGAACTGCTCCGCGACCAGAAGGCGCCGGTCTACGTCGTGCACTTCACGCAGGCCGCCGCGATGGAGCGGGCACAGGCGCTGATGAGCGTCAACGTCTGCAGCAAGGCCGAGAAGGAGCGGATCGCCGAGCTGATCGGGAACTTCCGGTTCACGACCAGGTTCGGGCGGGCCCTGTCGCGGCTGGTCCGGCACGGAATCGGCGTCCACCATGCCGGGATGCTGCCCAAGTACCGGCGGCTCGTCGAACGGCTCGCGCAGGCCGGCTACCTCAAGGTCATCTGCGGCACCGACACCCTCGGCGTCGGGGTCAACGTGCCGATCCGTACGGTCCTGTTCACAGCGCTGTCGAAGTACGACGGGCACCGTGTACGCCGGCTGCGGGCCAGGGAGTTCCACCAGATCGCCGGGCGGGCCGGGCGGGCCGGGTTCGACACGCTCGGATACGTCGTGGCGCAGGCCCCCGAGCACGTAGTCGAGAACGAGAAGGCCCTCGCCAAGGCCGGCGACGACCCCAAGAAGCGGCGCAAGGTCGTACGGAAGAAGCCGCCCGAGGGTTTCGTGTCATGGGACCAGGCGACGTTCGAGAAGCTCATCGCGGCCGAGCCGGAGCCGCTGCAGTCGCGCTTCCAGGTCAGCCACGCGATGCTGCTGTCGGTCATCGGGCGGCCCGGCAACGCCTACCAGGCGATGAAGAAGCTGCTCACCGACAACCACGAGGAACGGCCGGCGCGGCGCCGCCACATCCACGACGCGATCGCGATCTACCGGTCGCTGCTGGCCGGGGGAGTGGTGGAGCAGCTGACCGTGCCTGACGAGGAGGGCCGGTACGCCCGGCTCACCGTCGACCTCCAGGACGACTTCGCGCTCAACCAGCCGCTGTCGACGTTCGCACTCGCCACGTTCGACCTGCTCGACCCGGACTCCCCGTCGTACGCGCTGGACGTGCTGTCGGTGATCGAGGCGTCGCTGGACGACCCGCGCCAGGTGCTCGCCGCCCAGGAGAACCGGGCGCGCGGCGAGGCCATCGCCGAGATGAAGGCCGAGGGCATCGAGTACGAGGAGCGGATGGAGCTGATCCAGGACGTCACGTACCCGAAGCCGCTGGAGGAGCTGCTGGACACGGCGTACGAGGCGTACCGCCGCGGCCACCCGTGGGTCGGCGACCACCCGCTGCGGCCCAAGTCGGTGGCCCGCGACCTGTACGAGCAGGCGATGACCTTTACCGAGTACATCTCCGCGTACGAGCTGGCCCGCGCCGAGGGCATCGTGCTGCGTTACCTGTCCGGCGCGTACAAGGCCCTGCAGCAGACGGTGCCGGAGTCGATCAAGACCGATGACCTGCTCGACCTGATCGAATGGCTCGGCGAGCTGGTCCGGCAGGTCGACTCCAGCCTGCTCGACGAGTGGTCGCAGCTCACCAACCCCGAGGACGAGAGCATCGACGACATCGAGGAACGGCCGGCGGCGGTGACCACCAACGCCCGCGCGTTCCGCGTGCTGGTGCGCAACGCGATGTTCCGCCGGGTGGAGCTGGCCGCGCTCGAACGGTACGACCAGCTCGGCGAGCTCGACCCCGAGCTGGGCGCCGAGGGCTGGGCGGCGGCGATGGACGACTACTACGAGGAGCACGACGAGCTGCTGACCGGCCCCGACGCGCGCGGCCCCAAGCTGCTGATGATCACGGTCGAGCCGAAGCTTTGGCGGGTCCGGCAGGTCTTCGACGACCCCGCGGGCGACCACGACTGGGGGATCAGCGCCGAGGTCGACCTAGCCGCATCGGACGAGCAGGGCGCCGCGGCGGTACGGGTCCTGTCCGTCGACCGTTTCTGACCGGGCAGCACACGTTACTCATGAGTAACATCTACAGTCACGAACTGTCACATATCGTAGTCGGCAAACGCTTGCCCGGTCACCTGCCGCAGAGCAGTACGTGATTTACGCCACAAAATGGTCAAAACGACGCCTGAAGGGCAGGCGATTGGTCTGGACCAAATGGCAATAGCCGCATCTTTTGTCGAAGATGCAAGTTATCCATGCACAACGCAATTGAGGAGACGCCGTGCCGAACCAGATCCCCGGCCTCGAACGGGCCCCTACGAGTCACGAAGGGCTTATCGCCTGGGTGCGTGGGATCGCCGAGCTCACCCGGCCCGACCGCGTCGAGTGGTGCGACGGGTCGGACGCCGAGTGGAAACGTCTCACCGATCTCCTCGTCGAACAAGGCACCCTCACACGCCTTAACCCGGACAAACGCCCGAACAGCTTCTACGCCACTTCTGATCCGTCGGATGTGGCGCGGGTCGAGGACCGTACGTTCATCTGCTCGGAAAAGGAAGCGGACGCCGGCCCGACCAACAACTGGATCGCTCCAGCCGAGATGCGGGCCACCTTTGCCGAGATCTTCGACGGTGCCATGCGAGGCCGCACGATGTACGTCGTGCCGTTCTGCATGGGCCCGCTGGGCGGCAACATCTCCCAGCTCGGCGTCGAGATCACCGACTCGCCGTACGTCGCCGTCTCGATGAAGATCATGACGCGCATGGGCGACCCGGCGCTGCGCCTCATCGAGAGGTCGGGGGTGGCCCCCCGTCAGGGGGCTGAAATGTCACAGCGCGGCGGCTTCGTCAAGTGCGTGCACTCGGTCGGCGCCCCGCTGGAGCCCGGGCAGGCCGACGTGCCGTGGCCGTGCAACTCGACCAAGTACATCTCGCACTTCCCTGAGGACCGCGAGATCTGGTCGTACGGCTCGGGGTACGGCGGCAACGCGCTGCTGGGCAAGAAGTGCTACGCGCTGCGGATCGCCTCGACGATGGCACGCGACGAGGGCTGGCTGGCCGAGCACATGCTCATCCTGAAGCTGACGCCGCCGGCCGGCGAGACCCGGTACGTCGCGGCCGCCTTCCCGAGCGCGTGCGGCAAGACCAACCTCGCCATGCTGGCCCCGACGATCCCGGGCTGGAAGGTCGAGACGATCGGCGACGACATCGCCTGGATGCGGTACGGCGACGACGGCCGGCTGTACGCCATCAACCCCGAGGCCGGCTTCTTCGGCGTCGCGCCCGGCACCGGCGAGAAGACCAACGCCAACGCAATCGAGACGCTGTGGGGCAACAGCATCTTCACCAACGTCGCGCTCACCGACGACGGCGACGTGTGGTGGGAGGGGCTCACCAAGACCCCGCCCGCCCACCTCAAGGACTGGCACGGCAACGACTGGACGCCGGAGTCCGAGACTCCGGCCGCCCACCCGAACTCCCGCTTCACCACTCCGGCCGGGCAGTGCCCGATCATCGCCGATGAATGGGAGGACCCGGCGGGCGTGCCGATCTCGGCGATCCTGTTCGGCGGCCGCCGGGCCACGGCGGTGCCGCTGGTGACCGAGTCGTTCGACTGGCAGCAGGGCGTATACCTGGGCGCCAACGTCGCCTCCGAGAAGACCGCCGCGGCCGAGGGCGCGGTGGGCGAGCTGCGCCGCGACCCGTTCGCGATGCTGCCGTTCTGCGGCTACAACATGGGCGACTACTTCGGGCACTGGCTCGACGTCGGCCGGGCCACCGACCCGGAGAAGCTGCCGCGCATCTACTACGTCAACTGGTTCCGCAAGGACGCCGACGGCCGGTTCATCTGGCCGGGCTTCGGCGAGAACAGCCGGGTCCTCAAGTGGATCGTCGAGCGGCTCAACGGCCAGGCCGACGCGGCCAAGACCCCGATCGGCCACGTGCCGACCAAGGCCGCACTCGACACCGAGGGCCTGAGCATCAGCGACGCCGAGCTCGACACCCTGCTGACCGTCGACCCCGACGTGTGGAAGCAGGAGGCCGAACTGGTGCCGCCGTTCTTCGAGAAGTTCGGCGACCACCTGCCCAAGGAGCTGTGGGACGAGTACAACGCCCTGGTCAACCGCCTGACCTGACCAGGTCATCAACGGCGGGTGCCCGTTCAACGGCGAGCGGGCGCCCGCCGTTGGCGTCGGCCTTAGATGGCGGCGTAGACGGCGTCGATCAGTGCCCGGTTCCTAGGGTTCCGCCAGCGCGGACCCAGGTCGTTCATCACGTACCCGAAGGCGAGCCCGGCGTCCGGGTCGCAGAAGCCGAGCGCGCCGCCGGCGCCGAAGTGCCCGAAGGCGCGCGGACTCGGGCCGAGCGGCCGTTCCGGCTGGGTCAGCTGGAAGCCGAGTCCGAACCGCGACGGCCGGTCCAGCACGCGGTCCATGCCGTACACCTGCTCCACCGTGGCGGCGGCCAGCGTGCCGGCGCTGACGACGCGGACGCCGTCGATGGCGCCGCCGGCGGCCAGGGCGGCGTAGACGCGGGCCACGCCGCGCGCCGTCCCGTGCCCGTTGGTGGAGGGGATCTCCGCTGATCGCCACGCGGGCGTGTTGATCACTCCGGCGCCCGAGCCGTCCACCGGGTTGAAGTACGCGCAGTGGGTCATCAGCCGGTCTCCGGACAGCCCCTCCGGGGCGGCGGCCGATGGGGCCGGCCAGTCGATCTCGGCGACTCGGTGGTGCTCGGCGGCGGGCAGGCCGATGTGCAGTTCGGCGCCGAGCGGCCCGGCGATCTCCTCGCGCAGCAGCGCGCCCACCGTGCGCCCGGTCGCGCGCCGCACCACCTCGCCGACCAGGAAACCGAAGGTGTTGACGTGATAGCCGTGGGCGGTGCCGGGCGGCCACCACGGCTCATGCTCGGCCAGCGCCTTCGTCATCAGCGCCCAGTCGAGCATGGCGCCCGGCGGCAGCGGCTGCCGTACGGCGGGCAGCCCGGCCTGGTGGGTGAGCAGGTGCCGTACGGTGATCGTCTCCTTGCCGGCGGCGCCGAACTCCGGCCAGTGGCGGGTGACCGGATCGTCCACGTCGAGCACGCCCAGGTCCACCAGCCGCGCGACGCAGAGGGCGGTCAGGGCCTTGCCGACCGAGAAGACGTTGACCAGCGTGTCCGCCTCCCAGGTACGGCCGGGACCGGCCGTACCGCCCCAGAGGTCGACGACCGCACGGCCGCCGAGCACCACGCAGACGGCGGCCCCGACCTCGCCGTGCCGGGCGAAGTTCGCCGCGAACGCGTCCCGTACGGGGGCGAAGCGCGGGTCGCAGTGGCCATGGATCACGTCGGCGTCTCTTTCCGTGTGGCTACTCGGCGGTAACATTGGCCCGGGTGCCAAGGAACCGCCCCAGGTCGGCCGCCTCGGCGCTGAGGGCCGTCCGTACGTTGGACGGCAGCGGGTCGAACGGCTCGACGACGATGCCCAGCTCCCGGCCCGTACGGCGGGTACGCCAGGTGCCGGCGAGGCGGCCATTGACGTACAGCGCGGCACGGAGCACGCCCCCGCCCGGATGGATCGACTTGACGTGCGGCTCGGGAACCGGACGCGCCCGCCAGCCCAGCAGAAACTCGTCGTAGCCGGGCAACAGCCGGACGACATCCCCGGGCCGGTCATCGGGCTCTGGCCCGCCCGCCGTCCAGGCACCGATCACCTCGCCCAGCGCCAGCCCGGACCACGCGGCCAGGTCGGCCGGCTCGGCGGGATCGTGGGCGCGGCGGTAGCGGCGAACCAGCTCGGCGAGCGCCCGCTCCCGATCGGTCGCGGTCGGGACCGGCGCGCCCAGCCAGTCGGCGGCATGCACGTACGTGGCCTTGCCGCCGCGATCGGGGCCGAGCACGACCAGCCCCTCCCGCGCGGCCAGGCTCGCCAGGTGCACGATCGCCTGCCCCTCGGCGGGCAGCCCCGCCTTGCCGAGCGCCGCACCCAACTCGGCCTTGGTGAGCGGCCCCTGGTTCGTCATCACCCGTTCGACCGTTCGTACGGCCTCGTCGTGGCCCGTCGTCACGCCCAGCTGCCGAAGCCGCCGCATCGACCCTGCCGGGCCCGTCCGCACCAGCGGAAACAGCCACGGCAGGTCGTCGGCCGCGATGAGGTGCAGCGTGCCGCGCGGCCCCCACGTCCGTACGATCTCCCGGTCGGCCCGCGCTTGGGTCACGTCGGCCGCCGTGATCCCCTCGACGCGGGCGCGCACCGCCAGCGGAAACGCGGCGACGTCCTGCGCCTGTACGGCGAGCAGCCGCCGTACGGCCGCGGCGACGCCGCCGACATCGGGCCGGTGCAGCAGCTGGGCCCGTCCGCGCCGCGCCCAGGTCCGGTCGTCGCTCACCGCTGGTCGCGCCGCAGCGGATGGTCGTCCGGGATCTCCACCAGCACGATCCGCACGCCGTCCGGGTCGTCGATCCACATCTCGATCAGCCCCCACGGCTCCGTCCGCGGCTCCCGTACGATCCGGACGCCGCGTGTCTGCAGCCGCGCGTGCTCTTTCCGCACATCGCGCACCTGCAGCCAGATCGCCGTCAGCCCGGGCGCCGGCCGGTCGGACCGCCCCGACACCTCGATGAAGCCCTGCCCGGCGAAGAACACCATGCCCGGGTTGTCGGGCGGGCCGAACTCCCGGTGGATCGCCAGCCCGAGCGTGTCCCGATAGAACGCCCGGCTCCGGTCCGGATCCGACGGCCGCACCAGCACCCTGCTGCTCAGTACCTCCATGCCTCATTCCTACGCGACTCCGCCGCCGTATGCGTTACGCGCCCCCCCGCCCCCTGCGCTACAGTTGGACCTGCTCGCTCCTGCAGCGGGTTACCGGGGCGTAGCGTAGCTTGGTTAACGCGCCACACTGGGGGTGTGGAGAGCATCGGTTCAAATCCGGTCGCCCCGACTCTTTCGGACAATTGGCTCGGCGTGAATTTCACGTCGAGTCGTTTTGTCAGTGCTGCACGCTAGCTTTGGTCTCATGCTCAAGGCAGGTACCGCCAAGGATCGTCGCACCTGGACAGATGAACAGCTCGTTGTGGCGCTGGCGAGAAGCCAATCCTGGCGTGGCGTCCTTCGGGAGCTCGGCCTGAAGGCGACATCAGGTCGCGGCCCGAGCTGGCCGGGCAGGGCGCACTGGTCCGGCGGATCGGCGGCATCACCGTAGTGGGTGGGGCGGCCGGGGCCGCGTTGCTGCTGCTCACCCCGGCCAGCGCGTTCGAGGCGGTTGCGCCATGGCTGGTCGCCGCGGCCTCTGTGGTGCTCCTGCTGAATCCCGGGTACGTCCGGACCGGCGGCGGAGGCGGGCACCGGATCGCGCTGGGGATGGCGCTGTTCTGTGTGGCGGATGACGGCACCCTGCCGACCGGTTCGCGGCGGTGCCGGTGGCATAGTGCTGGCCAAACCAATGCCGTACGGAGCAGGGCGGATGACGGAAGCGACGGCCAGACCGGGTGCCATCGAGCTCATCGCGGCCACCATGGACCAGGGCTCCTGGCGCGGCTGGCACGAGGGCGGTGTCGTCTCGCCGGGCGACCCCGCGTACCAGGCCGCGCTGGCCCGGGCTCGCGAGCGGACCGGGCTGGACATGGCCGTCGTCACCGGCGAGGGCCGGCTGCGCGGCCGCCGGGTCGCGATCATCGCCTGCGAGTTCGGGTTTCTGGCCGGGACCATCGGGGTCGCCGAGGGCGAACGGCTCGTGCGGGCGGTCGAGCGGGCGACCGCCGAACGCCTGCCGCTCATCGCCTTCCCGGCCTCCGGCGGCACTCGTATGCAGGAGGGCACCGTCGCGTTCCTGCAGATGGTGAAGGTGGCCGCGGCCATCGCCGACCACAAGGCGGGGGGCCTGCCGTACCTGGTGTACCTCAGACACCCCACGACCGGTGGCGTGCTGTCGTCGTGGGGCTCGCTGGGGCACGTGACCATGGCCGAGCCCGGCGCGCTGATCGGATTCCTCGGGCCGCGTGTGTACGAGGCGCTGTACGGCGAGCCCTTCCCTCCAGGCGTCCAGGTCGCGGAGAACCTGCACGCCAAGGGCCTGATCGACGCGGTTGTCCCGGCCGGCGAGGTGGGGGAGATGGCCGCCCGGGCACTCGCCGTGCTGTGCGCCGCGGCGTCACCGGCCTCCGTGTCGGTACCCGCGACGAGCCGAGCGGGCTCGGCGGAGCCGCACGAGGCGGTGCGTCGCGAGGGCGCGCCGGACACAGTGGAGTCGCACAAGGCGGCGGGCGGGGCGGAGGTGCCGGCGGCGGAGTCCATCCGGCGGTCGCGGCGGCCCGACCGGCCCGGGGTGCGGGAGCTGTTGCGGACGGCCGCGACCGACGTGACGCCGCTGAGCGGCACGGCCGCCGGGGAGCGGGATCCCGGTCTGCTGCTGGCCCTCGCCCGGTTCGGCGCGGCGCCCTGTGTCGTACTCGGCCAGGACCGGGACCGGCAGCGTGGTCACCAGCCGCTGGGCCCGGCCGGGCTGCGCGAGGCGCAGCGCGGCATGCGGCTCGCCGCCGAGCTGGGCCTGCCGCTCGTCTCGGTCGTGGATACCGAGGGGGCGGCGCTCTCGCAGGCGGCCGAGGAGGGCGGGCTCGCGGGCGAGATCGCCCGCTGCCTGGCCGAGCTCGTCAGGCTCGGTGCACCGACGATCTGCCTGCTGCTGGGCGAGGGGACCGGCGGGGCCGCGCTCGCGTTGCTTCCGGCCGATCGCGTCATCGCGGCCCGGCATGCCTGGCTGTCCCCGCTCCCGCCGGAGGGCGCGTCCGCGATCCTGTACCGGACGACCGACCGGGCCGCCGAGATCGCGCAGGCGCAGGGCGTCCGGGCCGCCGATCTACTGGCCGCCGGGATCGTCGACCGGATCGTCGAGGAGCGACCGGACGCCGCCGACGAGCCCGACGCGTTCCTGCGCCGGGTCGGCGCGGCACTCGAGGACGAGCTCGCGGCCCTCCTAGTGCAGGATTCCGCCGAGCGGTCGGCCGCGCGTCGCCGCCGCTACCGCGTGCTTTAACCGAGATCGCAGGGGTCTTCCCCCGCGACATCGAATCAGGTTCTAATGACGCATGGCGTCGACACCGCTGTCCCGCTCGGTCCGGATCGGTTACGGTCTCGGCTCGTTCTGCTCGGGCACATTCTCCACCGTTCCGGGCTTGCTGCTCCTGTATTACCTGACGAACGTGCTGGCCGTGCCCGCAGGGGTCGCCGGTATCGTGATCTTCCTCCCCAAGGCCTGGGATCTGGTGATCAACACCTACGTGGGGCGCTGGTCCGACCGTACGGTCTCCAGGTTCGGCCCGCGGCGCCCGTGGTTGCTGGCCGGGGCGGTGGCGCTGCCGCCGACCTTCATCCTCACGTTCGCCGGGCCGCCGCTGCGGGGCGGGGGCGCCGCGCTGTACGTCTGCCTGTGCTTCTTCGCCGCCGCGACGGCGTTCGCGCTGTTCGAGGTGCCGTACAAGGCCATGCCGGCGGAGATGACCGACGACTACCACGAGCAGTCGGGGCTGCTGACCTGGCGAATCGCCTTTCTCGGCCTGGCCATCCTGCTGTCGGGCGGCGTGGCCACGCAGATCGCGAACTCGCAGGGTGACACCGGCACGGTCGGCGGCTACCGGCTCATGGGCATCGTCACCGGAGCCGTGCTCTTCGTCGCGATGGTCGCCACGTTCGTCGGGACCGCCAAGGCGCCGTACATCGCGCGGGTCCAGGCGGGCTCGGCGTCACTGTGGCGGCAGCTCATGGCCGCCAGGAGCAACCGGAGCTTCCTCAAGCTGCTCGGCCTCAGCTGCGCCCAGATGCTGGCCGCCGGGTCCATGCTGGCCGGCGCGCCCTATTTCGCCACGTACATCCTCAAGGACGTCGACGCGGTCGGGACGCTGTTCCTGGCCCTCGTCGGGCCGATGATGCTCACCATGCCCCTATGGGTTCGGATCGCGCGCCGCTACGACAAGCGCGGGGCCATGGTGCTGGCGTCGGTGCTGTTCATGATCGGCGGATTCAGCCTCACCTTCACCCAGGCGTTCGGTTCGGTGTACGCGCACGTCTGCGTCGTGGTGATCGGGGTCGGCTACGCCGGGCTGCAACTGCTGCAGTTCTCCATGCTGGCCGACACGCTGATCGCCGATCAGCTCGAGTCGGGGATCAGCCGGTCGGGCGTGTTCACCGGGCTGTGGACAGCGGCGGAGACCGTGATCTTCGCGTTCGGCGCGCTGCTGCTGGGCTGGATCCTGAGCGCTTCGGGGTTCGTGTCGTCCCAGCCGGACGAGCCCGTCGCCCAGCCGGACAGCGCGATCACAGCCGTCCTGATCGGCGGGGCGGCCGTCCCCGCGCTGCTGGTCTCGATCGCGATCGTACTGACCCTGCGGTACGACGTGACCGCGGAGCGGCTGGCCGAGCTGCGCGCCCGCCACGGCGACGACCGGGCGCAACGGCTGGAGCCGACGGCCGACTCCGGCTGACCGGCGAAACCGTAAGGTCGACCACGGCATCCGCAACGGTCATCGCGCCGCGCGGTTAGTTCCTTGCCAGTTTCTCCCTCGTTCGGTCGGGAAGTCACTAAGTGTGCGCATCCGGCCGCGCAAAGGAGTTCGTCATCGTGGGGGAGTCCTACTACCTCGGCGATAATCCTGCGTTCGTTGGGCATTCCCCCCAGGCTGTCTACGAGCAGCTGTGGTACCAAGAGCGCACCCGGAGGCTGCGGATCCGCGGCCTGATCACCGTCGCCGCGCTGGCCATCGGCGCCCGGTTCCTGCCCGGCGGTCTCGGGCTGGTCTTCGCGATCGTGGCGGGCGGCGCGGACGCGGGCTACCACTGGTGGCGGCACTCGTCCACGGCCGTCTGGCGGAAGGGCCGGCGCGGCGATCGGCGCATGGCGAAGATCCTGCGCTGGACGATGGAACCGCGCGGCTATCGCGTCCTGCACTACCGCACGGTGCCGGGCAAGGGCACGGTGGACCAGCTGGTGGTCGGGCCGACGGGCGTGTGGCTGATTCACAACGAGGCGTGGGCCCCCGACACCGAGGTCACGATGTACGCGGGCCGGCTGTTCATCGGCAAGTCGACCGGGGCGCGAATGGCCGTCGCCCTGCGGGAACGGGCCCGGGCCGTGGGTGAGCTGCTGACCCGGGAGCTCGGCGCCGAGATCGAACCCGTCCCGCTGGTCGCGGCGCACGGCGGCCGGCTGCCCAGGGGCGCGCTCGTCGCCGAGGGCCTGGTGGTACTCCGGCCGCACCGGTTGCTCCGCTGGATCGCCCGGCGCCGAGACGTGCGCTACACCGGCCGGCAGATCGAGGCCATCGCCGCGGCGGCGGTGCGCGTGCTGCCGATCGGCGGCCGCATGTTCCCGCCGAAGCTCTGATCGATGATCCCTCTTGTGCTCGCCGCGTGCTCCGGGGGACGATTCTTACTGACTCATGAATCAGTAAGGAGTCCGCTGGTGTATGACGTTGTCGTGGTCGGGGGCGGCCACAACGGCCTGGTGGCCGCCGCGTACCTGGCCAAGGCCGGGTTGCGGGTGTGCGTGTGCGAGGCGCGTGAGGTCGTGGGCGGGGCCGCGGTGAGCGAGCATCCGTTCGGCCCGGACTACACGGTCACGTCGCTGTCGTACGTCGTGAGCCTGCTGCCGCCCGCGCTCGTACGCGACCTGGACCTGGTCCGGCACGGGTATCACGTGTATCCGCAGGGGCCGTACTTCGCGCCCCGCGCCGACGGCCGGTACCTGCAGCTGCCGCACGACCGCCGGGATCGGCGCGCGCAGATGGCCAAGTTCTCCGACAAGGACGCGGACGCCTACGACGAATGGGACTCCTGGATGGCGGGCCTCGGCCGGATCCTCGGCCCGCTGCTCGGCCGGATCCCGCCCAAGCTCGGCTCCCGGCGGCCCGCCGACCTGCTCCGCCAGGCGGGCCTGCTGCGCACCTTGAAGGGCGTGAACGTACGGTCGGCCGTCGACATCACGCGAGTGCTGACCGCGAGCATTGCCGACCTCGTCGAGGACCGCTTCGAGTCCGACGCGCTGCGCGGCGTGCTGTCCGTGTCCGGCGTGATCGGCACCTGGGCCGGCCCGCGCTCCGCCGGGACGGCGTACGTCATGCTGCACCACCACGTCGGCGACCTCGGCGACGGCCAGATCGGGGCGTGGGGCTTCCCGCGCGGCGGCATGGGCGGCGTGACCGGGGCGCTGGCCGCCGCCGCCCGGGCATTCGGCGCCGAGATCCGTACGGCCAGCCCGGTGGCGTGCATCGACGTACGGAACGGGCGGGCGACCGGGGTCACCCTCGAGTCCGGCGAGGAGCTGCGGGCCAGCACGGTCGTCACGACAGCCCACCCGCAGATCTCGTTCTTGCGCCTGCTCGACCGGCGCGACCTGCCCGCCGACTTCGTGGCCGACATCGAGCGCTGGAAGACCCGGAGCGGCACCGTCAAGATCAACCTCGCCGTCGACCGGTTGCCCGAGTTCGCCGCCAAGCCCGGCTTCGACCCGCAGGTGCACGGCGGGACGATCGTGCTGGCCGACTCACTCGACGACATCGAGGGCGCCTTCCAGGACGCCGTGGCCGGGCGGGCGGCGACGCTGCCGTTCGCCGACATCTGCATCCCGAGCGTGTTCGACGACTCGCTGGCCCCCGTGGGCCGGCATATCGTGTCGATGTTCAGCCAGTGGGTGCCGCACCAGTGGTCGGCCGAGCCGCGCCGCGCCGAGCTGGACGCGTACGCCGACCGGCTGGTCGCCCGGCTGGAGATCGTCGCGCCCGGCTTCACCGACTCGATCCGGCACCGCCAGGTCATCGGCCCGTACGACATGGAGCACGAGTACGGCCTGATCGGCGGCAACATCTTCCACGGCGAGCTGACGCCGGGCCAGATGTTCCACGCCCGGCCGGCCGCCGGCTTCGCGGACCTCCGTACGCCCGTCCGCGGGCTGTACCAGGCCGGGTCCGCGACGCACGGCGGCGGCGGGGTGACCGGTGTCCCCGGCCGCAACGTCGTCCGTCAGGTCCTCGCCGACCGTCGGCGCGCCCGCTTCCGCGATGGGGTCCCGTCCTTCGTGTCCCCCCGCCCCGGCGCCGGCGCCCCGCCCCCGGCGGGGGACCGGCGCGGCGGCTGAGCGGCGCGTCCCATGGCACCCGCCGCGATCGTCCCCGCCGTACTGACCGAGGAGGAGCTGGCCCGCTCGCTGGCGCCGCTCGGCGAGGCCACGATGCTGCCGGCCGCGGCGTACACCTCGCGCGAGGTGCTGGCGTGGGAGCTGCGGCTCCTGTTCGCCGGCACCTGGACCTGCCTGGGCCGGCGCGGCGACCTGTTTCCCTGCGGCGCGACCCAGCGGTGCGTCCCGGCCGGGGACGTCTCCGTACTGCTCACCCAGACCGGGGGAGAGGTCGTCGCGCTCGCCAACACCTGCCGGCACCGCGGCCACGAGCTGCTCCCCGACGGCGCGACGGCCGGCCGGGACGCCGTCGTCTGCCCGTACCACGCCTGGGCCTACCGGCTGGACGGCACGCTGCGCGGCGCACCCGGGCTCGCCGATGCCGACGGCCTCGACCTCGTCCGGCTGCCCGCCGTCACCTGGCACGACTGGGTCTTCGTCAACGCGACGGGCGACGCCGGGCCGTTCGCCGACCACGTCGGGGCGATGGCCGGGCTGGTGGCGGCGTACGCGCCGGAGCGCCTCGTTCGGGCCGCCCGGCACGACTACACGGTGGCCGCCAACTGGAAGGTGATCGTCGAGAACTACCACGAGTGCTACCACTGCCCGATGATCCATCCGGAGCTGTGCGCGGTCTCCCCGCCGGCCAGCGGCGACAACTACGACCTGCCCGGCGCGTGGGTGGGCGGCGCCATGGACCTGCGGGAGCACGCGGAGACGATGTCGCTGGACGGCCGGTCCAACGGCGCGTTCATCGACGGTGTGGACCGGCGCCGGGTGCTCTACCTCGGGCTGCTGCCCAATCTCCTCGTGTCGGCGCATCCGGACTACGTGATGACGCACCTGCTGTGGCCGCTCGCGCCGGGCCGGACCCGCGTCGAATGCTCGTGGTACGCGCCCGGCGGCGACGCCTCCCACGCGGTCGAGTTCTGGGACCGCACGAACCGGCAGGACTGGACGGCCTGCGAGTCCGTGCAGCGCGGTCTGGCGTCTCCGCACTTCCGGCCCGGCCCGTTCACGGCGCGGGAGGACGCCGTGCACCGGTGGGTGACGATGATCGCCCGGGCCTATCGCGGCTCCTGACGGCGCGCGCTGCCGTGGAGGGCGGGCAGGCCTTGCCGTATCGGCGCGGAAACCTTGGCAACGCCGGGCGAATCCACCGTCCGTTACTCCTCGTACACCCCTGTAAGTAGCGGCGTCATCGAGGAGGACTGCCATGACCACAGGCATCCGAACGGAGCGGGGTCGACGGATCGGGGGCGTGACGGTGGGAGCCGATCTCGGCATTCTCATCGTCCGGCTCGTCGTGGGTGTGCTCTTCATGGGGCACGGGCTCGGCAAGCTGTTCGGCTGGTTCGGCCAAGGCGGGGTCAAGGGCACCGGCGCGTTCTTCGAGAAGGTCGGCTACTCGCCCGGCGAGTCGCTGGCGGTCCTCACCGGCATCGTGGAGCTGGCGGCGGGAATCATGCTCGTGCTCGGATTCATGATTCCGCTCGCCGCCGCGATCATCATCGGCGACATGATGAACGCCGCGTGGGTCAAGAGCGCCGCCGGGTTCTGGACCGCCGATCAGGGCTACGAGTACGAGTTCGTGCTGATCATGATCGCGCTGGCGCTCACGATCACCGGAGCGGGCGCCTACGCCCTGGACCGCGACCGGGAGTGGTTCCGCACCCGCGCGGGCGGGGTGGCGGTGGCCGTCGTCCTGGGCCTGATCTCCGGGATCGTCATGCTCATCATCCGGGACTGATTTGCGGGTTCGGCCCACGGGAGGTGCTCGCCGCCCCCGCGGTCCGGTTACCGTAGTGGGGTGATGTGGCGGACGGCGACCGAGTTCGACGCGCGGTCAATCAGCACTACCGCTGAGCCGCTGGTGCACGGCTACCCGCCGCCCGCGCGGGCCGCGGGCACCGCGGTGGTGGCCTACTGCGGCGCGCGGACGATCGTGCGCGGCGAGTCGTCTCCGGAGCCGCCCCCCGACACCTGCCCGGAGTGCGTCGCGATCTGGCAGCGGCACAGAGATCCCCTCGGCTGACATTCGGGACATCCCGGGCCCGCGTTTCCTCTAGTGTTGCCGACGTGTCCACTCCCTCTCCTCCCGGGTGGTTCCCCGACCCGTACGGCACGCCGGGGCTGCTGCGCTGGTGGGACGGCGCGCAGTGGACGCAGGCGACCGAGCCGCAGACTCAGCCCGCCCAGGCCCAGCCCGCCTATGGCTCGGCACAGCCGCCCGGCCTCGGACAACAGGGCCAGGCCGGGTACGGGCAGCCGGGCCAAGCCGGCTACGGGCAGCAGGGGACGGTCCCGTACGGGCAGGCGCCGTCCACGTTCACCCCGGCGCCGCGGCGCGGCAACGCGCTGCCCTGGTTGATCGGCGGCGGCGCGAGCCTGATCGTGATCGTGCTCGTCGTCGTGGTGGCGGTGTTCGGCCTGCGCGGCAAGGACGACGACAATCCGAGCCCGCCGCCGGCGCCGACCAGCCCGGCCGGCGCCGGTGCCTCGACCGCGGCGGCCGGCAGCTCGAACGTCATCGGCCGGATCACCGATCCTAAGATCGGTATCTCCTACGCTCGGCTCGGCGCGCCCTGGACGCCCGCGGACAGCGGCTGGTTCCGGCCAGACCTCTTCAGCGCGGGCCAGGTGGCAGTGATCCAGGCGCCGTTCGAGCAGTACGCCAGCTTCAACGCGACCAGCCTGTCCGGGCCGCTGCGGCCGAGCGAGAGTGCCGGATACACCGATCCGCGGAACCTCGCGGTGCCCGCCCGGCGGGCCACGCAGCGGATCATGCGCGAGCACTTCAACATGGCCGGCGGCCGTACGCCCATCTCCTCCGGGCGGTACCCCGTCCCCGGGCGGCAGGCCTGGCTGGAGCGGTTCCGGCTCGACTTCGCCGACGCCAAGGCGCGGAACTGGAAGTTCACCGCCGACACGGTGGCGATCCTGGTGATCGACCTCGGCGACCGCCGGCTCGGGCTGCTCTGGGTCTCGGTCCCCGACACCTTCCCCCACCAGGGCGACATCGACGAGGTTCTCAAGTCCGTCAAGGTCCCCTGACTTCGCCCAGGCGTCCGTCAGGGACTCATGGGGCAGTCGGGATGTTGTCGGTGTATCGGCGTAATGTGCCGTGGCATGCGGGTGACGGTGCTCGGCGGGTGCGGGGCATGGCCGGAGGCGGGCCGGGCGGCCAGCGGCTTCCTGGTCGAGCACGATGGCTTCGTGGTGGCCCTCGACCTTGGCTACGCCACCCTGCCGAACCTGCTGCGGGTCATCCCGCCCGAGCGGCTTGACGCCGTCCTGATCACGCACGCGCATCCCGACCACTGCGCCGACCTGCATCCGCTGCACCGGGCGTGGCGGATGCGCGCGGACGCGCTGCCGCCGCTGCGCGTGTACTGCACCGACGGCGTGATGGCCCGCATCGAGGGGCTCGAGGGCGGCGAAGACGTCGCCGAGCTGCGCGAGACCCTCGACGTACGGCTGCTGGTGCCCGGTGGCACCTTCGACCTCGGCCCGTGGCGGGTGTCGAACCGGTACCTTCCGCACTGGGTGCCGAACGCCGGCCTCCGTCTCGACACCGGCACCGCGTCGCTCGCGTACACCGGCGACACCGGGCCCAGCGAGGAGATCGTCGAGCTGGCCCGAGACGCCTCGCTGCTCATCGCCGACGCCACCTGGTCAGGCCGGCCGCCCGGCAGCACTCCGCGCTACAACCTGACCGCGGCCGAGGCCGCCGGATACGCCGCGCGCGCCGGTGCGCAGGCGCTGCTGCTGTCGCACTTCTGGCCGGGCACCGACCGGGCCCGGGCGGTGGAGGCGGCCCGAGCGTGCTATGACGGCGCGGTGCGGACCGCCGACGAAGGCCTGACGATCGACCTCCCGGCCGGGTGAGCCGTGGACATCGCCATCCGCGAGGCGTCCCCGGACGACGCGCCGGCCCTCCTCGACCTCCAGCTGGCGCTGGACGCGGAGTCGAGCTTCATGCTGCTCGAACCGGGCGAACGGCCCACCGACCCGGAGCCCCTGCGCAGCCGGCTGGCGCGGCAGGCGGCCCCGGAGGACCTCTCCTACACGCTCGTCGCCGAAGCGGACGGACCGGCCGGCTACGTCGACGTCTCCGTACCGCCCTACCGCCGGGCGTGCCGGACCGGCTACCTCGTCATGGGAGTGCGCGCGTCGCACGCCGGACGGGGAGTCGGCCGGGCGCTGCTACAGGCGGCCGTCGGCCGAGCCCGCGCCGGCGACCTGCGCCGGCTGGAGCTGACCGTAATGGCGCACAACCGGCGCGCCCTCAACCTGTACCTGAGCACCGGCTTCCTCGTCGAAGGCCTGCGCCGGGCGCCCCTGGAGGTCGACGGCGCGGCGGTCGACGAGTACTACATGGGACTCTTGCTCTGACCCCGCGGTCGCGGATCCAGGCGCATCAGCTGCACCTGGCCGCTGGCCACCAACCGGCCGCCGTCGTCGGTGACGGTGGCGTCCCACAGCTGCCGCGGCGAGTCGTCGCTGGCCAGCGTGGCGGTGACGGACAGCGTGCCGGAACGGGTGGCCCGGTGGAACTGGGTTCGGTTGCTGATGCCGACGACCTGGTGGTCGAGGCCCGCGCGCAGGCTGGCCCCGATGCTGGTGACGGACTCGATCGCGGCGCAGTAGACGCCGCCGTGCACGATGCCGTGGGCCTGCAGGAGCTTGTCGGTGATCGGGACGACGGCCTCGACGCGGTCGCCGTCGGCATGGGTGAGCCGGAGCCCGATCAGCCCGTCGAAGCCGCCGGGAACCTCGGCCATGTCGATGTCCATGCCGCTCCACCGCCCATAAGTCCACAGGAAAGCCGTACGAAAGATTCGTACACGAGGGCGGTCAGAGCCCGTACACGCGGGTCGCGTTGCCGCCGAGGACGAGCCCGGCGGTCTCGTCGTCGGGGCAGAGCCCGGCGACGGCGCGCGCGTTGACGGCCACCCCGGGCACCCCCGGCCAGTCGGTGCCGAAGATGAACCGCCTGGCCAGCCGGGCGAAGTTATGCCTGGCGTAGTACTCCGGGAGGCGGCGCGGCGGCAGCCCGGACAGCTCGATCCACACCGTCTCGCGGGACAGCGCCAGGAACGCCGCCGCGTCGTACCACCAGCCGCGCCCGCCATGGGCGAGCACGACGTTGAGGGTCGGGAAGTCGCGCAGCACCTCGTCCAGCAGGACCGGGTCGGCGAAGCCGTTCGTGGACCCGGGAAAGCTGCTGGTGCCGCAGTGCACCACCACCGGCACGCCGCGGGACCGGCACAGCTCGTACGCGGGGTAGAGCGCACGGTCGTTGGCCGCGAAGCCGCCGTGCACCGGGTGGACCTTCAGCGCGACGGCGCCGAGGCCGAGCTGGCGCTCCAGCTCCTCGACGATCGGGTAGTGCAGGTGCGGGTTAAGGTTGGCGATCGGCCGCAGCCGCTGCGGGTCGTGCTTGACCAGCGGCAACAGGTCTTCGATCGGCTGGACGCCGGTGACCTTCGGGCTGTACTCGCACAGCAGCAGGGCGATGTCGACATGCTCGGCGTCGAGCAGCTCGCCGAACCGCTCGGGCACGATCGTGCCCTCGGAGTCGTATACCTGGCCGAGGACCCCGCTGTCACCGAAGTCCTGCGCCCACACGTGCCACGCCGGCTTGAGCGTCGGGAGCCGGGCAGGATGCATATGCGCGTCGACGAGCAGATGGCCATCGAGCACAGATGACCCTCCCATCTGCTACAGATAGGTCAAGATACATCGATTCACTGTAGAATGACCTTATCATGATCAGCGAAAGTGCCGTCCGGCCGACGCTGTCCCGTCGGCACGCCGTGGGCGACACCAGTGCCCGGTCGCTGTTGCTGACCGTGCTCGGCGAGTTCGTCCTGCCGCATCAGCGCCCCGTCTGGACCTCGACGCTCGTCGGCGTGCTGGACCGGCTCGGCGTCGAGGAGAAGGCCGCCCGCCAGGCGCTGGCCCGCACCGCCGCCGACGGCTGGCTGACCTCCGAGCGCGTCGGGCGCAACGTGCGCTGGTCGCTCACCGAACCGGGCCGCCGGCTGCTCACCGAAGGCGCCGAGCGCATCTACTCCTTCGGCGCGGCCGCCCCCGAGTGGGACGGCGTCTGGCTGCTGCTGTACGTATCGGTGCCCGAGCCCAAACGCCGGCTCCGCCACCAGCTGCGCACCCGGCTGAGCTGGGCCGGGTTCGGGTCCCCCGAGCCGGGCATGTGGATCGCCCCGTCCGCCGCCCACGAGACCGAGGCCCGTACCGTGGTCGAGGAGCTCGGCCTGGAGACCGACGCCATGTCGTTCCGCGCCCGGTTCGCCGGGATCGGGGAGGAACGCGCCATGGTGGCCCGCGCCTGGGACCTCGACGGGGTGGCCGCTCGCTACGAGGAATTCATCGAGACGTTCACCGCGCCGCCCCTCACCCCGCCCGACAGGGCGCTGCTGGCCCAGATCAGGCTGGTGCACGAGTGGCGCCGATTCCCATTCCTCGACCCGCGGCTGCCCGCCCGGCTGCTGCCCGCCCATTGGAGCGGCGCCCGTGCCCGCACCCTCTTCGCCACCCGGCACGCCGACTGGCACGCCCCCGCCCAGGCCCGCTGGCACGAACTCGCCCGCTGATCCGTACCTCGTCCGCTCGGGCGGCACGGGGCTATACGCGGACGCCTTCGAGGAAGGCTGTTGGGCGAGGGTGCCGGATGCTTCGGTCGGTAAGGTGTCACCATGACCGCACAGGCCGCCCGGCATCCTGAGCCCTACGATCCCGGCGATGACCCGGCCGCGATTTTCGAAGCACTTCCTGCGTCGCAGCGGGAACGGTTCCGGGCGGAATACGACGCGGCTCTCGATGCCGCCCACGACCTTGCGCGATACCGGCAGGTCGCAGATGTGGTGCGGCTTTGGCGCCTGCAGGCGATGGCGTTCGCACGACCCGGCTATGAAGAGGCGCTTCAGGACGCCCTTGACGGGCGGGAGGAGGCGTTTGTTCAGTATGTGCCACCAGGCTGGGAAGGCCGTCTGTGACGTTCAAGTTCGAGGGCTTCCATGGTCGGGCTCTGTACGAACTGAACGGACTTCCTGAAGAGGTCCGCGACGGTGCTCTGGTGGATTATGTGCTGCGGCTCCTGGAAGCACCATGGGACGCGGCGCCTGTTCATCCAGGCGGCCCGGCCGTCGCCGCGCGATCTTCGGCGACGGATCGCAGGGTTTGATCACGTCCTGGTGGATGAGCGAACGGAGTCGCTGCGGATCATCGACATCCTGTGGGCGAGATGACCCTCCAGCAGACGCCGATCACTGGTCAGCCCACACATTCTTGGCCATCTCCCTGACCACGAATCGCTGCACCTTGCCCGTCGCCGTGGTCGGCAACGCGTCGAGGAACAGCACCGCGCGGGGCCGTTTGAAGGCGGGCAGGCCCTCGCGGCAGAACTCCAGGATCTCCGTGGCCCCGAGCTTGCTGCCCTCCGTACGGACGACCCCGGCGACCGGCTTCTCCAGGCCCTCGGCGTCGTTGGCGCCGACCACGACGGCCTGCGCGATCTCGGGATGTTCGAGGAGCCGCTCCTCGACCTCGCTTGGCGACACCCAGACCCCGCTCGACTTGATCATGTCGTTCGAGCGGCCGACGAACCGGTAGTAGCCGTCCTGGTCCTTTATGTACGTGTCGCCCGTACGCAGCCATTCGCCCTGGAAGACCCGCCGCGTCGTCTCCGTACGACACCAGTAGCCGGTCGCGATCGAGTCGCCGCGGACCAGGAGGTGGCCGGGCGTCCCGGGCTCCGTATCGGCTCCGGCGTCGTCGACGAGGCGCAGGTCATACCCGGGAACCGGCACGCCGGTGGAGCCGGGCCGTACCGCACCGGGCCGGTTGGACAAGAAGATGTGCAGGGCCTCCGTGGCGCCGAGCCCGTCGATGATCTCCACCCCGAACCGGTCGAGGAACCGCTGGTAGAGCTGGGCCGGCAGCGGCTCTCCCGCCGACACGGCCTGCCGTACGGAGGAGAAGGTGTCGGCCGGCAGGCCCGCGCCGAGCAGCGCGGCGTAGAACGTCGGGACCGCGAAGAACAGGGTCGGGCTGTCCTCGGCGAGGCGTCCGGCGATCGCGTCCGGCGTCGACCTCGTCGGCAGCAGCGACGCCGAGGCCCCGACGGCCAGCGGGAACAGGCACGAGGCGCCGAGGCCGTAGGCGAAGAACAGCTTGGACGCCGACAGACAGCGGTCGTCGGGCCGGATGCCGAGGACCTGCGTGCCGTACGTCTCGACGACAGACCTGAGCGAGGCGTGCCGGTGCACCGCCCCCTTGGGGCGGCCGGTGGTGCCGGAGGTGTAGAGCCACAGGGCGGTCGAGTCCGGGCTGGTCGGATAGACGCCGGTGTCGTGGCCCGCCAGCCCGGAGCTGTCGAGGATCACCCCGGACAGCTCGGGGGCCTGCCGCGCCGCGGCCTCGGCGGTGGCGGCGAACTCCGGGCTCGCGACGAGCGTACGGGCGCGGGAGTCGCGCAGCAGGCCGGTGAGCTCAGCGGCCGACAGCATGGTCGACACCGGGACCGGTACGGCACCCATCCGCATGGCCCCGAGGACGACGGAGACCATGTCGGGGCCGTCCGACATGAAGATCAGGACCCGTTCCTCAGGCCGCATCCGCAGGGCCCGCAGTCCGGCGGCAACCTTGCCCGCCCGGTGCAGCAGCTCGGCGTACGTCAGGGTGCCGCCCGGACCGGTCACGGCCAGCCGGTCGCCGTTGCCCGCCTCGACGTGCCGGTCCACCAGGTACGTACACGCGTTGAAGACATCGGACATGGGCTCCACCCCTTTCTCACCGGTCCGAGAGGTCCGCGGGTCCTTAGGACAGGTGAACGTACTCGTAGTCGAACGGCTTGCCGTTGATCCCGTTGCGGGGCGGGGCCAGCCAGCTAGCGATCTTGCCACGCTCGTAGACCGGCCGCATGAGCGAAAGGACGTGTGCCTTGTCCGCGTCCGTGGGCAGCCACGCGCCCTGGCGCGCGGTCCACTCCTCGGCGGGCAGCACCTCCCCGGCCGGGGAGACGTTGACGTTCTTGAACACACCCACGTTGCGGTTGAAGGCGCGGTGCGGGAGCGCGAGCCGATGCGGCAGGCCGGCGTCGGCCAGGATCCGGTTCCACCGCTTGACGCCGCTCTCGCAGTCGGCGATGTACGCGATGCGCAGGTCGGTGTTCAGCGCCGTGAGCGCCTCCACCTCTACCTGGGTGAGTTCGCCGCCGTCGTCGATCGCGTCCACGTACGCGCCGTGGTCGATCAGCTGGTGGTCGTCGTCGCGGCGCTCCTCGTTCCAGCGGCCCTTGAGCCCGGCCGAGAAGTAGTTGGCGACGTTGGTCGAGGTCTCGCCGCCGAACAGGTCGAGGCTCACGCTGTAGTGGAAGTTGAGATACTTCTGGATCACGTCGAGCGGGATGGCGCCGTGCGGCCCGGCGTCGTCGGTCTCGTGCTCGACCATCAGCTGCGCGGTGCGCTCCACCACCCGGTCGACACCCGTCGTGCCGACGAACATGTGGTGGGCCTCTTCCTTGAGCATGAACTCACACGTCCGCGACAGCGGGTCGAAGCCGGACTCCTTGAGCGTGCCGAGCTGGTACTTGCCGTCCCGGTCGGTGAAGTAGGTGAACATGAAGAACGACAGCCAGTCCGGCGTCTCCTCGTTGAACGCGCCGAGGATGCGCGGGGCGTCCGCGCTGCCGGAGTTGCGCCGCAGCAGCTCCTCGGCCTCCTGCCGGCCCTCGCGGCCGAAGTAGGCGTGCAGGAGGTAGACCATCGCCCACAGGTGCCGGCCCTCCTCCACATTGACCTGGAACAGGTTGCGCAGGTCGTACAGCGACGGCGCGGTGTAGCCGAGCCGGCGCTGCTGCTCGACGCTGGCCGGCTCGGTGTCGCCCTGTACGACGATGAGGCGTTGCAGATCGGAACGATACTCGCCGGGCACCCGCTGCCAGGCCGGTTCGCCCTTGTGCTCGCCGAACGCGATCCGCCGGTCGGACCGCGGCTCGGCGAGGAAGATGCCCCAGCGGTACTCGTCGACGGCGACGTGGCCGAAATGCGCCCAGCCCTCCCGGCCGACGTTGATGGCCGTACGCAGGTAGACGTCCTGGGTGGCCAGCTCCGGGCCCATGTCGGCCCACCACTGCTGGAACTTCGGCTGCCAGGACTCCAGTGCCCGCTGCAGCCGCCGGTCGTCGGCGAGGCCGACGTTGTTGGGAATCTTGTCCTCGTAGTAATTCATGTGCGTGCTCCCCGCACAGCGCTAGCGCTCATGTTCGGTCCCTGTCGAAGGTCGCCCGCTGCCCGGAGCCGTACCGGCCGAGCGCGTCCGTCGCGTTCGGCCGGGTGAAGATCCAGTTCTGCCAGGCGGACAGCCGTCCGAAGATCTTGGTCTCCATGGTTTCCGGGCCGGCGAAGCGATTGTTGGCCTCCAGGCCGGTGAGCGCGTCCGGGCTCAGCGCCGCCCGTTCCTCGAGGGCGATGCGGACCTCGTCGTCGAAGTCGATGTCGTCGAGGGCGAGGGTGACCAGCCCCAGCTCGGCGGCCTCCTCGGCGTCGATGCCCCGCCCCGCCGGCAGTTCGGCGAGCCGGTCTTCGCGGCCGTAGAAGCGGGTGGCCAGCCGGGACAGCCCGTTGCCCATCGGAAAGGCGCCGAGGTTGCTGTCGGTGACGACGATCTGAGCTTCGGCGCCGTCCTCGTCCTCGTCGTCTTCGCGAAGGCCGATGAACATGTACTGGCGGTCGCAGGCCAGTGCCAGCTCCAGCAGCGCCCCGGCGAAGCAGCTGCCGGGCTCGATGAGCGCGATCAGGCTGCGGCTGGTGACGTCGAGCCGCTTGAGGGTGCGCTTGTAGTAGTGCCGGATCTCGCTGAGCAGCCAGTCCTTGTCGCCGGTGAGCAGCCCCTCGTACGCCAGGACGCGGTCGGCGTCGCCGGACGTCTTGATCACCCAGGTGCCGAGGGCAGGCTCGTTCGTCCGTAGCCACAGGATGAGGTCGTCGAGCTCGCGCGTCATTCTCAGCGGCCAGAAGCCCGGGTCGTACGGATCACCCGGCGGCTCCTCGGGCCCGTGCACGGTGATCGTGACCAGCTCGCGGTCTCGATCCAGTTCGGCCCTGACGTACCGGTAGTCGATCTTGCCGGCCGTCCGCGACGGTTCGAGCGGCGGCAACGTGACGCCCCGCTCGCCCCTCCCCGCGGACCCCGCCGCCTCCTGCGCGCGCTCTCGTACGGTCTCGTCGAAACGGCTGCGCGGGATCGCCTCGTCGACCAGCCCCCACTCGCTCGCGAGGGCGCCCTTCAGGCCCTCGGCCTTGGTGGTGAACACGTCGGCCAGGTCGCGTCGCACCTTGCGCTTGTCGATCACCCGGGTGAGCCCGCCGGTGCCGGGCAGCACGGCGAGCAGCGACACCTCGGGCAGCGACACCGCCGCCGACCGGTCGTCGATCAGCAGGATCCGCTCGCATGCCAGCGCGATCTCGTAGCCGCCTCCGGACGCGGTGCCGTTCAGCGCCGCGATGTACGTCTGCCCGGAGTGGGCCGTGGCGTCCTCGATGGCGTTGCGCGTCTCGTTGGTGAACTTGCAGAAGTTGACCTTCCACGGATGGCTGGACTGGGCCAGCATCCGGATGTTCGCCCCGGCCGAGAACACCGCGTCCTTGCCGCTGGTGATCACCACTGCGCGCACCTCGGGGTGCTCGAAGCGCAGCCGCTGCACCGCGTCGTACAGCTCGATGTCGACGCCGAGGTCGTAGGAGTTGAGCTTCAGCTCGTACCCGGGCCGCAGCCCGCCGCCCTCGTCGACATCCATCACCAGCCAGGCCACCGGCCCGTCGACCGTCAGCCGCCAGTGCCGATACCGATCGGGGTGCGTCTCAAAGCTCACCGGTTCCGGCATGCTGCTCATTCTAAGCTTTCATCGCGAGACGGCAAGACTTTGTAGAACGAACGGGAGTTTCCAAACGGCCCGTTATTGCCGTTTCGTCCGTACTTTCGTCGGTCCCAGCGCATCGCAGCCGCATTTCCCGCAGTACCCCTGGCTCCGCTGTCGCCGGGCCGGCCGGGGTCGATCCGGGTTGCCACACCGCGATGCGCGTGGTGATAGTCGGCGCATGAGTCGAAGCCTGGAGGAGTTGCTGGAAGAGCAGGGCGCCTACTATCGGGCGATCGCGCCGGAGTACGCGAGGCACGCGCTGCCGCTTTCGGGCGGGGCCGAGCTGGCGGCGGCGCTGGAGGAGTTCCGGCCGACCGGGAGCGTGCTCGAGTTCGCCTGCGGCCCCGGCACCTGGACCGCCCAGTTGCTGCGGCACGCCGCCGACGTCACCGCCGTGGACGGCTCTCCGGAAATGCTCGCCATCGCCAGAGACTGGGTGGGTGACCAGCCGGTGCGGTTCGTCACGGCCGATCTGTTCAGCTGGCGGCCCGATCGTCGGTACGACGTCGTCTTCTTCGGGTTCTGGCTGTCGCACGTGCCGCCCGAACGTTTCGTGTCCTTCTGGGAGCTCGTGGCCGACTGCCTAAAGCCGGACGGGCGGGTGTTCTTCGTTGACGACGACTACCGCACCGCCGACGAACTGATCGAGGGCGAACGTTCGGCGACCATCCAGCGCCGGCTCCTGGACGGGACCGCCTATCGGATCGTCAAGGTCCCGCACCGGCCCGCCGACCTCGAACGGCGGCTGGAGCGGCTCGGGTGGCGCATCGAAGTGCACCCGACGACGGAGGGGCCGTTCTTCTGGGGCGCTGGCGGCCGGGCCTAGAACGCCTATCGCACGGCGGGGGCGGGCATGACGTCGAGGCGGCTCAGGATGACGCCTTCGCGCAGCGCCCACGGGCAGATCTCCAGCTCGCGCAGGTCGAGCAGGTCCATGGCGGCGTCGGCGACGATGGCCCCGGCGGGCAATTGCGGCGCGCGGCCCGCGGACACGCCGGGCAGCCGCTGCCGCTCGTCGACGGTCATGCCCGTCAGCCGGTCCGTCCACTGGGTCAGCTCGCTGTGGGCCAGGGAGCGCCGTACGTACGGGCCGTCGCTGGACGGTGCGGCACCGGAGATGCGGGCGAGCGACCGGAACGTCTTCGACGTGGCGACGGCCTGATCGGCCTTGCCGTAGCGCGCGATGTCGCCGACCGTCTTGGCGATCTCGGCCCGTACGTGCCGGCGCAGCCGCCGTACCTCTTCGGAGGGCGGCGGGTCGGCGGTGAACCAGCCGCGGGTGAGCCGCCCGGCGCCGAGCGGCAGCGAGACCGCGACGTCCGGCTCCTCGTCGATGCCGGAGGCGATCTCCAGGGAGCCGCCGCCGATGTCGAGCACCAGCAGCCGGCCCGACGACCAGCCGAACCACCGCCGTACGGCCAGGAAGGTCAGCCGCGCCTCGTCATCCCCGGACAGGATGTCGATGTCGGTCGGCATCCGGCGGACGATCTCCTCACCGTTGACGGCGTCGCGAACCGCCGACGTGGCGAACGCGACCAGGTCTTCGACGCCCTTGTCCTCGGCGATGCGCAGGGCGACCTCGACGAACTCACGGAGCTTCGCCGCGCCGCTCTCGGTGAGCCGGTCGCCGTTCTCCAGGTGGGCCGCCAGCCGCAGCTCCGCCTTGTGGGAGAACGCCGGCAGCGGCCGGGCGCCCCGGTGCGCATCCACCACCAGCAGATGAACCGTGTTGGATCCGACATCCAGGACGCCTAGCCGCATGACCAGACGCTATCCAACATGTACGGGCCGTGCCTCCTACGGAACCATCCAGGACAGCACGCTGGACGCCTGTAGTGCCACCAGCACGCACATCCCCAGGAGGAATACCAGGCTCCACAAGATCACCTTGCGGAAGATGTCCCCTTCCTTGCCGACCAGGCCCACGGCGGCGGCGGCGATCGCGAGGTTCTGCGGCGAGATCATCTTGCCGAGCACCCCGCCGGAGCTGTTCGAGGCGGCCATGAGCACCTGCGACAGGTCCGCCTTGCCGGCCGCCGTGACCTGCAGGGCGCCGAACAGCGAGTTCGACGACGTATCGGAGCCGGTCACGGCCACCCCCAACCAGCCCAGGATGGGGGAGAGGAAGGCGAAGAAGCCTCCCGCCCCGGCCATCCAGTTGCCGAGCGTGATGGTCTGGCCGGAGGCGTTCATGACGTACGCCAGCGCCAGCACGGCCATCACGGTGAGGATCGCCCAGCGCAACTGCACGAGTGTCACCCAGTACGCGCGCAGCGCCGTGCCGATCGAGATTCGCAGCACGATCACGGTCAGCAGGCCGGCGATCAGCATCTGGGTGCCGGGAGTGGTGAGGATGTTGAAGTTGAAGGTCATCAGCGACTGCGGTTTGCCCTTGGTGTTGAGCAAGTCCAGGCCGGGCCAGGTGAACTTCTGCGTTGCCTTGTCGAGGAAGTCCTTGACCGCCCCGATCTGGCAGATCGCGAAGACCGCGATGATGATCGCGTACGGGGCGTACGCCTTGATGACCTCCGACCTCGCGTCGGGGCGGGCCACCCGCCCGGCGAACTCCGGCGTGGGGGCGTCGGCCGACCCGCCGGCCACCACCGGCGCCGGGCCGCCGCCCTCGGTGTAGGTCTCCGCCGGGCGCCAGAACCGTACCAGCGCGACGATCGCCGCCGCGGACACCAGCGAGGCCACCACGTCGGCCAGCGGGACGGAGATGAAGTTGGACGTGACGTACTGTGCGATCCCGAAGGTGACGCCGCAGGTCAGCGCCGCCGGCCAGGTCTGCCGGATGCCACGCCGCCCGTCCACGATGGCCACCAGCACCAACGGCACGAACACCGCGAGAATCGGGGTCTGCCGTCCGACCATGGCCCCCAGTGTGTCGCTGGGCAGGTCCGTCACCGCGGGTGAGCCGAGTGTGATGATCGGCGTCGCCATGGCGCCGAACGCGACGGGCGCGGTGTTGGCGACCAGGGCGAGCACCGCCGACTTGATCGGTGAGAAGCCGAGTGCGATGAGCATGACCGCGGTAACGGCGACCGGGGTGCCGAACCCGGCGAGCGCCTCCATCAACGCGCCGAAGGAGAACGCGATGAGGATCGCCTGGATCCGCTGGTCGTTGCTGACCCGGGCGAATGACCGCCGGAGCACGTCGAAATGCCCGGTCTGGACGGTCATGTTGTAGACCCAGATGGCGTTGATGACGATCCACAGGATCGGGAAGAAGCCGAACGCGGCGCCCTCCGTGCCGGCGAGCAACGCCTGGCCGGTCGGCATTCCGTACACCGCGATCGCGACGATCAGGGCGGTGGCCAGCGCCGCCAGGGACGCGATCCACGCCGTGAGCCGCAGCACCCCGAGCAGCACGAACAGGACGAGTAGGGGGAGCGCCGCGACGAGCGAGCTCCAGGCGAGTGAGTGGGCGACAGGGTCGAGCACCTGTTGATACATCAGACGTCACCTCACGGGGGTTGGGCTGAACCTCCTCAGGGGTGCCTCGCGACCCCGTCAGGGGATTGTTCAGCACCCCCGTGGCTCTATCTAACCCGCTAGGTAATTCCCCTGTCATTAGGCATTTTGGGAAAAATGGCAAAATAGTTTCGTATAGCGGAAATCCGGGGGGCCGACGGCAGCGGCCGGCCTCCCCGGACTCCCGTCGGCGCTATCCGATCCCGCTCTTGATCGCGCTGATCAGCTCGCCATTTGAGGTGTCGCCGCTCAGCTCCCAGAAGAACGAGCCGCCGAGGCCCTGGTTCTTCGCGTAGGTCATCTTCCCGGAGATCGTGCTCGGCGTGTCGTAGCTCCACCACTGGCCGCCGCAGAAGGCGTACGCCGTGCCCCCGACGGTGCCGGTGGCCGGGCACCTGCCCTTGATCACCTTGTAGTCCTCGATGCCCTGCTCGTACGTTCCGGGCGCGGGGCCGGTCGCCGAGCCGCCGGGGGCGCTCTGGGTGACGCCGGTCCAGCCGCGGCCATAGAAGCCGATGCCGATCAGCAGCTTGTTCGCCGGCACGCCCTTGCCCTTGAGCTTCTGGATCGCCGCGTCGGTGGTGAACGAGGCGTTCGGGATGCCGGAGTACGCCGTGAGCGGCGAGTGCGGAGCTGTCGGCCCGTCCGCGTCGAACGCGCCGAAGAAGTCGTACGTCATCACGTTGTACCAGTTCACGTACTGCGTCGCCCCGGCGTAGTCGGCCGCGTCGATCCGGCCGCCGCTGGAGGCGTCGGCCGTGATCGCCGCCGTCACGATGTTGCCGGACCCGAAGCGGGCGCGCAGCGCGGCCATGAGATTCTTGAACGCCCCCGGGCCGCTGCTGTCACAGGACAGGCCGCAGGCGTTCGGGTACTCCCAGTCGATGTCGATGCCGTCGAACACATCGGCCCAGCGCGGATCCTCGACCAGGTTGTAACAGGAGTTCGCGAACGCGGTCGGATTGGCCGCCGCCTGCCCGAACCCGCCCGACCAGCTCCAGCCGCCGAAGGACCAGAGCACCTTGAGGTTCGGGTACTTCCGCTTCAGCTCGCGCAACTGGTTGAAGCTGCCGCGCAACGCGCCGGCGTCCCAGCTGTCGGCCGTGCCGTCGACGCTCTCCCCGGCGGCGTAGAAGCGGTCGTAGTCGGCGTAGCTGTCGCCGACGGCGCACTGGCCGTTGGTGACGTTGCCGAACGCGTAGTTGATGTGGGTCAGCTTGGCCGCCGAGCCGCTGGTGTCGATGTTCTTGACGTGGTAATTGCGCTGGTAGACGCCCCAGTCGACGAAGTAGCCGAGGACTTTCCTGCCGCCCGGAGCGGTGGTGGGCGTGGTCGTCGGCGTCACGGTGGGCGTTGTAGTCGGGGTGGTGGGGGTGGCCGTCGGGCCGGCCCCGGTCGAGCAGGACGCGCCGTTGACCAGGCACCCGGTGATCCAGCCGGCTCCGGCGAGGTCGAAGCCGAACGAGGCCGCTGCCCCGGCGGCCACGGTGCCGTTCCATGAGGCGTTGGCGAACGAATGGTGGTTGCCGGAGTCGGTCCGCACCGAGTCCCAGGATGAGGAGACAGAGGTGCCGGACGGCAGGTCCCACTCGACCTTCCAGCTGCTGATGGCCGAGCCGGTGCCGTTGGTGACGGTGCATTTGCCCTCGGAGCCGGTTCCCCAGTCCGAGGTCTTCGTACAGGAGGCGGTGACGGCCGCGGCCGACGCCGACTGCGTTATGGCGACGGCGCCGAGGAGCGGCAGTAGCAGGATGGCGGCGATCGTGATGATTCTGGTCGGTGACGGTCTGGGTACGGACGGTCTGGACATCATTCTCCCAACCAGCCGGAGGCGCGAGGGGCACGCCCACAGAGGAGGGACAGCGAGGGGCTGCCCTAAGGGTGCTCGCGCGCAGACGACGCCGCGGCCGCCGGCGCGCAAGGCGGGGACACACCTGGGGTCTCCCGTGGGACACCCCCGAGCGCTCGTGGTGACGTCACGGCTACGATGACATAAGACAGGAAAGTTTCCTATTAGTTTTACGAAGATTTTTCCGGCAGTCCGCAGACGCTCGGTAGGCCGCCCTGGACCGGTCCTGCAACGGCAGTAGACCAGCGGCCGGCGGTCAATGGAAGTTGCGGGCCTTGACCCGTCCGGGGACGGGCAGCCGGCGCAGCCGGGTGGCCAGAATGTTGGTCACGCCGTCGGTGCGCTCCAGCCGGCCGGTGATCAACAGCCCCTGCGCGTCGAGGGCGACGGTGCGGTGGCGGGCCCACACCTCGGGGCGGCAGACCACGTTGGTGATGCCGGTCTCGTCCTCGAGACTCATGAAGACGATCCCACCTGCGGTCGGCGGGCGCTGGCGATGCGTGACCAGCCCCGCGACCAGCACGTTGGTCTCCGCCGGCACGTCCGCGAGCCGCGCGGACGGCACCACGCCGAGCTCGTCGAGGGTGGGCCGCACATGCACGACCGGGTGGGTGCCGGACGTACCGGTGGCCCACAGGTCGGCTAGGGTCTCCTCGATCGCGGTCATCGGCGGCAGCGGCGGCGCGTCGGCCCCCGGGGTGACCCCGGGCAGCTGCCCCGGCCCGGTGCCCGCCAGCGCGCCGGCCGCCCAGATGGCCGATCGCCTGGTCAGCCCGAAACAGCCGAACGCCCCGGCGGTGGCCAGCGCCTCCACTGCCGGCGCCGACAGCGGGATCCGCCTGACCAGGTCCTCCATGCTCGTGTACGGACGGCCGGCGGCGATGCGTTCCGCCACCTCGTCGCCGAGGTTGCGGATGCCCGACAGACCGAGCCGGATCGCGGGCTGCGGGGCGTCCGGCGCGTGCGCGTGGTCGCTTGTGACGGCAACGGTTTCCTCCAGCGTCGCGAGGACGTCGCTCGCGTTGATATCGACGCCCCTGACCTGCACGCCGTGCTGCCGTGCGTCGTTGAACAGCGACTGCGGGCTGTAGAACCCCATCGGCTGGTTGCGTACGAGTGCGGCGGTGAACGCGGCGGGGTAGTGCCGCTTGAGCCAGGCGCTCGCGTACACCAGATGCGCGAAGCTCTGCGCGTGCGACTCGGGGAACCCGAAACTCGCGAACCCCAGGATCTTCTCGTACGCCTCCTCTGCGATATCCACGGGGATATCGCGCTCGGCCATGCCGGTCAGCAGCCGGTCGCGCAGCCGCTCGATGCGCTCGGGGGCCCGCTTGGCGCTCATGGCCTGCCGCAGCTCGTCCGACTCATCCGGGGTGAACCCCGCGCAGTCGACCGCGAGCTGCATCATCTGCTCCTGGAACAGCGGTACGCCGAGCGTGCGCGCAAGGGCGTTCTCCATCAGCGGGTGCGGGATCGTCACCGGCTCGGTCTGCTTGCGGCGGCGGAGGTACGGATGGACCGAGCCGCCCTGGATCGGGCCGGGCCGGATCAGCGCGACCTCGACGACCAGGTCGTAGAACTTGCGCGGCCGCAGCCGGGGCAGGGTGGCCATCTGCGCGCGGGACTCGACCTGGAACACCCCGACCGTGTCGGCGTCGCACAGCATGTCGTAGACGAGCGGATCCTCGTCCGGGATCGAGGTCAGGTCGTACCGCACGCCGTGATGCGCCTCGACGAGGTCGAAGCAGTCGCGCAGCGCCGACAGCATGCCGAGGCCGAGCAGGTCGAACTTGACCAGCCCGGCGGCGGCGCAATCGTCCTTGTCCCACTGCAGCACGCTGCGCTTGGGCATGCGCGCCCACTCGATCGGGCAGACCTCGCTGACCGGCCGGTCGCAGATCACCATGCCGCCGGAGTGGATGCCAAGGTGTCGGGGGAGTTGCAGCATTTGCTGGGCGAGCGAGGTCACGGCCGGCGGTATCTCGACGTCCATGCCGACGGGGTCGCGCGGGTCGACCTGCTTGGACCAGGCGTCCTGCTGGCCGGGGGAGTGGCCGAGCGCCTTCGCCGCGTCACGTATCGCCATGCGCGGCCGGTAGCTGATCACGTTGGCGACCTGCGCCGTGCACTCCCGTCCGTACTTGCCGTAGACGTACTGGATGGCCTCCTCGCGGCGCTTGTGCTCGATGTCGAGGTCGATGTCGGGCGGGCCGTCGCGGCCCGGGGACAGGAACCGCTCGAACAGCAGGCCGTGCTTGACCGCGTCGACGCCGGTGATGCCGAGCGCGTAGCAGACAGCCGAGTTGGCCGCCGAGCCCCGGCCCTGGCACAGGATGCCCTTGCCCCGGCAGAACTCCACGATGTCGTGCACGATCAGGAAGTAGCCCGGAAAGCCGAGCTGCTCGATGACGTCGAGCTCGCGCGCGATCTGGGCGTACGCACCCGCGGTCCACTCGGCGTCCGGCGGGCCGTAGCGCTCCAACGCCCCCTCGGCGACCAGGTGGCGCAGCCAGCTCGCCTCGGTGTGCCCTTCCGGTACGGGCCAGTCGGGCAGCTTCGGGGCGACGAGCTTGAGGTCGAAGACGCAGGACCGGGCCAGCTCGACCGTGCGCTCCCGTACGCCGGGGAAGCGCGCCAGCCGGGCCGCCATCTCGGCCCCGGACCGCAGGTGGGCGGCGCCCGCGGGCAGCCAGCCGACCATCTCGTCGAGGCTCCGCCTGGCCCGTACGGCGGCCATCGCCTGGGCCAGCCGGGCATCGGCGCCGGGCGTGGCGTAGTGCACGTTGTTGGTGGCCACCACGCCCACGCCGACGCGGTCGGCGAGCGCGCACAGGGCGTCGTTGAAGGCGTCGTCGCCGGGCTGGTCGTGGTCGATCAGCTCGGCGTACACGTTCTCGGGGCCGAACATCTCGGCGAGGCGGCGTAGCTCCTTGTCGGGGTCGCCGTCCGCGAAGGCGGCCGGGACGATCCCCTTGCGGCATCCGGTGAGCACCACCCAGTGGCCGTCGTGCGCGCCGGCCAGCGCGTCGAGGTCGTAGACGGGACGGCCCTTCTCGCCGCCGGCGAGCTGCGCGGCGGTGATGGCCGAGCACAGCCGCCCGTAGCCCGCGACGTCTCTGGCCAGCACCAGCAGATGCCGTCCGTGCGGATCAGGCTCGCCGTTCTGCGGCGCCGGGAGCTCCAGGCTGAGTTCGGCGCCGAAGATCGTGCCCACTCCGGCCTCGTGCGCCGCCTCGGCGAACTGCACCACGCCGTACATGCCGTCGTGGTCGGTGATCGCGACCGCCTCCAGCCCGAGCCGGGCCGCCTCGCCCGCCAGCGTCTCCGGGTGGCTGGCCCCGTCGAGAAAGCTGAACGAGGAGTGGCAGTGCAGCTCCGCCCAAGGCACGGCCGCGGCTGCCCGGGGTGGGGGCGTTGGGCGCTCCCTGGCGCTGTGGTAGCGCGACGCCTGGTCTGCCGAAATGTCATGCAGGTCGACCTTGTCGCGGCCCCAGGAGAGCCGCTGTTCGAACGCGCGCCACGAGATCGGCGGGTTGTGCCAGCCCACTAGTCGTAGACCCCCTCGACACACCAGCGGCCGCCTTCGAGGGCCAGCAGGTAGGCGCGGCCCTCGTCGGTCACGACCTGGAAGCGGGCCCGGCGGCGGGCCTGGGCCGGGTCCCACCAGCGCTCGCTCACCGGCCACGGCCCGGTCCACGCGGTCACCCGCCGCCGCGGCCCGTCCGCCACGGCTAGCTGCGCGGGCGGCGCGGACAGCGCGCACCGCGCGCTCACGCTCACCGCGGCGCCGCCGGCGTCGGTCACCGTTGCCGCCGGGGGCTTGGATGGTACGGCTGCCGGAGCCGGCGCGGGCACCCGTCCGGGCCAGGGGCCGTCGGCGGTGCTGCCCGGCGGCAGGTCGCCGACCGGCACCCGGATGACCTGCTCGCCGGGGCCGCGCCCACCGGTGAGCACCGGACGGGTGATCGCGTGATGGCCGAGCATCGCCTGGATGCGATCGGCGGCCCGGGTGATCCGGTCGGTGACGGTCACCTGGCCCCACAGCGCCTGCTGGCTGCCCTCGTCGGGGATCGGCTGGTCGGGCGTCAGCCGCAGCCATGTCACCCCACCCCAGGCCGCCTCCGCGTCGGCCGGCTGCCGCGTCAGATCGAGCGCCGCCAGCTGCCAGCGCACCCGTTCAGCCACCGCGAGCGCCGACAGCGCGCCCTCGTGCCGCCACAGCCGCTCCTGTACGCGCCCGTCGGCGAAGCCCACCTCGACGGCCAGCCGTACGCACGTGATTCCCTCGGCGCGCAGCCCCGCGTGCAACTGCTCGGCGAGCCGCTTGGCGGCGAAGATCACCTGATCGGCCTGCGCGGCGGGCGGGTCGAACTCAGTCTGCACGGACAGGTCGGTGTCCGGCGTCGACGGCGCGAGCGGACGCGGCGCCGCACCGCTCGCCAGTCGATGCGCACGGCCCCCGTCGGCGCCGAACCGGCCCGCCACGTCGCCCGCGGGCAGCGCCGCGAAGTCGCCGAGCGTCCAGATGCCCAGCCGGCGCAGCAGGTCGGCCAGCTCGGGCCGATCGAGCACCGCCAGTGGATAGGGGGCGAGGAACTCGGCGTCGCCCCCCGGCGGGACGATCACGCCGCCACCGTCGGCCCGCGCCGCCAGCTCGGCGGCGAACAGCCCGTCGGCGATGCCGACCCCGCTGTCGTGGCCGAGCTCGACCACGGTGTCCTGCACGAGGACCCGGAGCGCCTCCTCGCCGCCGTAGAAACGGGCCGCTCCCGCCGCGGGGAAGGCGCACATCCCCGCCCGTACCACCTCCACCCGCGGCGTGAGCGCGGCCACGGCGGCCACGACCTCTTCGAACAACCGTCCTTCCGCGTCGCCGTCACGATCCCTTACGACCATCTCGGGACAACGGCGCTGGGCGTCCCTGATCCGCTGCCCCCGGCGTACGCCCTTGGCCCGTGCCGCCGCCGTACAGGCCGAGACCAGGTCGCCGTCGACGACCGCCCCGGGCGTGGCCGCGTCGATGCCCATCGCCGTGACCGGCCAGTCCGGACACCACACCACCAGCGCCCTGCCCGCGCTCACGCGACGACCCTCGTACTCACGCGACGACCTCCAGGGACGGGTGGGCGTCGGCGGCGGGCGCGTCGGCCGGGGAGACCGTGCCGTCCAGGCCGGGCAGCCATACCCATGCCGTTCGGCGGGGCGCGGCGGCGCCCCTGCCCTCGGCGACGACCCGGGCTCGGCGGCCCTGCAGGTGCCCGTGGCCGTCGCCCAGCCCGTGCCACTCGACAGTGTCCGTCCGCAGACTCAGCTGCGCCCCCGGCCATACGCCGTGGACGGCCAGCACGCAGCGGCCCCGGCGGGCGAGCGCGGCCAGCCGCCGGGCGGCCGTGGCACTGGGGCGTTCAGCGGGCCGGACGAGGATGAGATCGACCGCGTCGATCAGCGCCGCCACGACGTCGGGCCAGCGCCGCCCCGGCTCGTCGACGAGCAGCAGCCGCGCCGGCTCGGCGCCCATTTCCGTGGCCGCCACCACGCCGAGCTCGGGCAGCCCAATCGCCGCGCACCACGCCCCGCCGCGGGAGGCGCCCGCGAGCAGCGCCAGCCCCAAAGAGCCCGCGCCGAGCGCCGCCGCACCCGGCCCGCCCAGCCGTATCACCCAGCCCGGCCGAAGCCCCCGGCCCGGGACCACCGGACGCAACGCGGGCATCACGGGGACCACGTCGCCACTGGTCAGACCCCCGACCGGCCCTCTGGCCTCCACCAGCGCACTCACTTATACAATGTCGAACATGAGTTCGACTGATGTCAAGCCGTCAGCCTGCTCGACCGCCGGTCCGGCCGCCGAGGCTCTGCCGTACCCCCGCGCGCAGCCGACGCACCGATCCCCGCAACGAGACCCGCGTCGCCCGCAGCGTGGCTCGGGCCGAGCGGGCGCGGGCGCGGACGCCGCCCCCGATCCGCCGCACCGGCCGTGCGGAGAAACGGGCCGCCGACCCAACGGCCCGGAAGGCGGCCCGCACGCCGCTCCGCGCGGCTCGCGCCGCAAGCCCCAACGGCCGCAGTACGACACGGACCAACTGGGCGATCGCCGCCCCCAATCGCGCCAGGACCACGCCGATGCGGCGCAGCACTACCCGCCCCACCCCGAAGGCCCGGCTGAGCGCCCGGACAAGCGCCCGGCCGATCGGCCCGAACAGCCACCGCAACCCGGCGCCGACCCACTGCCCGTAGCTGCGCGCGCCGCGCCACGCCATGCGGAACGGCCACGCGACGACCCTGCCGCACGCGCCGAGCACGACGGCGACGGCCCGGTAGACGACGCTGCACGCCCGGCCGACCGCGCGCAGGCCGAGCGCCAGCCATACGCCCACCGCGCGCAGCCCCGCCCAGGCCAGCCGGAGCGGCCACGCCAGCCGGCGGGCCAGCGCCCGGAGCGCGACCGCGATCGTGTGGCCGACGGCACCGAGTAGCGCCGCGAGCCATCCGACTACCGCCCGCAGCGCCCACCCGATCAGCCGGAACGGCCACGCGAGCCCGGTGGCCAGCACCCGGAACACGATCGCGATGACCCGGCCGATGACGTGCAGCAGCGCCGCCAGCCGTACCCCTATCGCGTACAGTCCGCGCCAAATGAGGCAGAGCGGCCAGGCCAGCCGGCGGGCCAGCGCATGGAGCGCGACCGCGATCGCGTGGCCGATGACGTGCAGCAGCGCCGCGAATCGTAGGCCTACCGCCCGCAGCGCCCGCCCGATCAGCCGGAACGGCCACGCCAGGACGCGGCCGAGGAACGGCAGGCCGCGGGTGATGACCAGGCGGCCGAAGTCCCAGACGAGAACGAAGGGCAGTAGCGGTACGGACAGCACCCTGGCCAGCGTGCCGGGCTGCGGGTCGCGCCGCCGCGGAGGCGCCGCCCCGGGCGCCCGCCGCTCGCCGTTTCGGTCCATGTCCCCGCCTTCACCCTCATACGACCTGTTACGACGGAGTTCAGGGGAAAGGCGTTCCGTCGTGATCCTTTCGGGCCGGCTCACATGATCCCGCCAGGCGTACCCGATGTTCGCTTAAATGGCGCACTGACCACGCCTCGGGGGCGCGGCCATACGAACGGGAGCGGGTATGCCGGAGATGACTTCGTACGAGCCGGGAACGCCCTGCTGGGTCGACCTCGCGACGCCCGACGTCGGGGCGGCCACGGAGTTCTACACCCCCAGGGCGCCCACATCGGGCTCTTGCAGCTCGCGGGCTTCTCCGGCGCCGCGATCGTCAACGAGTCCGGCACGTACTGCTGGAGCGAGCTGGGCGCCCGCGACGTCGAGAGGGCCGCGGCGTTCTACGGGGCCGGCGGGCGCACCGCCCTCGTGGAGCTCACCGACGCGGGCCACCGGCTGATCGAAGGCAGTGTGGAGCGGCTGCTGCGGCACGAGGAGCACCTCATCGACCACCTGCCCCCGCCCGAACGCGACCAGCTCACCGAGCTGCTGCGCAAGCTGCTGGACGGCCTGATCGCACGCACCGAAGGAGACGCCGGCCGCGACTTCGGTCCGGTCGGCGGCTGACCGCCCTTGGATATCGCTGACGGCCCCTGGATATCAGGGTGCTCAGCCGCGATCGTTCCGGCACCATGTGATGCCATGCGCGTACGAGCCGCCGGCCAGTTGCTCCGGGACATCGAACCGCTCGCCTATCCCGAGAGGTGCCGTCGCCTCGCGCTGTACGGACGGGAGCACGCCGGCGCCGACGAGCTCACCGAGCTGCTGCGGGCCCTGGGGGAGCGCGGCCACTACGAGCACTTCGTCGCCCTGGCCATCGCCGCCGCGGCCGCCGACGCCGCGCACATCGAACGAGCCATGCGCGACGAGAACCCGGAGGTCGCGGCCCATGCGGTCGAGCTCGCCGCGCGCCTCGGGCTCCCCGCCGCCGCGTTCGAAGACGTGGTACGGGACGCCCCGATGGCGGTCCGGCACATCGTCTACCGCGCCATCCGGCGGGCCCGGCTGACGACGGCGGCCGAGAACCTGCTCGACGCCGTGCAGGCCCGGTACGGCGACGGCGAGGCGGCGGCGCTGTTGCCCGCGTGCGGCCCGGGCGTCGTCGCCGAACGACTGGCCGGGCTGGCACACGCGGTGGCGAACTGGCGCGCGCTCGCCCTGCGACACCCCCAGACGGTGCTGGACCACGCCGAGCGGAGCCTCGCCGAGCTGCCCCGGCAGCTGCGCCCCGCCTGGTGGACACGGTACGGCCCCGGGATCGCGGCGGCCGCCGAGCACGACCCGGGCCGCGTGATCACGCTCCTCGAACAAGCCTGGCCGTCGGGCCCGCTGCCGTGGGCGCTCGTCAAGCCGGTCGGGCTGCTGCTCGACGCCGCGCCGGATCGCATGCTCGCCCTGGTCCTCGCCCCGCCCCGGCACCCGGCACTCGGGCAGCTGGTCAGGCAGCGGGCGGCGATGCGGCGGCTGGCCCGGCTGCCGGACGCCGAGCTCGGCAAGGTCGCCCGCGCCGTGCGCGACCAGGACCACCTGCTGGCCGGCCTGCTGCGGCAGATCGCCCCCGCCCGCCGGCCAGCCGTGTACGACGCGGCGATGGAGGGGGTCGACGAGAGCCAGGTCCAGTTGTCCGAGACCATCCTCGACGTGCTCCCGGCGGCGCGCCGCACCGCGGAGGCCCGCCGGATGCTCGGCCTGCGCCAGGTGCGCGACCAGCCGTACCGGGTGCTCGAACTGTCGGCGTACCTGCCCTACGACGAGGCGGAGCCCACCCTGCGCGAGCAGACCCGGAGGTCCGACGGATTCGAGCGCGCAACGGGATACCGGCTGCTGATCGCGTGCGCCGGCCGGGCCCGCGACCCAGAGCTCGTGACCCGCGTGCTCGACTCGCTCGACCGGCTCCGCAACGAACAGGACCCGGTACGGACGGCCGCGGTGAGCGCGCTGGCCGAGATCCCGCGCGGCCTGTTCGACGAGGCGCAGCGGCCGGCGTTGGACCGGATCATCGACGGCACGCTCGGCGCCCGCGACTCCTCGTACCAGACGACGTACGCGCTCACCCGGCTGATCACGCGGATCTTCGAGCAGGGCGCCATCGAGGGCGACCACGCCCTGGTCGAGTTCGCGCTGCGAGGCCTGGAGCGGCTGACCGGCCACCAGGGCACGCTGTACCTCGGGCAGCTGTACCGGCTGCTGCCGCGCGGCCGGGAGTACGAGCTGGCGGCCCGGCTCGACCGCTACCTCGAGCGCGAGGCCAGGCGCGACGAGTACCGGCTCACCTTCACGCTCGCGGCGGCGCTCGGCCGGCGCGGCCACGACGTACCCGAGCTGCAGCGCGCCCTGGCCCGGGCGCTGACCTCCCGGCTCGACTCCCGGGTGCGGACGGCGATCGGCTACTGGCTCGGGCCGTCCGGCCCGCGCGGGGACCGGGTCGCCCGGCTGGTGAGCGACGATCCGTCCGTGGTCGTCATCCCCGGCGTGCTGGAGGCGCTCGCGCGGCGCCGCACCGACCTGCTGGGCGTCGTGCTCGGCCGGCGGGCGCCGACCGGCCGGTTCCTCAAGGAGGGCGCGCGGTACGTGCCGGCGGCCCGGCGCGGCTGGATCCGGTGCTGGACGCCCGCCCAGCGGGAGGCGTACCTGAAGCTGTTGCGGCGGGCGGCCGGCGACGCCTCGCTGCCCAAGGCCGAGCGGGCCCGTTTCGTACGGCTGATCGCCGAGGTCCCCGGCGTTCCGGCGGACCGGCTCGACCGCTATCTGGGTTCGCCCGACGACCTGCTGCGCCGCGCCGCCCTCACCGCCAGCCCGTGGGTGGCCCGGCCGCAGGACGTCCTCGCCGACCTGCTGGCCCGGGCGAGCAGTGCGGACGCACACGTCGCGACCTATGCGGCGACCCGGGCGGCGCGGTTCGTCCGCCCCGATGACCTCTCGCGGGCGCTGGAGACCGTGTTCGTCGATGGCAAGGTCACGGCGCGCAAGGAGGCCGTGCGGCTGCTGGCGCACCACCGCGTGCCGGGCGCGATCGACCGCCTCGCGGCGCTGTGGGAACAGCCGGACCTGCACGCCGACATCCGGGTCGCCGTGGTGTCGGCCGCCCGGCAGTTGCTGACCGAACCGGCCGCATGGACCATCCTCGGCGAGGCGGCGACCGGGCCGCGCGACGCGGGGCTGATGGCGGTCGGCGAGACGCCGCTCAACGTCGCCGCCGGCCTGCGGCGCCGCTACGCCGAGGTGGTGGTCGCCGCCAGCCGGTCGCCCGACGCGACGGTCACGGCCACAGCCATCGAGGCGCTCCCGGACTGGGCCGCCTGGGCGCCGCAGACCACCGCCCGGCTGGCCGAGGTCACCGGCGATCTGACCGCGACCGCCCACTGGAGCCGCGCCGCGCGGGCGCTGGTGACCTGCGCGTGCTCCGGATTCGGGGCGGCCGAGCTGCGCCAGGTCGGCGCGGACCTGGCCGCGGCGGCCGACGTGCCTGACGCCGGCGCCGAGCGGGACCGCCCGGCGGCGCAGCGACAGGCCGCGATCACCGCACACATCGAGAACGCCGCCGCCCGCGATCGCGACGCCGCACAGCCCGTGATCGCGCTCGCGGCCGAGGTGCTGCCGGAGTTTCTGGGCGCCCGCCTGGTGGCGAGCACACTGCGCTGGGACCACGCCGGCACGGCCGCGGAGCTTGACGCGCTGGTCGCCCGCCCGGTCGGCGGCGTGCTGGCGACCGCCGAGATCGCCGAGGCCCTCGCCGGTTCCACCGAGCGCGTCGACCCCGAGATCGTGCGCCCGCACGCGGAGCGGCTGGCCGCCCGCGGCGACGACGCGGGCGGGCTGTTCGCCGTCGCGCTGGTGGCCGGGTGCGGGCCGCGCGCCGGCTGGCCGTCGTCGTGGCGCGACCTCGTCCGGACGCTTCGCCCGGCCACGTCCGCGGACGTGGCCTACCTCGCCCGCGCGACCCACACCGCCGCCGAGTGAACAGGAGCCACACGAGATGACCGGCCAGGAACTCGCCGACCTGCCCTTCGCGGACGCGCTGACGACCTTCGGCGGGCCGTGGCGGCCGGACGAGACCTACGACACGATCCACGTCGACGGCGGCGCCATCGAGGGCGGCACCGTCCACAACGTCGACGCGGCGCAGGCGCGGTTCCTCGAGTGCGCCTTCACCCAGGTGACCCTCGACGGCGGCAGCCTGCGCCGGGCCCGGCTGAACGAGGTCTGGCTGCGCGAGGTGCGGCTGGTCGCGACCGACCTCGCTGAGGGCGAATGGCTGGACGTGACGTTCCTCGACGCCGTCCTGGCCGGGACCGAGGCCTACGGCGCGGAGCTGCAACGGGTGGTCTTTCGGGGCTGCAAGCTCGACTCGCTGAACTTCCGCGAGGCGGCGCTGACCGACGTGCGGTTCGAGAACTGCGTGCTGCGCGACGTCGACTTCGGCGGCGCCAAGCTGGTCCGGGTGGCGTTCCCCGGCTGCCGGCTCAGCGAGACCGACCTGACCGGCGTCACGCTGACCAAGGTCGATCTGCGCGGCGCCGAGCTGGGCATCACCGGCGGCCTCGAATCGCTGCGCGGCGCCATCGTCAGCACGGCCCAGCTGGTCGACCTGGCTCCGTTCATCGCCCAGTCGATCGGTCTCACCGTCAAGGACGACTGACGCTGGTAAGTGCCGCCACCAGTGGGGAAGACTCGTCGACATGACCACCAAACCGTTCGCGTCGTCGGCCGATCTGGAGGACAAGGAGCAGACGCTGGAGGTGCTCGCGGACGGGGTGTACGCGCTCACCGCCGAGGGCGACCCGAACGTGGGCGCCATCGAGGGTGCGGACTTCCTCGTCTGCTTCGAGGCGATGGCCACCCCGGCCGCGGCCCGCCGCTGGCTGACCCGGCTGCGCGAACATACCGACAAGCCGGTCCGCTATCTCGTGCTCTCGCACTACCACGCCGTCCGGGTGCTGGGCGCGAGCGCGTTCGACGCCGACGTGATCGTGGCGCACGACAACACGCGGCATCTGGTCGCCGAGCGCGGCGAGCAGGACTGGGCGAGCGAGTACGGCCGGATGCCCCGGCTGTTCCGCGACCCCGACTCGATTCCCGGGCTGACCTGGCCGACGGCGACGTTCTCCGACACCTTCACCATCCATCTGGGCGGCGACCGCGGCGAGCTGGCGCTGGCCTACTGCGGGCGCGGCCACACCGAGGGCGACATCGTCGCCTGGCTGCCGAAACAGCGCGTGCTGTTCGCCGGCGACCTCGTCGAGGCGCAGGCCGCCCTCTACACCGGCGACGCCTTCCACCAGGAGTGGGCGACCGCCACGCTGGACGGGGTCGCCGCGTACGACGCCGAGGCCCTGATCGGCGGGCGCGGGGCCGTCGTCCGCGGCCGTGCCGGGGTGGCCGCGGCGATCGCGCAGAGCCGGGAGTTCCTCGACACGATGCTGCGCGAGGTCGGCGCGGTGCACGAGCTCGGCGGCACGCTCAAGGAGGCGTTCGACGCCACGCACCAGGCGCTCGCACCGGCGTACGGCGGCTGGCCGATCTTCGAGCACTGCCTGCCGTTCAACGTGTCCCGGCTGTGGGACGAGCTGTCCGGCGTCGAGCGGCCGGTCATCTGGACGGCCGAGCGCGACCGCGAGGTCTGGGCGGCCCTGCAGTCCTGAAGGAGGGGTCGCCGTGGAGCCGGTGCTGATCGTGGGCGGCGGTCCGGTGGGCCTGACCACGGCGCTGTTGCTCGCCCGCTGGGCGGTGCCGTCGATCGTCTTCGAGGCGGAGCCGGTACGGGACACGGCCGGGTCCCGGGCGATCTGCTTCCAGCGGGACGTGCTCGACGTCTTCGACCGGGTCGGCTGCGCGGAGGCGATGATCGCCGAGGGCGTCACCTGGACGACCGGCCGCACCTACTACCGCGACCACGAGCTGTTCACCGTCACGTTTCCGCACCCGAGCCCGAGCGCGCCGCCGCCGTGGATCAACATCTCCCAGTCCCGTGTGGAGGGCTACCTGGCCAAGGCCGCGCTGAAGGAGCCGCTCATCGACATCCGGCCCGGCCAGGCGGTGACCGGGCTGCGCCAGACGCCGTCGTACGTCGAGGTGGACACGGCCGCCGGTACGGTCCGAGGCAGCCACCTCGTCGGCGCGGACGGCGGGCGCGGCATCGTCCGCGACCGGCTCGGCATCGCCTTTCCCGGCCGGTCCTACGATGACCTCTTCCTGATCTGCGACATCCGGGCCGACCTGCCGTTCCCCAGCGAGCGCCGGTTCTTCTTCGACCCGGTCTGGAACCCGGGCCGGCAGGTGCTGGTGCACCAGCAGCCCGACTCGGTCTGGCGGATCGACTGGCAGGTGCCGCCCGGCTTCGACCCGGCGGCGGAACGCGCTTCCGCGGCCCTGGACGCGCGTGTCCGCAAGATCGTGGGGGATCGGCCGTACGAGATCGTCTGGCAGAGCGTCTACCGGTTCCAGGAGCGGGTGGCGGAGCGGTTCGCCGCGGGCCGGGTGTTCCTCGCCGGCGACGCCGCTCATTTGTACGCGCCGTTCGGCGCCCGCGGGCTCAACTCGGGCGTGCAGGACGCCGAGAACCTCGCCTGGAAGCTCGCCTTCGTACGGCACGGCTGGGCGCCCGAGCGGCTACTGGACACCTACGACCTCGAACGCCGGGCCGCCGCCGCGGAGAACCTCAGGGTCACCAGCGCCACGATGGAGTTCCTCGTGCCGCAGACACCGGAGCAGCGCGCGTTCCGGAAGGCCACCCTCGACCGGGCAGTCAGCGACCCCACGGCGCGCGGACTGATCAACTCGGGCAAGCTGGCGGAGCCGTACTGGTATCTCGACTCGCCGCTCACCACGCCGGGCGATGTCACGGACTTTCCGAATGATCCCGGCGTGCCGCGGCCGCCCGTGCCCGGCGTGCTCTGCCCGGACGGGCCGTGCGTCGCGGGTGGCGGGCCAACGCGGCTGCGATGCCTGTTCGGCCGCGGCTTCGTCGTGCTCAGCGGGCCCGGCGGGCTCGCGATCCCGGAGGCCGGCTGCCCCATCGATGGGTATGTCCTGGCCGAGATCGACGCGGACGGTACGCTGGCGACGACGCTCGACCCGGGGCGTATCCACCTCGTCCGGCCCGACGGCCACCTCGCGGCGGTACTGGCGGACCCGGCCGACCTGCCCGCCGCGCTGCACCGGTCTCTGGGTGCCGGCTAGGCGGCGTACGGCTCGGTCTGCGCGGCGTCGGTCAGCCGGCGGTACGGCTCGGTCTGCGCGGCGCCGGTCAGCCGGCGGTACGGCTCGGGCGGCGGGCGGCGTGCAGGTCGGCCTCGATGTGGGCGGCGGTGGCCAGCAGCGACGGCAGCAGCACGCGCCGGGCCGCGTCGGCGGCCGTCCGGCCGGCCGGGGCCGCGATGTTGACGGCGGCGGTGACCCGTCCGGCGTGGTCGCGGATCGGCGCCGCGATCGACCGCAGGCCGTCTTCGAGCTCCTGGTCGTTCATCGCCCAGCCCTGCACGCGCACCCGTTCCAGCTCGCCGCGGAGCGTCTCCACCGAGGTGATCGTCTGCGAGGTGAACGGGCGCAGCGTCGCACCCGCGAGGTAGGCGTCGAGCCGGTCCTTCGGCAGCCCGGCGAGCAGCACCCGGCCCATGGACGTCGCGTACGCGGGGAAGCGGGTGCCGATGCTGATCGTCACGCGCATGATCTGGGACGTGGGGACGCGCGCGACGTACACGACGTCCTCGCCGTCGAGCACCGAGACCGAGGCCGACTCGTGCACCTCGGCGACCAGCCGCTCCAGGTGCGGCTCGGCCACCTCAGGCAGCGTGAGGCTGGACAGGTAGGCGTACCCGAGCTCCAGGACCCGCGGGCTGAGCGCGAACAGGCGGCCGTCGGAGCGCACGTAGCCGAGGTCGGTGAAGGTCAGCAGGAACCGTCGCGCGGCGGCCCGGGTGAGGCCGGTTTTGCGGGCGACCTCACTGAGCGTCAGCTCGGGCGACGCGGCGTCGAAGGCGCGGATCACCGTCAGGCCGCGCGCCAGGGACTGTACGAAGTGGGCGCCCCGTTCGGCCGCCTCCGCCTCGACCATGCCGACACTCCCGTCCGTCCGGCCGTCATCCGGCTTGTGCGCCAGGCGCACACCCTACGTGGTGGACCCGTCGAGTTCCGCGAAAACCTGCTGGGCGATGGCGAAGGCCCGGTTGGCCGCCGGCACCCCCGCGTACACGCCCGCCTGCAGCAGCACCTCCTTGATCTCCTCGCGGGTCAGCCCGTTGCGCAGCGCCGCCCGGACGTGCATCGCCAGCTCGTCCTCGTAGTTGAACGCGGTGAGGATCGCGAGCGTGATGCAGCTGCGGGTCTTGCGGTCGAGCCCCGGCCGCCCCCAGATCTCGCCCCACGCGTAGCGGGTGATGAAGTCCTGGAAGTCCGCGGTGAACGGCGTGGTCCGGGCGATCGCGCCGTCGACGTGCGCGTCGCCGAGCACCTCGCGCCGGATGACCTCGCCCGCCTTGGCGTCGGCGTCAGCCATGGGCATGCCTTTCGAAGTGGTCCAGCAGCTGGCGGTTGACCGCGTCGGGCCGTTCGACGTTCGCGATGTGGGCGGCGCCCGGCACCACCTCGACGCGGGCCCCGGCGATCCGGCCGGCGATGTCGCGGGCCTGGTCGGGCGGGGCAGCGGCGTCCTCGGACCCGGCGAGGACGAGCGTGGGCGCGGTCACCTTGGCCAGGTCGGCCCGCAGGTCCATGTCGCGGATGGCCGCGCAGCAGCCCAGGTACCCCTGCGCCGGGATGGTCGTGAACACGGCGGCGAACTCGGCCACCCGCTCCGGCTGCCGCTCGTGGAACTCCGGCGCGAACCACACCTGCATGACGCCGTCGACGATCGAGGCCATGCCGCCGGCCTCGACCGCGGCGATCCGCTGCACCCACCGCTCCGGGCCCATGTACGCCGAGGTGCACAGCAGGGCCAGCGCCGAGATGCGCTCCGGCGCGTGCGCGCCGAGCCACATGCCGACCATGGCGCCCATCGACAGGCCGCAGTACGCCACCTGCCGTTCGCCGAGATGGTCGAGCAGGGCGAGCACGTCCGAGCCGAGGTCGGCGATCGTGTACGGGCCGGGCGGGACCGGCGAGCCGCCGTGCCCACGGTGGTCGACGCGGATGACCCGGAACCGCTCCGCGAGCGCGGGCAGCTGCGGCTCCCACATCGCGAGCGTGGACCCGATCGACCCGGACAGCACCAGCGGCAGCCCGTCGCCGGCGATCTCGTAATGCGGCAGCACGGTCATGTGATCTCTCCGTTGTGCGCGGCGAGCGCCCGGTCGATGAGCGCGTGCGCGGCCCCCAGGTAGCCCGCGGGGTCGAGCGCCTCGTCGAGCTGCTCGGCGGTGAGCGGGACGGCGCGGTCGCCGATCAGCACGTCGCGCAGCGGACGGCCCTCGGCGGCGGCGCGGGCGCACGCGGCGGTGACGGCAGTCCGGGCGGCCGGGTCGCCGCCCAGCGCGCCGACCACGCGTTCGGCCAGCGGCAGCCCGCCGGTCAGGTCGAGGTTGGCCCGCATCCGGGCGGCGTCGACCTGCAGGCCCTCGACGGCGTCGCGGATCCAGGCGGCGGCGCTGCCGGTGAGGCGGAGCAGCTCCGACAGCGGCTCCCACTCGGCCTGCCAGCCGCCGGCGGCGCGCTCGTGCTCCTGTGGCATCGCGGCCAGCAGCGTGGCCACCAGGCCGGGCGTGCGGCGGGCGCACGCGGCGGCCGAGATCGCGGCCACCGGGTTGCGCTTGTGCGGCATGGCCGACGAGCCGCCGCGCTCCCCGGTCTCCATCACCTCGCCGACCTCGGTCTGCGCGAGCAGGATCAGGTCCGTCGCGATCTTGCCGAGTTCCCCGGCCGCCCCGCCGAGGGCGCCGGCGAGGGCGGCGATGCGGGTGCGGTCGGTGTGCCAGGGCAGCACCGGCTCGGCGAGGCCGGTCTCCTCGGCGAACAGGCCGAGTACCGTCACGCCGTCCTCGCCCAACGCCGCGAGGGTGCCCGCGGCCCCGCCCAGTTGCACGGCGAGCCCGCCGTCGCGTACCTCCGTGAGCCGCGCGGCGGCGGCGTTCAAGGCGGTCAGCCAGCCCGCCGCCGTCAGCCCGAAGGTGGTCGGCACCGCCTGCTGCATGAGGGTGCGCCCGGCCATCAGCGTGTCGCGATGCTTGCGGGCGAGCCGCGCGCACGCTCCCGCGATGCCGGACAGATCGGCCAGCACCGGGCCGAGCGCCCGCCCGGCGACCAGCATCGCGGCGGTGTCGAGGATGTCCTGGCTGGTCGCGCCCCGATGCACCGCCCCGGCGGCGTCCCCGGTCAGCCGGTCGCGCAGGGCCTGTACGAGCGGCACGACGGGGTTGGCCGACTCGCCCCCGGCGCGGCCGAGCGCCTCGATGTCGTACGCCTCCGGCACGCAGGCCTTGGCGATCGCGTCCGCGGCGGCCGGCGCGATCAGCCCGGCCCGCGCCTGCGCCCGGGCGAGTGCCGCCTCGGCGTCGAGCAGGGCCCGCAGCCAGGCGCGGTCGCTCACCTCCGCGGCCGCGTCGCCCCGGGCGAACAGCCCGCCGAACAGCCCGCCGGACCCGTCGCCGTGCGCCGTGCCGTGGGACCCGTCGGGCGGGCCGTCCGGTCGGCTGTCTTCAGACATGGGCGACATCACACATCGAAGAAGACGGTCTCGTTCTCGCCCTGCAGGCGGATGTCGAAGCGCAGCGTGTCGTCGCCGTCCTTGTGGGCGATCAGCGTGCCGCGGCGCTCCGGGTCGACCGCGGTGAGCGCCGGGTCGGCGGCGTTGGCCTCTTCCTCGTCGGGGAAGTAGATCCGCGTCACCAGGTTGAGCAGCAGCCCGCGAGCGAAGATGATCACGTCGATGTGCGGTGCCCGCCCGGCGACCGGCCCTGGCTTGACGGTCAGGAAGTGGAAGCCGCCGTCGTCGTCCGTCGGGCACCGACCGTAGCCGCGGAAGTCGCCGGACGTGGCGTACCGGCCCTCGGTGTCGGCCTGCCAGGTCTCGATGAGGGCGTCGGACACCGGCTCGCCGGCGCCGTCGAAGACGCGGCCGGCGATGCGGATCGCGCCGGGGGTGCCGTCGGGCACGACGTACGGCCCGCTGTCGAAGGGGAGCGCGAAGATGAAGAACGGGCCGATGGTCTGGGACGGGGTCTGGCCGGTCATTCAGTCCTCCATCGGGGTCGCGTCCGAGCCGCCGAGCATGATGTCCCACTTGTAGGCCAGTGCCCACTCGGGGACGGTCGTGTCGAGGTCGAAGCCGGAGATCAGCCGTTCGCGTGCCTTCTGGTCGGGGATCGAGTTGAAGATCGGATCGAGCGGGAAGAGCGGGTCACCCGGGAAGTACATCTGCGTGACGAGCCGGTGCGTGAACGCGGTGCCGAACAGCGAGAAGTGGATGTGCGCCGGGCGCCAGGCGTTGTGGTGGTTGCGCCAGGGGTAGGCCCCCGGCTTGATCGTGACGAATCGGTAGGCGCCGTCGTCGTCGGTGATGGTGCGGCCGTAGCCGGTGAAGTTCGGGTCCAGCGGGGCCGGGTGCTGGTCGTTCTTCTGGATGTACCGCCCGCACGAGTTGGCCTGCCAGATCTCGATCAGCTGGTGGCGGATCGGCTTGCCGTCGCCGTCGAGCAGCCGCCCCGTGACGACGATCCGCTCGCCGATCGGCTCCCCGTCGTGCTGGCGGGTGAGGTCGTTGTCGAGCTTCCCGATCCGGTCCTCGCCCAGCACGGGCAGGGTTAGCTCGGCCGCGGCGTCGGGCAGCGGGACGAGCGGCCGCGAAGGGTGCCGGAGGCGGTTGGATTTGTAGTCAGGCCAGTCGAGCGGTGGATGTGCGGAGTTGGGCACGTCAGACCTCCTCAAGTCGCGGACTTCAAGGCACGCAGCCCGGCCAGCTCTTGTTCGGTCGGCGCCGCGGACTCCTCCAGATCCGGGGCGGTGGCGAGCTCCCAGCCGGTGGCCTCGCGTACCTGGTCGAGCGGCACACCGGGATGCAGGTGGGTAAGCCGCAGCTCCCGGGTGTCCGGGTCCGGCGCGAGCACGCCGAGATCGGTGATGACCATGGTGGGACCGGCGCCGGTGAGGCCGAGCCGATCGCGGTCGCCGGGCCCCGCGCCGTACCCGACCGAGGTGATGAAGTCGGCGGAGTCCACGAACGTACGGCGGCTCTGCCGCACGATGACGATCACCTCGCGGCAGGAGGCGGCGATCTCGGGGGCGCCCCCGGCGCCGGGCAGCCGTACCTTCGGGTGGGTGTAGTCGCCGCCGATCACCGTGGTGTTGATGTTGCCGAACCGGTCGAGCTGGGCCGCGCCGAGGAAGCCGACGTCGATGCGCCCGGGCTGCAACCAGTAGTTGAAGATCTCCGGGACGCTCACCACGGCGTCGGCCGTCTCGGCGAGGATCCCGTCACCGATCGACAGCGGCAGGCGATCGGGCTTGGCGCCGATCGTGCCGGACTCGTAGATGAGCACGAGGCCGGGGGCGTGGGTGTTCCTGGCCAGGTTGGCGGCGGTGCTCGGCAGCCCGATACCGACGAAACACACCTGACCGGCGCGCAGCTGACGGGCCGCCGCGATGGTCATCATCTCGTCAGAGGAGTAGCTCATGCGTGCTTCCCGCTCAGCCTCGGCGCGCTCATGCCGGTACCCCGTCGTGAAGTACGTGTTCGTCGATCCAGGCCCGGAACGTCTCGCGGTCCCTGGCGATGCCGTCCCAGGCCACGTAGAAGTCATTGTCGCGGATGGTGTAGCCGAGGCTGTAGGAGGGTTGCGATCCGGCGGGCGCCGCGGCGACGTAGGTGATCGCCCACGACGGGATCACCATGCCGCCCGGGCGCGGGTCGAGCTCGTCGACGATCTCCTCGACCGTGACGAGGGAGTTCCGGGCCGCGAGCACGACCTCCTTCTGGATCCCGGTGATGCCCCACAGCTGCACGTTGCCGGCCCGGTCGGCGCGCTGTGCGTGCACGATCCCGACGTCGGGGTTGAGCGCCGGTACGGCGGTGAGCTCCTCGCCGGTGAACGGGCAGGTGATCGGCTTGATGTTCGGCGTCTGCGCGGGCAGGTCGGTGCCCCGGTAGCCGCGCAGCACCCCGAAGGGCAGGCCCGACGCTCCGGCGACGTACCGGTTGGCCATCCCGGCGTGGCTGTGCTCCTCGAGCTCCAGCGGCGCCGGCCAGCCGTTCTCCACCGCGTCGCGGAACCGGTGCAGCGACCCGACCCCGGGGTTGCCGCCCCAGGAGAAGACGAGCTTGCGGGCACACCCCACACCGATCAGCTGATCGTAGATGAGGTCCGGGGTCATCCTGATGAGGACCAGATCCCGTCGGCCCTGCCGGATAATCTCGTGTCCGGCGGCGAACGGAATGAGGTGCGTGAAACCCTCCAGCGCCACCGAGTCGCCGTCGTGCACGAGGTTCGCGACCGCGTCCTCGAGCGAGATCACCTCGGCCACCGGCACCCCCGGATGTTCGTCTTCCGCACGTGAGTTCTCTTAGCGAACATACTCAGGGATGCTGTCTCGGGTCTAGGTTGTACGTACGGTTCCTCGGCAATGGAGGGCGGCGATGATGACGCGGACCCAGGTGGGAATCGTGGGCGCGGGCCCGGCCGGGCTGCTGCTCTCGCATCTCCTGCACCTGGCGGGCGTGGAGTCCGTGGTGCTGGAGAACCGCAGCCGCGAGTACGTCCAGCAGCGGGTCCGGGCCGGGGTGCTCGAGCAGGACACCGCCGACCTGCTCGCCGAGACCGGTGTGGGGGAGCGGCTGGCCCGCGAGGGCATCGTGCACCACGGCCTCGAGCTGCGCTTCGACGGCACGGCGCACCGGATCCCGCTGAGCGACCTGGCCGGCGGCCGCGCGATCGTGATCTACGGCCAGCAGAAGGTCGTCGAGGACCTCACCGAGGCCCGGCTGGCCGCGGGCGGGCAGATCCACTTCGAGGTGGCCGACGTCACCGTGCGCGATCTCGACTCGGCCGAGCCCAAGATCCGCTACACGCACGACGGCGAGCCGCAGGAGCTGGTGTGCGACTTCATCGCGGGCTGCGACGGCTTCCACGGCGTGTGCCGCGACGCGATCCCGGCCGGCTCGCTGAGCGTCTACGACCACGTCTATCCGTACGGCTGGCTGGGCATCCTGGCCGAGGTGCCGCCGTCGACCGAAGAGCTGATCTACTGCTACCACGACCGTGGGTTCGCGCTGCACAGCCTCCGCTCGCCGCAGCTGAGCCGGCTCTACGTCCAGGTCGACCCGGACGAGGACATCGCCAACTGGCCGGACGATCGCGTCTGGGCCGAGATGCACACCCGGTTCGCCACCCATGACGGCTGGACCCTCAAGGAGGGCCCGATCCTCGACAAGGCGATCACCGCGATGCGCAGCTTCGTCGTCGAGCCTATGCAGTACGGCCGGCTGTTCCTCGCCGGCGACGCCGCGCACATCGTGCCGCCCACCGGGGCCAAGGGCATGAACCTCGCCGTCGCCGACGTACGGGTGCTGTCGCAGGCCGTCGCCGAGTGGTACCGGAACGGCCGGACGGACCTGCTGGACGGCTACTCGGCGGCCTGCCTCGGCCGCGTGTGGCGGGTGCAGGACTTCTCGTACTGGATGACCTCGATGCTGCACCGCGAGCCCGGGGACGACGGCTTCGCCCACCGCCGCAACCTGGCCCGGCTCCGCTACGTCGCCGCCTCCCGTGCGGCCGCCGCCGGACTCGCCGAAAACTACGTCGGCCTGCCCTTCGCGGAGTGAGCCGAGTGTCAGGCCGGCTATCGGCGTTATAGCCGTGCCGCGAAGCCGTCGAGCAGGCAGTCGAGGCCGAAGGCGAAATTGGCCGAATGCACCGCCAGTGGATCGGTGCCCGTCCACTGCGCGATGTGCTCCCCCAGTTCGGGATAGTCGCGTTTCGCCGCCTCGATGGCCTGCCCACGCGCCTCGGCGACCCACTCGGCCGTCGACTTGCCGGAGTCGTTCACCGCGGAGCGCCAGGCCGCCTCCCCCCCGGCTGTACCCAGCACGTAGGCGATCAGCGACGACACCGCGTATTGGAGATCGAATCCGGTGAACCCGGCGGCACTCAGCAGGGCCATGGCACGCGATGCGAGCGAGAGCGCGTTGGGGCCAATGGTGGCGCGGCCGCCGAGCACACCCGGGAACCACCGGTGCCGCAGGATCGTCGCGCGGAAGCTGTGCGCGAAGAGGGTCGCCCCGCCACGCCATCCGGCCACCTCGGGGTCGGGCACGTCGACCTCGCCGAAGACCTCGTCGATCACGAATTCGAGCAGGTCGTCCTTAGTCTCGACGTGCCAGTAGATGCTGGTGGCGCCCGCGCCCAACTTGACGGCGAGCTTGCGCATGCTCAGCCCGGCCGGCCCCTCCTGGTCGAGGAGTTCCATGGCGGCGCGCACGATCTGCGCGCGGCTCAGGTTCTCCCGAGGAGGCGGCCGGCGTTGCTCACGCGTCCAGACTGAGCTCCTCATGCCGTCATTCTAAGGCGAGTTGAACACTGTACGGTTGGATCGTACACTGTGCGAGTGACTAGTGCACCGTTCGAGACCTCTTCCGCAGGACATCCGCGACGCTGGTCGATCCTCGTCGTTCTCTGTCTGAGCCTGCTCGTCCTTGTCGTCGACAACACCGTCCTGAACCTCGCCATCCCGTCGCTGATGCGCGATCTGTCGGCCACGCCCGCCGACGTCCAGTGGATGATCGACGCCTACATCCTCGTCTTCGCCGGGCTGCTGCTCACCGCGGGCAGCCTGTCGGACCGTTACGGCAGGCGCCGTGCCCTGATCGTCGGCCTCGTCCTGTTCGGCCTGGCCTCGCTGATGGCCACGATGGCCCAGACGCCCGGGCAGCTGATCGCCGCCCGCGCGCTCATGGGAGCCGGCGGGGCCTTGCTCATGCCGAGCACGCTGTCCATCCTGTTCACGGTCTTTCCGCCCGAGGAGCAGCGGAAGGCGATGGCCGGGTGGAGCACCATCGCCATGGTCGGCGTCGTCGCCGGTCCCACCGTGGGCGGGGTCCTGCTCAGTCACTTCTGGTGGGGGTCGGTCTTCCTGGTCAATGTGCCGATCGCCGTGATCGCCATCGTCGCGGCGGCCGTCATCATGCCGGAGTCGCGCGGCCCGGCGCGGCGGCCCGATCCGCTCGGCGCCGTCCTCACCGTGATCGGCATGACCGCCGTGGTGTGGGCGATCATTTCGATACCGGCGCATGGCTGGACCTCTGGCGACGTGATCGGCGGCTTCGCGGTCGGCATCGTCGCCCTGTCGGGATTCGCCCTGTGGGAGCGCCGGATCGATCACCCGATGGTGCCGCTGGCGATCTTCCGCGATCGGAACTTCAGCGGTGCCAGCCTCTCGATCGTGCTGGTGTCCTTCACCGCCGGCGGCCTGTTGCTGGCCCTGACGCAGTATCTGCAGTTCGTCCTGGGATACTCGCCGCTGAAGGCGGGCCTGGCGCTGGTGCCCTACGCCGTGGCCGCCGCCGTGTTCAACACTCTGGGCGCGACCCTCGGCAAGAAGCTGTCGAACCGTACGCTCATCGTCAGCGGCCTGCTCGTCGTCGCCGCCGCGTTCGGCGTGCTCACCTCGGTCAACGCCTGGCCGGGGTACGGTCCCTTGATCGTCGGATTCCTCGTCATGGGGATCGGCGGCGGACTCGCCGGTCCCGCCGCCTACACCTCGCTGATGCAGGCCGTGCCACCCGAACACCGGGGCGTCGGCTCGGCCATGAACGACACCGTCCAGCAGACCGGTGCGGCGCTGTCCGTCGCCGTGCTGGGCAGCGTGCTGGCGGCCGCCTACTCCGCCGCCTTGCCGGCCTCGGTTCCCGAAGCGGCGAGCGGGTCGATCGCCGACACGCTGGCGCTCGGCTCCACCTTCGCCGCGGCGGCGCGAGACGCCTTCACCGACGCCATGACGATCGCGATGATCGTCGGCGTCGCGGGTGCGCTGGCCGGGGCGGTGGTCGCCCTCATCGTGCTGCCGCGCCGACGGCACGAAGACGCACCGGACACCGCCGCGAGCGAGGAGGCCGGAGCGGCCGTCAACGCCGGCTGAGCTACTGCGACGGACTGGCAGGAACCCGAGGGTCGTTGTTGTCGAGGTGCTGCAACCGGATTTTCGACTCATGCTGTGTTCATGAGCGAGGCGCATCAGCGGCATGGCCATGGTGACGGGCACGGGCGCGACCATGACCACGCCCGACCGGCGAGCGGACGGCTGGCACGAGTGCGGCACCGGGTGCGGCACGCGGTGCGGCCGCACTCGCACGAGGCGGCGGACAAGGTCGACGCGGCGATGGAGGCCAGCGCCGACGGCATGCGGGCGCTGTGGATCTCCCTCGCCGGGCTCGGCGTGACGACGGTGATCCAGGCCGCGGTCGTCGCGGTCTCCGGCTCGGTCGCGCTGCTCGGCGACACCCTGCACAACGCGGCCGACGCGCTCACCGCCGTGCCGCTCGGCGTCGCCTTCCTGCTCGCGCGGCGGCCGCCGACGCGCCGCTACACCTATGGGTACGGCCGCGCCGAGGATTTGGCCGGGGTCGCGATCGTCCTCACCATCGCCGCGTCCTCGGCGGTCGCCGGGTACGCCGCCCTACAGCGCCTGCTGCATCCCCAGCCGGTCGCCCACCTGTCCGCGGTGGCCGCGGCGGCGCTGGCCGGCTTCGCCGGGAACGAGATCGTCGCGCGCTACCGCATCCGCGTCGGCCGCCGGATCGGGTCGGCCGCGCTCGTCGCCGACGGCCTGCACGCCCGTACGGACGGCTTCACCTCACTCGCCGTCCTGATCGGCGCCGGCGGAGTGGCCCTCGGGTGGCGCTGGGCCGACCCCGTCGTCGGGTTGCTCATCACGGTCGCGATCCTCGCCGTGCTGCGGCAGGCGGCCCGCGAGGTGTACCGCCGGCTGATGGACGCGGTCGACCCGGCGCTTGTCGACCGGGCCGAGGCGGTGCTGCGCGGCACCGCCGGGGTGCTCGGCGTCGGCCAGGTACGGCTGCGCTGGATCGGGCACCGGCTGCGCGCCGAGTGCGAGGTCGTCATCGACGCGCGCGCCACCGCCGTACAGGCGCACCGGGTCGCCGTCGAGGCCGAGCACGCGCTGATCCATGCGCTGCCCCAACTCCGGGCCGCGCTGGTGCACGCCGACCCCGATCCGGCGGACGGCGTCGACCACCATGCCGTCCTGTCTGGTCACCACTAGAGTCACGCGAAGGGGAGGCGTAACGGCCCCGGCCAATGGCCGGATCGAGTCAAGGCCGCGCGAGCGCGTGGCCGAACATGCCTTGCTACGATCGCCGTCGACACTCATATGAACATCGCACTCATATCCGCCGCTGGCTCCGACGTCGGTCGCCACCGCGAGAACAACGAAGATTCGGCCTACGCCGGGGCGCACCTGCTGGCCGTTGCCGACGGCATGGGCGGCTACGCGGGCGGCGAGGTGGCCAGCTCCACGGTCATCCGTGTCATGCGATCGTTCGACACCGAGGTCCCCGCCGCCGAGCTGCAACGGGCGCTCGGCCACGCAGTCGCCCAGGCGCACGCCAAGCTGTGCCGCGCCGTCGAAGACCGTCCGGAGCTCGGGCGGATGGGCACGACGCTCACCGCCATGCTGTGGTCGGGCGGGCACCTGGCGCTGGCCCATATCGGCGACTCGCGCTGCTACCTGATGCGCGGCGGCGAGCTCGCCCAGCTCACGGCCGACCACACGATGGATCAGCTGCTGGGGGAGGGGTCCGACGCGCCCCAGCTGTCCCACGTGCTGTTCCGGGTGCTCGACGGGCGGCAGGACCGGGCGCCCGACCTGACCATCCGCACCGGGCAGGTGTCCGACCGGTACCTGCTGTGTTCCGACGGCCTGACCGACGCCATCGATGACGCGGCCATCTACGAGGTGCTGAGCACCGCTCCGGAGCCGGCGGCGGCCGTACGGAGACTGATCGACCACGCCAACGAGGCGGGCGGCCCGGACAACGTCACGTGCGTTGTCGTCGACGTCGTCGAGGGCCCGTCGCGCCGGCCGGCGAAACCCGTCACCGTGGGCGCCGCCGCCACCCTGCCCTAGGCTCGCCGTTCTGCCGGGCGACGGACGGGCGATGAAACTCCCGGGCCGGGGTTATGAGGCGGCCGCCTGGGCCTGCCGGATCACGTTCCGCAGGGCCTTGGCGATCGGGCCGGTCTGCTCGCTCAGCCGGGCGATCCGCTCCTTGTGCCGGCGCCGCGTGGCGCGCGGGAGCGCGGTCTTGAGGTCGCCGGAGGCGGCGAGCGCGACCAGCGCGGCGTCTCGTGGATCGACCCGATCGACGGGGCTGCGCAGCGCCGCCGACACCATGCTCGTCAGCCGCTTCACCGCCCGGGTGTCCCGGACGGTGACCTTGGGGGCGGAGATGCCGAGTATCCGGCGAGGCTCGACGCGTATCCATCCCGCGGCCGCCAGCTGATCCCGTACCGCCCGTTTCATCGCGCCATCGCGCCTGCCCACCCAGTGCCGCCAGGTCCGCGGCCGGGAACCCGCGATCTGCTGGCAGACGGCGTCGAGGACCGGGTCGCCCACGACCGCCCCCGGCCGCAGGCGGGCCTTGCCCGAATCGTCGGTCAGTACCGCGCACTGCAGCAGGTCGGTGAGGGCGGCCGCACGCAGGACGTAACCGAGCTGCAGCCAGGCGGTCATCCGGCGCCGGCCGGTGTCGTAGGCGAGCAGGTACATCCGTCCGGGGAGCGAGTCAGGTAGATCCATCGGTTCCATTCCCTGTTGAGACTCCGTCGGTCTTCCTCGGCCGGCCGGGCCGGCGCATGCGGCCGACGTTGCCCGGCAGGCGGCCCGCGTCGGCCAGCGCCCGGCGCAGCAGGAATTCGATCTGCGCGTTGGTGCTGCGCAGCTCGTCACCCGCCCATCTGGCCAGCGCGTCGTGTACGGCCGGATCGAGCCGGAGCAGCAGCTTCTTGCGCTCCGTCACTGGTAGAGCGAGCCCGTGTTGACGACCGGCTGGGCGTCCCGGTCGCCGCAGAGCACGACGAGCAGATTGCTGACCATGGTCGCCTTACGTTCCTCGTCGAGATCCACGACCGCGTGCTCCTCGAGCCGGGCCAGCGCCGACTCGACCATGCCGACGGCGCCCTCGACGATGCGCTGCCTGGCGGCGATCACCGCCCCCGCCTGCTGGCGGCGCAGCATCGCCTGGGCGATCTCCGGCGCGTACGCCAGCCGGGTGAGCCGCGACTCGATGATCCGCACGCCGGCCGACGAGACGCGGTCACGGATCTCGGTGGACAGCTGCGCGGTGATCTGCTCGGCGTTCTCGCGCAGCGACAGCCGCTCGTCGCCGGTCGCGTCGTACGGATAGTTACTGGCGATATGCCGTACGGCCGTCTCGGTCTGGATGGCGACGAACTCCACGAAGTCGTCGACTTCGAAGATCGCTTGGGCGGTGTCCTCGACCTGCCATACGACGACGGCGGAGATCTCGATCGGGTTGCCGTCGACGTCGTTGACCTTGGCGACGCCGGTCTCGTGGTTGCGGATCCGCGTGGAGACCCGGCGCCGCTGGGTGAACGGATTGACCCAGCGCAGTCCGTCCGTACGCAGGGTGCCGGTATAGCGGCCGAGCAACTGCACCACCCGCGCCTGGCCGGGCGCCACCGGGGTGAGGCCGGCTCCGGCGATCGCGCCGCCGATGATCAGGAGCACGCCGATCACACCCAGCACGCCGCGCGTCGTGCCGGAGTGGGCGCCCGCGGCCACGATGAGTGCGAGGCCGCCGAGCAGGACCGCCAAGGTCACGCCGACCATGGGCCAGCCGGACATCTCGCGTGCCGCGTGCTCACTGACTTTGGGCGTGGGCATGTCCACCGATACCTCGTTCGCCACCATTGACGCCTCACCTCACCGCTTGTTCTGTTATCTACAACATATCATAGTGATATCTATTTTTGCGACAAGCGGGAGTTCACGGTCAGGCGGCAATCGAACGGTCAGTCGGTCCAGACGGCGGCGACGTCCTTGGCCACCGCCGCAGCCTGGGTACGGCCGGCGCGAGCGGCTGTGGCCCGGCGTTCCGGGTCGAGCATGTTGCGCCCGATGGCGTGCCGCGCCGCCCGGTCCGGGCTGACCACGACGACGCGCGCGTGCTCCTTGAGCTCGGTGACCTGATGGGCGACGCTCGGCAACGGGCCGAAGCCGTTGGTGATCGGGGCGAGCACGACGACCCGCTCGTGCTCCCCGGCGAGGTCGACGTTGGCCGCCGAGCGCACGCCGCCGTCGATGTAGCGGCGTCCGTCGATCGTGACGGGCGGCCACACGCCGGGCACGGCGCAGCTGGCGCCGACCGCGTCGACGAGCGGCACGCCGCTGTCCTTGTCGAAGGTGACGAACTCGCCGGTCTGCGCGTCGACGGCGGTGATCAGCAGCCGCCGGTCCGGCCACTTATGGACGGGCAGCCGGGCCTCGATGACGGCCCGGCGCTCGGCCTCCGGCACGGTCTTGGCGGCGAGCGCCATGCGCCCGATGCGGGCCCGGGCGCGCTGTGGGAGGCGAGTTCGGAACAGCACCCAGGCGATCTGCGCCATCGCCCGGCCGCCGAGCCGGGCGGCCAGCTCGCCGCCGGGATCCGTCAGCTGGGCGGTGAACCGCTCCTCGAAGTCGGCCCCGGAGGCCACCTGCGCGCCGACCACGGAGCCGGCCGACGTGCCGACGACGAGGTCCGCCGTGGACAGGTCGGCTCCCGCCTCGGCCAGCCCGGCGAGCATGCCCCATTCCCAGGCGATCCCGGTCACGCCCCCGCCGCCGAGCACCAGCGCAGTATCCATGGGCTGATCTTAGGGAGTCCGCGACCCCCGGCCGGGCCGCCGCCGTACGGGTTTGGTTCGGCGATGGGCCGTCGCCGTACGAGGGCTTTATCGGCCGAATGGGACGATCCAGGTGTGACACAGGACGTGCCGAAGGCCGACACGGCGCAGACCCCCCGAGCCGCGCTGGGACGCGAGGTCGTGCTCGTGCTGGCGCTGTCGCTGGGCGCGTCGGGCGTCTCTGCGCTGCTGTCGTTCATCGGCTCGGTGACCGCGCGCAAGCCGCTCGCGCAGCAGACCGCCCAGCTCGTCACCGACTACGCGCCGGGACGGCCGTGGCTCGGCCTGGCATGGCAGCTCTTCGCCATCGCCACCGCCCTCGTGCCGGTGGCCCTCGTCGCCCACCTGATGGCACGGGGTGGCGAGTCGCTGCGCGGCACCCTCGGCTTCTCCCTCGACCAGAAGGGCCGCGACCTCGCCCGCGGGGCTATGGTGGCCGCGGTGATCGGCGGGTCCGGGCTCGCGCTCTACCTGGCCGCCCGTGCCTCCGGGCTCAACCTCACCGTGGTGCCCACGAACCTGCCCGACGTCTGGTGGCGGATCCCCGTCCTCGTCGGGTCCGCGGTGCAGAACGCCGTGCTGGAGGAGACGATCGTGCTCGGCTACCTCGTGCACCGGCTCGGGCAGCTCGGCTGGAGTACGGGCCGGACGATCGCGGCCAGCTCGCTGCTGCGCGGCAGCTACCACCTCTACCAAGGGGTGGGCGGGTTCGCCGGCAACGCGGTCATGGGCGTCATCTTCTGCCTGCTCTACCGGCGGTGGGGCCGGGTGATGCCGCTGGTCATCGCGCACGCCCTGATCGACACGGTGGCGTTCGTCGGGTCCGTCCTGCTGGCCGGCCATGTGAGCTGGCTTCCCGCGAACGGCTGATAATCGGTAGTCATGGACCTCACCGCGACCTCGGCCGTCGCCCTCGCCCGGATGCTCCGTACGCGCCAGCTGTCGGCGACCGAACTGCTGGCCGCCTACCTCGGCCGCATCGAGCGGATCAATCCCGCGATCAACGCGATCGTCACGCTCGCCGTGGAGAAGGCGGAGGCCGATGCCACGGCGGCGGACAAGGAGGCCGCGCGCGGGGACTTCCGCGGGCCGCTGCACGGGCTGCCCATCGCGATCAAGGACATCGCCGACACGGCCGGGATCCGTACCACCTTCGGCTCACCGATCCTGGCGGACAACGTGCCGGCCCGCGACTCCGCGTTCGTCGCGCTGCTCCGGCGGGCCGGCGCGATCGTGATCGGCAAGACCAATACACCCGAGTTCGCCATCGGGTCGCAGACCTTCAACCCTGTCTTCGGGATCACGCGGAATCCGTACGACCTGTCCCGGACGCCGGGCGGCAGCAGCGGCGGCGCGGCCGCAGCGGTGGCGGCTGGACTGGTGCCGTTCGCCGACGGGTCCGATCTGGGCGCCAGCGTGCGCAACCCGGCGGCGTTCTGCAATCTGGCAGGCCTGCGGACGACACCCGGCCTGGTGCCGCTGGACGAGACCGACGATCCCTTCGACCCGCTCTCGGTGGTCGGCCCGATCGCGCGCACCCCGGCCGACGCCGCGCTGCTGCTCGCCGGGCTGTGCGGCCGCGACGCGGGGCTGCCGCTGGCCCGCCCGGACCGTCCCGCGGACTTCCTCGACCTGCGCCCCGCCGCCGTACGCGGGTTGCGCGTCGCGTGGAGCACGGATCTCGGTGGGCTCGCCGTTGAGCCGGTCGTGTCCGAGGTGCTGACGGGCGCTCGCGCGGCTCTCGAGGCGATGGGCTGTGAGGTCGTCGACGCCGCGCCCGACCTCGCCGCCGCCGACGAGGTGTTCCAGGTGCTGCGGGCCCTGCGCATGGTCTCGCTGGCGAGCCTGCCGCGCGACCGGCTCAAGGACACCCTCGTCTGGAACATCGACAAGGGGCTCGCGCTCACCGCCCCCGAGATCGCCGCCGCGCGGACGGGTCGTACGGCGATCGTCCGCCGGATGCGCGCGTTCCTTGCTGGCGACGGCGAACGCCCCGGGTTCGACCTGCTCGCCCTGCCGACCGTGCAGGTCGCGCCGTTCCCGGTCGAGCACGAGTGGGTGACCGAGATCGCGGGGGAGCCGCAGCAGACCTACATCGACTGGATGCGGACCTGCTCGCGGATCACCGTCACCGCGCATCCGGCCATCTCGGTACCGGCCGGGTTCACCCCGGACGGGCTGCCCGTCGGCCTGCAGTTGGTGGGTCCGTACGGGGCGGATCGGTGGCTGCTGCGCGTGGCGCAGGCCTTCGCGGAGGCCACCGGGCACGCCGACGTGCTCCCGCCGGGAGTCGACTGACACCGCCCCGACGGGCACGGCCCGCGCTGGTGGGCGGCGTTCGCCGCACCCGCACTGTGATGTTTGTCACACACGGCCGGGGTGCGACGGAGGCCCGTCATGCCGTTCCTCGGATCAAGGAAGTTCGGGCGCGCCTGAAACGGGCAGGCCCAAATCATGAAAAGCGGCTCAGACGCCGTGAGGGGTGCTGAACAGCCGAGCCTGCCGCGCAACAGGCTGCAAGGCCGTTCAGCACCCCTTGGTCAGTAGCCCCCAGAAGTGCCGCCGGGCATGTCGAAGGCCGCCCAGACGGCCTTGCCGCCGGCGGCGAACGGCACCCAGCCCCACGCGTCGCTCATCACCGCGACGATGCGCAGCCCGCGGCCGGTCTCGGAGAAGTGCTTCGCGGGGGCGAGCGCCGGAGTCTTGTCGCTGGGGTCGATCACCGCCGAGAGCACCCGGTCCTCGCGGGCGAGCAGCATCAGGTGGATCGGGCGGGCCAGCGCGGAGTACGACGCTTCGTTCAAGCCATGGCACAGCGCGTTGGTCACCAGCTCGGACACAACGACGGAGACGTCGTTGTACAGGTCCTCGATGTTCCAGGCGCTGAACGTCCGCCGCGTGAACTCGCGCGCCGTTTTCGGCGAGCCGAGGTTGGGGCGCAGCGGGCGCCTGGCCACGCGCTGTCCACCGCTGCGGGCCGGCTGCGCGGTTGACCAAGCCTGGGGGTCCTGGTCGAGGGCAGTGAGCCACGCATCGTCGGGGGAAGTAGTGACGTAGCGGCCTGCTCGGTTAGCGATCATTGCGAACCCTGTAGGTGCGTGTCGGGTTGACGGTGCGTGTGGGCTATCTTGCTCTCTATTCGTTGCAGATGCAAGAGCGTCTGCAAGGACGGATGCACGTGCATGCGCAAACCGGAGTGGACTGCCGAAGAGGGGCGAAGGATGCATCGGATGTCCCACACGCCGGAGCTCACCTGGCAAAAGAGCCGCCGGAGCAACCCGAGTGGCAACTGTGTCGAGATTGCCGAACTCCCCGGGGGAGATATCGCGATCCGCAACTCGCGCGATCCCCTGGGACCGGTCCTCGTGTACTCACGAGCGGAGATCGAGGCGTTCATCGGCGGTGCGAAGGACGGTGATTTCGACCACTTGATCGGCTGATGTATGGCGATGTGATGACGAAACCTTTGCAAGGGCGGCTGCGCCGGTGGGATACTGGCCCGTCCCTTCTTTCGGGAGTAGCTGTGGCCGAAGCTCAATCCGCCCGGGAGCACGCCGCCTCAAGCATGTTCGCCCGCTCACGCGGTGGGCCGACTGTGCTGCGCATTCTGCTCGGCGCCGAGTTGCGCCGGCTCAGGGAGGCGCGGAACATCTCCCGGGAACAAGCCGGGTACGCGATCCGGGCGTCCGACTCCAAGATCAGCCGAATGGAGCTCGGGCGGGTCGGGTTCAAAGAACGCGATGTCTCAGATCTGCTCAGCCTGTACGGCGTCACCGACGCCGAGGAGCGGGCCGCGCTGACGTCACTGGCCAGACAGGCCAACACGCCTGGTTGGTGGCACAGCTACTCGGACGTGCTGCCGAACTGGTTCGAGGTCTACGTCGGGCTCGAGGAGGCGGCGTCCCGCATCCGGGCGTACGAGGTCCAGTTCGTGCCCGGGCTGCTGCAGACCGAGGAGTACGCGCGTGCGGTGACGTTGCTCGGGTACGCGGACGCGCCCGAGCAGGAGATCGACCGCCGGGTCCGCCTGCGGATGATGCGCCAGCAGCTGCTGGTCGGCGAGGACGCGCCGCATCTTTGGGTGGTCGTCGACGAGGCGGCGCTGCGGCGGCCGCTCGGCGGCAGGCAGGCGATGCGGGCTCAGCTGGAGCGCCTCATCGAGGCGAGCGGCCAATCCAATATCACGATTCAGGTCGTGCCGTTCCACCGTGGCGGGCACGCCGCGGCGGGCGGGCCGTTCAGCATTCTGCGCTTCGCCGAGCCGGACCTGCCCGATGTCGTCTATCTCGAGCAGCTCACCAGTGCGCTCTACCTGGAAAAGCGCGAAGACGTCGACCGCTACCTCGCGGTCATGGAGCGGCTGTGTCTCGACGCCGAGCCGACGTCGGCGACCGTCAAGATCCTGCGGCGAATCCTCAAGGACCTGTGAGGCCCTGCCGGGCTCGTCCGTTGCCGCACTTTGGTACGGCCCGTACGAATGCTTTCGTACGGGCCGTATGACATCGGCCCCGCGCGGTCAGCTCGTGAGCTCCGCGGCGAGGGCGGCGGCGAAGGCGTCGACGTCCGACTCGGTGGTGTCGAAGGCGGTCATCCAGCGCACCTCCTCGACGTCCGAGCCGGCCCGTTCGTCCCACGTGTAGAAGAAGAACCGCTTGCGGAGGCGTTCGGCGACGTCGCGCGGAACGGTGGCGAAGATCGCGTTCGCCTGCACGTCCTGCACGATCTCCACGCCGGGGAGGTCCCGTACGGCGCCGGCGAGCCGGGCCGCCATGGCGTTGGCGTGCCGGGCGTTGCGCAGCCAAAGATCGCCGTCGAGCAGCGCGATGAGCTGCGCGGACACGAACCGCATCTTCGAGGTCAGCTGGGTGCCGGCCTTGCGCAGGTACGCCAGCCCGCGTACGGCGCCGGGGTTGAGGACCACAACGGCCTCGCCGAGCAGCAGCCCGTTCTTCGTGCCGCCGAAGGACAGCACGTCCACGCCCACGTCGGCGGTGATCGCCCGCATCGGCACGCCGAGGCCGGCCGCCGCGTTGGCGATGCGGGCGCCGTCCATGTGCACGACCATGCCGAGCCCGTGGGCGTGCGCACAGATCGCCTCGAGCTCTTCGGCGGTATAGACGGTGCCCACCTCGGTGACCTGGGTGAGCGAGACCGCGCGCGGCTGAGCGTGATGGACGACGCCGAAACCGTGCGCCTGGGTGTCGATCAGTTCGGGCGTCAGCTTGCCGTCCGGCGTGGGCACCGGCAGCAGCTTCAGCCCGGCGACCTTCTCCGGCGCCCCGGCCTCGTCGACGTTGATGTGCGCGGACTCCGCGCAGATCACCGCGCTCCACCGGTCGCACATCGCCTGCAGCCCGATCACGTTGGCGCCGGAGCCGTTGAAGACGGGGTACGCCTCGGCCCGCTCGCCGAACCGGGCCCTGATCACCTCCTGCAGCCGGGCCGTGTAGGCGTCGTCGCCGTAGGCGATCTGGTGCCCTCCGTTGGCGGCCGTGATGGCGGCGAGGACCTCCGGATGAATGCCGGCCTGGTTGTCGCTGGCGAAGCCGCGGGCGTCGGTGTCGTGCAGGACAGAAAAGTTCATCGCACAGTACCTGGCTGGGAGACGGCGGACAGCCCCATCATCGCCGATCAACCGAGAACCCGATCACCCGAGGCCCACCGACGAGCGCCTCCCCCTCCTATAGGCGGCCAGTGACAGGGCTCAACGCGGGACGTGCGGACGGCGCGCTCCCGGCACGATCCGGCGCACGTCGAAAGCCCGCTCCGGGCCGCCCGTGAGGCCGCTGTGACCGGCCGATCGCACCGTGGCGCGGGCCCGGTGATCTCCGCGTCCTGGCGGCGGTCGATCCGCGCCGGCGTCGACCCGGAGATCCGCGCCGCGCCCTTGGGTGTTCGACAAGGACACGATCGGCGACGCCAGATCGGCGCACTCCCTTGCGTCGCTGCTGTCGACCCTGCGCGGCACGCTCCGCTCCGCCGCGGACGAGACCGCGCACCTGGTGGCGGTCACCGACTCGGACGGCCGCATCCTGTGGAGCGAGGGCAGGAGTTTCATCGCGACTTCTTCGATCAATACCGGTCACGGCGCTGCACCCGGCCACCGTGGCGCTGGTCGCGCCCACGTGCGTTAGACGGCTGGTGACTTCGGGTGGCGCTTGCCGTACGGTCCGGATATGACACACAGCGCGCCGGCTGTGCTGCTCGATGTCGACGGGGTCCTCAATCCGCTGCGCCGTTCCCGCGGCTACCGCCGGCACCGGGCGTCTCCCGTCGGGATGTTCCTGAAGCTGTGGCTCAACCCCGAGCACGGGCGAATGCTCACCGAGCTGATCTCGGACACCGGTGCCGAGCTCGTGTGGGCGACCTACTGGCGCGATCACGCCAACCGCTGGATCGCGCCCCGGGTGGGACTGCCGACCCTCCGGTACGTCCCGATCGAGCCCTACCCGAGGGAAGCGAACCTCGACCGCCCGAGCCTGGGCGCATGGAAGGCGCGGTCCGTCGCGGCCTGGGCGGGGGCCCGTCCGTTCGTGTGGTTCGAGGACGAGCCGGACGTGGCCGCCTCGCTCGCCGCCCTGCCGGATCTCGGGCCGTACCTCGTCGTGCGGGTCAACCCGGACGTCGGGCTGACCAGCGGCCACGTACAGCTGGCGCACGACTGGCTGGCCCGCCTCCGGGACTAATTAGCGCTGGGTCCAGTCGGGCTGGGCGAACTCGGCGACCCGCGCCTCGCGGCCGAGCAGCACGACCTCGCGGAACTGCCACAGCATGGCCCCGGTCGGCGCGTGGATCACCATGTCGGGTGCGAGCCGTAGCTGGAACAGGTGGCCGCCGGCCCGTCTCCGTACCCAATGCGGCACGTCGTCGGCGATCAGCCTGCTCAGCGGGACCAGATGGACGGAGTGGACCTCGGCCGGATTCCGGCGGATCGGCCCGGGTGTGGCGGCGGCCACGACGATGGGCGTGATGGCGAACCCGGAGGCGGCCGGGAAGTCATCGAGCCGGCCCACGACGTCGCCGGCGCTCACGTTCAGCCCGGTCTCCTCGTGCAGCTCCCGCAGCGCCGCCCGCACGGGCGTCTCGCCGTCGTCCATGCCGCCGCCCGGCAGGCCCCACTGCCCGGCGTTGCGGCCGTGGTACGCCCGTTTGATCACGACCACGCACGGCGCGCCTTCGTGTTCGAGCACGCAGACCACCACGGCGGCCCGCCGGAAGCCGGGCGTGTGGCCGACGGAGGTGGGGGAGAAGGCGCTCAGCCGGGCCGTCGCGAACTGACGGAACTCGGCCAGACTCGCCGGCGCGGCGGTGGTCATCGGCAGGCGGGCCCGGTCACGAGGCGATCCGGGCGCGGGCGGCGGCGATCCGGGCGAGCGTCCTGTCGCGGCCGAGCACCTCCAGCGACTCGAACAGCGGTGGCCCGACCGTACGGCCGGTGACCGCGACCCGCACCGGGGCCTGCGCCTTGCCGAGCTTGAGCCCGTACGCCGCGCCGACCTGCTCCAGCCGGGTCTTGAGCGCCGCGGCCTCCCACGGCGCGTCGGTATACGCCTTTTCGGCGTCGGCGAGGATCTCGGCGGCCGGGCCCTTCATGCCCTTCTGCCACGACGCCTCGTCGTACGGCGGCTCGTCGAGGAAGACGAAGTCGACCATCTCGGTGATCTCCGAGAGCACGGCGACCCTGGTCTGGGCCAGCGGGGCCAGCCGGGCGAACACCGCGGGGTCGAAGCCGGGCCAGCCGGCCGCCGTCAGCCAGGGCAGGCAGGCCTCGGTGAACTTCTCGACCGGCAGCGCCCGGATGTACTCGCCGTTGAACGCCCGCAGCTTCTTGACATCGAAGAAGGCGGGGGAGGCGTTGACGTCCTCGATCCGGAACTCCCGCTCGATGACCTCCCACGGCACGATCTCGCGGTCGCCGGACGGCGCCCAGCCCAGCAGCATCAGATAGTTGCGCATGGCCTCGGCCAGGTAGCCCTCGGCCTGGTAGTCCTCGAGAGCGACCTTGTCGCGCCGCTTGGACAGCTTCTGCCGCTTCTCGTTGACGATCACCGGCACGTGCGCCCAAACCGGCGGTTCCGCGCCGAGCGCGGCCCATAGCAGCTGCTGCTTGGGCGCGTTGGACAGGTGCTCCTCGCCGCGGATCACTTGCGTGATGCCCTGCGACATGTCGTCGACCGCATTCGCCAGCAGGAAGGTCACCGACCCGTCCGCACGGGCGATGACGAAGTCCTCCAGCACGGCGTTCTCGAAGACCGGCTCGCCGCGGATCAGGTCCACGACTTTGGTCTGGCCCTCGTCCGGCGTGCGGAACCGGGTGGCCCGCCCCTCGCCCGGGCCTAGCCCGCGGTCGCGGCAGAACCCGTCGTACCCCCGGTGCTGGTCGCCCGTACGGGCGATGACGTCGTCGCGGGTGCAGTCGCAGTAGTACGCCAGGCCGGCGGAGCGCAGCCGCTCGACCGCCGAGCGATGGGCCTCGGCGTTGGCCGACTGGAAGTACGGGCCTTCGTACTCCTCGCCGTCGATGCCCAGCCAGGCCAGTGCCCGGATGATGCCCTCGGTCCATTCCGGCCGGTTGCGCGACGCGTCGGTGTCCTCGATGCGCAGCACCAGCGTGCCGCCCGACTGCCGGGCGACCACCCAGTTGAACAGCGCGGACCGGGCGCCGCCGACATGGAACATGCCGGTCGGCGAGGGCGCGAAGCGTACGCGTACAGACGTGGCGGCGGAAGAGGCAGAGGACATGCGGTCCAGCCTAGAGCGCTCCGGCACCTACACGGACGTGGCCCGGTCGGCGCCGCCCGGTCGATCGCCGCTAGCCCGCTCGTCATCCGGGCCGGTAATGCCTATCGAGAGCCGTCCTGGCCGGCCGGGCGGTGCTTGCGGCGCCCCCATAGCCAGCGAGCGCCGGTGCGCGCCTCGGTGTTCTCGGCGAACGATTCGGCGATCGTATCGGTGGCGGGCGGTCGTACGCATACCACAGTCGTACGACCGTGCCGAGTGCAGTAGCGGTGCACCGACGGGTTCAGCAGCCGGGAGATGAGGCCGCGGTCGCCCCGCCCGACGACGAGGACGTCGCCGTCCCGGGCCAGCCGTACCAAGGTCTCGCCGGGCTCGCCCACCAGGGACATGGCGAGTAGCCGTACGTTCTCCGGGCTGCCGCCGGCCACGTCCTCGAGCAGCGCGCTGATCACGGCCGCGCCCTCGGCCTTGACGTCGGCGTAGTCGCGGGGGAGCGGGATCCCGGCGGCCCGGGACGCGTACTGCGGAAAAGCGGCCACGTGGGCGACCAGCAACGGCATGCTGCGCAGCCGCGCCTCGCCGATGGCCCAAGCGAGTGCCCAACGCGCCGCGGGAGAGTCGTCGACTCCAACGACAACGCGCGGCCCCTCATTCGCCGGCTCGCGCACTGTGCTCTCCTTGGTGAGTGGGTGTCTTCCACAGTCCCGCAGACAAGGCCGAGACGGAAGACTTCAGACACCCACGAATTGGACAGATGTCCGATAAGGGCGGGGACTGGGAGATAATGTTCTTTCTTGTTGAGTTCTGTTGGGGGAAGGGGGGCGACTGTGAAGCGTACCGTCAGTCACCTGGCGGACGGCCGCGAGATCATCTACTTCGATGATCGCGACGACGCCGTCCGCGACCTGCCCGACCGCCGCACACTACCGGAGCCGCCGCCCGCCTCCGAACTGCGGTACGACCCGTTGCTCGAGGAGTGGGTCGCGGTCGCGGCGCATCGGCAGGGCCGGACGTTTCTGCCCCCCGCTAACGAGTGCCCGCTGTGCCCGTCCACGCCGGACCGGGCCACCGAGATCCCCGCGTACGACTATCAGGTCGCCGTCTTCGAGAACCGCTTTCCGTCCTTCAGCCACCGTGGCGGCAAGGGCCGCTGCGAGGTGGTCTGCTTCACCTCCGACCACGATGCGTCGTTCTCGTCGCTGCCGCCCGCGCAGGCACGGCTGGTCGTCGAGGCGTGGGCCGACCGTACCGCCGAGCTGTCCACCATCCCTGGGGTCGAGCAGGTCTTCTGCTTCGAAAACCGGGGCGAGGAGATCGGCGTGACCCTGCTCCATCCGCACGGACAGATCTACGGCTATCCGTTCGTGACGCCGGTGACGTCGCGAATGCTGCGGACGGTCGAACGCCATCGCGCGGAGACCGGCGGCGACCTGTTCGAGGAGGTCCTGGCGGCAGAGCGCGCCGACGCCGTACGGATCATCGGGGCCACCGAGCACTGGACCGCGTTCGTCCCCAAGGCGGCGCGCTGGCCGTTCGAGGTCCATCTCTATCCGCATCGGCACGTGCCCGACCTGCCGGCGCTGACGGCGGACGAACGCGACGCCTTCGGCCCGCTGTACCTCGACGTGCTGCGGCGGCTGGACGGCGTGTTCGGCGTACGCATGCCGTACATCTCCGGCTGGTTCCAGGCTCCCGTCTCCGCCGGCCGCGACGTCCTCCGGCTGCACCTGCGGCTGTTCAGCATCCGCCGGGCTCCCGGCAAGCTGAAGTACCTCGCCGGCTCGGAGTCGGCGATGGGCGCCTTCATCAACGACATCCGGCCCGAGGAGGCCGCCCGGATGCTGCAGGAGGCCGAGGTGCCCCAGGGTGACGCGCCTGGGACCTGAGCGCCTGCCGTGCCGGACCGCGGTCAGCGGGGATTACCGCAGGTAGGTGGGGATGTCGTCGGGGAGATAGACCGGGCGTCTGACGCGCGTTTACCTTCTAAGTGGAGGACTGGAGGAAGGCGCGACGAAGTGCCCCGGAGGCTTGTCCACAAGCCTTCCGTTCCGGTGCTGCGCCAGACCGCAGCAAGGAAGGTGGTGGGCTTGTGAACAAGCTTCCGGGATGCGGCGAATGCTCGTGTTCGGATCACACCCAGCAGGTGTCGACCGGCATCAAGGCCGCTGCGGGCAAAGACTGCGGTTGAGCGAGCCGCCGCCCTGGCGCTCGGTTGTGAGCTCGCCGGTTTCGGTCAGGACGGGAATCCGCCTGCCGGGGCGTACACAATGAGTTCGTGAGCACCCGTTTGTCCTGGACGGACGTCGAGTCCATCGTCAGGATCGCCGACGCCGACCCCGATGCCGAGGTCAGGGAAGCCGCTCTAGAGGCACTCGCGTGGCTGCCGCTCGACGAGCCCACGGGCCGGCGCGTCCTCGGGGTGCTGGCCGACGAGGCGCCCGAGGCGTGGCGTGACACGCTCGACCATCACCTGTGGCTGCTGGATCAGGAGAGTCGGTCGGCGCGCGCCGGGGACTCCCTGGACCGGCCGGACGAGGCGATCACGGCCGTCGTCCTGCTGCCGGATCACCTGTTCGACCATGAGGACGTCTGCGACGTCTCGGCGCTGCGCGGCATCCCCGACCTGGCGGCGCGGTGGCTGGTCACGAGGCTGCTGCGGCGGCTGTTCGACGCGGCGGTGGACGAGCCGGCCCGGGAGACGCACGACGCGGGCCTGAAGACAGGCGATACGGGCCTGAAGACAGGCGACGCGGGCCTGAAGGCGGACGACTCACGCCAGGAGACCGACGACGCGGGCCTGAAGGCGGCCGTGTCGCGGATCCAGCGGGTCATCGACGTCCTGCCGGAGTCCGCCCGCGCCGAGATCGTCTTCCGGCCGGAACACGCGGCCGGGCGGCGATCGCTGGCCGGCGCCGCCCTCGCCGTGGCCCGGCCCGCCGACGTGCTGGGCGCGCTCTCGCCGTGGCTCAGGTCGCATACGGGCGCGGACCGTCTCGAGGTGCTGCGCGCGCTGCGGGCGGCGGGCCGGTTCCTCAGCCAGCCGCAGTTGTTCGGCACGTCCACGGTCGGCCCGCTCGAGGCACTGGGTAAACTCGCCGACCTGCTCGGCCGCACACCGGGTGACGCTCCGCCGGCTCCGGCCGACGACGACGGCCGTACGGCTGCGGAACCTGTCGACGATGCCGCTCCCGCAGCGGCGGAGCCCCCGGAGCCGTCAGCCCCCGAGCCCGTCCCTGAGCCCGCTCCGAAGCCCGTCCCCGAGCTCGCTCCGGAGCCCGTCCCCGAGCTCGCTCCGGAGCCAGTTCCGGAGTCTGTCGTCGAGGCCCCGGCGACGCCGGCTCCGCCCCTACAGCCGGCGCTGCCGTACGACCGGCCCGGCCTCCCGCAACGCGGCTACGACGCGGGCGATCCCCGGCCGGGCCCCGATCAGGTTCCGGCACCGGATCGAGGCTCCATCCGCAAGCGCCGGTCGCTCCTGGGCCGATCCCTGCTCCGACGCGGGCCGGAACGCCCAGCGGGGGAGCCGGCCGCCGCGAAGCCCGAAGCGGAGCAGCCGCAGCGGCCCCCGCTGCCACAGCGACGGCGATCCACGGCCGGACAGCCTCCTACTACAGGACAGCCGCGTACGATCCAGCAGCCGCAGCCGCAGCCGCAGCCGCAGCCACAGCCGTCCGCGGTGCGGTGGCCGCCGGCTCCGCCGGACCCGGAGCCGATGGACGGACGGGCGGCTCCGCCGGAACCGTCGCCCACGGTCGAGGAGCCGCTTCGGGCGGGGCAGCCGCCGACGGCCGGGCAACCGCCCGGGGCCGAGGGCGGTGCACGAGATCGCCCGTAGTCTGCATGGCGCTCGGATCACCACGCCGCGCGAAGATCACTCCCCGACGCTGTCGAAACGGGATTGGACCGTCGGCCGAAGACCGTCGATGGCTCCGCGCAGCGCCAGGATGCGCCGCTCCAGCTCGGTCACCGTCGGCTTCAGGTCGTCCGGCGCCTGCTCGGCGAGTGCGTAGACCTGGGCTTCGACCTCTGTGAGCGTGCCGCCGAGCAGCGCGGACTGGCTCCGGAGCAGCGCCGCCTGCTCGTACAGCTGGCGCGTCTTGTTATACAGCTCGACGAAGACCGACACCTTGGCCCGCAGCACCCACGGGTCGAAGGGCTTGGCGATGAAGTCGACGGCCCCGGCGGCGTACCCGCGAAACGCGTAGTCCGGGTCGCTGTTCACCGCGGTCAAGAAGATGATCGGGACGTCACGCGTCTTCCGGCGCCGCTTGATGTCCTGCGCGGTCTCGAAGCCGTCCATGCCCGGCATCACGATGTCGAGCAGGATCACGGCGTACTCGTCGGTCAGCAGCGCCTTGAGCGCCTCCTCGCCCGAGCGCGCGCGGACGAGCTCCTGATCGAGCGAAGAAAGGATGGCCTCGAGGGCGACGAGGTTCTCCTCGCGGTCGTCGACGAGCAGGATCTTCGCCTTGTCGTGTCTGTCTGGAATCTGCACCCCTGTGAAGCCGATTCAGCCCCCATCGACCCGGCGGCGCCCACGAGCCGGCGCGCCATGGCGGGAGGAGCCTGAATCAGCCGCCTCCTCTCTGCAGCCAGGTCCGCATGACGTCGAGGAGATGCTCCACGTCGACGGGCTTCGGTACGTAGTCCGAGGCGCCGGCCGCCATGCTCTTCTCGCGGTCGCCTTGCATCACCTTCGCCGTGATGACGACGATGGGCAGTTCACTGAACTGCGGCATCTTCCGGATCGTCTCCGTCGTCGCGTATCCGTCGAGCTCGGGCATCATGATGTCCATCAGCACGAGCGCGATGTCCGGATGGCGTTGCAGCACGTCGATGCCGTCGCGCCCGTTCTCGGCGTACATGACGTCCATGCCGTAGCCCTCGAGCACGCTGGTGAGCGCGAAGACGTTCCGTACATCGTCGTCGACGATCAGCACCTTGCGGCCCGACAGCGTGGCGTCGAGCTGGTTGTCGTCGCCGGGGGCGGCGGTCTCGGCGTACAGCGCCGGCCCGTCGAGCCGGGCCCGGGTGAGCGCCTCGCCGTCCTCGCTGGGCTGCTGGGACGCGTCGGCGTCGTAGTCGGCGGGCAAGATCAGCGTGAACGTGCTGCCCTCGCCGGGCTGGCTGGCGGCCTGAATCTCCCCGCCGAGCAGCCGTGCGATGTCGCGGCTGATCGACAGGCCCAGCCCGGTGCCGCCGTAGCGCCGGCTGGTCGTGCCGTCGGCCTGCTGGAACGCCTCGAAGATGATCTCGAGTTTGTCCTCGCTGATGCCGATCCCGGTGTCGGTGACCGAGAACGCGATCGTGCCCGGCGAGTTCCCCCGGGTGATGTCGAGGCCGACCCCGCCGGCCGAGGTGAACTTGAAGGCGTTGGACAACAGGTTGCGCAGCACCTGCTGCAGCCGCTGCTCGTCGGCGAGCAGCGAGTCCGGGACGCCCGGGGCCACCCGGACGTCGAAGTCGAGCCCCTTGTCGGTCGCCATCGGCCGGAACGTGGCCTCGACGTAGTCGACCAGCTTGCCGAGCTCGAGCCGCTGTGGCCGGACCTCCAGCTTGCCCGCCTCGACCTTGGACAGGTCGAGGATGTCGTTGATGAGCTGGAGCAGGTCGGTGCCGGAGTCGTAGATCGTCTTGGCGAACTCAACCTGCTTGCCGGTGAGGTTGCCGCCCGGGTTCTCCGACAGCAGCTTGGCCAGCACCAGCAGGCTGTTGAGCGGCGTGCGCAGCTCGTGCGACATGTTGGCGACGAACTCGGACTTGTACCGCGAGGACATCGCGAGCTCTTCCGCGCGCTCCTCGAGGGTGCGCCGGGCCTGCTCGATCTGGAAGTTCTGGATCTCGATCGCGCGGTTCTGCTTGGCCAGCAGCGCCGCCTTGTCCTCCAGCTCGGCGTTGGACCGGCGCAGTTCGGCCTGGCCGCGCTGCAGCTCGTCGGAGCGCTCCTGCAGCTCCTTGGTCAGCCGCTGCGACTCGGCGAGCAGTGCCTCCGTACGGGAGTTGGCCAGGATGGCGTTGATCGTGACGCCGGTCGTCTCGGCGAACTGGCCGAAGAACGCCAGGTGGATGTCGCTGAACCGGCTGAACGAGGCCAGCTCGATGGCGCCGAGCACCTGATCTTCGAACAGGATCGGGATGACGATCACGTTCACCGGCGACGACTCGCCCAGCCCCGAGCTGATCTTGACGTAGTCGCCGGGCGCCCCGGTGATCAGGATCGTCCGGCGTTCCAGCGCGGCCTGCCCGACGAGGCTCTCGCCGAGCCGGAACCGTACCGACTCCCGCGCCCCCCGCCGCACGCCGTACCCGGCCTTGAGCACCAGTTCGCTCTCGCCGTCGACCGGCTGGGCCAGGTAGAACGCGCCGTAGTGCGCGGACACCGTCGGCGTGAGCTCACTCATGATGAGCTGGGCGACCTGCAGCAGGTCGCGGTGGCCCTGCATGAGGCCGCCGATGCGGGCCAGGTTGGTCTTCAGCCAGTCCTGCTCGTCGTTGGCCCGCGTGGTCTCGCGCAGGTTGGCCACCATCAGGTTGACATTGTCCTTGAGCTCGGCCACCTCGCCGCGGGCGTCCACGGTGATCGACCGGGTCAGGTCGCCGCGGGCCACACCGCTGGCCACGTCGGCGATGGCGCGTACCTGGGTGGTCAGGTTGCTCGCCAGCTCGTTGACGCTCTGGGTGAGGCGTTTCCAGGTGCCGGAGACGCCCTCGACCTCGGCCTGTCCGCCGAGCCGTCCCTCGCTGCCGACCTCGCGGGCCACCCGGGTGACCTCAGAGGAGAAGGCCGACAGCGTGTCGACCATCGTGTTGATCGTCGTCTTCAGCGCCAGGATCTCGCCGCGCGCCTCGACGTCGATCTTCTTCGTCAGGTCGCCGTGCGCCACCGCCGTGGTGACCTGGGCGATGTTGCGGACCTGGCGGGTCAGGTTGTTGGCCATGCCGTTGACGTTGTCGGTCAGGTCCTTCCACACGCCGGAGACGCCGCGTACGTTGGCCTGCCCGCCGAGGCGCCCTTCCGTGCCGACCTCGCGGGCGACGCGGGTGACCTCGTCGGCGAACGCGGACAGCGTCTCGACCATCGTGTTGATGGTCTCCTTCAGCTCGCGGATCTCGCCCTGGGCGTCGACGGTGATCTTGCGGCTCAGGTCGCCGCGGGCCACCGCCGTGGCGACCTGGGCGATGTTGCGGACCTGGGAGGTCAGGTTGGAGGCCATGCCGTTGACGTTCTCGGTGAGGTCCTTCCACACCCCGCTGATCCCGGCCACCTGGGCGGTGCCGCCGAGGCGCCCTTCCGTGCCGACCTCGCGGGCGACGCGGGTGACCTCGTCGGCGAACGCCGAAAGCTGCTCGACCATCGTGTTGATGGTGTCCTTGAGCTCCAGGATCTCGCCCTGCGCGTCGACGGTGATCTTCTTGCTCAGGTCGCCGTGCGCGACCGCCTTCGTGACCTGCGCGATGTTCCGCACCTGGTAGGTCAGGTTGGTGGCCATCGCGTTGACGTTCTCGGTGAGGTCCTTCCAGACCCCGGAGACGCCGCTGACCTGGGCGGTGCCACCGAGGCGTCCCTCAGTGCCGACCTCGCGGGCGACACGGGTGACCTCGTCGGCGAACCCCGACAGCTGGTCGACCATGGTGTTCAGCGTGTCCTTGAGCTCCAGGATCTCGCCCTGCGCGTCGACGGTGATCTTGCGGCTCAGGTCGCCGCGGGCCACCGCCGTGGCGACCTGGGCGATGTTGCGGACCTGGGAGGTCAGGTTGGAGGCCATGCCGTTGACGTTGTCGGTCAGGTCCTTCCACACCCCGCTGACCCCGCGTACGTTGGCCTGCCCGCCGAGGTTGCCCTCCGTACCGACTTCACGGGCCACCCGGGTGACCTCGTCGGCGAACGCCGACAGCTGGTCGACCATGGTGTTCACGGTGAGCTTGAGCTCCTGAAGCTCGCCCGCCGCCTCGACCGTGACCTTGCGGGTCAGGTCGCCCTTGGCGACCGCCGTCGTCACCGCGGCGATGTCGCGCACCTGGGCGGTCAGCCGGCCGGCCATCGTGTTCACCGCGCTGGTGACATCGCGCCAACGGCCGGACATGCCGCGCGCCGGCGCCTGCCCGCCGAGCCGACCCTCGGTGCCGACCTCGCGGGCGACCTGCGTGACCTCGGAGGTGAACAGGTCGAGCTGATCGACCATGTTGTTCACCGAACGGCCCATGCGCAGCAGCTCACCGCGCAGCGGACGGCCGCCGGACCGCAGGTCGACCCGCTGGCCGAGGTCGCCGGCGGCGACCGCGTCGACGACCTTGGCCATCGCGCTGGCCGGGCCGGTCAGCGCATCGACCAGGGCGTTCGCGGCGTCCACCCCGGACACCCAGGCGCCCGTGCCGGAACCGGCGAGGAGCCGCTCCTCGAGATGCCCCTCCCGGCCGATCTCACGGCGGACCCGGCTCAGCTCACCGAACAGGTGCCGACCCTGGTCGCGGATGTCCTCGAGCATCTCCGCGGCCTCCGCGATCGCGCCGTCCCCCTGGGGCGCGTCGGCGGCGCGGAAGTCGCCGTCGCGCAGCGCCGCGAGGGCCGTGAGCAGCGGCTCGAGATCCGCGTCGCTGTAGCGCGGAGTCGTGTCCAGATCTACGTTCGGCGCGGACCGCAGACGGGATGCGGTACGAGGCATAGGCTTCCTCCAAACACACGGCGGGCGCGCCCTGCGGGGTAAGAGCGCGCTTGGGCCGTTCACTGCAGTCTGTCACGATGTCAGCGATCCACGTCACCGTTAGAACCCCAGGGACAGGGTGTTGGAAGGACTCAACGTCACCGCCGACTTCCCCGCGACCGCCGAGTCGGTGGGCGCTGCGCGCCGGTTCGTCAGCAAGGTGTTCAGCGAGTGGAACCTGAAGGACGTCGCGGACGACGCCGTGCTGGCCACCAGCGAACTCGCCACCAACGCGGTCACCTACGCCGGCACCTCATTCGAGGTCCGCTGCCGTCTCGAGGGAGATCAAGTTCAGATCGAGGTGCGCGATCGGCACCCGGCCCGGGCGATCGCGATGCCGGGGACAGGCGCCGCCAGCGGCCGCGGGCTGCCCTCGACGGCACGGCTCGCCTCCTCGTGGGGGGTGACCTACGAACGTACGGCCAAGAGCGTCTGGTTTCGCATCCCCAGCACGCGTAACGGCGAGCCACCGGCCGAGGTGGTCGACCTCACCGAGCCGCCAGAGTTGGATCCCTCGCCGGTCAGCGAGGGCGTGCCGTCGGACCTGCGGGGCTGGCTCGGGTTCGTCGCAGAGGCGAGCGACCTGCTTGCCGGCACCCTCGACCAGCAGCGCGCGATGGCGCTGGTCGCCCAGCTCGTCGTGCCGCGGCTGGCCGCCTGGTGCGCGGTGTATGAGGTGGACGACGTCGGGGCCGCCCGCCCCGCGTACGTCTGGCACACCGACGAGAATCAGGTCGACACGCTGCGCGAGCAGCTCGCCCACGTGGCGCTGGGCCCACCGGTCGCCGAGCCGGGCTCCTGGCAGGGGCTCGCGCCCGGTGGCTCCGCAGACGAGGTCTACGCCTTTCCGCTGCGGGCGCGCAGCCGCCTGATCGGCATGATGGTGATCGGCCGCCGGCCGGGTGATCGGTTCGACAGCGGCATCCTCGATCTGGCCGAGGAGCTGAGCCGCCGGGCCGCCCTCGCCATCGACAACGCCCGGCTCTACACGGCGCAGAGCTCGATGAGCCGGGCCCTGCAGCGCAGCCTGCTGCCCCCGGAACTGCCCGAGATCCCCGGGCTCGACATCGCGGTCGTGTACGAGCCGGCGGGGCAGCGCAGCGAGGTCGGCGGCGACTTCTACGACCTGTTCGAAAGCGGACCGGATGCCGACGGCCGGCCGCGCTGGCGGTTCGCCATCGGAGACGTCTGCGGCACCGGCCCCGAGGCGGCGGCGGTGACCGGGCTGGCCCGCTACGCGCTGCGCATCCTCTCGGGCGAAGGGCTGGCCGTGCCCGACGTCTTGGCCCGGCTCAACCGGCTCATCCTCGCCGAGGGGTCGCGGGCCCGGCTGCTCACCCTGCTGCACGGTGAGATCAGCCTCGGTGAGAACGGCAGGATGCATCTGGAGATGGTGTCCGCCGGCCACCCGCCGCCGCTGCTGCTCGATCGAGACGGACGGGTCAACAGTCCCATCGAGCCACAGCCGCTGCTGGGGGTGTTCGAGGAGGACGTCGGCTTTCACGCCAAGCAGATCGACCTCGACCCCGGTCAGCTTCTGCTGTGCGTCACCGACGGCGTCACCGAGCGCCGTGAGGGCAATCACATGCTGGGCGACGGACACGGCCTGGAGCAGCTGCTCAGCTCCTTCACCGGGCTGAGCGCGGGGGCCGTGGCGGCCGGTGTGCAGCGGGCCGTACGCGACTTTGGGTCGGCCCCGTCCAACGACGACGTGGCCATCATCGTGCTCCGGGCCGACAGCTGATCCGGCACCCAATCCATGCCGCTACTTATTCACAACGCTCCGTACAGTGCGTACGCTCGGGACCGGCAAATCGATGAACAGGTGAACGAATCGCGATCCGGGTTAGGGTGACCCTGTGGGCCTTGCCTTGCAGACAACCAGACAAGACGGCCAGGTGACGGTGTCGGCGCGCGGCTCGATCGACCTGCATTCCTCAGATGAACTCCGCGACTGTCTCGGCGGGCTCCTCGATGCGGGGGAGCGCCATATCGTCGTCGACCTCACATGGGTCGACTTCTGTGATTCCTCCGGGCTCAACGTGCTGGTCAGGGCCTACAAACAGGCGCGTGCGCGGGATATCTCGGTCACCGTCGCCGGGGCGCGCGGCCGCGTCGAGAACGTCTTGAGAACCACAGGTCTTGACCGATTCCTCATCGGAGAGTCTGCCGCTGGAGGCTCCGCCGAGGAGTGACCATGATCGAGTCGACGCTGCGCGCCACTCCGCAGACCGAGGCCGTCGTCCGCGCACGGGGCCTGGTGGTTCGGACGCTGCGGCAGTGGTCGCTGGCCGATCACGAAGAGCCGGTCATGGCGATCGTGGCCGAGCTGGTCGCGAACGCCGTACGGCACGCGCGCACGCCGCTCGAGGTACGGCTCGTCAGGCGACCGCAGGGGGTCCGCGTCGAGGTGCACGATCGGGCCAGCAGGCTGCCGCGGCTGAGCGTGCCCAGGTTCGAGGAAGAGGAGCATCGGGGGCTGCTCATCGTCGACCACTACGCCAGCGCGTGGGGCGCCGACCTGCTGCCGGGCGGCAAGGTGGTGTGGGCCGAGATCAGTGCTGACGGCGATACATCTCGGCGACCATGAACGCCAGGTCGAGCGACTGCCGCCGGTTGAGCCGCGGGTCGCAGGCCGTCTCGTAACGCTGGTGCAGATCGCCTTCGACGATCTCGTGCCCGCCGCCGACGCACTCGGTCACGTCGTCGCCGGTGAACTCGATGTGGATGCCCCCGGGGTGCGTGCCGAGCGCGCGGTGCACCTCGAAGAAGCCGGCCACCTCGTCGAGGACGTCGTCGAACCGGCGGGTCTTGTGGCCGCTGGGCGCCTCGAAGGTGTTGCCGTGCATGGGATCGCAGATCCAGGCGACCGGCGAACCGTGCCGGGTCACCTTCTCCACCAGCGGCGGCAGCACGTCGCGGATCTTGCCGGCGCCGACCCGGGTGATGAACGTGATCCGTCCCGGCTCGTGGTCGGGGTTGAGCCGGTCGATGAGCGCCAGGGCGTCATCGGGTGAGGTCGTCGGGCCCAGCTTGACCCCGATCGGGTTGCGGATGTGGCGGAAGAACTCCACGTGCGCGCCGTCCAGGGCCCGGGTGCGCTCACCGATCCAGACGAGGTGCGCGGAGACGTCATACGGCAGTGCGGTACGGCTGTCGATCCGGGTCAGCGCCCGTTCGTACTCCAGCAGCAGCGCCTCGTGCGAGGAGTAGAACTCCACCTCGTGGAACTCCTCGGGGTCGACGCCGATCGCCTTCATGAACGACAGCGCCCGCTCGATCTCGACGGCGAGCTGTTCGTAGCGTCGGCCGGCCGGGCTGTGCGCCACGAAGTCCTGGTTCCAGGCGTGTACCTGGTGCAGGTCGGCGTACCCGCCCTTGGTGAACGCCCGGCAGAGGTTCAGCGTGACGGCCGAGCAGTGGTACGCCCGGAGCAGTCGCGCCGGGTCGGGGCGGCGCGCCTCGGGGGTGAAGTCGAAGCCGTTGACGGCGTCCCCGCGGTAGGCGGGCAGCTCGACGCCGTCCCTGATTTCGGTGGCACGGGACCGGGGTTTGGCGAACTGGCCGGCCATCCGGCCGATCTTCACCACGGGCACGCTCGCCGCGTACGTGAGCACAACGGCCATCTGCAGCAGGGTCTTGAGCTTGTTGCGTACGGCGTCGGCCGTCGATCCGGAGAATGTCTCGGCGCAGTCGCCGCCCTGCAGGACGAACGCCTCGCCCCTGGCCACAGCGGCCAGCCGGTCCTTGAGCTGGTCGCACTCACCGGCGAAGACCAGCGGTGGCTGCGCCGCCAACTCGGTCGTGATGGCCTGTACCTGGGCGGCGTCCGGCCACTCCGGCTGCTGCGCGGCGGGCAGGTCGCGCCAGGCGTCGAGGTCGCTGAGATCGCCAGTGGTAACGGGCTGGGTGCTCACAGAGTCCAAGGCTAGGCCACCCCCGAGCGTCCGCGTACGCAGCTGACCGGCGTAGGACGAATGCGTCATTTCCGGTTCGACGGCCCCTGCCGTACGGAAGTTCGGTCCTTAGCTCAGGCTGCGACGTGGTCAGCCCAGGTCGTACGGCCGTTGAGGCGTGGCGGCGGCGGTCGGTCTGGCGGCGGTGTCGGTTAGAGCCTGCGGTCGCTCTGCCGGCGGCGTCGGTTAGAGCCTGCGGTCGCTCTGGCGGCGGCGGTCGATTAGAGCCTGCGGTCGGTCAGGCGGCCGCGCGGTCGCCTCGGCGGGATGTGTCGGCGTCGTTGGCGAACTGCCGGAGTCGCCGCAGGGATCGGTCGGTGATCTGCCGCACCCGGTTGTGACTGAGGCCGTAGCGTGCGCCGATCTGAGCGTACGACAACGGCTCCCCGTCGTCGAGGCCGAACCTGGCCCGTACGATCTCCGCCTCACGGGGCGGCAGCCGGTCCAGCAGCCGGTCGAGCCCGGCGAGGTCGTCGAGCGCGAGCACCTCGGTCTCGGGGTCGACGGTCTCGGTATCCTCGAGCAGGTCACCCATCGCTGTCTCGCCCGCCTCGTCCACCGAGGCGTCGAGGCTGGCCGGGTCGCGCCGCCAGCGCAGCAGGTCGGAGATGTGCTCGGCGCTCACGCCTATGGTCTTCGCCAGCTCATCGCTCGTGGGCTCGCGACCGAGATCGCGGCTGAGGGTGCGCTCGGCGCGGCGCAGCCGGGACAACTCCTCCTCGACGTGCACCGGCAGCCGGATGGCGCGCGCCGTGTGGCTGAGCCCGCGTCCGATGGCCTGGCGGATCCACCAGGTCGCGTACGTGGAGAACTTGTATCCGCGCTGGTAGTCGAACTTCTCCACCGCGCGCATGAGCCCGAGGTTGCCCTCCTGGATCAGGTCGATGAAAGGCAGGGCGTCGGTGGGGTACTTCCGTGCGATCGATACGACGAGACGCAGGTTGGCCTCGACGAAGCGCTGCTTGGCCCGCAGGCCCTGCGCCACCAGCTCCGCCAGCTCCTCACGGGTCGTGCCGTTGGGTGTGCGGTTCTCGTCGAGCAGCTGCTGCGCGTACAGGCCCGCCTCGATCGCCTTCGACAGCTGGACCTCCTGCTCCGCGTCGAGGAGCGGGGTACGGCCGATGGCGTCCAGGTACGCGCCGACAAGGTCCTTGTCCAGCGTGTCTGTGGTCCGGGCGGTCGCAGCCATCCTGACCCTTCTCGGTCGGTTGAACGTCCTCAAACCCTCAAACGCTAATTACGGATCTGTGATTCCCGGCGTTCGGCGCTACCTGCGGATTGCCGGTCCGCCGCCGGTCATCGTCGCCCTTGGATCGCTGAGGAGATCAGGTACTCACTAGGTATACGGACAATCGGAGCAAGCGGATCACGGTAGGTCTCCGAATCATTGCCGGGATGTACGTATCGATTGCCGGGATGTACGTATCGCCAGTGGCTCGACGGTGGCGCGCGGGAATATAAGAGGACCGTTCGCCGCTCTAGGTGGCCGGAGCCGAGACAAGGAGCATGTGAGATGACGACGACGCTGACCGCGGAGACTTTCGACAAGGTCGCGCAGGCGGAAGGCATCGTGCTCGTGGACTTCTGGGCGGAGTGGTGCGGGCCCTGCCGTATGTTCGCCCCCATCTTCGAACGGGCCGCCGAGCGTCATCCCGACATCGTGTTCGGCAAGGTCGATACGGAGGCCGAGCAGGAGCTGTCCGAGCGGTTCGGGATCGCGTCGATTCCGACGCTGATGGCGATCCGCGACGGGATCATCGTCTTCGCGGAGCCGGGGGCACTGCCGGAGCCCGTGCTGGAGAACGTGATCGAGCAGGTACAGGGGCTCGACATGGACGACCTGCGCAAGCGCCTGGCCGAGCAGGGGTCCTGACGCCGGCGGCCGGTACGGCCGTACGGATTTGAGTGCGACCGCCTGGTGCGACACTCGCGAGGCGCGCGCCGCCGGTGCCGAACGCCTCGCAGCACGACTACGCCGCGTTCGTCGCCGCCGACCGGACACCGGTCGCGCGGGGGCACGACCGAACGCAACAGCGACCGTCGACGCCGACACCGGACAGCCCTCTCGCCGATTGGGGTACTGGTGCCGACCCGGCCGCAACAGGGTCATGGACGGACCGGCGCCGACGGATGGGGGCGAGAGCGCTAGCCGACCGGGCGATAGACGGACAGTGTGAACGAGGCCCTGACCGAGACGGGATCTGCCACATCGGCCAACCCCTCCCGGACTTTCGCCGCGGTGAGATGCCAGGCGCTCGGACCCATGAGAGCGAGCGTCTCGGCGGCCCGATGGTCGAGCCGCAGCCTGATCTCATGATCCTCGCGGGCGGCGAGAGTGAAGTGGTCGCCGACCGCGGAGTCGATGCGCTGGGTCTTCTCGTCGTCGACCGACAGCAGGCGGAGCGGCCGTACAAGCTCCTCCAGATGCCGGGCCGTCGGGGTGATGAGAAGAAGCACGCCGTCCGGGCGGAGTACGCGCCGGAACTCTGCCGCGTTGCGCGGTGCGAAGACGTTGAGGACGGCGTCCGCGATCCCCGACCGTACGGGAAGCGTGCGCCACACGTCGCACACCACGGCGCCCAGGCGGGGATGCGCTCGCGCCGCCTTGCGGGCGGCGAACTTGGAGATGTCACAGGCCAGTCCCACCGCCGTGGTCGATCGCTCTAGGGCGGCCGCCAGGTAGTAGCCGGTCCCGGCTCCGGCGTCCAGGACGCAGCCGGCGCCTGCGGTGGGTGTGCCTGCGGTGGGTGTGCCTGCGGTGGGGCGGATAGCGGCGGCCACGCGGTCGGCGAGTAGCTCAGCGAGTGACGCGAAGTGGCCCTCGGCCAGGAAGTCGGCGCGTGCCTGGACCATCGCGGCCGTGTCCGCCGTACTGGCCAGAGCGCCGCCGGGGAGCAGGTTGATGTACCCCTGCCGAGCCACGTCGAACGAGTGCCCGTTCGCGCAGCGCACACGACCCTCGCTCGCTGCGAGGTCCTTTTCGCAGATGGGGCACACGAGGTACGGCAGGATGTCGCCGAGCACACCACCATCATGGGCCACCGTGGCGGTGCAGGAGCGATTTGACAGTGGCGCCGGGCGTTCCTATGGTTGCGTGGCCCCTGGACATGGATACGGAAGGTGTCCGAAGTTCCGGGGGAGGTTAACTTCGGGAACACGGATCAAGCACTGCTGGGTGTGTGTAAACTGGAGTGGTCAGCCCGAGACGGGATGCAGGACGCCGATCAGGTGGCCGGTCCGCGGGCGAACCCCTGAAGCAAGTGAGCGGGCTTCCGCGCACGCGCTTTAGGGTTCGGAACCACGTCCTCGTGAAACGCCTCCGATTTCGGAATCGATTCGCTGCGGTCGTGCCTTCCGGCAGGTAGCCGCCCTCGTGGTGGGTGTCCGTTTTTTGAGAACTCAACAGCGTGCTAAAAGCCAGTGCCTTTTTGGATGACCCTGTTTTTGTGGGGTTGTTGTCCTCGTTGTGAGGATTTTTTTGAGGCAATGCTGTGGTCTTTCGCTTTTGGGTGGGGGGTCATGGTTTGCTGGGGTTTGTTCTTCTTGAGGTTTGGCGGTGCCTGTGTGGGTCTCCGTGGTGTTTGTGCGGGGTGTCTGTGTGGGTGTTGTCGTGTGGCCTTGATGGAGAGTTTGATCCTGGCTCAGGACGAACGCTGGCGGCGTGCTTAACACATGCAAGTCGTGCGGAAAGGCCCTTTTCGGAGGGTGCTCGAGCGGCGAACGGGTGAGTAACACGTGAGTAACCTGCCTTTGGCTTCGGGATAAGCTTGGGAAACTGGGTCTAATACCGGATATGACTGCTGCCCGCATGGGTTGGTGGTGGAAAGGGGCCTTTGGGTTCCGGCTGGGGATGGGCTCGCGGCCTATCAGCTTGTTGGTGGGGTGGTGGCCTACCAAGGCGACGACGGGTAGCCGGCCTGAGAGGGTGTCCGGTCACACTGGGACTGAGATACGGCCCAGACTCCTACGGGAGGCAGCAGTGGGGAATATTGCGCAATGGGCGGAAGCCTGACGCAGCGACGCCGTGTGGGGGATGAAGGCCTTCGGGTTGTAAACCTCTTTCACCATCGACGAAGTCTTGCCCTGTGGGGTGGGGTGACGGTAGGTGGGGAAGAAGCGCCGGCTAACTACGTGCCAGCAGCCGCGGTAATACGTAGGGCGCGAGCGTTGTCCGGATTTATTGGGCGTAAAGAGCTCGTAGGTGGCCTGTTGCGTCTGCCGTGAAAGCCCGTGGCTTAACTGTGGGTTTGCGGTGGATACGGGTGGGCTTGAGGCAGGTAGGGGAGAATGGAATTCCCGGTGTAGCGGTGAAATGCGCAGATATCGGGAGGAACACCGGTGGCGAAGGCGGTTCTCTGGGCCTGTTCTGACACTGAGGAGCGAAAGCGTGGGGAGCGAACAGGATTAGATACCCTGGTAGTCCACGCCGTAAACGTTGGGCGCTAGGTGTGGGGTCTTTCCACGGATTCCGTGCCGTAGCTAACGCATTAAGCGCCCCGCCTGGGGAGTACGGCCGCAAGGCTAAAACTCAAAGGAATTGACGGGGGCCCGCACAAGCGGCGGAGCATGTTGCTTAATTCGACGCGACGCGAAGAACCTTACCAGGGCTTGACATGTAGGGAAAAGCCGTGGAGACACGGTGTCCGCAAGGGCCCTACACAGGTGTTGCATGGCTGTCGTCAGCTCGTGTCGTGAGATGTTGGGTTAAGTCCCGCAACGAGCGCAACCCTTGTCCTATGTTGCCAGCGGTTCAAGCCGGGGACTCATAGGAGACTGCCGGGGTCAACTCGGAGGAAGGTGGGGACGACGTCAAGTCATCATGGCCCTTATGTCCTGGGCTGCAAACATGCTACAATGGCCGGTACAGAGGGCTGCAAACCCGCGAGGGGGAGCCAATCCCAAAAAGCCGGTCTCAGTTCGGATCGGGGTCTGCAACTCGACCCCGTGAAGTCGGAGTCGCTAGTAATCGCGGATCAGCAACGCCGCGGTGAATACGTTCCCGGGCCTTGTACACACCGCCCGTCACGTCACGAAAGTCGGTAACACCCGAAGCCAGTGGCCCAACCCTTTGGGAGGGAGCTGTCGAAGGTGGGATCGGCGATTGGGACGAAGTCGTAACAAGGTAGCCGTACCGGAAGGTGCGGCTGGATCACCTCCTTTCTAAGGAGCTTTCTTTGCGGCTCTCGCAAGAGGGTCGCCAGGAGCCAGGACCCCACTCACGGGCCTGGTCGCTCCAGGATCTCGATCACTGGCTATTCGGTCGGGCCGTTCGCCGGCTCGCCCAGTACCGCCCCGCGAGGGGAAGGGAACGGCGGAAGGTGGCGGTACCGGCCGCACACACTGTTGAGCTTTGAGGGAGCGTCCCCGTTGCGGGCCGCGATCACCTCACCACGAGGCTCTGCCTGGATCCCGAACCGGCCGGCACGTCCGGCGAGGCGGGGTACAGGTCTCCGGGCCGGGACCCTTGAGAACTACATAGCGAGCGCGAGCATCTTTAGAAGTTGCCAAGTTACAAAGGGCACATGGTGGATGCCTAGGCGCCAGAAGCCGATGAAGGACGTAGGAGGCTGCGATAAGCCTCGGGGAGCTGCCAACCAAGCGTTGATCCGGGGATGTCCGAATGGGGAAACCCGGCGCGGGTCATGCCGCGTCACTCCGGTCTGAACACATAGGACCGGCAGAGGTAACCCGGGAAACTGAAACATCTCAGTACCCGGAGGAAGAGAAAGCAACCGCGATCCCCTCAGTAGCGGCGAGCGAACGGGGGCCAGCCTAAACCGAGGTAACGTGACAGCGTGTAGGCGTTGTTGCCTCGGGGTCGCGGGACCCGACAGGGGGAGCTGCACCTCCTCCAGGGAGTTACAAAGGACGTGGGTAGTCGAAGGCCTTGGAAACGGCCGCCACAGCGGGTAACAGCCCCGTAGACGAAACCCATCGCCCCTCCCGTCGGTGCTTCCCAAGTAAGGCGGAGGACATTCCGTCTGAATCCGGGGGGACCACCCCCTAAGGCTAAACACTCTCTGGCGACCGATAGCGGACTAGTACCGTGAGGGAAAGGTGAAAAGTACCCCGGGAGGGGAGTGAAATAGTACCTGAAACCGTGTGCTTACAAACAGTCGGAGCGGTTCCTTCGGGAGCTGTGACGGCGTGCCTTTTGAAGAATGAGCCGGCGAGTTAGCGATACGCGGCGAGGTTAACCCGAGTGGGGGAGCCGTAGCGAAAGCGAGTCTGAAACGGGCGTTTCAGTCGCGTGTCCTAGACCCGAAGCCGAGTGATCTAACCATGGGCAGGGTGAAGCGAGGGTAAGACCTCGTGGAGGCCCGAACCCACCAGGGTTGAAAACCTGGGGGATGACCTGTGGTTAGGGGTGAAAGGCCAATCAAACTCGGTGATAGCTGGTTCTCCCCGAAATGCATTTAGGTGCAGCCTTGGATGTTTCGTGACGGAGGTAGAGCACTGGATGGGCTAGGGGGCCTACAAGCTTACCGACCTCAGCCAAACTCCGAATGCCGTCACGTGAGAGTCCAGGAGTGAGACTGCGGGGGATAAGCTTCGTAGTCGAGAGGGAAACAGCCCAGACCGCCAGCTAAGGTCCCTAAGCGTGTGCTAAGTGGAAAAGGATGTGGAGTTGCCCAGACAACCAGGAGGTTGGCTTAGAAGCAGCCACCCTTGAAAGAGTGCGTAATAGCTCACTGGTCAAGTGACTCCGCGCCGACGATGTAGCGGGGCTCAAGCACACCACCGAAGCTGCGGCACTCACGTATCGCCCGGCATGTGGGTCGCACCACATGTCCAAGCGCGTGGGTGGGTAGGGGAGCGTTGATGCGCGCGTGAAGCGGCGGGGGAACCCAGCCGTGGACGCGCATCAAGTGAGAATGCCGGCATGAGTAACGAAAGACGGGTGAAAAACCCGTCCGCCGAATGCCCAAGGGTTCCTGGGGAAGGTTAATCCGCCCAGGGTGAGTCGGGACCTAAGGCGAGGCCGAGAGGCGTAGTCGATGGACGACGGGTTGATATTCCCGTACCTCTGACTCCGCGCCCGAGCTGAACCCGGGGTACTAAGGGAAACCCCTACGGGGGTCTACCGACAGACCCGGTACTAGGCTAGCGATGGGGTGACGCAGGAAGGTAGTCCAGCCCAGGCGTTGGTTGACCTGGGGTAAGTGCGTAGGGCGTCCGGTAGGCAAATCCGCCGGACATCAAGCCTGAGACACGATGCCGAGCCGACTGAGGCGAAGTGGATGATCCTATGCTGCCAAGAAAAACCTCTAGCGAGTGGAGTTGGAGCCCGTACCCCAAACCGACGCAGGTGGGCAAGTAGAGAATACTAAGGCGATCGAGCGAACACTGGTTAAGGAACTCGGCAACTTGACCCCGTAACTTCGGGATAAGGGGTGCCGCAGCCCGTGATCACCCTCGCGGTGTGAGCGGGAGGCGGTCGCAGAGACCAGGCCCAAGCGACTGTTTACTAAAAACACAGGTCCGTGCTAAGTCGAAAGACGCCGTATACGGACTGACGCCTGCCCAGTGCTGGAACGTTAAGGGGAGGGGTTAGCTCTGCTTGCAGGGCGAAGCTCTGAACTTAAGCGCCAGTAAACGGCTGCTGTAACTATAACGGTACTAAGGTAG
>DATBKU010000049.1:0-25511 GCA_036555725.1 Streptosporangiaceae bacterium | reverse complement strand
CCTTCCGCTCCGGCAACGTCCTCCTCTATTACCAGCCGGTCGCAGGTACCTGAGCTTTCGTACTGTCGACGGAGCCATCTCGCTGTCGGTACCCTGCGGTAGGCCTGTGATGGGGGCGGACATGGCCGATGAGGTGCGCATTCATCTTCTCGGTGGGTTGGACGTCGTGGTTGGGGATCGTCACGTCCCCGCCGGGGCGTGGCGGCTGCGCAAGGCCAGGAGCGTGCTGAAGCTACTCGCGATGGCGCCGGGCCATCGGCTGCATCGGGACCGGCTGTACGACCTGCTGTGGCCGGAGCTTGATCCGCCCGACGCGTCCAACAACCTGCACCAGGCGCTGCATGCCGTCCGGCGGGCGCTGGCCACGGCGGGCGCACCGGGCCATGTTGTCATCGTCCGCGACGACATGGTCGTGCTGGGCCCGGACGGTGGCATCGCGGTCGACCTCGAGGAGCTGGAGCACGCGGCCCGGCGGGCGTCGGCCGATGGCAGGTCGGCGGACTACCGTACCGCGGTCGCCTTGGCCGAGCGGGAACTGCTTCCCGAGGACACCTTCGAACCGTGGACTCAGGAGCTGCGCGAAAGCATAGGTGTGCAGCGCATCGGGCTGAGGCTGGGTCTGGCCGAGGCGCTGGAGCGGGAGGGCCGCACCGCCGAGGCGGTCGAGGCGCTGCAGACCCTGATCGCCGAGGACGAGCTGAACGAGCCCGCCCACCGGGCGCTGATGCGGGCTATGGCGGCGGAGGGACGGCGGCGGGAGGCGCTGTCGGTGTACGAGCGGTTGCGTGAGACTCTCCAGAGCGACTCCGGATCCGATCCGGACCCGCAGACCCGCCGGCTTTACAGCACCTTGCTGGCGGGCTCGGTCGAGGAGCGGGACGAGCGTGGTTCCGCCCATCGCCATAACCTGCCGTCGCAGACGACCAGCTTCATCGGCCGGAAACGTGAGATCGCCGAGGTGACGGACCTGCTTGGCCGCAGCCGGCTGCTGACGCTGACCGGCCCGGGCGGCTGCGGTAAGACCCGGCTCGCCCTGGCCGTCGCGGTCCGGCACGTTGACGCGTTCCAGGACGGTGTCTGGTTCGTCGATCTCGCCGCCCTCACCGAGCCCAGGCTCGTACCGGACGCGGTCGCCGCGGTGCTCGACATCCAGCTCCCGTGCGACGGCACCCAGGCGGCACTGGTCGCCCAGCTCGCCAGGCGGAAGCTGCTGCTCGTGCTCGACAACTGCGAACACCTGGTCGAAGCATGTGCCGCGCTGGTCGCGGACGTACTGACGCAGTGCCCCAGGGTCGTCGTGCTGGCCACCAGCCGGGAACGGCTGCAGGTCTATGGCGAACACACCTGGCGGGTGCCTTCACTCCTGGTGCCGGACGTGCGCCGCCAGCCGCCCATGGCCGAGGTCGGCGGTTTCCCGTCCGTACGGCTGTTCGTGGAACGGGCGGCGGAGGTCGTCCCGAATTTCCGGCTGACCCCCGGCAATGCCGCCGCCATCGCGCAGATCTGCTTCCGGCTCGATGGCATGCCCCTGGCGTTGGAGCTCGCGGCCGCGTGGGCGCCGATGCTCGCGCCGCGACAGATCGCCGAGCGGCTCGACGCGGCGCTCACCCTCCTCGGACAGGGCAGCAGGCACCCGGTGACCCGGCAGCAGACCCTGCTCGCCACCCTGCGGTGGAGCCACCGGCTGCTCGACCCGGAAGAGCGGCTGCTGTTCCGCCGGCTCGCGGTCTTCGCCGGCGGCTTCTCCTTGGCCGCGGTGGAGGAGGTGTGCACCAAGGACATCGCCGCGGCGGCCGTGCTGCTCCCGCTCGGCCGGCTGGTCGACAAGTCGCTCGTCCAGGTGGAGCGCCACGGCGAGGAGGCGCGATACCGGCTGCTGGAGACCATCCGCCAGTACGCACGGGAGCGGCTGCGCGAGGCGGGGGAACTGGCCGATGCCGAGAGCCGGCACCGCGGCTGCTACCTCGCGCTCGCCGAGTCGGCCGATCCCGAGCTGACCGCCCAGATCTCCAGCGGGACGTCGCTGCAGCTCGAAGCCGACCACGACAACCTGCGCGCCGCGCTGAGATCGGCCCTCGAGAACGACCCGGAATGCGCGTTGCGGCTGGCGGTCGCGCTGCGATCGTTCTGGGTCGAGCGCGGGTACCTCGCCGAGGGGCGGCGCCGGCTGGAGGAGGCCCTCGCCGCCGCGCCGGCACCGACCCCGCTACGGGCGCGGGCGCTCATCGGGCAGGGCGTGCTCGACATACGGCTCGGCAACGGCTCCCGGCTGGCGTCGATCGGCACGGAGATCGTGGCGATCCACCGTGCGCGGCAGGACCGGAGGGCGCTGGCGTACGCCCGCTTCCAGCAGACGACCCTGCTCTGGATGCGCGGTGCCTGGGACGACGCCCGGACGGCACTCGATGAGGCGTGCGTCCTCGGCGGCGACGAGCCGTCGATTCTCGCCGCCGCGGCGCACCAGCGAGGGATCTGGGCGATCTGCCGCAATGACGGTGGCGCGGCCCGGGCTGCCCTCACCGAGAGCCTGCGGTTGCTCGCGGACCTCGACCCCGGAACCCGGCCGTTCTTCCCGGTCATGACTCCCGGATACGGGATCGAGGAGGACGCCGACGGCACAATGTCGCTGTTCTTCGAGGAGACCGTGCTGGTCGGGCGGCTGGTGGGCACGACACAAGCTCGGGGGTACGCATTGTCCAACCTCGCCTGGGCCAGCCGGCTGGACGGCGACATGGACGAGGCGAAAACCGCGGCCGAACAGAGCATTGACTGCTTCCGCCCGCTCGGTGATCTTCATGGTGAGTCGCTGGCCCTCAACACCCTCGGAAACATCTGCCGCGCCCTCCGCAACTACGACGAAGCTCGCTCGTACCTCGACGCCGGCCTCCTGATCAGGCAGCGGCTCGGGGACCGCCGCGAAGTCGGGATCACGCTCGGCAACCTCGGCATACTGGCCCTCGCCGCCGGCGACATCGACGCCGCCCGGACGGCGATCGACCAGGCCCGCGCCGGTTTCGAAGAGACCGACGACATCCCGGGCACAACGAACAGCCTGCTCCACCTCGGGCTCATCGCACGGGCCGCCGGCGATGCCGCAGCAGCACGGGCGCTGCTCACTCGCGCCATGGATCTCGAATCGGTGGCCGGATCGATAAGCGCCGTCGGATGGGTGGCGCTCATACTGTCCCGGTTGGCGGAGGAGGCAGGCGACCGGGCCGGGGCCGATGAAGCCACCGCCCGTGCCCTCGACCTCTTCACACGGCTCGGCGACGCGCGGGGCCTGGCTCACCTTGGAGCGCAAAGCCGAGGTTAAGCCGACGCTAAGCGGCGCTTCCTATGGTCCCTTGTGTCCGATCGAAGCCAAGGAGATCAATGATGTCGATCGATACAGCGAAGGGTGTCCTCGGGGACGCCACAATCGGCGAACTGGAGGCCGCACTGAGCGGCGAGGTGGTGCGGCCCGGCGACGCCTCGTACGAGGAGGCCCGGGCCGTCTGGAACGCCGCTCATGATCGGCGACCGGCGCTGGTGGTGCGCTGCGCCGGCACCGCCGACGTGATCCAGGCGGTCGAGTTCGCGCGCAGCCAGGACCTGCCCGTCGCGGTGCGGGGCGGCGGACACAGCATCGCCGGATTCTCGACCTGCGACGGCGGCATCGTCATCGACCTGTCCGCCATGAAGGGGGCGCGGGTCGATCCTGTACGGCGCCGGGTCGTCGCACAGCCCGGGCTGACCTGGGGGGAGCTCGACCACGAGACACAGGCCTTCGGTCTTGCCGTGACCGGCGGGCTGGTCTCGACGACCGGCATCGCCGGCTTCACCCTCGGCGGCGGCGTGGGCTGGCTGGTCCGCCGTCACGGCCTGGCCAGCGACAACCTGGTCGGGGCCGACGTCGTCACCGCGGACGGCCGGCTCGTGCACGCCGGCCCCGAGGAGAACGCCGACCTGTTCTGGGCGCTCCGGGGCGGCGGCGGCAACTTCGGCATCGTCACATCGTTCGAATACCGGCTGCACCCGGTCGGCCCGCAGGTCCTCGCGGGCCTGATCTTCTACCCCCTCGCCGAGGCGAAGCAGGTAATCGCAGGCTGGCGTGACCTGACCGCCGAAATGCCCGACGAGCTCACAACACTTGTCAACCTCACGACCGCGCCCCCGGTGCCGTTCCTGCCGGAGTCGGTGCACGGCACCCGTGTGGTGGTCGTCGCCGGCATGTTCGCCGGCACCGTCGAAGCCGGCGAGTCGGCGGTCCGCCCGCTGCGGACGCTCGGCACCCCGATCGCCGACCTCATGGGCCCCATGCCCTATACGGCGATGCAAGCGCTACTGGACCCACTGTGGACGCGTGGTGCGCACAACTACTTCACCTCGGCGTTCATCGAGCCGTCCGACACGGCGATCGATACGGTCCTGCGCCAGCACCTCACAACGCCGACGCCCAACAGCGAACTGCACCTGCACCATCTCGGCGGCGCTTTCGGCCGTGTCCCCGCGGACGCGACCGCCTTCAGCCAACGCGACGCGAGCGTTCTGTGCAACGTGATCGCGCGTTCCCTCGAGCCGACCGGCTTCGAGGAGCACACCGCGTGGGCTCGCGAGGCACGGGAGGAGATCGCCCGCCACGGTCAAGGGGTGATGTACGTCAACTTCACCGGCGACGCCGACAAGGTCCGCGCCTCCTACCCCGACGCCGTCTACGACAGGCTCGTCCAGGTCAAGGACAAATACGACCCGACCAACCTGTTCCACCTCAACCAGAACATCCGTCCATCCTCCACAAAATGACCATGGACCCGCCCGCGGCCGGATACCCCACCGGCCGCGGCGCGGGCATCCGCCCCGTCGCCAACTTCCGTGGTCAGTGCAGCTAGCGCTCGTAGATCGTGGAGAGAAAGCTCGACGTGAACCCGGCCTTGAGGTAGAGGTGTTCGGCAGCCGAGCCCACCTCCACCTGGAGGCCGAGCGTGGTGTCGCCTCGCCGGTGGGCGTCGTGGCGGATGCGCTCGAGCAGTACGGTCGCGAACCCCCGGCGGCGATACATGGGGGGCGTGGCGACGGCGTAGATACCGCTGAGTCGGCCGGTGGTGAGGGTGAGGCTGACGGCGGCGGGTTCGCCTGCGTATCGCAGCAGGTAGAAGTGCTCGGCCGGATTCTGGTAGTTGTGCAGCGCGACCTCGCGAAGCACGGGGCGCCACCATTGCGCCATGGGGTCGTTCGGCGACAGGAAGCCCTCGGCTTGAGTTTCGGAGAACGCCACCGCGTCCTCGTCGGCGGCGACCGCCGCGACGCTGACACCTTCCGGAAGTTCGATTCGGCCTGGGGTGAGTGGTGCCTCCATGTACGACAGTTGCCCGGTCGCGGTGAAGCCAAGGTCGTGGAGTCGCCCGGACCACGACTCGTTGTGCCAGGAAAACAGCCGTACGCACCGAGCCGACTCAGGGACCTCGGCGGAGGAGGTCAGTGGTGTCCACCAGGACAGGAATTCGGCTCTGCCGATCAGCTCTATCGAGGTGGCCGTTCGCCGGATCGAGCCGCGCTGCGCGGCCATGAACGCGAAGTGGTTCTCGGCGAGCGCGGGCACTGTGGATCCTGGCGAGCGACTGTCCATGATCTTCTCCCATGTTTCTTGGATCGAGGTTTCAGCTCATCGTCGGGTTTGTCGGCATGCGGTCGTGTGTGTGCGCTGCCGTGATCGCGCCGGGCGGCGCGGCGCGGCCGCCCGAGCGCAGCAGACCGGGGGCGAGGAGCAGGGCGGGAAGCCCGATGACGGTCGCCATCGCGAGCACGGTGGCGATCTCTCCGTGCGGCAGCGTCAACGCGGCAAGGCCGGCTCCGGCCGGGGGCGTCGCCTGCATCGTGGTCCGCAATGTCGCGAACAGCCGGCCGTGGTTTTCCGGCGGCACCAGCCGCATTCTCAGGGTCTGTGCCCACGCCGTCATGGGTGCGCTGACCATGCCGAGGACGACGAGCGCCCCGACGGTGGACACCGCGGATCGCACGGCCAACGCGGTCACGATCCCGGCGGCGATCAGTTGCGCCGCGGCAATGGACACCCGCAGCGACCCGCGCCAGCCACGCCGCAGCAGAAACATGGTGGCGAGGATCTGCCCCCCGGTTGTGGCGGCCACCAGATAGCCGTAGCCGGAGGCGCCCAAACCGAGATCCACGGCGCGGCGCGGGAGGAAGACCAGCAGGCAACCCTCACCGACGTTGAAGCAGGCGAACATGATCGTCGTGGAGCGGAGTGCCGCGTTAGACGCGACCAGACGCAAGATGCGGCCATGTCCGGCGCCGTTGGGTGATCCGCCAGAGGTCTGCCGTTCCTGACGGAGGCCCCGGGTAGACCCCAATGCAGCCGCCATGACGAAGTAGCTGGCGGCGTCGCAGGCCACCACCGGCGCGGCGCCGAGCGTGGCGACTCCCACGCCGGCCAGCGCCGCGCCGACGAGTCCGGCCAGGCCAAAGCCGGCGCTCTCCAGGGCGTTGGCCTGGTCGAGCTGTTCCTCCGGCACAAGAGAAGGGATGAGTGTTGGAAATCCGGCCAGGCTCGTCATCTTGAGCAGTCCGTAGACGACGGCCACCAGGTAGAGCTGGATGACGGGCAACCGGCCGATCGCCATGGTGATGGGAATCGAGGCGAACACCACGCCGCGGACCACGCTGTCGATGACCATGACGCGACGGCGGTCGAACCGGTCGAGCACCCACCCAGCGCCCAGACCACCCACCGCGACCGGCGCCGTGTACAGCACCGCGAGCAGCGGGAGACTCGCGTGGACCGGCCCCACCGCCAGCGCCACCAACGCAACCCAGCCGGCCGCGTCACCCGCCGCCGATATGGTCGTGCCCGCCCAAACCCGGCGGAACGGGCGTATCGCCAGTGGCATACCACCCGCTTGGTGATCATCCACGCCCGGCAGCGTAAGTGCCGACCCAAGCGGCGGGCTGCTCGGAAAGTGCGGCTTCAGCGGCCCGGCGTACTCGCCGCGGTCGGGGTCGAGCACTCAAGCCCGGCGGTACCGGGCCCGGTAGGCGGTGGGCGTGATCCCGAACGCCCCCTGGAACATCGCGTTGAACCGTGCCACGCTCCCGAACCCGCTCGCGAAGCACACCTCTATCACGGGCATCGCGGTCTCGGTCAGCAGCCGAGCCGCATGCGCGATACGCAGCTCAACGAGGTATCGATGCGGCGTAATGCCCACGACCTCCTGGAAGGCATGCACCAGCCGCGTTCGGCCCATTCCCAGCGCTGCCGCCTCCGCCACGAGATCAAGCGTCGGATCTGGGTAACGTGCGTTCGCCATGTCACGCAGCGTCGCGATCAACCGGCCGGTGCGAGCCCGCGGCCGCCGCCGACGATCCCCGCCCTCGCGGGTGAGCTGCAACAGCGCGAGGCTCAACTGGTCTATCTCGTCCCCGTCCGGTACGGCCGCCCGGAGCTCGGCGGCAAGCGCCCGACGCAGCGCCTGAAATCGCGGGCCGAGCGGCACCAACACGGCAGGGCCAACGTCAACCGCAGTACGGAAGGTGACGCACAGTGCACGATCGTCCGTTCCGTGCTCATGGACGCAGTCGTACTCGGTGTCCGCCTCGGCCACCAGCACAGTGCGGGCGTCGACCCTTCCGCCGCCACGGCCGCACCGGATCTCCCACGAGCCGAACGTCGTGAACGCGATACAGCCACGCGGCCACCACTCCGTGGCGACCAACGGTTCCCCCGGCGCATGCGCGAACGACTCAACCACCACAAGACCGGTGCGGGCCCGCTCAATATCCGGCACGCCACCAGCCTGGCCGAAGCCCGCCCCAACCACTAGCGACATTACGCCACCACCGACGAGCCGGAAGTCTGTGGGGGGTGTCCTGAAGATCTCGCTGTGGCGTAACGGATTGGGGACGCTAGGACGTTATGCGCGGGCGCTCCGACACACTGTCGGCACTGCCGTTCTCCAGCCATTGCAGCGCGGCGTCCAGGTCGGGCTGGGAGTAGAAGGCCTCTTCGAGCCGGGTGACGGCGAAGACGTATTCGGCTCTTTTCCGCAGTCCGGCGGTGACCATGATGGTGCCGCGGGCGGTGGCCTTGCGGAGGGCTTGGACGAAGGTGTTCAGCCCGGTGGAGTCGCAGAAGTCCACTCCGGTCAAGTCCACGATCACGGCCAACCGTGTCAGCTGGAGCGCCTGGTCGAGGCGTTCGTCGAGCAGAGCGCGGGTGGTGGCGTCGATCGATCCGATCGCGGTGACCACGGCATAACCGGCCAGCTGGGAAACAGCGACCGTCAGCGCTGAGTCAGTGCTCATTCGGGGGTCCCCCTTCGCGTGCTGCCGACGAGGGGACAGCGGAGCGAACCAGGCGCCCCCTCTGTCCCGACCAGCCGACAGCGGTCGCCCCAGGTCAGAAAGCCAGACGGGTGGAGAGGCAACTGCTTGGTTCATGACTCGCCTTGGCCCGCGAGGTTGGATTGCAGAGGTATCCGTGGATGCCACATAAACTTTTGAGTAAGTTAAGCAGGACATCCTGCCCGGTTCAAGAGCTATGAGAGATCAATGCTTATCTATTGAGTAAAAAACGAGGAAGATGGTAGGGTCTCGATGTCATGCCCAGCTCAGACCAGCCCGTTTACAGCATCGGCGCCGTGTCCAAGCTGCTCGGCATTCCGGCGCAGACGCTTCGCACCTGGCAGGAACGCTATGGCGTGGTCGTCCCCGAACGAAGCACCGGGGGGCATCGCCTTTACTCGCGCGACCAGTTGGAGCTCCTTCGGTTTGTGGCGGATCAGGTTGTCGCCGGGCTTTCGCCCGGCGACGCCCATCGCCTGCTGCACGAGCAGGTGGCGGCTGGAGTGCGCCTCCCCACTAAAGACACCGCAGGCGGGGGCACTCTGCTGATCCTTTTGGCCGAACAAGATCCCTTCGCCGCCGAGTTCGCCGAATACTTCCTACGGACGGAGGGATACGACGTCGAACTCGTCGCAGATGCCGACAAGGCCCTGGCCAGGGCCGCCGAGGCGCCCCCTGACCTGGTCGTCGTCGACTTGCTCATCTCCGGTGGGCGCGGGCGTGCACTGTGCCGGCAGCTGCGCGAGCGGGCCGACCTGCCGATCCTGGCCATCTGCACCCTCGAGTTGCGCGACGACGCTCTCGAGGCGGGGGCGTGGGCATTCCTGCAAAAGCCGGTCGAACCTCTCCAGCTCGTCTCGACCGTCCAGGACCTGCTCGGTCGCAGCGCCCTTGTCCGGCGCGGGACGGCAAACTCATGACTGATCGGCTTACCAGCGGGACGGTCCGGCTCGACTCCGTGCTGGACGGTGGACTGCCCCGGGACGCCATCTGCCTCATCATCGGACTCCCGGGCTCGGGCAAGACGATCCTTGCCCAACAGTGCGCATTCGCCAACGCCACGCCGGACCGGCCGGCGGTCTACCTCTCCACGGTCTCCGAACCGCTCGAGAAGATCCTGCGCTACGGCCACAGTCTGTCGTTCTTTGACGCCAGCGCCGTCGGGACGAGCATCTTCTACGACGACCTTGGACGCGTACTCCACGACCAGGGGCTGGCGGGCGTCCTGGACCGGGTACGAGATCTCATCCGCACCCACCGGCCCGGCATCATCGCCATCGACAGCTTCAAGGCGCTTCATCCGTACGCGAAAGAGACCAGCGAGTTCCGGCGATTCCTGCATGATCTCGCCGGAATGCTCAGCGCCTATCCGGTCACCTCGCTGTGGATCGGCGAGTACGGGGGAGCGGAGATCGCCGCCGCCCCCGAGTTCGCCGTCGCCGACGCGATCATCGCCCTCGAGACCAACCGGACCGGCCAGCGCGAATCCCGGCAGCTACACGTCCTGAAACTGCGCGGCAGCGCGTACATGTCAGGCAAACACTCATACCGGGTCTCCGCGGACGGTCTCATCGTCTTCCCCCGTCTCGCCGACCCCAGGCAAACCGACACCTACTCGCTCAGCCGCACCCGGATATCGTCCGGAATCGACGCACTCGACGACATGCTCGCCGAAGGCTACTGGCCAGGCGCCGCGACACTCGTGGCCGGGCCCACCGGTATCGGCAAGACGCTCATGGGTCTGCACTTCGTCTTCGGCGGCGTGAGCCAAGGCGAACATGGGCTCGTCGCCACCCTGCAGGAGGACCCGACCCAACTCGCCCGAATCGCCCGGGCCTTCGGCTGGTCACTCACCGACGACAACGTGACGCTCATGCACCGCAGCCCCGTCGACCTCCACCTCGACGAATGGGTGTATGAGCTGCTCGACCAGACCGAGACCGCCGGCGCCACCCGGGTACTTATCGACAGCCTCAGCGACCTGCAGAGCGCCTCGCCGGACGTCACCCGTTTCCGCGAATACACCTACTCGCTCGTGCACCGTTTCTCGCGGCGGGGGGTGAGCCTCATGATGACCTACGAAGTCCCGCAACTGTTCGGCCTCGCCACATTGACGGAATACGGCGCGTCGCACCTGTCGGACAATGTGGTCCTGCTGCAATATCGCGGTATTGACTCCACGGTCGCCCGCACCATCACCATCTTGAAGACCCGCGGCAGCCTCCACGACCCCCGCGTACAAGAGTTCCACATCACAACCGACGGCATCGTGTTGGCCAAACCGGCCACCTCCAGAGACATCGACTGAGACCGGTGTCGTCCAGATCGATCGATCCGCCGCCGGGGAATCGTCGCGCTCTTGCCCGCCGGGATGGGCGCCGCTGTAGCGGGGCTCAGTGATCCGGCAGCCCGAGCGGGTTCTGGCCGGGTGCCATCGAGGTCGGTGAAGCCGTACTCGCGGGGCGGATTAGACCGCCCAGGTGGCCAAGCCCGGCGCCGATCGCGGTGAGTGCCGGGATCAGTACGATCACCATGCCGACCAATTGCTGGTTGAGGAATGTACGCATGTCGCCGCCGCCCGCTGCGGCAAGCGCGGCGATCTTCTGCTCCTGCCGGCCGATGATGTCGACATAGACGTTGTCGAGGACGGCGAAGATGGCGACGATCGCGGCGCCCACGATCAATCCGGCCACCGCCCCGGCGACCAGCGGCGCGAACCGCGCGGAGGAGCGCCGTGCTGCGTGCAGGCCGGCCAGGCCGAGGATCGCGAAGACTCCTAGCCAGCCGAACAGCACCTTGACGCCGTCGGTGTCCTTGGCCGTCGCGAACACGATGTTGGTGAGGTAGATGACGGTGGCGAGGACGGCCGCGACGGTCAGGCCGTAGCGTGCGCCGACCCAGCCGGCCGTGCGATACGAGCGCAGCATCAATACTCCTGTCTGCAGGCGGGCGTCTGCGGCGCCGCGCACCAGGTCGGCGACGATTCGCCGGCGAGGCTGCCGGTCGGTCAGCAGGCTGGTGACCAGGTCGTCGAGTTCGCTGCCGTAGCGGTCGCGCCACCGGCGTGGATACAACCGCACGAGGTGGCGGATCATGCGTACGCCTCCAGGTGCAGCAGCCCGCGGCGGGCGACGGATTGGGCGTGTTCCAGGTAGGACCGAAGCGCCGCGGCGCCGTCGGTGGTGATGCGGTAGGGCCTGCGGCGGTCCTCGGCGGGCAGCGCCTCGATCAGCCCTCGCTGCTCCAGCCGGGACAGGGCGCCGTACAGCGTGCCCGGACCCAAGGTGACTTCGGCGAACTCGGCCACGTCCAGGATGAGCGCGTAGCCATGCTTCGGGCCGCCCGCCAGGCTGGTCAAGATCAGCACTGCCGGATCGGCGAACCTTCCGAGACCGCCGATCTCCACCAGATCACTCCATTACGTGTGGCGTTATATCGTCGCGCGTAATATAGCGCCCGGTTCGCCCGCCACACCAGGGGTCCGCGGAAATCTCAATGACCACCGGATGGAACGGGATGGAACGCCATAACGGATGAGGTCACTACTCAACGTGTGCGATCACCCGTGACAACGTCCACCATTCCCGACTCCCTGGCAGACCACCACCTGCCTGTGCCTTCTCGACCGGAGGACCCCATGACCAACCACCGCGGTTTCCGCGCCCGGCCGCTCCATGCCCTCGCCGCCGCATTGATCATCGCCGCCTCCCTGCTGGCGGCGGCGCCATCCGCTTCGGCCTCCGGCCCCTACTGCGACCACGACAGCGACTTCAACGCCTGCCTCTGGCTCGACTGGAACGGCACCCTCTCCCCTTCCTATTGGACCGCCCAAGTCGGTATCGACGTGCACCTGCCCGAGCAGTACGGCCGGGAGATCATCGTCTGCGGCAACTCCGACTTCCAAGCCTCGCTATGGGGCGACGACGGCGGTGGCGATGATGACGATTTCATCAGGAACTTGGACCTCAAGCCGGGCTGGCCTGCTCCCGGGACAGACGGCATCGGGGCGGAATTCATTCAGCAGTACGTCGACCAGTCCGACCTCGACGAGGACGACGGTCAGGACGAGATATACGCCCGCATCTCCTACCACGACTGCCACCTCCCGCACTCTCGCTTCGAATTCCGGAGCGGTACCTTCCGCGCCAACTTCTGATGGTGACCCCCGAGATCCACGCCGAGTACACCCGTCAGGAATCGAGAAGCGCCGGTCGCTGAGCCGCATCTAGCGTGAGCGTCATGGACATCACCACGACCTCAGGAGTGACCATGACCAGCTCATCCGCCCAGGGAACCACGACCGTTTCCATCGAATCCGTCACCCTCGAGGTGGCCGACCTCACGGCTGCCAACACCTTCTATACCGCCGCCTTCGGTTTGGGGTCTCGGGTGCGCTTGCGGGCCTCGGAGGCACCGACGACCGGCTTCCGTGGTTTCACGCTGTCGCTCGTGGTGTCCCAGCCGGCCACTGTCTACGGCCTCATCGACGCCGCCCTCGACGCCGGCGCCACGACGCTGAAGCCGGCCGCGAAGTCGTTCTGGGGTCACGGCGGCGTCGTGCAAGCCCCGGACGGGACGATCTGGAAGGTCGCGACCTCGGAGAAGAAGGACACCGGCCCGGCCACCCTGCAGATCGAGGAGATTGTGCTCCTGCTCGGTGTTGCGGACATGGCCGCGAGTAAGCGGTTTTATGTTGACCGCGGGCTCGGCGTGGCGAAGAGCTTTGGCCGCAAGTACGTCGAGTTCGCCGCTCCGTCGGGTGCCGTCAAGCTGGCGCTCTACGGGCGCCGCGCTCTCGCCAAGGACGCCGGCGTCTCTCCCGACGGCAGCGGATCGCACCGGCTCGTGATCGGCGGCGACGCCGGGCTGTTCACCGACCCGGACGGGTTCGCGTGGGAGGCCGCATCGCGTTGAGCCGGGCGGCGTGGCAACAACTGCACGACAGCCATCACGTGGAATCGGACACCGATGATGAGGAGTTCTCTTATGTGTCACCCGTCGTGGACGCGGGCGCTCACCGCGGCGCAGCCCCTGCGCGACCTCGCGCGGCTGCGCCGCGTTCGGGACCGGATCGACCGGGAGTACGCCCAGCCGCTGGACGTGGAGGCGCTCGCCCGCGCCGCGTACATGTCGGCCGGGCACCTCAGCCGCCAGTTCCGGCTCGCCTACGGTGAGTCGCCGTACGCCTATGTGATGACGCGGCGGATCGAGCGTGCGATGGCGCTGCTGCGTCGGGGCGACCTCAGCGTCACCGAGGTCTGTTTCGCGGTCGGCTGCTCGTCGCTGGGCACTTTCAGCACTCGCTTCACCGAGCTGGTCGGTGTGCCGCCCAGCGTCTACCGGCGCCAGGCGGCGGACGGGACGGCGGGGATGCCGTCGTGCGTGGCGAAGCAGGTGACGAGACCGGTCAGAGATCGAAAAGCGCCGGCCCGCGAGCCGCAGCTAGCGTGACCGCCATGGACATCACCATTCACACGAGCGTCCTCCCGCACGACGACCCGGACGCATCATTGACCTTCTGGCGCGACGTTCTCGGCTTCGAGGTCCGCACTGATGTCGGAAGCGGGAAGATGCGCTGGATCACGGTTGGCTCGAAGGACCAGCCCGGCACGTCCATCCTCTTGGCGCCGCCGGCCGCAGACCCCGGGGTCACCGACGACGAGCGCCGCACCATCGCCGAGATGATGGCCAAGGGTACGTACGGCTGGATCATGCTGGCCACCCACGACCTCGACCGCACCTTCGAGTTGTTGCAGGCCAGCGACGCCGAGGTCGTACAGGAGCCGACCGAGCAGCCGTACGGGGTGCGCGACTGCGCCGTCCGCGATCCCGCGGGCAACCTGGTCCGCATCCAGGAGCTGCGCTGAGCCGGCGGTGCGGAGTTCGAAGGCGCGTCCCTCTGCACCGCCGACAGGTCGCTCCCCGCCGTCATGGCTGCGGCTGCAGCGTCAGGCCAGGTGCCACTCTGGGACCGTACCGATGTCGTGGAGGCGGTAGTCGGGTGCGGCTTCTAGGGCTTTTTCTTCTCCGCCGGGCGTGTAGGTGACGATCAGCCGCAGCGAGCGCCAGGTGGTGTTGTAGGTGGAGTGCCAGACGCCTTTGGGGATGTGGACGGCGTCGCCCTCCCTGATCGTGAACGGCTCGGCGTCGTCGACCATTTGCTGCGCCTCGCCGGAGATGACGTAGAGGACCTCTTCGGCGTTGGGATGGTTGTGGCGTGCGTGGCCCTTGCCCGGGTTGACGATGACCTCGCCGAGTGAGCTGCTCGCGCCCTGGATGGCGTACGGCGTGACGAACCACTTGATGGACCCCCAGTCGAAGGTCATCGTGGTCACGCTGCCGGGAGTTACCAGCATCAGATCTCCAGCTGTTTGAAGGCGGCCACCTGGTCGGTGATGGCGCGCTCGGTTGGCAGCCGTTCGACCGAGGAGGCGCCGAAGAAGCCCACGATTCCCTCGGTGCGCGAGAGCACGTAGGCGGCGTCGTCGGGCTCGGCGATGGGCCCGCCGTGGCATAGGACGAGGACGTCCGGGCGGGCCGCGTGCGCGGCGTTCCGCATGGCCTGCACCCGCGCGGTCGCCTCGTCCAGCGTCAGGGCGGTGCCCGCGCCGATGCTGCCCTTGGTGGTGAGTCCGACATGCGGTACGAGCACGTCCGCGCCCGCCTCGGCCATCGCTCGCGCCTGGTCGGCGTCGAAGACGTACGGGGCGGTGACCAGGTCGCGTTCGTGGGCGAGCCGTACCATTTCTACTTCCAGCTCGTAGCCCATGCCGGTCTCTTCCAGGTTCTGCCGGAATACCCCGTCGTACAGGCCGACCGTCGGGAAGTTCTGCACGCCGGCGAACCCCATCGCCTTGAGCTGATCGAGGAAGACGGGCATCACCCGGAACGGATCGGTGCCACATACTCCGGCCAGTACGGGTGTGTCCCGTACGACCGGCAGCACCTCGGCCGCCATCTCCACCACGATCTGGTTCGCGTCCCCGTACGGCAGCAGTCCGGCCAGCGAGCCGCGCCCTGCCATCCGGTACCGGCCCGAGTTGTAGATGATGATCAGGTCGACGCCGCCCGCTTCGGCGCACTTCGCCGACAGCCCGGTGCCCGCCCCGGCGCCGATCACCGGCCGGCCCGCCGCGACCGTGGCCCGCAGCCGCTCCAGTACGGTCGTACGGTTCATTTCGACACCCCTGTGATCATTTCGTGCAGCCGATCGGCCATGGCACGGCCGAACGCAGGGTCGTTGATGTTCACCTCGAGCCGTTCCGTGTCCACGGCGGCGCCCTGCAGGGCATCGAAGCAGGCCTCGTCCGCTTTCGAGTCGTGGAACGGCATGCCGGGCGCGTCCAGCGCGGACACCCCGGCGAGCGGGACGAACAGTGTGGTCGGCCCGGTCGCGGCGGCCAGCTTCGCGGCGACTCTGCGGCCCAGCTCGGCCATCTCCTCCGGTGTGGTCCGCATCAGCGTCACCGTCGGGTTGTGCACGTACAGATTCCGCCCCTCGAACCGCTCCGGGACGGACTCGCGCGGCCCGAAGTTGACCATGTCCAGCGCCCCTGGGGCCACCACCTGCGGAACTCCGTGCCGCCCGGCCGCGGTGAGCCGTTCGGGGCCTGCCGACAACACCCCACCGACCAGGTCATCGGCCAGCTCGGTCGTGGTCACGTCCAGAACGCCCGCCAGCAGGCCGCTGTCGACGAGCCCCTCGAGTGCCCGTCCGCCCGCGCCGGTCGCGTGGAAGACCAGCACCTCGTAGCCGAGCTCCTCCAGTCGCTCGCGCGCTACGTCCACCGCCGGCGTAGTCACCCCGAACATCGAGGCTCCGATCAGCGGGCGCTCCGCTGCGGCCGGTGGTGCCTCCGCGTGCGCCTTGGCCATCCCTGCGGCCCCGGCCGCCGCGTTCCCGAGAATCAGCCGCGACACTCGGTTGATCCCCGCGATGTCCACGACGCTGTAGGTCAGCGTCACGTCTTTCGCGCCCACGTACGGCGACACGTCCCCGGCCGCCATCGTCGACACGATCAGCTTGGGCAGTCCGATCGGCAAATTCCGTACGGCCCGCGCCGCGATCGACGACCCGCCGCTCCCGCCCACCGCGAGCACGGCGTCCACCCGGCCCGCCGCGACCAGCTCAGCCAGAACGGCCGCGGCGCCCTCACCCATCGCCGTGACGGCCGCGCCCCGATCTCCCGCCTCCCGCAGCGCCGTCACCGACGCGCCCGCGGCCTGTGCCACCCGCTCGGCCGGTACGTCGGCGTCGACCTGCGATTCGCCGACCCCCGCGTCGACCAGGACCGCCTCGCACCCCAACTCCCGGACCCGGTCGCGGAGCCAGGCGTACTCCGCCCCCTTGGTGTCGAGCGTTCCGACCAACACGACCGTCGCCATGTCCGTCCACACCCCTTGCCGTCGAAATCCCAGTCCTGAAACGGATCATGCCCCGCCACGCTCGGTCCCGTCGAGCGGGCCCGTCATTGGCCTGGTAGCACTGGCCCGAATTGGATCTACCGTACGGCTGGGGCGGCCTTCTATTGTGCTGTGTGCCTCGCACTCCCAGCTGGACGAGGCCGCTCGATGGCTCTCCCGAACAGGCACCCGGCGTCCCGGATCGGCCCGGGGAGCACCGTGGCCGACGTGGGACTCGGAGGATCCACTGACTGACGCCACGGCTAAGTGGTCCAAACCGCTCATCTGTGGCATCCATGACGACCGTTTCCATTCCCGACCCGCATGCGGGAGGCCATGTTGGTATCGACAGAAATGACGATCTCGCCGAGATTCTTCTCGGGCAAGCGCAAATTTGTGTTCATGGCCGTGGTTCTCACCAATTTTGTAGTTTGGTTGGATACCGCCAAGTTCGGTGTGCTCAACCCGTTTTGGGCCAAGGAGCTGAACCTTAGTCCGAGCCAGATCTCCAGCGTGGCGGCGAGTTACCTACTGGGGTATTTCCCGCTGCTGCTGGTGGCCGGGGTACTCGCGGACCGGCTAGGGGCGCGCCGGATCCTGCTGATCTGCCTTGCCGGCGTCACCGTTCTGTCCGCCAGCATGGCCGCCGTACACAGCTAGGGCGAAATGTGGTGGCGAAATTTCATCTACGGTGTCTTTTTCGGGTTTCTCTGGGGACCTTGTACGCGGCTGCTGTCCATCTGGTTCCCGGGGAAGGATGGAGCGAAGGCGACGTCGATCTGGATGAGCAGCACGCTTTCCGCCGGAGTGATCGCGCCGGCGATCGCACTGCCCATTGCTCACCACATCTCGTGGCAGGTGGCATTCTTGGTGGTCGCCGCGTTGGGCGTACCGGCGTTTGTCATGCTGTGGCTGTTCGCATTCGACCGGCCGAGGGATCTGCGCGGCATCACCGACGAGGAGGTCGCGAGGATCGAGGCTGGGCATATGAGCGAGAAGAAGGGCGAGCGGCTCAACTTCGGCGAACTCGGCCGCGCTCTACTGCGACCGAGCGTCTTCATGATGGCCATCGCCACGGCGCTGGGTACTGCCCCGACCTGGCTTCCGGTGCTCTGGCTGCCGTACGGCCTGATCACAGTGGAGAAGGTCAACCCGGACACGGTCGCGTCCGACGAGGCTGACGTGGAACTCCACTCGGCCGAAGGTACCGGCACCACATTGGCCGGGTCCAACTTCCCGAAATGGGCTCTGGCGCTGGTCCTCTCCTCTGATTAGGTGAGAGGGGCGGTGCGCGGGCCTCACATTTTGGTGTGCTGTTTCGTCGGAGTAGTGAGGGCAGCTGCGCCGACGAGACGTTCGACGCGGCCGGGTGGCGTTTCCAGCGTCCTGGCAGCCGCCCTGGCCGGCGAGCCGCCGTCCCGAATCAGACGGACTTTCCCGTCAGGCCGTGAGCGCAGGCTTGACCGATCATTAGGAGTGCTGCGTGCGACCGACAAAGACACCATCTGCGCCCGGCGGCCTCGGTTGGAACCGTGAGACGGCGACGCTGGCGCTGCTGTCATTTGCCATGCTGATCGTTTCGCTCGACCAGTACATCGTGGTCGTGGCACTCCCCGACATCGCACGCGACCTTGGCTATTCCGCGCAGACGCTCCAGTCGGTCATCAGCGCCTATGCCGTGGCCTCGGCGGGTTTTCTACTGTTCGGCGGGCGTGCCGCCGATCTGCTCGGACGACGCCGCATCCTGACCACCGGCCTCGCACTGTACGCCGGAGCGGCGCTTGCGGGAGGACTCGCGACCGATCCCGGAATGCTTCTTGCCGCCCGCGCATTCCAAGGTCTCGGCGGAGCTCTTGTCTTTCCCACCACCCTGGCACTCATCAACACCACTTTCGTCGAAGGCCGCGCCCGCAACCGCGCATTGGGAATCTGGGGAGGGTCAGGCGCGGCGGGACTCGTCATCGGTGTGCTGCTCGGCGGTCTTTTGACGCGGGCGTTCGGCTGGGAAGCGGTCTTCCTCGTTAACGTCGCCCTGGCCGGCCCCACGCTGCTGCTCGCCTTCGTAGTGGTCTCCCGGGACGGTGAACGCGAAAAAGGCCGCAAGTTCGACCTGCCCGGTGCGCTCAGCGTCACTTTCGGTGTCACCCTCATCGTGGTCGCCCTCGTGCAAGGCCCCGCATTGGGCTGGCTGTCGCCTGTCATTCTGGTTAGCGCAGCGGCGGGCCTATTGTTGATCGGGGCTTTCGTCATTATCGAGCGACGCAGCTCTGACCCGCTCATGCCACCCCGGCTGCTGTCCAACCGCAACCTGATCACCGGCGTCGTCATCGCGTTCATGTTCATGGCGACCTTCGGCTCCGTGCTCTACTTCTTGTCCATTTACTTCCAGGAGATTCTGGGCTACGACGCTTTGCAGACCGGCACCGCCTTCCTCATCCCCACGGCAGTGGTGGTGGCCGGTTCGACAGCCGCGGGCCAACTCGTGACGCGGTTCGGGCTGAGGCGCACGTTGGCCGCGGCGCTCGTGGTCGGTGCGCTCGGTGCGGTCGCGCTCGGCCTCGCGATCTCGCCGAACGGCACCTACATCGAACTCATCCCCGGTCTCGTGGCGCTCAGCATCGGCGATGGGGTGGTCTTTACGACCATGTTTATCGCCGCCGCCACCGGAATCTCCGACCGACAACAAGGCATCGCCTCCGGCATCGCCTCCACCGGCTCAGGTGTGGGCGCAGCTGTCGGCCTCGCCATCCTCGTCCTGGTAGCGACTGCCGGCCTGGAAGGCCTCTCCGGTGAACAGCTCCGGATCGCCACCGCCGACGGGATCAGCACCACGCTCTTCGTCGTGGCAGGGGGAATCGTGCTGACCTTCCTCGTCGCCGTGAGCCGGTGCCCGACACCGCTCGAACCGGAACCCACCCCCGTGCCGTACCAAACCCGTCGCTGCTGACTGGTCGCGAAGACCCTACTTCCGTGGTACTCGGGACGGCGCCGAGATGCTCAGCCTGCCGGTGAAGCTGGTGTAGGGGCTCGGGCGCGGGCTGTCAGCGAGTCTTTACCGCCGCGGGCAGTGATGCGAAGCCTCGGTTGTTCGCGCCGTGGGCTCGGATGGCGGCCTCGGTATCGATGTCGTCATCGGTAACCCGAGCGACGAATTCTTCCAGCACAATTCTGGCCTCCAGCCGGGCCAGCGCGGCGCCCAGGCAAAAGTGCGGTCCGCTGCCAAAGGCGATCATCGCTGTGGTGTCTCGGTCCAGGTCGTAACGGTCAGGGGGTGTGCCGTGGCGCAACGTAGCTACCCGGCGGTCAGGAGGGCGGGGCTTCTCCCATCGCGAAGCCGGCGTTCATTGCGAGGCTGAGGGCGGGTTCGGTGAGACGGTCGCCGCTGAGTTCGGCGACGATGCGGCCGTGCTGGAAGACCAGGACACGATGGCAGAGTTCGACCAGCTCGGCCAGGTCGGTGGAGGCCACCAGCACGGCCTTGCCCCGCTCGGCCAGGTCCCGTACGAGGGTGTGCAGTTCGGCCCGGGCCCCGACGTCGACCCCGCGCGTCGGGTCGTCGAGCACGACAACGTCGGGCCCGGCGGCCAGCCACTTGGCGACCACGAGCTTTTGCTGATTGCCGCCCGACAGCTCGTTCGCCCGGGCGTAGGGTCCTCCGCCGCGCACCCGCAGCTCGGCGAGGCGTTCGCGGGCGGCTTCGACCAGCCGGGCGCGCCGGGGCAGCACTCCACCCCGGCCCAGGCCCAGCCATGACACCTGTGTGACGTTCTCCCACAGCGGCTTGTCCAGCATCAGCCCGCGGCCCTTGCGGTCCCCGGAGACGTATGCGACGCCGGCCGTGACCGCCGGGCGCGCACCCGGCGCAGCAGCGGCGCGGACGCTACGGCGATGAGGATCACGCCGCCGGTCGCCAACTGCGTCCAGTTGATCGGGATCTCGAAGAACACCAGCGCGGCGGTGACCACGGAAAGGATCAAGGTGCCGGTGGCGGCGCCCACGACGGAGCCGCTGCCCCCCGCGAGCGGCAGCCCGCTGAACTCGGCAGCCTCCGGGTTGGAGCCGATCGCGCGCACCCGGACGCCGAACCTGGTACGCGTGAACAGCAGGCTGAGCACCACCACGGCCAGCGCGAACACCCATACCGCGACGGGCACGCCGAGCAGGTCGCCGCCGAAGAAGGTGAAGAACGGGTCGTCCGCGGGCAGGTCCGTGATCTGTTTGCCCTGAGCCAGGGCCAGCCCTACGCCGCGCAGCAGCATCGAGGCGGCGAGGGTGACGATGAACGAGGGCAGGCGCAGGTATGTGGTGACCGCCCCGTTCGCCGCGCCGAGCAGTGCGGACAGCGCGAGGACGGCCGCGGCCGCCAGCCAGCTGGGTACGCCGTTCCTGATCAGTAGCGCGCCGACGACCACCCCCATCGCGTACATGCCGCCGACCGACAGGTCCACTTCGCGCATCGCCAGGGCGAACACCATGCCGCAGGCCATGGCCGGCGTGTCCGCGGTGGCCGCGCCGGTGCTCGATCGCAACGGGCAGGCGATAGCGGCCATCTCCATCACCGGCAGTTCCCGCCGGCTCGACCTGGACCGCCTCGCTCCCGCGGTCCGCACGGCCGCGCTCGCCCTCTCCCGCGAGCTGGCCCGCGCCCCATAAGCCCGATCCCCGCTCGGCTCCGCCGCCCTGCGGCTATCCAGGCCCTCGCACATTGCCTCCGTGGGGCTCCCGCCGCCGGTCAGCTGTCGCCGCGAATATCCTCCCGGTGGAGGATGTCCTTGATGGCCGAGACCTTGACCGCGGTGGTGACCGGTGCGGCGAGCGGGATCGGGCGAGCACTGGCCGAGGCGTTGCACGCCAAAGGCGCTCGCCTGGTTCTGACCGACATCGACGCCGACGCTTTGTCCGCGACGGCGGCTCGGCTCGGCGCGACAGGCGTGGTGGCTGATGTCTCCGATCCGGCGGCGATGAGCGCTGTCGCGGCGCAGGCTTTGCAGGCGCGCCTGGTCTGTCTGAACGCCGGCGTGGTGGGGCAGTCGCTGGGCGCGCCGTGGGAGGTCCCGGCCGACGAGTGGGACCGGGTGTTCGCCGTCAATGTCGGCGGGGTCGTCAACGGGCTCCGCGCGTTCGTGCCGGCTCTGCTGTCCGCCGGTGAGCCGGCTCATGTGCTGATCACGGCGTCGTTGGCCGGGCTCGCGGTGTTTCCCGGTGGCGGGGCGTACGGACCGTCGAAGCACGCCGTCACGGCCATCGCTCAGCACGCGGCCATGGCGCTGGACGGCACACCGGTAAAAGTCACCATGATCTGCCCCGCTCTCGTCCGTACCGGCATGTCACCGGAGGGGATCGACCCTGCGCTTGTCGCGGGGGATGCGCTGCGGGCGATCGATGATGACGTCTTCGCTGTCGTTCCCTCGCAATGGCAGGCGGCCGTCGTCGAGCAGGCGGAACGCATCGTGTCCGGGCTCCGGCCCGCGCCGCCGGCCCCCGCGAACTGACCCCACCGCCATCACTGACGGTCAACCGCTCCTCACACGGGTTGCAGCTGACGCACGGGTCAGGGGTTAGCGTCTCGCCGTCGCGTCGCGATCTTGCCGAGGAGCTTCCCATGCCCGAACGCGTGTCCCGTGAGGTACAACTCGCCGCTCCGGTCTCGGAGTTGCCCAGGCCGGAAGACTTCGTGATCGCCGAAATGCCGGTGCCGGTCCCCGGCGATGGCGAGGTACTGGTGCGGAACCGGTTCCTCCACGTGTCCGCGGCGCTGCGCACATTGATCGGCGGAAGCGTGGCCGGGACGCCGTACCCCGGCCTGCGCCCCGGCGACGTACTGCCCGGCGCGGCGATCGCCGAGGTCATCACGGCGCCCGACGGTGGCCGGGTGCGCGCCGGCGATCTGGTCTCGCACTGGTCGGCCTGGCGCGAGTACGCCGTCCTGGCCGCTGCGGACTGCGTCCCGCTGCGCGACGTCCTCCCCGATCCGGTCGCGCACCTTGCGCAGGGGCCGACCGCGTACGGGGGACTGACCCGCGGCGTCGAGGTACGGCCCGGCGACACGGTGCTCGTCTCCGGTGGCGCCGGCTCGGTGGGGTCGCTGGCCGGGCAGATCGCACGGCTGCTGGGCGCCGGCCGGGTGGTCGGCAGCACCGGATCGCGGGAGAAGGCCGATCGGATGGTCTCCGACCTGGGCTATGACGTGGCCGTGATCCGCGGCGCTGAGTCGCTCGCCGAGCAGTTGGCGAAGGCGGCTCCCGACGGCATCGACGTCCTCTTCGACACCGTCGGCGGCGAGGATCTGCGGGCGGCGATCGCGGTGGCTCGAAAGGGCGCGCGGTTCGTGCTGGTCGGGGCGCTGTCGGGGCAGCTGTCCGAGCAGGGCGGCGGCACAACGGCGCCGGTCGAGCTGGACTCCTTCCAGATCGTCGTCAAGCGGATCACAATGCGCGGCTTCAGCGCCGGCGACGACCCCGAGATCGCGTCGGAGTGGATCGACCGCTTCGCCGGCTGGCTTGCGACCGGCGACATCACCTTCCCGTACGTCCGCGTCGACGGCATCGAACGCGCCCCGCAGGCGTTGCACGACATGATGAGCGGGCGCTATTTCGGGACCGTCGTGGTGGCTCTATGACAGTGGCCCAGGTCGTGGCCCTATAAGAAGAAAGTGGTGGCCCGGTAGGAATCAGGGGAGGGCTCATGCGGATCGGGGACGCGGCGGCAGCGGCCGGCACCACACCCCGCGCACTGCGCTTCTACGAACAGAACGGTCTGCTGACCCCGCGGCGGCGCACTGCGACGGGGCAACGTGTGTACGGTCCCCGAGAGGTGTCTCGCGTACGGCTCATCCGCGAGCTGTTGTCACTGGGCCTGACCGTCGCCGATCTGCGCAGCTGTGCCGACCGCCTGGACCTGGTGGACGGCGACACGCTCCCACCGTACGGGGGGCCCGATCACTGCGCGCCGAGCACCGGAGTCGTCGAACGCCGGCTGGCCGTGCTCGACGCCGAGATCGCCCGGCTGACCGACCTCCGCGAACGCCTCGCCGCCCGGGTCGCCGCGCCGCCGGCCTGAGTTCCATGAGTGCGCTGACATGACCGCACCGCCGGGCCGCAACCCCGGTCGTGCACCGGCCCGGCCGGGGTTGCGGCGACGTTATGGTGGCCGGGTGCGGCTAGTCACCTGGAACGTGAACTCGGTCAAGCAGCGGGTGCCGCGGCTGTTGCCGTGGCTGGACCAGCGACAGCCCGATGTCCTCTGCCTGCAGGAGACCAAGATCGCTGACGATGCGTTCGCGGAGTTGCTCGGCGAGGAGCTCGCCCGCCGCGGCTACGCGGTCGCCCACCACGGCGAGGCACGGTGGAACGGCGTGGCCATCCTCTCCCGCGTCGGACTGGACGACGTCGTGACCGGACTCGCCGATGGGCCGGGCTTCCCGCATCCGGAAGCCCGTGCGGTGTCCGCGACCTGCGGCGGGATCCGTGTGACCTGCGTGTACGTACCGAATGGGCGGACCCCGGGGTCCGATCACTATCAATACAAGCTGGCCTGGCTGGCCGCGCTGCGCGAGGTGGTCGGCGCCGGTCCGGACTCCGCGATCGTCTGCGGGGACATGAACATCGCGCCCACCGATGCCGACGTGTTCGACCCGGACGCGTACGTCGGCCAGACCCATGTCACGCCGCCGGAGCGGGCGGCGCTGGCCGAGCTGCAAGAGCTCGGCCTGCGCGACGTCGTACGGGACCGCTGGCCGACCGAGCGGGTGTTCACCTACTGGGACTACCGCGCCGGCATGTTCCCCAAGGACCTCGGCATGCGGATCGACCTGGTGCTGGCCACCGCAGCGGTCGCGGACCGGGTGCGGGCGGCGTGGGTCGATCGGCACGCACGCAAGGGCACCGCGCCGAGCGACCACGCGCCGGTGATCGTCGACCTGGACGAGGCACCCGACGGGGACATCGGCCCGGTCGTGCCGCCACCATCCGCCTCGTCCGCCAGGCGCGGCTCGGTCAAGCTCCCTCAATCACGCTGACATCGCCCGCGACTGTCTGTTCGAATGATGCTATGTACGGATGTAGTATCAACGCAATGATGCCATATAGGATCTGCGTGTGGTGATCGATCCCGAAGCAGACAGACCGATCTATCGGCAGCTCGCCGATCTCATCCGTGACCAGATCAAACGCGGCGAGTTGCCTCCGGGGCAGCGCATCCCGGTCGAGGTCGACTACATGCTGCAGTACGACATCTCGCGCGACTCCGTGCGTCGTGCCATCGCCATCCTGCGCGGCGAGGGGCTGATCATCACCGAGCGTCGCGGCTCCTATGTGCGGAGTCCCGCCGACCGCAGCGTCGTGCCCGTCAAGCGCGGGAGGATCACCGCGCGAATACCGACCGAACCCGAACGCCGGAAGCTACGGCTGGGCGAGGGCGTGCCAATCCTTGTCATCGAGCGTGAAGGCCGGGACGCCGAGATCCTTCCGGGTGATCGTACGGTCATATTGATCGGCCCGGACTAAGGTGCGGGGCACGGGGCGGTGAAGGCGTTCTGAAGCCGGTGAATGTTTGAGTCGGGGCGAGTTTCCGGCTGGTGAGGAGCGCATTGTGAAGAGGCTGAAGGTTGTGTCCGTTGGCGTTGCCCTGAGTGCGGTGCCCCGGCCCCGCGTCGCGTACGCCACGGCGTCGTCCAAGGACAGCGACGTACCGTGTGACCAGGCCTCCTCGAAGGCGACGTCACCAAGAGCCTCGCGCAGGGCCGACATGATGGCGTCGTGGTCCGGCTGGTTGAT
>DATBKU010000048.1:0-85168 GCA_036555725.1 Streptosporangiaceae bacterium | reverse complement strand
CGCCGCCGCCGCATCCCTGCGGGCCTGGCAGGACGCCCTCGCCCGGGAGGGGCTGGCGGTGGCGGCGGCCGGGCGCGGCGGGCCGGACCCGGCGGAGTTCACCGGCGCGCTCTACCGCTATCTCGCGCGCACCCCGGCCGTGCTGGTGGGGGTCTCGCTGGCGGATGCGACCGGGGAGCGGCGCCCGCAGAACCTGCCCGGCACCACCACGCAGTACCCGAACTGGTGTGTCCCGCTGGCCGACGGCGACGGGCGGCCGGTCCTGCTGGAGGACCTGGCCGCCCACCCGGGCGTGCGCGCCGTCGCGGCCGCGGTCAGCCAGCCTGGCGGTCGCGCTCCTGGCAGCGCAGCGCCCGCTCGAGGCCGTCCCGCCCCTCGATGAGCAGGCGGCGCAGCGCCGCCGGCGGGCTGGTCGTGGCGATCAGGTCGTCGGTCGCCTCGATCACCGCGCGGCTGTCCGCGACCGGGTAGGCGTTGGCCACGAACCACTGGGCCATGTCGCTGCCCCAGTCCCGCCAGATGCCGCCGACCACCTCGAAGTAGCGCCGCTGGTACGGCTCGAGCAGCTCGGCCTGGTCGGGATCGGCGAAGCCGTCCAGCACCGCCCGGAACACGGCATTGGGCAGCGTGCCGCCGACGATCTGCTGCCAGGCGGCTTCCTTGGCGGCCGGCTCGGGGATCGCCGCCCGGCAGGCCGCCGCGCGGCGGGCGCCGGCGTCGGTGGCATCCCGCGCCAGTTCGGCCTCGATCTCCGCCTCCCCGGCCGCGCCGCGGCTGATCAGCCGGCGCAGCAGCCGCCACCGCAGCTCGGTGTCCACGGTGAGCCCGTCGATCGGTGCCGACCCGTCCAGCAGGCCGGCCAGCAGGGCGAGGTCGCCGGGTGAGGTCGCCATCCCGGCCAAGGCCTGCATGTAGGCGAGCTGCGCGTCGGAGCCGGGCTCGGCCCGCTCCAGCAGGTCACGGAGCGCATTGGCGGCGAGCTCCAGGCCCGCCGGGCGCCAGGCCGGGTCGGTGTACCGGCGCAGCGCCGCGCTCGCCTGGCGCAGCAGGGTCTGCACGACCGAGATGTCGGTGACCGAGCTGGCCCCGGCCAGGACCAGGCGGACGTAGTCGCGGGCGGCCAGCTCGGCGTCCCGGCACATGTCCCAGGCGGCGGCCCAGCACAGCGCGGCGGGGAGCGACTCGGTGAACTCGCCGATGCCGGTCATCAGCGTGCCCAGCGAGTGCTCGTCCAGGCGGATCTTCGCGTAGGTGAGGTCGTCGTCGTTCACCAGCACCAGGTCGGGGCGCTGCTCCCCGGCCAGCGCACCGACCTCCGTGCGCTCACCGGAGACGTCCGTCTCCACCCGGAGCCGGCGCACCAGGCCGCCCGGGGTCCGGTCGTAGAGCCCGATCGCGATCCGGTGATCGCGCAGGACGGGATGGGACGGCGAGGCCTCCTGCAGGATGTCGAAGCGGGTCAGCCGCCCGTCGGGGCCGGCGTCGTACCGGGGGCGCAGCGTGTTCACTCCGGCCGTCTCCAGCCACTGCTTGGACCAGCCGGCCAGGTCCCGCCCCGACGTGTCCGCGAGCGGCGCCAGCAGGTCGGCCAGGGTGGCGTTGGACCAGGCGTGCTGGCCGAAGTAGCGGCGCACGCCAGCCAGGAAGTTGTCGATGCCGACGTAGGCCACGAGCTGCTTGAGCACGGCCGCGCCCTTGGCGTAGGTGATCCCGTCGAAGTTGACCTCGACCGCGGCGATGTCGGGGATGTCGGCCGCGATCGGGTGGGTGGAGGGCAGTTGGTCCTGCCGGTAGGCCCAGGCCTTGTGCAGCTGGGCGAAGGTGGTCCAGGCCGTGGTCCAGCGGGTCGCCTCGGCCTGCGCGATGGCGGCGGCCCAGGTGGCGAAGGACTCGTTCAGCCACAGGTCGTCCCACCAGCGCATGGTGACCAGGTCGCCGAACCACATGTGCGCCATCTCGTGCAGGACCGTCTCGGCGCGCCGCTCGTACGCCGCGTCGGTGACCCGCGACCGGAAGACGTAGTCCTCGAGGAACGTCACGCAGCCCGCGTTCTCCATCGCGCCGGCGTTGAACTCCGGCACGAACAGCTGGTCGTACTTGCCGAACGGGTACGGCTGGGCGAATACGGTGCGGAAGAAGTCGAAGCCCTGCCGGGTCACCTCGATGATCTTGTCGGCGTCGAGGTACTCGGCGAGGCTGGCCCGGCAGTAGACGCCGAGCGGAATGCCGTCGTGCTCGTCCCGTACGACGTGGTACGGCCCGGCGACCAGGGCGGTGATGTACGTCGACACACGCGGGGTGGCGGGGAAGTGCCACCTGACGCTTTCATTGTCGCCCGACCGCTCCGGCGCGGTGTTGGACACGACTTCCCAGCCCGCTGGGGCGGTGACGGCCAGCTCGAACGCGGCCTTGAGGTCGGGCTGGTCGAAGCAGGTGTACATCCGGTGCGCGTCGGCGGTCTCGAACTGGGTGTAGAGGTAGACGTTCTGGTCGACCGGGTCGACGAACCGGTGCAGGCCCTCGCCGGTACGGGAGTACGCCACGTCGGCGACGACCCGCAGCTCGTTGCTCGCGGCCAGGTCCGGAAGCGGGATCCGGCCGCCCTCCGCGTCGTACGACGCCGGATCGAGGGCCTGCCCGTTCAGCGTGACCTCACGCACGACGGCGTCGTGGAGGTCAACGAAGGTGGACGTGCCGGGCTCGCCGCAGTCGAAGCGCACGGTCGTGGTAGATCCGAAGTGCTGGTCTCCAGTAGTGAGGTCCAGCTCTACCGCGTACGTATCGACGGTGAGCAGCCGGGCACGTTCCCGCGCCTCGTCGCGCGTGAGGTTGCCTGCCACGTGAACTCCTTGGTCAGGTCCGCGAAGAAAGTCTGTCCCCCATGTCTACCAACCGAAGGACGTTGTTGCCGACCCGGCCACCGGGTTTTGACCTCGGCGGCCGGGAATGGCCGGTAGTGACCGCTGGTTGCCGTTCGATGAGTATCGATCTCTCTCGAGGAGGCTCACGTTGCCGCAAGACGCTCGTACGCCGGTGGACTTCTGGTTTGATCCCGCATGTCCATGGGCGTGGATCACCTCTCGATGGATCCGCGAGGTGGCGGCGGTCCGTCCGATCGAACCCCGCTGGCATGTCATGAGCCTTTCCGTGCTCAACGAAGGCCGTGACCTGCCGGAGAAATACCAGAAATTGATGGGGGAGATCTGGGGGCCGGTTCGGGTGTGCATCGCGGCCGAGCAGAAGTACGGTCCGGGGGTGCTCGGCGACCTTTACACCGAGCTCGGTAACCGTTTCCACCATGAAAAGGCACCCAAAACCCGCGACGTGATCGCGGACGCTCTGGAGGCGGCCGGCTTGACCCGTTCGCTGGCGGAGGCGGCGGACTCGACGGAGTACGACGAGGCGCTGCGGGCCTCGCACGCCGGCGGGATGGACCGGGTCGGCTATGAGGTCGGCACGCCGGTCATCTCGGTGAACGGCGCGTCCTTCTTCGGGCCCGTCGTGTCGCCGATCCCGCGCGGGGAGGCGGCCGCCCGGCTCTGGGACGGCGTGCTCGCGGTGGCCGAGACCGACGGCTTCTTCGAGCTCAAGCGCAGCCGCACCCGCGACCCCATCTTCACCTAGCACCGAGCGAACGTACCGGCGCGACGGCCGCACGGACGCGGGGGTCGTCCGGCAGGTCGTCGAGCAGCACGGCCCGGCCTTCGGCGTCCGCCAGCGGCACCCGCCAGTTGGGGTACTCGTCGATCGTCCCCGGCTGGTTCTGGGTGCGGCGCTCCCCCACCGCGTCGGCGAGCGAGATGCCGACGAGCCGGGCCGGGGTCCGCGCCAGGAACCCGTGCAGGGCCGCAGTGGCCGCGTCCGGGTTAGCGGCGAGGTCCTCCGGTCCGGTCAGCAGGCCGAGCTCGCCGAGCAGCGCGCTCCACCGCGCCAGCTGCCGGCGATGGTCGGCCCACTCCTCGGCGGCGGGGCGGGTGAGCAGGCCGAGCTCCGCCCGCAGCCGGATGTGGTCGCCGGCCAGGTAGCCCGCGATCGGCGGCATGTCGTGCGTGGCGACCGTGGCCAGGCAGCGCGACCGCCACCGCTCCGGCCGCAGCGGCTCCCCCTGGCCGTCGCGTTCGAACCACAGCATCGACGTGCCGAAGAGGCCCCGCGACGGGAGATACTCCCGGACCCACGGCTGCACGACGCCGAGGTCCTCGCCGATCACCAGCGCGTCCGCGCGTTCGGCCGCGGCGGCCAGCAGGCCGGTCATCGCCTCGTGGTCGCACCGGACGTACGTGCCCTCGGCGGGCGACGCGCCGATAGGCACCCACCACTGCCGGAACAGCCCGAGGACGTGATCGACCCGCAGCCCGCCCGAGGCGCGCAGCGACGCGGAGATCAGCTCTCGGTACGGCTCGTACGCCCGCGCCGCGAGCCGCCGGGGGTGCCACGGCGGCTGCCCCCAGTCCTGGCCGCGCTGGTTGAACTCGTCGGGCGGCGCGCCGACCGTCACGCCGGAGGCGAGCACGTCCTGGTAGAGCCAGGCATCGGCGCCGCCGGGGTGGACGCCGACCGCGAGATCGTGGATGACGCCGAGCGGCATGCCGGCCGCGCGCGCTGTCCGCTGCGCCGTCGCCACCTGCTCCTGGACCAGCCACTGCAGCCACGCATGGAACTCCACCCGATCCGCGCGGCGCACTCGCTCGGCGACGACGGCCTGCGAGCGCGGATCGCGCAGCCCCGCGGGCCAGTCGCGCCAGTCCGCGCCGTACGACTCCGCGAGCGCGCACCAGGTGGCGAACCCGGTGAGCGCGGCGCCGCCCGCCCCGCGGTACGAGGCGTACGCCTTGGCGGCGGACCGGTCCAGCGGGGCCCGGCGGTGAATGAGCTCGAGCGCGGTGCTCTTGGCGGCCCACACGGCATCGCGGTCGAGCGGGGCGAGGGTGTGGTTCGCCGCCCGCAGCGGCGCGGCGAGCTCGGCGATCCGCTCGCGGTCCTCCGGCGGCAGCACGTCGTACCCGGGCACGTCCTCGACCCGCAGGTACAGCGGGCTGACGAACCTGCGGCTGGACGGCAGGTACGGCGACGGCCGGATCGGTGTCGCCGGCTCGCCCGCGTGCAAGGGATTGATCAGGACGAACCCGGCGCCCAGCGCGCTGCCGCTCCACGCCGCGAGGTCGGCGAGATCGCGCAGGTCGCCGTGGCCCCACGACCCCGTCGACCGTGCGGAGTAGAGCTGGACCATGAACCCCCAGGTACGCGGTGGATCGGCAGCGCGGACACCCCGCGTTGGCTCCGGCATGGACGGCGGCCTAGGATGATCGCTCTCGGACAGGGCGCCGAGCGCCTCGAGGACGGCGAGGATCGTGTCCCTCGGGACCGGCGTCCGCCGCCCCCGCCAGTCGTGGTATTCGACGGCCACCCCGTTGGCCTCGGCAAGGCGGGCCAGCTCCTCGTCGGTCACTCCCCCACCATGCCTTATCCCAGACGTAATTCCTGGGTAGCGGCGGGGATGGCGGGTGGAATCAAACGCCAGGTGAGTAGTCGAGGGTGGAAAGTAACCATACCCACCGTCGAAGCAGTGAATCGCCCAGACCGGGCGACAATAGTGTCGACCGGACATGACTAGGCGTGGTAATGGGCGGGTAGTTACGCTGCGCGAAGAAAATTACATAATCCAGTCACCAGAGCACGGAGTGTTATCAATGGCGATCTCGGAGCGGGGAAAAGGACAGTCCCCGCGCGGTCAGCCCCCCGAGAACCCGTTCGGCAAGCCTCGTCAGCCGACGTACGGCGACCTGGTCAAAAACCCGCAAGTCCGCAAATGGCTGCGGCGCGGGGTCATCGCCGCAGTGATCGGCGTTTTGTTCGCACTCGTCTTCGACGTCCGTGTCGGCCTCACCGTCGCGATCCTGGCGGTGATCGTCGATACCGTACGCAAGGCCCGGCTGGAGTCCAGCGTCGAGGCCTGGCAGAAGTCATCGGCCGTGGAGCGGCGCACCGAACGCCAGCTCCGCGGACTGGAGAAGAACGGCTGGCACATCCTGCACGCCCGGGCGGTACCCGTGGACGAGGACGAGATCAGCGACGGCAAGATCGACCATTTCGTGATCGGCCCCACCGGCGTCTACGCCATCGACTCGGTGAGCTGGGACAAGCGGCTGCCGGTGCGCGCCATGTCGCACAAACGGCTCTACCACGGGCCGATCGACAAGAACGACCAACTCGACCAGGCGCGGTGGGAGGCCGACCAGGCCAGCAGGCTGATCAGCGCCCAGCTCGGGTACCACGTACCCGTGCAGCCCTCCGTCGCCATCTACGGCCCGACCATCTCTTGGAAGGTGCTGCGGGTGCGCGACGTCGACGTCTACTCGGGCGGACGGGCCCGCACCTATCTGCGCCGCCGAGCCAAGATCCTCAATGGCACCGACATCGAGCGCATCGCGAAGGCGGCCGACCACGCGCTGCCGCCCAAATACGCGCAGAGCCGGGGCCGAGACCTGAGTAACTGATCGTTCGTCCATCAGGTGGGACAAGCGTCTCATCCGTTACCGCGGTGGTCGTACGATCGGAGGCACGGCAAACACACGGTTGGGAGAGCACGATGCCTCCGCTCAGGTCTCGTACGGTCACGCACGGCAGGAACATGGCCGGGGCCCGCGCGCTGCTGCGGGCCACCGGCGTCGAACGCGAGGACTTCGGCAAGCCGATCGTCGCGGTCGCCAACAGCTTCACCCAGTTCGTGCCGGGTCACGTACACCTCCGCGAGGTCGGCCAGGTCGTGGCCGACGCGGTCAAGCAGGCCGGCGGGGTGCCGCGCGAGTTCAACACGATCGCGGTCGACGATGGCATCGCCATGGGGCACGGCGGCATGCTCTACTCCCTGCCCAGCCGTGAGCACATCGCCGACGCGGTCGAGTACATGGTCAACGCGCACTGCGCCGACGCGCTGGTCTGCGTGTCGAACTGCGACAAGATCACGCCGGGCATGCTGATCGCCGCGCTGCGGCTGAACATCCCGACTGTGTTCGTGTCCGGCGGGCCGATGGAAGCGGGCAAGCCGGTCGAGGGGGTCACCAAGCTCGACCTCATCGACCCGATGATCGCCTCGGCCGACGAGTCGGTCTCGGACGAGAAACTCGCCGAGATGGAGGAGAACGCCTGCCCGACCTGCGGGTCGTGCTCCGGCATGTTCACCGCCAACTCGATGAACTGCCTCACCGAGGCGATCGGGCTCGCGCTGCCCGGCAACGGCACGACGCTGGCCACGCACGTGGCCCGCAAGCAGCTGTTCGGCGACGCCGGGCGGCAGGTCGTCGAGCTCACCAAGCGCTACTACGAGCAGGACGACGAGTCGGTGCTGCCGCTCGGCATCGCCACCCGCGACGCCTTCGAGAACGCCATGGCGCTCGACGTCGCGATGGGCGGCTCGACCAACACGATCCTGCACCTGCTCGCGGCGGCCCGCGAGGCCCGCGTCGACTTCGGCCTCAAGGAGATCGACGAGCTGTCCCGGCGGGTGCCGTGCCTGTGCAAGGTGGCGCCGTCGACGGCGAAGTACCACGTCGAGGACGTACACCGGGCCGGCGGCATCCCGGCGATCCTGGGCGAGCTCGACCGGGGCGGGCTGCTCAACCGTACGGTCCGTACGGTGCACAGCGCGTCGCTGACGGAATTCCTCGACGCCTACGACATTCGGGCGGAGAGCGTTCGCGCCGCGGCCGTCGAGCTGTACCACGCCGGGCCCGGTGGGGTCCGTACCACGCAGCCGTACAGCCAGCAGGCCCGCTGGGACTCGCTCGACGTCGACCGCGAGCAGGGCTGCATCCGCGACATCGAACACGCGTATACGGCCGACGGCGGGCTGGCGGTGCTGTACGGCAACATCGCCCCCGAGGGCGCGATCGTGAAGACGGCGGGCGTCGACGAGGAGCTGTGGACCTTCACGGGCCCGGCGGTCGTTTTCGAAAGCCAGGAGGACGCGGTCGACGGCATCCTGGCCGACAACGTCAAGCCCGGCGACGTGGTCGTCATCCGGTACGAGGGGCCCAAGGGCGGCCCCGGCATGCAGGAGATGCTCTACCCGACGAGCTTCCTCAAGGGCCGCGGGCTCGGCAAGGCGTGCGCGCTCGTCACCGACGGCCGGTTCTCCGGCGGCACCACCGGCCTGTCGATCGGGCACGCCTCACCGGAGGCGGCGAGCGGCGGCAAGCTCGCGCTCGTCGAGGACGGCGACCGCATCGTCATCGACATCCCGCGCCGATCGATCGAGCTCGACCTACCGGAGGACACGCTGCGGGCCCGGCGCGACGCCCTGGTGAAGGAGCTCGGCGGGTACCGGCCGCGCGACCGGCAGCGGCCGGTCAGCGCCGCACTGCAGGCGTACGCCGCCATGACCACCTCCGCCTCCACCGGCGCCGCCCGCGACATCTCCCAGCTCCACCACTGAGAAGCGCGGCGGCGTTCCCCCGTCAGGGGGCGAAGACGCGGCAGTGGCGCGGGGCGTTGACCGGGTTGCAACGAGCGGCGGCGAGCCCGGGGAGGGCGGCGAAGTAGTCCGTGCCGAATCGCGACGCGATGCCGGGCACCGGGTAGTCGGTGCTCACCCACTGGGAGCCGTTGGCCAGGGCGGCGTCGCGCATGGTCGTGTCGCCGGTGCGGGCCTGGGCGGTGTCCACGTCGGCCCGGGTGCGCACGACGTACCCCCGCTGGACCAGGGACCGGATGTCCGCGGCCGATCCGACGGCGTCGTTGCGCTCCACGAAGGCGGCGTCCGGCTGGCCCGGCGAGGAGTTAGTGAACAGGATCCGGCCCTGCAGGCTCGCATTGCCCGAGATGTACTGGTCCCGGTAGGCGCCGGCGTTGTCCATCAGGAACATCACCTTGCCGCGCGAGGCGGACAGAGTCGGCCAGCCGTACCGCAGGACCGACTGCTCCAGTGTGCGGCCTGGGCGGCGGATGGTGTCCGGCGTGATCAGTTCGCGCCGGGAGAAGACCGAGCGGATCTCCTTCTCCAGGCCGAGCATGCGATCGCGGGTCCAGGGCAGCGGCTGCACCAGCGGTACCCCGGGGATCGGTATGTCGAGGGTGTCCTTGAACTCCACCAGGATCGCGATCGGGGCATGCCAGGGATGCCACCGCGACCACGTCCGGACGGCCTTCAGACAGGCCACGAAGCTGACGCAGTTGCTGTGATAGTCGATGTCGCTGATGTGCAGCACCTTCGTGCCGGGCAGCTTCATGGCGGGGTCGTACTCGGCCGACTCCCCGGTGAACTGCCGGATCAGCGGGGTGGCGTAGCGGCCGCCGTCCGGGTCGGCGTACACGTCCAGCTCGATCTGCCGTACGTGCTCGTCGTTGAACTGCTCGGCCAGCGGCGGGTGGGTGTACTGCAGCCCGCCCGCGATGGGCCCGCCGACCAGCGAGATCAGGCCGAACTCGGCGTCGTTGGGCTCGATGTGGTAGCTGTTGTGGCTGCCGATGACCTGGATTTGGTTGAGTCGCAGGTCATGCCGGCCGCCGGCGGCCGCGGAGCCGGTCAGCAACGAGATCGCGACGATGAGCGCCGCACCGAGAACCGTGACGCGGCGGCCGAACCCGCGGGCGAACCACGCAAGCTGCATCATGAACGCGAGAAGATCTCACTTACGCCGCGTGTGTCAATACCGTAACTTGACCGAAATTTTAACCATCCGGCAACGCCGGCTCACGGCCGCGGCGGTTGGGGGCGCCAGGCGGGCTAGCCGCAGCAACCGCCGCCGCAGCAACCCCCGCCGGAGCGCGGCACGGAGACGCCGGACGCGGGAGCGGAGGCCGAGCCGGTTACCGCCACCGTGGACAGCAGCTTGACCGTGTCGTCGTGGCCGGCCGGGCAGGATGCCGGCGCGGACGACTCGCTCATCGGACGGGACAGCTCGAAGGTGTCCCCACAGGCGCGGCAACGGTACTCATAGCGTGGCACGCCCTAAAGAATACGGGATCGGCCGCTATGCGGCGGGTTCGGCTACGTACGGCGCCCACAGCGGGTCCCCATCGTGAATCGCCCCGATGAGCCGCCAGTGGGCGCCGCGTGGCACTACTGGGTTGACGCGGAGCGTCCAGCCCAGTTCCTCCAAAAGTCGGTCCGCCTTGCGGTGGTTACAGGGCATGCACGAGGCGACGCAGTTCTCCCAGACGTGCTTGCCGCCGCGGCTGCGCGGGATGACGTGGTCGATCGTCTCCGCGCGGGTGCCGCAGTAGGCGCACCGGAAGTTGTCGCGTCGCATGAGCGCCGCCCGGGTGAGCGGCACGCGGCTGCGAAACGGGATCCGGACGTACCGCCGGAGCCGGATCACCGACGGCACCTCGATCGACATCGTGGCCGACCGCAGGCACGCTCCGGACGCATCGTGATGGACGATCTCTGCCTTCTCCCGAAGCACGAGACAGACGGCGCGACGCAGCGGAAGCGTCGTGAGCGGCTCGTACGTCGCATTGAGGAGAAGGACCTGTCGCATTAGACGCCCTCCACGCATGCGCGGACCGGTACGCGACGTTGTCGCGTTCCGATCGGCGCCATCAGCGCCCGCGCACCCGTCACGAGGACCTCCTCACGGGGCGAAATCCGAAGCTGAGAACAGTGTGGCTGCTGGTATGCCTTCTGCGCTACCCCATATGAGCGCTCGGCGCTGCGCGCCGCCAGTGATCGACTTCAGGGGTGCGACCCCCGCACCGACAGCCCGGCAGGCACCACGCGAAAGGGCACGAACAGGCCGTAAGGTTCGAGCTATGAGCCGACCCGCGTATCCCCCCGCGCAACGCCAGAACGTCGTCGACGAGGTCCACGGCCACCAGGTGGCCGACCCCTACCGGTGGCTGGAAGATCCACAAAGCGACGAGACCAAGACCTGGCTGGCAGCACAGGGTGAGCTGTTCAAGCGGACGGTGGGCGAGTTCCCGGGTCAGGAGCGGCTGCGGGAGCGGATCACCGCGCTGCTGGGGGCGGGGACGATCGGGTCGCCGTCGTGGCGGGGTGAGCGGCGGTTCTTCATGCGCCGCACTGCCGAGCAGGAGCACGCGGTGCTGTACGTGGTGGAGCCGGACGGGGCGGAGCGGGCGCTGCTGGATCCGATGGCGATCGATCCGGCGGGGACGACGACGCTGGATCTGTGGCGGCCGGACAAGGAGGGGCGGCTGCTGGCCTATCAGCTCTCCCACGGCGGGGACGAGGAGTCGCAGCTGTACGTCATGGACGTGGCGACCGGCGAGCGGGTGGAGGGGCCGATCGAGCGGTGCCGGTATTCGTCGATCGCGTGGCTGCCCGGCGGCACTGATGATCGGCCGGCGTTCTATTACGTGCGGCGGTTGCCGCCCGACCAGGTGCCCGCGGGCGAGGACCAGTACCACCGGCGGGTCTACCTGCACCGGGTCGGCGCCGACCCGGAGGCCGACGACGTCCTGATCTTCGGGGACGGGATGGAGAAAACCAATTACTACGGCGTCGGGGTGTCGCGGGACGGCCGGTGGCTGACCATCTCCGCGTCCCAGGGCACCGCGCCGCGCAACGACCTGTGGATCGCCGACCTGCAGGGGTCCCCCATCGAGGCCCCGGCGCTCACCGTCGTCCAAGAGGGAGTGGACGCCGAGACGTATCTGCACGTGGGCCGCGACGGCCGGGCGTACATCTTCACCGACCGCGAGGCGCCCAGGGCCCGGCTGTGCATCACCGACCCCGCCGACGCTTCGTACGAGACGTGGCGGGAGCTGATCGGCGAGGACCCGGAGGCGGTGCTGTCGGACTTCGCCATCCTGGACGGCCCCGAGTTGGACCGGCCCGTCCTGCTGGCGGGGTGGACGCGGCACGCGATCAGCGAGATCACCGTGCACGACCTGGCCACCGGCAAGAGACTCGGCGACGTGCCAACCCCTGGGCTCGGGTCGATCGGCGGAATCGTGGAGCACCCCGACGGTGGGCACGAGGCCTGGTTCGGCTACACCGACAACGTCACGCCCGGCTCCATCCAGCGCTACGACGCCCGCACCGGCGAGACCACCCTGTGGGCGTCGGCGCCCGGCACCGTCGACGTCCCCGACGTGCACACCCGCCAGCTCACCTACCGCTCCAAGGACGGCACCCGGGTCCGCATGCTCGTCATCTCCCGTCCGTCCACCGACCCCGGCGGCGATGGACCCTACGATGAACCAAGGCCCACGATCTTGTACGGCTACGGCGGCTTCAACGTCTCCCTCACTCCCGCGTACTCACCCGGCCTCCTGGCCTGGGTCGAGGCCGGCGGCGTGTACGCCATCGCCAACCTGCGCGGCGGCAGCGAGGAGGGCGAGGAGTGGCACCGGGCCGGCATGCGGGAGCAGAAACAGAACGTCTACGAAGACTTCTACGCCGCCGCCGAGGCCCTCATCGACCAGGGCTGGACCACCCCTGAACAACTCGCCATCTCCGGCGGCTCCAACGGCGGCCTCCTGGTCGGCGTCGCGCTCACGCAGCGCCCCGAACTGTTCCGCGCCGTCGTCTGCTCCGCGCCCCTGCTCGACATGGTCCGGTACGAGAAGTTCGGGCTCGGGCAGACGTGGAACGTCGAGTACGGCTCCGCCGACGACCCCGAACAATTCGAATGGCTCTACGCGTACTCGCCGTACCATCACGTCCGTACGGGCGTGGAGTATCCCGCGGTGCTGTTCACCATCTTCGACAGCGACACCCGCGTCGACCCCATGCACGCCCGCAAGATGTGCGCGGCCCTGCAGGAGGCCACCGCGTCCGATCACCTGATCCTGCTCCGCAACGAAGCGGAGGTCGGTCATGGCGCCCGGGCCATCAGCCGCTCTGTCGACCTGTCCGTCGACACCCTCATCTTCCTCGCCGCCCAGACCGGCCTGGCCCTGGAGTAAACCGAGCTATTGGACCTGTGCTCAAATAGCCGGATGAGCACGCCGCCGGCGTTGGAGCGGGTCCTTAAACTCCTCGACGCGCCGCCCGCCGATCCGGACACCACCGCGGGCTACCTGGACCTGCTCGGACCGGCCGCGGAGCCGCCGCCGTCGCCGGCCCAGCGGGTCATGCAGTCGGCCTTCCTCCCGCACATCTACGAGAAGGTCTGGCGGCCGGTCGGCTTCAACCTCGCCAAGGGGTGGCCGTTCGGGCCGGACACCGAGACGGAGCACGCGCTGGCCAGGAAGCGGCTCGGGCTGGGCGGGCCCAGCGATGCCGGCACGCCCGCGGCGACGGTGCTCGACGTGGCGTGCGGCCCGGGAAACGTGACCCGTGCGCTCGCCACCGGCGTGGCCGCCGACGGTCTCGTGGTGGGCATCGACGTGTCGGCGACCATGCTGGCCCGGGCGGTGGCCGATACGACGGCCTCGCAGGTGGCGTACGTCCGGGGCAACGCGGTCGACCTCCCCTTCCGTACCGGCTCGTACGACGCCGTGTGCTGCCTGGGGGCGCTGTACCTCATCGCCGACCCGTGGGCGGCGATCGACGGAATGACCCGTGTGCTCAAGCGGGGCGGTGCGCTCGTCATCCTCACGTCGCTGCGCCGCCCGCTGCTCGCCCCGGCCGGCCCTGCGGTGACCCGGCTGACCGGCATCCGGCTCTTCGGCCCCGACGAGGTCACCGAGCAGCTGTCCGCCCGCGGCTACGTCGAGATCAGGCGCCGCTCGTACGGCCTCATGCAGTTCGTCTCGGCCCGCCTGAGCTAAGGGCCGGTCTAGATCGACCTGGTGGGCGGGATCGGGTTGGGCGCCGGGCTGCTCACCGACGGACCGGCCAGCACCTCGCGGAACTCCCGTACGGCCGGCATGTCGCCGTGCTTTTGCACGACGGCGGCGGCGAGCTGGCGGGCACGGTGCATCAGCATGTCGGACCGGTGCTCGTGCGGCAGCTCGACGATCGCCTCCTGACCGCAGACCAGCGCCTCCTCGGGCTCCCCGATCTGGAACTTGCACGTGGCCCGGTCGAGCCGGACCAGCGTACGGTCGATGCGCTCCTGCGATGAGTAGAGCGTGAGGGCGCGGCTCAGGCCCTCCTCGGCGTGGCCCGGATCGCCGAGGTTGGTGTAGGTGTCGCCCTCGTAGAAGGACAGCTGGCGTTCGGTGAAGCCGAACGCCAGGTCGTTGGTGTCGCGCTTGGAGAGCTGGTCGAACACGGCGCGGCTGCGGACGAGGGCGCGCCGGGCGCTGGGCGCGGCGTCAGACCGGCCGCGCAGCGCGAGCTGGCCGAGCGCCCTGGCCTCGATCGCGGGCGCCATCGCCGCGGCCACGCTGGGGCTACGGCCGGCCAGGTCCTGGGCCTTGCGCGCCAGGTGCAGGGCCTCGCGCGGATCGCCGTAGTACATGGGGACCATGGCCTCGCGCGCCGTCACCCAGGCGCGCAGCGCGCGGTCTCCGGTCTCGTCGGCGGCGGTACGGGCCGTACGGAAGAACGATCGAGCCAGCCGATGATCGCCAAGGCTGTTCATGATGCGGCCGGACAGCCCGGCCAGCTGAGCGGCGATGCGGCACAGGCGTTCCTGCAGCTCGATCGGCTGCCGCTGCTCGCACATCCGGCGTACTTCGCTGAAGTCCAGCAGCACGTCGCACAGCACGCGCAGCGACGGTGTCGCCTGGTACTGCTGCCCGTAACCGAGCGTCGTCTCCTCCCACTGGTCGAGCATGGTCGGCGAGACGGTCGCACTGATCAAGGTGTCGTCCATCCGACGCCGTATGTTGTCCACAGCTCCCAGGAATTGCCCGTCCAGCGCCACGCCCGCACCGGCGAGAAGCTGCAGCAGCGTTCTGCGAAGCACAATGTCCTCCTCTCCCGCATCCGCGGAGGTGGGGCCCCCGGCGCGGTCAAGGCCCCTGAGATCGTTCAAAGCGAGTCGTGCGTTGTGTGTGATCAAGAGATGTTCGTCGGCCGCGGGCACCACGACCGATCCGATCAACGTCTCGGGGTCGTCGACCCCGGTTGCCGCCCCCTCCCGGCGGCCCGGCCCCATGCGGACCGAGTGCCGCCGCCCGCAGATGCACGGGCCCTGATAGCCGAGCTCGGCCGGCTCGACGCGATAGACCCTGCACAGGTAGTGCAGGTACTCCGGCCCCGGCCGCTTGTAGCCGCTCTCGTACGCGGACAGCAGGGTCTCGCTGAGCTTGGGCCGCGGCTTGCCGTCAACTTCGTACAGCGCCTTGACCTGGGCGACGACGTCGGACAGCGCGACGCCGAGGGCGAGCCGCTGCGATTTCACGCGGCTGGTGCCGAAGGCAGGCTCGCACTGATCGTGAATGTCGTCGGCAATTTGGGCAGGCGTCCGCCCGCGCGCCAACCCCTGCGCGCGGATTCTTCGAGCTAGATCCGTTTCTTTGCGGGGGGAATCCGCCATTGCTTCGGGCCTCCTCACCGCTGGTAACGGCCGCCACCGAAAGGTAGCGACCCCCAACCTCGGCGCCCGGACGAACTATGGCCACGACAGATAAGCTCTCGCGCACGCAGCGTAACTCTCGGCAGGGGCCCGGCCAAGCCGATTCGCCGGATTCGGCGGCCGACGGGGGCAATTGCCGTCATCTGGGCTGACGATCCTGCGCTCGCGGGTGAGAAACGTGTCCCCTGGACGCCCAATTGCCCACTTCACTGGAAATCTCGGCCCTTGACCGGGCACTGTAATGCTTGCAATTCTCGCGGGGCGTAGTCACACGTATCCGCAGAGTTGATCACACGGGAACCTCATCCAGCCGCACGATCTCGGAAGGAGTGCGCAGGGATGGTCACCGACGTTCGGCTCGACCACCTCGAGCGACTGCTGCGGGAGCTCGGTGCCCGCGGCCTCGTCGCCAGGGTGATCCGGACGCGATCCGGCCCGACGTTCCTACGGGTGGTCAACCCAGAGGCGACCGGCCTCTCGGAGAACGTCACGTGTGCTCCGGCACCCGACTCGGCCGAGCACTATTTCTGGTGGTCATGGGGAGAGCTCATGCACCAGGTCGACGATCCGCGTGGCGCCGCCGGCAAGGTGGCCCGCGTCCTGGAATCACACAGCACCTAGTCAGGTGCCCGGTGGATCTCGGTCCACCGGCGCCTCTCGATAGACCCGGGCGTGTCCCCTGCGTCAGTCCCCAACGGCGCGGGGGCCTGACCCAGCGGGGCACGCCCGCCCAGCCCGGGACCGCACGGCCCGATCCCACACCCGTCGTGGCCGTGAGGTCCCACCCTGGATGGCCGCCGGCTTCCCTGAGGGGTAGTCGCCGCCGTCCGCCTCCCCGGACCGGTCTGCCCACATCGCACGGCGAATGTACGAGGTGGTCGTTACCGTCCCTTACGATCACTTCGTGTCGCCGTTTTGGTCCACGGCGATGTGACGGCGAAGGGTTCGTCGGACACTATGGAAGGCCGACGAACTCATTCGACCGGTCCGGGGAGGGTCAAATATCGTGCCAGGTCGCAGCGCCTTCACGCATGGGATAGCGCGTCAGCGCAGCATCCCGTTCGCGCTGGCTCTTCAGGGGGCTTGGCCGGTGTTGCCGTTCCAGGACAAAGGCACGCCGGAACAGGCCTGCCGCCCCGGCGAGCCGAGCCAGGCCTGCCGGCTCACGTGGGACCTCACGCACAATCTCGAATTCACACGGTTCTTCCGCACCTGGCTGGACGAGCCGCTCAGCAAGCTGATCTTCATCATCGTCATCATCGTGGTGGCGATGTTGCTGAAACGCATCGCGCACAAAATGATCAACAAGATCACGCTGCGGATGGCCGAAGGCACCATGCCGGAGCGGTTCCGGGAGCGGACCCGCACGATCTTCGACGGCAACCCCGCCCTGGTCAACGAGCGCCGCCGGCAGCGGGCCGAGACGATGGGGTCGGTGCTGCGCAGCATCGCCTCGGTGATCATCCTGGGCACCGCGTTCGTCAGCGTGGTCGGCGAGCTGGGCCTCGACCTCGCGCCGTTCCTGGCCAGCGCGAGCATCATCGGCGTGGCCATCGGGTTCGGTGCGCAGAACATCGTCAAAGACTTCCTGTCCGGCATCTTCATGCTGTTGGAAGACCAGTACGGCGTCGGCGACGTGATCGATATCGGGCCGGCGACCGGCACCGTGGAGGCGGTCACGCTGCGGACGACCCGGCTGCGGGACGTCAACGGCGTCGTCTGGTACATGCGCAACGGTGAGATCTCCCGCATCGGCAACCAGTCGCAGAACTGGGCCCGCGCCATCCTCGACGTCCCGGTGGCCTACGACGAAGACGTCGACAAGGTGCGGGAGCTGCTCAAGCAGGCGTCGAGCGCGATGGCGGCCGAGGGGCCGTGGAACGAGATCGTGCTCGCCGAGCCCGATGTGTGGGGCATCACGGCACTGTCCGGCGAGGCCGTGGTCATCCGGGTCGTGGTCAAGACGGCGCCGGGCAAGCAGGCCGAGGTCTCGCGTGAGCTGCGCGAACGGGTCAAGAAGGAGTTCGACCGCGCGGGCGTGAGCGTCGCGACCTTCAAGGAGGACACCTCCGCCGCGTAGTTCGCCGGGGCGGTCGTCTCCCGCCCTCGCATAGGGTTGGGGACGTCATGGCTACTGAGGTGACTTTCTACGAAGCGGTCGGCGGCGAGGAGACGTTCAAGCGCCTGGTGCACCGCTTCTATCAGGGTGTCGCAGACGATCCGCTGCTCCGGCCGCTGTACCCGGAGGCCGACCTCGGCCCCGCCGAGGAGCGGCTGACGCTGTTTCTCATGCAGTACTGGGGCGGGCCCAGCACGTACAGCGAGCGGCGCGGCCACCCCCGGCTGCGCATGCGGCACGTTCGGTTCGCCATCGGCATCGCGGAGCGCGACGCCTGGCTGCGCCACATGCGCGAGGCCGTCGACGAGCTGGCCCTGCCCAAGGAGCTCGACGACATGCTGTGGCGCTACCTGACCATGGCCGCGAACAGCCTGGTCAACGCCGACACATCGGACCATCCGCCCAGGAAGGGCCTCCCCCAGATCGGCTGACGCACCACCTCGGGCTAGCTGCGCGTGTGGGCGCGACCAATGCGTACGGGCGGTCGGGTGACGTCAGCTGCGGGTGCGGGCGGCGACGGTGGGGCCGGCGGCGGGGCGCGTGACGCGCTCGGCGGCGACCGGGATCAAGGCGGCCGCGACGAGCGGGAAGGCCACCGCGGCGGCGAACGCGGGCGCGTAGTCGGCGCCGTTCACCAGATACGCGAGTACGGGCGGAGTGGCGGCCGCGAACAGGTTCTGCCCCGTGTTCTGCACGCCCAGGGCACGACCGGCCCATGCCCGGCCGGCGTACTCGGCGACCGCCGTGTAGGCCAGCCCGTTCGTGCTCACGGTGATGACCCCGGCGATCAGCAGCGCGACGACGGCCGTCCACGACTCGGCGTACGCCCCGATCGCGAGGGCCAGCATCACGGCGCAGGTCAGCGCGGCCAGCAGCCGCATCGGCCGCAGCCGGCTGGTGACCTTGTCCGACCACACTCCGGCGCCGATCCGGGCGAGCGCGCCGCCCACCTGCACGATCGCGAGTATCCGGCCTGCGGTCGAGGCGTTCCAGCCGTGCGCGTCGACCAAGAAGACGAGCGCGAACGTGGCCACGGCGAACTGCGGCACGACGAGCAGTGCGCTCGCGGCGTGGATGCGGTACAGCACCGGCGTCTTGTACGGCGTGCCCGTCCGTTCGCCGGTCCCCGTCTCCGTTGGCCGGTCCGGATCCCGTACGAACACCGCGACGAGCACGGCCATCAGCAGGCAGGCCGCGGCGAGCACCGCCAGCGGGGCGCCGAGGCCGTACGCCGAGAGCGGCGGCAGCACCAGCGCCGCGACCGCGACTCCGAGCGGTTGCGCGGTCTGCCGGGTGCCCATCGCGAGACCTCGCTCGTGCGGGGCGAACCAGCCGAGGATCAGCCGTCCGCTGGCGGCATGAACGGACGCGCCGCCGGCGCCCGCGGCGACCAGGCAGCCGCCCAGCTGCACTGCGCCAGGCGCCGCGGACGCGCCGAGCAGCGCGGCTCCGGCGATGGTCAGCCCGGCGGCCAGGACGAGCCGCTCGCCCCACCGGTCCGCCGCAGCGCCCCAGGCGATCAGCGTGCACAGCAACCCGGCCATCGGGCAGGCGACCAGGACGCCGGCCTGCTCCAGTGACAGGCCGTCCGCCCGGAGCGCCGGGATGAGGTACGGCAGGCCGAACTGGAAGGCGCACCCGGCGGTCATCGCCCCGGACCCGACGGCCAGCGCGACCCAGCGCCGACGGTCGGGGGCCACGATCTCGTCGCTCATATCTTGATACTAAATGTCCAATATATGGACACTCGGGCGAGTAGAGCGGGACAGGCCCCTCGGCCGTCGCCGAGGGGCCTGTCCGTGGCGGTGTACGGGTCAGAGCGGCGGCCGCTGGGCCTGCAACTCGTCGTACGTGTCGAGCCTGGTGTTGAACGTCGACATCGCCGACTTGGCGGACTGGCCGGGCTGGCCCGTCCAGCGCAGCAACGTCGCCGTCGCCTGCTCCTGCTGGGCGGCGGGCAGCTGCGCGATCAGCCGTGCGCTGTGGTTGAGCCCGGCCACGTCGTACCAGTACGAGTCGCGGGTGCCCGGCCCGAGGCGGAACGGCTCGGCCCCCCACGGGTCGTTCTGGCCGTACAGGAACATCAGATGGGCCCCGTGGAACCGCACCCAGCGGTCGACGTCGCCCATCACGCGCGGGTTGAACCGCATCGGAATGTCGGCCGGGACGTACGACCGCGGCTGGTAGATGCCCGGGTAGCGGAGCAGCCCCTTCAGGTTCTTGAACTTCGGCGAGGGCCAGCCCAGCTGCGTGCCGGCCTGGTAGTAGTACGGGATGAACGGCGCGAGGCCCTGGTCGGTGTAGAACGTCAGGCCGGCGATCTCGTCGACGTACGCGTACAGCCGGTCGGTCGACACGGTGGCCGGGTCGGGCACCTCGGCGCACTCGGACTGCAGGTGGTACTGCCAGAAGCCCCACTCGAAGTCCATGACCGAGTTCTCGTACGCCCGGTCGGCCGTGCGCAGGATGTCGAAGGTGAGGCCCTGCTCCTTGGCCACCGTCTCCAGTCGCGCCACCATCTCCGGGCGCCGCTTGAGCGCCAGGGCGGCGAGGTCCTTCAGCCGCTGCCGGCAGACCGGATCGGTGCCGACCTTCTTGAAGAACCGGTCGTAGGCGCTGTCCTCGTTGTTGACCGCGTCGTTGGGCGCCACGTACGCGACCACGCCGTCCACGTCGTGGGGGTAGAAGCGGGCGTGGTAGATGGAGGTCATGCCGCCCTTGCTGGCGCCCGTGGAGATCCACTTACCCGGGTAGATCTTCTTCAGCGCGAGCACCAGCCGATGGTGGTCGGTGGCGGCCTGCCAGATGTCCAGCTTCGACCAGTCGGCGGGCGTCGGCCGCGACGGTGTGAAGAAGCGCTGTTCGACGGAGATCTGGTTGCCGTCCACGAGCTGGGCGGGCTCAGACCGGTACGTCGGTATGTCGTTCAGGTTGTAGCCCGTGGTGTGCAGCACCATCGGGCGGTCGGTCGACTTGTGCAGCAGTGTCAGCCGCTGGTCGAACGTGCCCCGCTCCGGGTGCCGGTGGTCGACCGGTTGGGTGTAGCTCAGCAGGAAGTACCGGAATCCCGGCTCCGTCGGCCGCTCCGCGAGCACCTTCATGCCCGGGATCGCCGCGAGCCGGGCCGCAATGTCGTCGTCGGCCGCTTTGGGTGCCGCCTGTGCGGTCGCGCCGGCGGTGACGAACCCTACGAAGAGCAGCACCGCAAGCAGCCATCGGGTGACGTTTCGCATTTGACCCCTTTGTCGCTCTCTCGCCCAATCCGGCGCGACATTAGAGGCCAATGCTCACCTCGAACCACCCGTAAAGTAATTCGTTACCCATCTGGGATACGTTCCGGTCACGGCGGGCCGGCGGCGGACAGCGGTCAGCGGGTGAGGCGGCGATAGGTGACGCGGTGCGGGCGCGCGGCCTCGACGCCGAGGCGCTCGACCTTGTTCTTCTCGTAGTCCTCGAAGTTGCCTTCGAACCAGAACCAGCTCGAGCCCTCCTCCCACGCCAGGATGTGCGTCGCGATCCGGTCGAGGAACCACCGGTCGTGGGAGGTGATGACCGCGCAGCCCGGGAATTCGAGCAGCGCGTTCTCGAGGCTGGACAGGGTCTCCACGTCGAGGTCGTTGGTCGGCTCGTCGAGGAGCAGCACGTTGCCGCCCTGCTTGAGGGTGAGCGCCAGGTTGAGCCGGTTGCGCTCGCCGCCCGACAACACCCCGGCGGGCTTTTGCTGGTCGGGGCCCTTGAAGCCGAACGCGGCGACGTAGGCCCGCGAGGGCATCTCGACCTGGCCGACCTTGATGTGGTCGAGCCCGTCGGAAACGACCTGCCAGACGTTCTGGTTCGGGTCGATGCCGCCGCGGTCCTGGTCGACGTACGAGATCCGCACCGTGTCGCCGACCTTCAGCGAACCGGAGTCCGGCTGTTCGTCGCCGATGATCATGCGGAACAGAGTGGTCTTGCCGACGCCGTTCGGCCCGATGACACCGACGATGCCGTTGGGCGGCAGGTCGAACGACAGGTTCTCCATGAGGACACGGTCGCCGAAGCCCTTGGTGAGCCGGTCGGCGGTGATGACCGTCGTGCCCAGCCGAGGGCCCGGCGGGATCTGGATCTCCTCGAAGTCGAGCTTGCGGTACTTGGCCGCCTCGGTCGCCATCTCTTCATAGCGCTGCAGCCTGGCCTTGCTCTTCGCCTGGCGCGCCTTCGGGTTGGAGCGCACCCACTGCAGCTCGTCCTCGAGGCGCTTTTTGCGCTTGGCGTCCTTTTGTCCCTCGACCTTGAGCCGGGCGGCCTTCTTCTCCAGGTAGGTGGAGTAGTTGCCCTCGTACGGGTAGCAGCGGCCGCGGTCGAGCTCGAGGATCCAGCCGGCCACGTTGTCGAGGAAGTACCGGTCGTGGGTGACGGCCAGCACGGTGCCCTCGTACTTCTCGAGGAACTGCTCGAGCCACTGCACGCTCTCGGCGTCAAGGTGGTTGGTGGGCTCGTCGAGGAGCAGCAGATCGGGTGACTCGAGGAGGAGCTTGCACAATGCCACGCGGCGGCGCTCCCCACCGGAGAGCGTGTCGACCTCGGCGTCCGGGGGTGGGCAGCGCAGCGCGTCCATCGCTTGTTCGAGCTGGCTGTCGAGGTCCCAGGCGTTGCGGTGGTCGAGCTGCTCCTGGAGCTTGCCCATCTCTTCGAGCAGCTCGTCGGAATAGTCGGTGGCCAGCTTCTCGGCGATCTCGTTGAACTGCTCGAGCATCGCCTTCGTCTCGGCCACACCCTCCTCGACGTTGCCCAGCACCGTCTTGGCCTCGTTGAGCGGGGGCTCCTGCTGCAGCATGCCGACCGTATACCCGGGCATGAGGCGCGCATCGCCGTTCGAGGGTTGCTCCAGACCGGCCATCATGCGCAGCAGCGTGGATTTGCCGGTGCCGTTGGGTCCCAGGACACCGATCTTCGCCCCGGGCAGGAAGCTCAGGGTCACGTCGTCGAGAACGACCTTGTCGCCGTGCGCCTTGCGCACGCGCTGCATCGTGTAGATGTACTCCGGCATGCGTTCCAGCCTAGGGCCTGTTGGGCGGAGTTCTTGCCACGCCGGAGACGGTCAGGCGGTTTTGGCGGCCGGCAGGCAGACCCGATCGCGCCCGGACTCCTTGGCCCGGTACAGGGCGAGGTCGGCGGCGGCCAGTAGCTCGATCAGGTCGTCTCCGTGCGCCCGCAGCAGGGCCACGCCGACCGACACAGTGACGCCGACCGTGCCCTCCTCGGCCGGCACGGCCAGCCGCCGCACCCTGCCGCGCAGCCGTTCCGAGACTCGGCACGCCTCGACGGTGTCGGCGCCCGGCAGCAGCACGACGAACTCCTCGCCGCCGAACCGGCCGACGATGTCGTAGTCGCGCAGCTGGTTGCGCAAGGTGGTGGCGACCCCGATCAACACCTGGTCGCCGACGAGGTGTCCGTAGGTGTCGTTCACGCGCTTGAAGTGATCGAGGTCGACGAGCAGCAGGGCCAGCGGATCGCCCACCCGCTGCGCACGGGACAGCTCAGAGTCGGCCTCCCGCTGCCATGCGGCGGCGTTGAGCAGGCCGGTCTTCGCGTCGGTGCGCGCCGCGGCCTGGAGCTGCTGGTGCAGCAGGCTGCGCTGCAACAGCACGACCGGTGGCAGGGCGAGAAGGAGCAGGGCGGGCGACAGCGCGCAGCCGATCGTGACCAGCACGCCCACGCAGAGCTCGACCACATCGAGCAGCAGGCTCTCCCGGGTCCAGAGCACGTCACGCCACCGCGCCTCGGGTACGGCGGTGTGTGCCGCGATCGCCACCAGAGCCGCGTTGATCACGGTGAACAGCGCCGCGCAGGCCACTGCCAGCGGGATGGCGACCCTGGACTCGGTCAGCCACGTCTCGGCGCCGTCCAGCGGCTCCGGCACGTACAGGTGAAAGACGAACGAGGTGGCCGCCCCGGCGAGGGCCAACGCCGAGGTCACCACCACCCGGCGGTACAGCAGGGTGCGGCGGACCCGGAACTGCAGCAGGGCCTGCAGCGGGATCGGCATGATCAACGCGTACGCCGGGGGCAGCAGCAGGGCCACCGGCAACCACCAGGCGGACAGTAGGTCGCGGGCGACTCCCGCCGGCATGCCAAGCCGCCGGGACGCCTCGATGCAGACGGCGCCGCACGCCAGCAGAGCGCCGAGGGTCAGCACCTCGGCCGGCTCCAGCGGCGTGCGGAGAACGGCGATGACGGTCAGCCCGAGATGGAGGACGACGACGAGGGCGATGTAGCCGACGAGTAGGCGTGGATGCGGCAGGGCCGGCCAGCGAAGCGGGGCGCGCGTGACGCCGCCGCCCTCGGCGGCCGATTGGTGCACTGCCGTCATGCGTTCCCCCTCGTCCGGGATGCCCGGAGGGCCGAACCCGGCTCGTTCGAACCATCGGACGGCAAGGTCTCCCACCCGCGGGCATCACGTTGTGTAACACGATAGTTGCAAACTGTGCGGACGGAACCGGAAACCGGTAGCTTCGCGACCACTGATGTGGACGCTCTGATAACTGTGTTCACAGTGAGGCCGTCGAGTCTCACGGTCCTCAGCACCATCCAGAGGGGGAACTACGATGCGCGGCGTTTCCTGGATCTAAGGAGGACGCGCCTCCCCAACCGGCAGCGGGGGCGCCGCCGCACGGGACGACGCCCCCGGTGCTCACGTCGCGGACGTAGGCAAACACCCTCCGTGAGCCCTACTACTACGCCGCCTTTGTCGCGACGTCGTACGGCTCGTAGTCCTCCTCGTCGTCATCGTCGTCGGCGGTGCTGCCGTCCCCGGGGTAGCCGACCGGGGCGTCCGCCGTCGCCGGATCGGCCTCGGGCCGCTCGGCCGGGTCGGCAGTGGCCGACTGCTCCAGCCAGAGGTCGTTGATGTCCTCCGCCTCCCTGCGGTCCTCCGTGCTGGCGATGCCGCCGCGCTGCACCCGCCGGAACAGCGCGCTGCCGCGGGTCAGGTCGTGCCCGAGGGTGGTCGCGTCGACCACGGCGGAGAAGCGGATCTGCTCATCCTTCAAGTACTCGCGGATCCGCAGCCGTCCGGTGACGACCACCGGGTCGCCTCGCTTCATCTCCGAGGCGTTGACGTTCTCCGCCAAACCCCGCCAGCAGTTGACGGTCAGGAACATCGACTCGGCGTCCTGCCACTGCCCGCTCTCCTTGTCGTAGCGGCGCGGGGTGCAGCCCACTCGTAACGACATGAGCGGAGTGCCCGTCGACGTGGCGACGTACCTCGGGTCCGCGGCGAGCCAGCCGATGACGGTGATGTGCGCGTCGTTCATGGGTTCTCCTGTTCGACGGGGTCCGGTCGACCCCACACGAGACCCACGGTGACGTGCCTAGACACCCTCCGGATAGACCCAAGCCGACCTGTGGAAAACCCGCCGTACGGGCTCGGCGGTCAAAGGCCGCGGGCGGTGTCGGCCTCGGTGCGGAACAGGGCGGCGGCGCTGAGCTCCTCGGCGACCGGGTTGAGGACCATTCGGCGCGCCACCTCGGCGATCCGGCCGCGCATGTGCTGCTCGACCCGCTCGCCGTGCTTGGCGGCCGAGAGCGCCGCCACGTTGCGGCACATCTGGGCGGTCAGGGCGCCGATGCCGAGCGGGCAGAGCATGACCAGCGCGACGTACGGGATGAGCCCGAGGTCGCTGATCAGCGTGTCCGGCTCGCCGCCCAGGTCGAGCAGTCCGTACACGACGAGCAGCAGGATCCAGCCGAGCCCGAGCGCGGACAGGAAGACGAGGAAGTACTGCCAGGTCTTGGTCACGTACCACCAGCGCGGCACCACGTTGAACTCCGGCAGGGTCTCCTTGAGCGCTTGGCCGAGCGCGTCCGGCAGCTCCTCGGCGTGGGCTCGGGCGGCCCGCCGTACCGACCGCTGCCAGGCCTCGGGCAGCCCCGTCGCGACGCCGTCGGTCACGCCCTGCAGGGCGTTGTCGACGTCGCCCTGCTGGGCGCCGAGCGGGCCGGTGAAGGCGCCACGCAGCTCGTCGCGCAGCGCCGACAGCCGCATCTTCCGCAGCGGGTCGCGCCGGAACCGGGCCACGAGCCGGGCGATCGGCCAGCCCACGTAGTCGATGGCGCGCAGCTCGTACGCGCTCTCCATCGCCTCGGCGACCGCGGGCACACCGGCCGCCTCGGTGAGCGCGCTGACCAGGGCGGCCGCGCGGCGCTCGTCGACCATGGCCGGGACGTCGCCCGAGACGCAGTAGTCGGTGAACCGCGCGGCGAGCTTGTCGACGTCGGCGGAGATGCGCTCGGTGCGGACACGCCGGGCCGCGACGGTGTCGACGAGCACCTGCCGGAAGTCGTCGACGCCCTCGCCGGTGACCGCCGACGTGGTCAGGATGTGCGGCTCCGGCAGCCCCTCGGCCTCGAGCAGGCGGCGCAGGTCGGCGACGCAGTCCTCGGCCTCGCCCGGCTGCAGCACGTCGACCTGGTTGAGCACCACGAGCGTGACGGCAGCGTGCTGGGCATGCGGAACGATGTAGTTGCGGTGCAGCGCCGCGTCGGCGTACTTCTGCGGGTCGAGCACCCAGACGAGGAGGTCGGCGACGGCGACGAACCGGTCGGCCTCCTCGCGGTGCACGATCTGGATCGAGTCGTGGTCAGGCAGGTCGAGCAGCACGAGACCCTGCAGCGAGCTGTCCGTACCGGCGGTACGGTCGAGCGCGCTGGCTCGTGCGTACCGGAACCGTTTGTCGACGTTGAGCCAGTCGAGCAGCGGTCCGGCCCCCTCGAGGCCCCAGACGCAGGCGTGCGCCGCCGACGTGGTGGGCCGGCGCACCGCGACCGGCGACAGCTCCAGCCCGCAGATCGCGTTGAACAACGACGACTTGCCGCTGCCCGTGCCGCCGGCCAGCGCCACGACGGAGTGGTCGCCGGACAGCCGGAGCCGCTGGCCGGCCCGGTTGAGCAGTACGGCGGTGTCGTCGAGGAGGTCGTTATCGATGCGTCCGCGGCCCAGCTCGACGAGCGATTCGAGCGCGGCGAGCCGGCCGGGCAGCCCGGGGCCGGCCTCCGCCATGGCGTGCCGGCCGACCTGAGAGGTCGCCATCGTCATCGGCGGCTCACCTCCAGGGCTGTGGGACGGTCCAACGCGGTACTACGGTGCGGGGGCTCTGTCGTCATCGCGCAACCTCGAGGTTGTACGTGGCCTGGTAGAGCTGGACTGCGGTGTTCTCGTCGGGGACGCCGGCGGCGTCGAGGGACTGGCCGAACCTGATGGCCTCTTCGTCGAACAGCATGCCGGTACGGCTGCGCAGGTCGGCCCGGGCCTTGGCGCTCATGCCGCGCAGCGACTCGGCGCCGAACAAGGCCTTGAGCAGCCGCTGCGGTACGGCGCTGGTGCCCTCCTCGACCGCGACGTCGCTGGTGCCGTAGCCGAGCAGGCCGACCATGAGGACGAGGGACAGGGCCTCGTCGTCGAAGGACACCAATTTCGCCACAGTACGCTTCGTGACCCCTTCGGTACGGATCAGCTCGAGCACGTAATCCTGCCACGCGCTGACCGCCCGCGTGACCCGGCGCGGCATCTCCGATGAGGCGTGCATGAGCGTTTCGGCCTTGCCCGCCAGCAGTTCGTCGCCCGCCGGGTTGGCCCGCCACCGGTTGATCACGTCCTCGGCGGCATGTTCGGCGGCGGCGACGATGACGGACTCCAGGCTGGACCGCAACGCGCTCTTCAGGGACCGCACCCGCGCGGGCGTGCGGCGCCGCCGGTTGGCCCGCCGGTCGGCGCGGCCCCGCCGTACGTGCAGGGCGCGGACCAGATCGCCGGTGCCGGCGAAGTCCTGCCAGCGGGCCAGCACCTCGCCGCGCAGCAGCGAGCCGTTGCGGGTGGCCTCGTCGATCTCGGCGAGCGCCGTGGCGTACGCCGCCTGGACTTCGGTGCTGAGCAGGGTGCGCGCCTCGACCTGGGCCTCGACCTGCTTGGCGAGCTCAGGCACGCGGGTACGGAAGCTGTCGAGCACGCCGCCCAGCGTCGCCCGCATGACCTCGGCGCGCAGCTCCTCGTCTTCGGCGATGCCCTTCAGCCAGGAGCGGATCTCCTCCGACGCCTCCTCGGGCAGCCGGCTGTCCTCGATCTTGGTCTCTGGGATGGAGAACTGATAGGCGCCCCCGACGCCGTGCTCCTCGAGCAGCTCGACGAAGTGCTCGGCGATGTCCGAGCCCGCACCCTGCGGTACGCGGGAGAGGACCACGCCCAGCGAGGCGCCGTGCTCCCGCGCGCGCTGCAACATCTGCCAGACCTGGGCGTCGGCGTACCGGGCCGCGGTCGTGACGCACAGCCAGAGGTCGGCCGCGTCCATCAGCTTGGTGGCGAACTCGAAGTGGTCTTCGAAGACCGAGTCGAAGTCAGGGCTGTCCAGCAGGGCCAGACCGGAAGGAAGGGTCTCACTCGAAATGATGACCAGTTGGTCACCGGCGATCGCGTCCGGGGCCGGCCCCTCGACCCGGCCCATGCCGGGCAGGATGTGCGGGCCCATGAACCACTCGGCGTGGTCCGGATGGCACACGAGGATCGGGCTGCTCGTGGTCGGCCGGAGCACGCCGGTAGCGCTCACCCGAGACCCCACCACGCTGTTGACGAGGGTGGACTTGCCGGCTCCCGTCGAGCCGCCCAGGACGACGAGCAGCGGGGCCCCCTCGCCGCGGATCCGGGGCAGGACGTAGTCGTCGAGCTGGTTGCGGATTTCCAGCTGGGCGGCCTTGGCGGCATCGACCCCAGGCGCCTGCAGGACGAACCGGAACGCCTCGACCTGATCGCGCAGCTCGATCAGGACACGTTCGAGGTCGGCATGGCCTGCCTGCTGCGCGGCCTTGGTCACGCCTTGATCCGCAGGGGGTGTCACGGATCCCGTCCCATATTCGCTCTCAGACTGTCAATCTCCCGTGCCACATGCACGACCTCTCCGACGACGACGATCGCTGGGGGCCGCACCCCGTCGCGCGACATCGCGTCCGCCACCGTGCCCAGGGTGGCGGTCAGGGTTCGCTGATCTGGCAGCGTACCGTCTTGGATGACCGCGACAGGCGTGTCAGACGACCGACCATAGCGCATCAGTGTGTCCGCTATGCGGCGCATTCGCTCGACCGCCATCAGCAGTACGAGAGTTCCTCGCGAGCGGCCCAATGACTCCCAGTCAACCGTGGAAGTGGGAGCGTCCGGCGCGGCGTGCGCGGAGACCACGTGAAACTCCTGCGCGACGCCGCGATGGCTGACCGGAACCTGCGCGGCGGCCGGTACGGCGGTCGCGCTCGTGATGCCGGGCACGACGGTGACCGGAACCCCGTGCCGGGCGCAGTGCAGCACCTCCTCGGCACCGCGGCCGAACACGAACGGGTCGCCGCCCTTGAGCCGGACCACGAACTTCCCCTGCCGGGCGTGCTCGACCAGCAGCTCGTTGATGCGGTCCTGGGTCACCGACCGGCCGTACGGGATCTTGGCGGCGTCGATCACCTCGACGTCGTGCGCCAGCTCGTCCAGCAGTACTCGGGGCGCGAGCCGGTCGGTGATCACGACGTCGGCCTGGGCCAGCAGCTGGCGGCCTCGTACGGTGATCAGTCCAGGGTCGCCGGGGCCGCCGCCCACCAGCGCCACGCCGTGCGGCTTGTGCCGGGAATGCCGGGCCTCCAAGGTGGCGTCGCGCAGCCCGTCGACGACGGCGTCGCGGATGCCGGCGGCGCGCCTCGGATCGCCGCCCGCCAGCACGCCGACCACCAGGCTCCCATGGGCCTCGTCGACACGGCCGGCGGCCGGCGTCCAGGCCGCCGAGGCCTCCGCGTCGTCGGCCCGTACGCACCAGACGTGGTCGGCCTCGGCCTCCGCCGCCACCGCCGCGTTGACCTTCGCGTCGTCGGTGCAGGCCTGGACGAGCCAGGCGCCCGCGCAGTCGCCGCGCTGGTACGGCCGGGCGTGCCACTCGACCGGCAGGCCCTCCAGGGCCGGGGTCACCTGGGGGGCGATGAGCACCACGTGCGCACCCGCGGCCAGCAGCGCCGGAACACGGCGCTGCGCCACGCGACCGCCGCCCACGACGACGACGCGTCGCCCGGTGAGCCGGAGGCCTAGCAGGTACGGGGGCACGGGTGCGCTCTCCTGGTGATTCGGTGGCCTACTCACCGGCCCGCTCCGCGCGCCGCTCCGCCTCGGGTACGGACCGGCCTCGTCCTCGTCTCCGCAGGTCGGCGCGGCGGGTTACGGGCCTGTGAATACGCATTCGGATGTTTGTGCACTAAAGGTACTCGGCTTCGGGCTTCGATGCGGAACGACCAGCGTCCTTCTCCGTCACTCCGGCGGCGTCGAAGGTCGCGACTTCATGGAGAACCCGTACGGCGCTTTGGACCAGCGGCAGGGCAAGCAGCGCGCCGGTACCCTCGCCGAGGCGCAGCTCCAGGTCGACGAGCGGCCGTACGCCCAGGTGAGCAAGGGTGGCGGTGTGGCCGGGCTCGACGGACCGGTGCCCGGCGACGCAGGCGCCGAGCACGTCCGGGGCGAGGGCGTGCGCGACAAGCGCGGCGGCGCCCGCCGTCACGCCGTCCAGCACCACCGGCACCCGCTGGGCGGCGGCGCCCAGTAGGAAGCCCGCCAGCGCGGCGTGTTCCAGCCCGCCCACGGCCGCGACGACCGCGATCGGGTCGGTGCCGACGGCGGCGTGGCGGGTGAGGGCGGCGCGGACGACGTCGATCTTGTGGTGGTAGGTGGCCTCGTCGATGCCGGTTCCCCGGCCGGTGACGTCGGCTGGGTCGCGCCCGGTGAGGACGGCGATCAGGGCCGCGGACGCCGTGGTGTTCGCGATGCCCATGTCGCCGGTGATCAGGCAGCGGTTCCCGGCGGCGACGAGGTCGCGCGCCACCTCGATCCCGGTCTCGACGGCGCTCCGGGCCTGCTCGGTCGTCATCGCCGGGCCTTGGGTCATGTCGGCCGTGCCGTACGCCACCTTGCGCGCGAGCAGGCCGTCCGCGCCGGGAAGGTCGGCCGCGACACCGACGTCGACGACGGTGACCGTCGCGCCGACCTGTCCGGCGAAGGCGTTGACGACGGCCCCGCCGGCCAGGAAGTTCGCCACCATCTGGGCGGTCACCTCCTGGGGCCAGGGGGTGATGCCCTGGGCGTGGACGCCATGGTCGCCGGCGAACACGGCGACCGCGACGGGCTGCGGAATCGGCGGCGGGCACTCCCCGGCCAGCCCGGACAGCCGTACGGACAGTTCCTCCAGCACGCCGAGGGCGCCCTTCGGTTTGGTCAGCCGGTCCTGGTGCTCGCGCGCCCGGGCCATCGCCGCCTCGTCCAGCGGCCGGATCGCGTCGATGGTCTGCCGGATCAGGTTCATGGGTTCCCTTCCGATGAGTCCGCGGCGCCCCGTTCGGCGAGCACCTGCTCGAGCACGTTCACGAAGGCGGCGTTGGTCGCCCGGTCCCGTACGGCGACGCGGAGCCAGTCGGGCCCCAGCCCGGGAAAGGTGTCACCACGCCGTACGGCGTACCCGTGTGCCCGGAGCGACACCCGTACGGCGTCCGCGCCCGGCGTGCGGACGCAGAGGAACGACGCGCGCGCTCGGGGCACCACGTGGGGGCCGAGCGCCGTGAGGTCAGCCGCGAGCCGCTCCCGTTCGACGGCGAGGTCCGCGGCCCACTCGGCCGCCTCCCGTACGGCCTCCGGCGCGCTGCACGCCTCGATCGCGACGAGCGCGGGCGTGGAGACGGACCACAGCGGCTGCGCCTCGGCCAGCGCCGCGATCAGCTCCGGCTCGGCCAGCACGTAGCCGGCGCGCAGCCCGGCGAGGCCCCACGTTTTGGTCAGGCTGCGCACCACGACGAGGCCCGGCAGCCGCCGGCCGGCCAGGCTCTCCGGTTCGCCCGGCACGCAGTCCATGAACGCCTCGTCCACCACCAGGGTGCGGCCCGGACGGGCCAGCGCCGCGATCTCGGCGGCGGGATGCAGGACGGACGTGGGGTTGGTCGGGTTGCCGATGAGCACCAAGTCGGCGTCGTCCGGCACAGGTTCGAGCCGGAAGTCGCCGCTCAGCAGCACCCGATCGGGGCGGTGGCCGGCGGACCGCAACGCCGCCTCCGGCTCGGTGAACTGTGGATGGACGACGACCGCCCGGCGCGGCCGCAGCGTCCGGGCCAGCAGCACGAACGCCTCCGCGGCGCCCGCCGTCGGCAGCACCTCGGCCGGGTCGCGGCCATGCCGGCGGGCCACGGCCGTACGCGCCGCCGCGTCGTCCGGGTAGGCGGCCAGGCCGGCGAGGGCGTCCCGCAACATCCGGGCCAGCCACGGCGGCGGCGTGCCGGGCCGTACGTTCACGGCGAGATCGACCAGGCCGGGCCCGACCTCCGCGTCCCCATGGTGCCGGAGGTCGTACATCACCTCAGCACTCATGCTGGTGCCCGTGAGCGGGGTCGGCGGGGTGGTGGTGCGGCAGTTGCGGGGCGCCGACGCGGTCTTCGAAGCCCGGCAGCGCGACCCGGTAGGCGCAGGTGTCGCAGTTCATCCGGATGTCGCCGACCAGCGCCTCGTGGTAGCGCTCGACCACCAGGTCGGCCAGGCCGTCGCAGTCGCCGATCACCTCGGCGCACCGGACGTCCACCTCGGGATGGTCCGCCGCGTACGCCCGCGCGTCCGCGCGCACCCGATCGGGCAGCACCCCGGAGAACAGGAAGTACGGGAGTACGACGACGCGCCGGAAGCCGAGCCGGCGGCACCGCTCGAGGCCGTCCGCGACGCCCGGCGCGGCCAGCGAAACGAAGGCGGTCTCCACCGCGCCCAGGCCCTGGGTTTTGGACAGGCCCTCCCACAGCAGCCTGGCCACCTTGCAGACCTCGGCGTTGGCGTCGGGGTCGGTGGAGCCACGGCCGACGAGCAGCACGGCCGCGCCGGCCCGCTCGGCCGCGGGCAGGACAGCGGTGAGGCGTTCGTCCAGCAGCGCCAGCAGGGTCGGGTGCGGGCCGAGCGGACGGCCGTAGGCGTACCGCAGGCCCGGGTGTCTGGCCTGTTCACGGGCCATCGCGCCGGGGATGTCGCCCTTGCCGTGCCCGGCCGAGACGAGCACGAGCGGGACGGCGGCGACCCGGCGATGGCCCAGCGCCACGAGATCGGCGACGGCCTCCGTCAGCGGCGGCTCCGACAGCTCGATGAACCCGCCCGCCACATCGACGGGCAGCCGGCCCTGGAGCCGGGTGACGAACTTGCCGAACTCGGCCACGCCCTCGTCGTCACGAGTCCCGTGCCCCACCACCAACAACGGCTCGGTCATCAGGTCCCCTCGTAGTAAAGCAGTGCGTTGAGCGCGGCGGCGGCGACCGCCGAGCCGCCCTTCGCCGAGACGTTGCTGAGCGCGGGCAGCCCGCTGTCGCGCAGCGCCCGCTTTGCCTCCGCGGCGCCGACGAAACCCACCGGCAGCCCGATGACCAGGGCAGGCGCGAAGTCGCTCGTATTGATCTCCGCGAGCGCGGTGGGCGCGCAGCCGACCACCCACACCGCACCCGGCCCCACATCGGGGTACGCCAGCCTGATCGCGGCCGCGGACCGCGTGATCCCGGCCGTACGGGCCAGGCCGGCCGCCGCCGGGTCGGCCACACGGCAGACGGCCTCGCGGCCGGTGATGCCGGCGGCGACCATGGCCACGTCGGCCACGATCGGCGCGCCGCTCCGCAGGGCGGCCAGGCCCAGCCGCAGGTGGTCCTCCGCGGCGACCAGGTCGGTGGCGTACTCCAGGTCGGCGCTGGCGTGGATCACGCGCTCCGCCACCGCCCGCCACAGCGGCGGCCGGGCCGACAGGTCGACGCGGTCGCGCAGGATCTCGTATGACCGTGCCTCGATCGGATGGACGTCTCTCATCGGGTCCGTATCTCCTCGATCGCGTCGACCGGGCAGACCTCGACGCATTCGAGACAGCCGGTGCAGCGGTCTTCGAGGACCGTCAACGGTTCCCCATGCGGCCTTATCGCGTGCTCGGGACAGGTCAGCAGGCAGGCCCCGCAGCCCCGGCAGCGGCCGGTCACCCTGACGTCCACGGGTACCCCCTCGGAGTCACGAAACGGCCGGCCACCGTACGGCTGTGGCTCGACCCGACGATCACCACGGTGAACATGTCGATCGCCGCGGGATCGATGTCTCTGAGCGTGGTGAGCGTCGTCGTCTCGCCCGGCCGGAAGGCGTTCCGGACGTACCCGACCGGCGTCTCGGGCGGCCGGTGCTCCGCCAGGATGGCCAGCGCCTTGGGCAGCTGCCAGTCGCGCGTACGACTGCGCGGGTTGTAGAGGCAGACCGTGAAGTCGCCCTCGGCCGCCGCCCGGACCCGGCGTTCGATGATCTCCCAGGGCGTGTTCAGATCGGACAGCGAGATGTACGCGTGGTCGTGGGCGAGCGGGGCGCCGAGCCGGCTCGCCGCCGCCAGCGCCGCCGTAAGGCCCGGCACCCCGTCCACGTCGATGTCCCCGCCGGCCAGCTCCAGTGCCGGTCCGGCCATGGCGTACACCCCGGCGTCCCCGGAGCCGATCAGCGCGACCGCCTGCCCCGCCGACGCCGCCGCCACCGCCGTACGGGCCCGCTCCTCCTCCTGGCCGAGCCCGCTTGCCAGCACGCGCGTGCCGGGCCGCAAGAGATCGCGCACCTGGTCGACGTACTGGCCGAGCCCGACGACCACCGCCGCCCGCCGCAGCGCCGCGACCGCGCGGGGGGCGAGGAGGTCGCGGGCGCCCGGCCCGATACCGACGATGGACAACCGCCCGCGCGGCCGCAGCCGGGCCACCGCGACGGTGGCGTTCGCCGACTTGCGCTTCTCGACGACGAGCTCGGCGCCGCGGCCGTACGACCGGGCGGCGTGCAGGGCGGCGGCCTCGGCGACGCTCGGGGTGCCCACCTCCGTGCGGACGGCCTCGGACGGGTTCGGTACGTCGACCTCGGCGAGCAGGCCGGCCGGGAAGGTGACGAGCGGCAGGCCACGTCCGGCGGCCGCGGCGACGATGCCCGGCTCGCCGGCCTTGCGGTCGACCGTCGCCAGGCATCGCAGCGCCGCCGGGTGCAGGCCGGCGGCCGCCAGCGCCTCCTCGATCAGGCCGTCGACCTCCGCGACCGCGACGCCGCGAGCCGACCCGACCCCGATCACCAACGATGGCGGCCGGTAGACCACCGACCCCGCCGGGACTGGGTCGCGGCGATCGCTGATCACGATGGCCGCGCCGGGGCCGCCCGGTCCGAGGTCTCCGCCGCGCCCACCGTCACCGGTGCGCGCGGCCTCTCCGTCCCGCGCGGCCTCTCCGTCCCGCGCGTCCTTGGACGACACGACGTTGGGCGGGAGCGGCGGGAGCGGCCAGCCGTCGCCGCCGACGAGACGCACCGGCTCGCCGCTGAGCAGCGCCGCGCCCACGGAAGCGAGCGCGCCCGGGTTCTCGATCGTGAAGCCGAGGTCGGCGCCGAAGGTGTCCAGCGGCGTGACCCCGGCGGCGTCGCTGGCCGTGGTGACGACGGGCTCGCAGCCCAGCACCTCGGCCACCCGGGCGGCCAGCCGGTTCGCCCCGTAATGCCCGCCGAGCAGTGCGACCGCGTATCGCCGGGCCTCGTCGACGCACACCACGGCGGGGTCTGTCGTCTTGTCGCCCAGCAGCGGCGCGAGGATCCGTACCGTCGCGCCGACCGCGAGAAGGCTCACCACGGCGTCGCAGGTCCGCCAGGCCTCGGCGAGTGCGTCGCCGACCCGTTCCGCCGCGACGATCCGCACCTCGTCCGGCCAGGCCGCCGCCAGCGCCTCCGCCGCCGTGCGCCCGCTCGCCGTGGCCGCCACCACGGCGATCACTTGGTCCCCCAGATGACGAAGACCGGGTTGGTCGCGGCCAATCGCTGCGCGGAGTCCGGCAGCGGGACCAGCCGGTTGGCCTGTAGCTGGACGGCCTCGACCGTGAACCCGGCCTGCTCCAGCGCCTCGGACGCGGGCCGCACCCGGTCGACGGCGGCCAGCGCGACGACCACCCCGCGCAGTGCCCGCGCCGCGCACGCCCGAACGACCTCGGGGCCGCCGCCGCCGACGAACACCGTGTCGGGATCGGGCAGGTGGCCGAGCACGTCCGGGGCGGCGCCGCGGCACACCGCGACCTTGACGTGGTGGGCCTGGACGTTGCGGCGGATCCGGGCGCACGCCTCCTCGTCGCGCTCGACCGCGATCACGGCGGCGCCGAACCGGGCGCACTCGACGGCCACCGAGCCGCTGCCCGCCCCGACGTCCCACACCATGTCGCCGAGCCGCGGACCCAGCCGGGCCAGCGCGAGCGCGCGCACCTCGGCCTTGGTGACCATGGAGTCGCGATGCTCGAACTCCGCCTCGGGCAGCGCCCACGCGGCCGGCCCGGCTCCGGGTCCCGCCAGCCAGCCCTTGCCGCGCCCCCGCCGCTCGTCGAGGACGAGCACGACGTTCGGGTCCCGCCAGGTGCGCGTCGTGGCATCGGCGGGCCGGCACCACTCGACGCGCTCGGCGGGCCCGCCGAGGTCCTCGCAGACGACGAACGTCCGGGGGGCCTGCGGAGCGAGCTCGCGGGCCAGCTCGGCCGGTCCGGCCCCCGGCCCGGTCAGCACGGCGACCTTGCCGTACGCGCGGCACACGTTGACGGCCCGCCGCAGCTCGCGGCCGTGCGCGCTGACCACGAGGGCGTCGTCCCACGGCAGCCCGGCCCGGGCGAAGGCCTGGGTCACCGAGGACATCGCCGGGATGACCTCGACCGTACGGCCCCGCTCGCGCAGCGCCCGGACGATTCCGAAGAAGCCGGGGTCGCCGCTGGCCAGCACCACGACGTGCCCGTCGGCCGCCGCGTCGATCTCGTCGAGCGCCGCGGGCACGTCGCCTATGACGATCTGCCGGGCATCCTTCGGCGGTCGTGCCGCCTCGAGGTGCCGCGCCCCGCCCACGACCAGCGTCGCCGCCGCCAGTCGGTCGCCCGCCCGGTCCGACAGTGGCGACCCGTCGTACCCGATCACCGAGATCGTCATCGGGGCAGCCGTCCGTACATGGCGGCCATGCGCTTGCCGGTGAAGTCGACCAGCACGACCTGGGCGGCGATCGCCCCGTCGGTAAAGCGTTCGAGCACGTCGGCGGTGCGGCGGCACAGCTCCCGGCCGCAGGGGCCGAGCAGCCCGGCCGCCTCCCACAGCTCGTACGCATGGCGCGCCGTGTTGGCCGCCGCCACCTGGGCAACGGCCTCGGGCGATCCGCTCAAGTCCGCGGTGATCTCGGCGAGCAGTTCGGTGGACACCTTGGAGCGCGTGTAGTGGGTCATCAGCACGCCGGCGGCGAGCTTGGTGAGCTTGCCGATCATGCCGACGAACACCACCTGCCGCAGCCCGTGCGTCATCGCCTGCCGCAGCGCGGCCCCGGTGAAGTCGCCGACCTCGACGAAGCACACCTCGGGCAGGTTCGGCAGCAGCGCCATCGCGCCCTGCTCGGTGCGGCCGCCGGTGCACAGCACCAGCGTGGTCTCGCCCTGCGCGGCCATGACCGCGACCGCCTGTTCCACGCTGGCCCGCCACGACGCCGTCGAGAACGGCCGCACAATGCCGGTGGTGCCGAGGATCGAGATGCCGCCGAGGATGCCGAGCCGCCTGTTCGTGGTCTTCCGGGCCATCGCCTCGCCCTCGGGCACCGAGATGACGACCTTGACGCCGCGCTCAGCGACGACCTCGGTGACCGCCTGCGTGATCATCTGGCGGGGTACCGGGTTGATCGCCGGGCCGCCGAGCTCCAGCCCGAGGCCCGGCTTGGTCACCACGCCCACGCCCTCGCCGCCGTCCAGCTCCACGCCGGGCTCGGTACGCCACGACACGGTCGCCGTCAGGTGCGCCCCGTGGGTCACGTCGGGGTCGTCGCCCGCGTCCTTGACCACGACGGCCTCGGCCCGCTCCGTCCCGTACGAGCAGGAGTCCACCGCGAACGTCACGCGCTGCCCCGACGGCAAGGCCACCTCGACGACCTCTTGTGCTTTCTGCGCGACCAGCGCGGCCGCCGCGGCCTTGGCCGCCGCCGCCGCGCAGGTGCCGGTCGTCCAGCCCGGCCGCAGCGCCCGCTTGCGCACCTTCATCGTGCGCGGCAGGTCGGGCTCGTACGGCACGGGCGGCTCAGTCATGGCGACGGGCCTGCTCATGATCGCGCTCCTTGCGGAGCTCGGCCCGGGCGGCCCGATCGGCCCGCCGGAAGCCGTGGAAATGCCCCGGATGATAGAGGTGCGACCGGGTGCCGCCCGCCGCCAGCGCGGGCCCCACCAGCACGAGCGTGTGCTTCCACAGCCGGTGCGCCTTGATCGTGTCGGCCAGCTCGGCCAGTGGGCACCGGACGATCAGCTCGTCCGGCCAGGTGCACTGGTAGGCGACCACGCACGGGGTGTCGTCCGGGTACCCGCCGGCGAGCAGCTCGTCCTGTAGCTGCCGCGACCGCGCCGCCGACAGAAACACCGCCATCGTCGTGCCGTGCCGGGCGAACTCGCCGACCTCCTCCCCCGGCGGCATCGGGGTCTTGCCGCCGCCCAGCCGGGTCAAGATCACCGACTGGGCGACCTCCGGGATGGTCAGCTCGCGCCGGACGGCGGCCGCGACCGCGCTGAAGCTCGATACGCCTGGGACCACCTCGGTGTCCAGGCCGAGCCGGTCGCATTGGTCGAGCTGCTCCTGCAGTGCCCCCCACAGCGCCGGGTCGCCGGAGTGGATGCGGGCGACCGTCAGCCCCTCGGCGGCGGCCCGCTCGTAGTACGGGACGACCCCCTCCATCGGCAGCCGCGCAGAGTCGACGATCTCGGCATCGGCGCGCGCGTGCTGGAGGACGTCCGGATGCACCAGGCTGGCCGCCCAGATCACCACGTCGGCCGCGGCGATCGCCCGCGCGGCCCGGAACGTCAGCAGATCCGCCGCGCCCGGCCCCGCCCCGACGAAAACGACCTTTCCGGCCGTCACAGCTTCCCCCCTCGAGTCGTGCGGCGGCCCGGGACGAGCAGGGTGGACAGGTACGGAACGGGCCCGCTGATGTCACGGGCCGGCCGTACGTCCTCGCCGGGCAGGCCGAGCCGGGCGCCGTACACCGCGTCGTCCAGCCGGCCGGCGTCCTTGAGCGCCGCCACGATGTCGCGGGCGACCGAGCCGAACTTGTATGCCACGACCGTGTCGTACGACTCCAGCGCCGTCCGGAACGGCTGCGCTCCGGCCGTGAGGGTGACCAGGCCGAGCGACTCGGCACCCTCGGCGAGCACTGTGCCGGAGCGCGCCGCCAGGTCCTGCATCGCGGTGATGCCCGGCACGGTCTCGATCAGGACGCCATCGGTACGGGTTCGTACGGTCTGCGCCAGGTAGGTGAAGGTGGAGTAGACGTTGGGGTCGCCGATCGTGGCGAACGCGACCGTCTCGGCGCCAGCGGCGAAGGCGCGGACGACCCGGTCGGCGGCGGCGTCCCAGGCGGCGGCCCGGCGCTCGGTCACCCCGCCCCGGTCGGACAGCGCGAACGCGACGCGCTCGGCCCGGTCGGTATAGGCGAGCACGACCGACTCGGCACGGCCCGGCTCGGGCTGGTCCACGTCGAGCACGGGCACAAGGGTCAGGTCGGCTTCCCGCAGCACCCGTACGGCCCGTACCGTCACCAGTTCGGGATCGCCGGGCCCCACGCCCACGCCCACCAGCCGCAGCGTCTCCCGCTCAGCCTCGGCGCGCTCTGGGCGCGCGCTTCCCTCGTCAGTCGTTCCTCCCTCGTCAGTCCAGCGCGCACCGCGCGCCTGCGGCTCGCTCATCGCAGATCTCCGCGGAGCAGGCTGAACAGGACGCCGTCGGCGCGGCCGCCCGGCACGACCAGCACTTCGCGCAGCACGCCTTCGCGGGTGAACCCCGCCCGCTCCGCGACCCGCTGGGAGGGGGCGTTGCCGGTCGCGGCCAGCAGCTCGACGCGGTGCAGGCCCTTCTCGAAGGCGTACGCGGCGACCGCGGAGGTGGCCTCGACGGCGTAGCCGCGTCGCCGCGCCCACGGAGCGACCCAATAGCCGATCTCGACCCGGCCGGTGCTCCAGGAGACCCGGTTCAGGCCGATCGCGCCGCTGCACCGCCCGTTCGCGACGATCGCGAAATTGACCTGGTCCTCGGGGCCGGCGTGCGCGTGGACCATGCACCAGTCGCGAGCCTGGGCCGGCGTGTGGTCCGGCGCCCAGGCCATCCAGCGCCGGATCTCCGCGTCCTTGACCGCCTCGGCGACGTCGGCCGCGTCGTCCTCTTCGAACGGACGCAGCGTCAGCCGCTTGGTGGTCAAAATGACGCCGGAGTCGAAATTCATTGGTCGCTCACCCCGTTCATCCGCAGGCCTCCAGGAAATGGGTAGCCAGCTGAGGGTTCCCAGCCCAATGCAGATGAAGGTACGACGCAAGGCAATATCCCGTGGTGAAACCCTCGGGCCCCGCGGGCGACCACTGCCACGCGGGACGCGCCCCATAGCCAGGCGTCACGGCGGTACGGTGGAATTCGTGGCCGCGCACCCGTTCGCCGGCGCGGGCGACGACCGAGTCGGAGACGGCGACCGCGGACCGGTACCCGAGGGTCAGCCGGGAGGTCATCGTCGCGGTCGCGTCGAGCACGCCGCACATGGGCACCCCGTCGAGCGCCTTGGTCAGATACAGCAGCCCGGCGCACTCGGCGTACACCGGGACGGCCGGCCCGAGAGCGGCGATCTGGGTACGGAGCGGCTCGTTGGCGGATAGGTCGGCGGCGTACATCTCCGGGAACCCGCCGCCGATAACGACACCGCGGGTGCCCTCCGGCAGGGCCTCGTCGCGGAGCGGGTCGAACCGGGCGACCTCGGCTCCGGCGGCCGTGAGCAGCTCGGCGTTCTCGGTGTAGCCGAAGGTGAACGCCGCGCCCCCGGCGACCGCCACCACCGGCCGCGCCCCGCCGTCTCGCGCCCCGCCGTCTCGCGCCCCGTCGTCTCGCGCCCCGTCGTCTCGCACCCCGTCGTCTCGCACCCCGCCGTCGGGGGCCGCGGCCACGGGCGCGGGGTCCCAGGGCGCGGCCGGCGGCGGCGACGCGGACCTGGCCAGGGCCAGCAGGCCGTCGAGGTCGCAGCACTCGGCGATCACGGCGCCCAGCCGGTCCACCGTCCCGATGGCGTCGGCGCGCCGCTCCGCCGCCGGGATCAGGCCGAGATGGCGGGACGGCGTGGCGAGGTCGTCCCGGCGACGCAGCACCCCGAACACCGGTAGCCCGACCTCGTCGATCGCCGAACGGCAGACCTCCTCATGCCGGTCGGAGCCGATCCGGTTGAGGACGACACCGCCGATCCGTACGTCCCCGAAGGTTCGCAGGCCGTGCACGATCGCCGCCACCGTACGGCCCGCCGCACCCGCGTCGACGACCAGCACGACCGGAGCGTCGAGCAGCCGGGCCACGTGTGCTGTGGAGGCGAAATCGCCCATGCCGGACACCCCGTCGTACAGACCCATGACGCCCTCGACCACCGCCACGTCGGCGCCCCGCGCGCCATGGAGGAACAGCGGGGCGATCAGGTCTTCCGAGGTCAGCCAGGGGTCGAGGTTGCGGCCCGGCCGGCCGGTGGCGAGCGTGTGGTAGCCGGGGTCGATGTAGTCGGGCCCGACCTTGTGCGGCGACACCGCGAGACCGCGCGCGGCCAGCGCGGCCATCAGTCCGGTGGCCACGGTCGTCTTGCCGCTGCCGGAGGCCGGTGCGGCGATCACCAGCCGGGCCACGCTCACAGCGCTTCCCGCTCAGCGTTCGACGCGCTTTGGGCGCGGGCTTCCCTCGTCGTTCTGGTCGAAAGCTCCCGGCGCGACCCGGGAGGTAGGTCGGGGCCGGTTGGTCGGGGAGATACGGTCCAGCCCACGCCGCGCGTCTCACGCACGCTCACCACTCGATGCCCTTCTGGCCCTTCTGGCCCTGGTCCATCGGGTGCTTGACCTTGCCCATCTCGGTGACGAGGTCGGCGAAGTCGATCAGCGCCGGCGCGGCATCGCGCCCGGTGATGACGACGTGCTGCTGCCCGGGCCGGGTCCGCAGCGTCTCGATCACGTCGTCGACCGGGATCCAGCCCCACTTCATCGGATAGGTGAACTCGTCGAGCACGTACAGCCGGTACGTCTCCGCGGCCAGATCACGCTTGATCTGCGCCCAGCCCTCCTGGGCATCGGCGGCGTGGTCGGGCTCGGTGCCGGGCCGCTGGATCCACGACCAGCCCTCGCCCATCTTGTGCCAGGCCACCGGGCCGCCCTCGCCGGAGGCTCCGAGCACCCGCAACGCCTGCTCCTCGCCGATGCGCCACTTCGCCGACTTGACGAACTGGAACACCCCGATCGGCCAGCCCTGGTTCCACGCGCGCAGCGCCAGCCCGAAAGCGGCGGTCGACTTGCCCTTGCCCGGCCCGGTGTGCACGACGACCAGCGGCCGGTTGCGCCGCTGCCGTGTGGTCAGCCCGTCTTCCGGCACGTACGACGGCTTGCCCTGGGGCATCTAGGCCGCCCCCCGTACGTCTCGCACCACTCCCGCCAGGGCACCCGCCTCGAGGTCGGCGAGCCGGACCACGTCGGCGCCGAGCGCCACACCGAGCCGGCCCGCCAGCCCCAGCCGTACCGGGCCCGACTCGCAGTCGACCACCACGCCGGCCACGTCGCGCAGCAGGGCGGCCGCGGCCAGCGGGTCCGGGCCGTACGTCGCGCGGCCGTCTGTCACCACGACGAGCAGCGGGCGGCGCGCCGGGTCGCGGAGGCGTTCGACGCGGAGCACCTCGGCGGCGCGCAGCAGCCCGGCCGTCAGCGGGGTGCGCCCGCCGGTCGGCAGCGCGTCGAGCCGGCGTGCCCCCGCCTCGACCGATGAGGTCGGCGGGAGCGCCAGCTCGGCCGCCGTTTTCCGGAAGGTGATCAGCCCGACCTTGTCGCGCCGCTGGTAGGCGTCGAGCAGCAGTGACAGCACGGCGCCCTTGACCGCGCGCATGCGCTGCCGGGCAGCCATCGAGCCGCTCGCGTCGACGACGAACAGCACGAGGTTGCCTTCCCGGCCCTCCCGCACCGGCTCGCGCAGGTCCTCGTCGCGCAGCACGAGCCCGCGCCCGGAGCGGCCCCTGGCGTGCTGGTACGGCGCCGCCGCGCGCAGCGTGCCCGGCAGGTGCAGGCCACGGGACCCGGGGCGGGCGCCCGCGGTGTGACCGTACGGCGTGCGGGCCTTGGACCGTCGTCCGGGCGCGCCGGCGCCGAGGCCCGGCACGGTGAACAGCTGTGGCCGGTACGGCTCGGCCGCCGGCACCGGCCGGCTCTCCCCGGCGGCACCATGATCGCCCTGGCCGTCCGCGGAAGCCGGCACGGGGATGTCCCGGTCGTCGCCGTCCGAGCCCTGACCGCCCGGGCCACCCGGGCCACCCGGGTCGTCATCGGGCGGCGGCTGATCTGGGTCGTCGTCGTGTTCGTCGAGGACCTCGTCGAGTTTCTGCTGGTCGAGGCCGGGCGCGTCGAACGGGTCGCGGCGGCGCCGGTGCGGCAGGGCGAGCCGGGCCGCGATCCGGACGTCCTCCGCGGCCACGGCGTCGCGGCCGTGCCATGCGGCCAGCGCGATCGCGGCCCGCGCGGTGACGAGGTCCGCGCGCAGCCCGTCGACCTCGAACGCGGCGCACACCGCGGTGATCTGGCGCAGCGCCGTATCGGTCAGCGCCACGCCGGGCAGCCGCCGCCGGGCCGCGCCGATCCGATCCGCCAGCTCGGCCTCGACGGGCTCCCACGCCGCGGCGAACCCCTCCGGGCCGGCCTCGAAGCGCAGCCGGCGCCGGACGACCTCGGCCCGCTCCTCCGGATCGCGGGTGGCGGCGATCTCGACGGTCAGCCCGAACCGGTCGAGCAGCTGCGGGCGCAGCTCGCCCTCCTCCGGGTTCATCGTGCCGACGAGGAGAAACCGTGCCGCGTGCCGGACCGAGACGCCCTCGCGCTCGACGTACGATTGGCCCATCGCGGCGGCGTCCAGCAGCAGGTCGACGAGATGGTCGTGCAGCAGGTTGACCTCGTCGACGTACAGCAGGCCCCGGTGAGCGGCGGCGAGCAGGCCCGGCTCGTACGCCTTGACGCCCTCGGTGAGCGCGCGCTCGATGTCGAGGGAGCCGGTCAGCCGGTCCTCCGACGCCCCGACCGGCAGCTCCACCAGCCGGGCCGGTCGCCGGTCGGCCGCCGCCGTATGCGGATCATGCGGCCCGTCCGGGCACAGCGGGTCCGGCGCCGCCGGGTCGCACGAGAACCGGCACTCCGCGACGACGTCGACGTCGGGTAGCAGCGCGGCCAGGGCCCGTACGATGGTCGACTTCGCGGTGCCCTTCTCGCCCCGGACGAGCACGCCGCCCACGCCCGGCGAGACCGCGTTGACGAGGAGGGCCAGCTTGAGGTCGTCCATGCCGACGACCGCGGAGAACGGGTAGCCGATCAACCCCGTACGTCCTTTCCCTCGGGTGTCCACGCCCGTGGTGGCTTCGTACGACGGCCGGAGTCTCCTGGCTTCCAGATCGGCGCTCGCCCCTCGGCCTTCCGACGTCTGCCGTGGCTCGCACGGAGAGGCGAACTCCCTGGTGACAGTTGCGGGACAGCCCCGGATTCGCACCGGGTTCCTCCGCGTCCATCGCCTGGCCAGCATCGCACACCCGCGCGGGCATCGAAACCGGCCGGCCACTCGCCAAGGCGACCTAGGACAGCCCTGACCTAGGCCGATGAGGCGAGTTGACGAACGTGTCGGGGCCTTGGGCACACTGAACGGACCGGCACGAAATCGTCGCGAACGGCAGCGTCACCGGGCAGCCGAACCAAACCGCCTTGCCGGCCACGTGCGGCTCGCTCCGGGACCATGTGGGATACATGCCCCAGCGCCCGTTGGACAGCGCCGCGACGATGCCCAGGCCGCGACCGAAGTCACAGTCCTCCACCGCGGCCGCTTCGGTCAGGGTGCGCATCCGGAGGGTGTCGAAGATCGCGCAGATCAGCTCACCGGACTCGGTGGAGCCCAGCCACAGTTCGTACGGCTGGTGCCCGTCGGCGTGCTGAAGCGCGTTGGTGGCCAGCTCGCTGACCATGAGCTCGGCGTCCCGTACCGTGTCGATCGGGACGGTGAGGGAAGCGAGTGTGTCGACCACCAGGGTGCGCGCGCGACGCGCGCACGAGGCGTCGCCTGGCAATGGCCAGGTCCAGTTTCCGACCCAGGATTCAGGGTGCGGCGCGGTCAAGGCCATGCGGTCCTCCCCTGCCCGCCGCTACGCTGAAGCGGGGTTCGTTACAGTGTGTTTCCGAACAGATACCCTCCAAGACTCTGCTGAGATTCTCAATATTGCAACTCCCTTCGCAAAGTTCGTCTAGCTCACCGTGAGGTCTCCATGACGTACCGTCCCACCGTGCGCGGTCGCCGCCTGGCCCGGGAGCTCCGGCGACTGAGGGAGGACCAGAAGCTCACCCTGCAGGAGGTCGCCGACCGGCTGGGGTGGTCGCGGGCGACCGTCTCACGGCTGGAGACCGGCCAGACCAGGCCCCGCCACGGCGACGTGGCCGACCTCCTCGATCTGTACGGCGTCCCCAGTCCGGAGCGCGACGCCCTCATCACGCTCGCCCGCGAGACCCGGCAACGCGGCTGGTGGACCGCCTATGTCGACGTGTTCACCGGCTCGTACGTCGCGCTCGAGGACGGCGCCTCGCAGATCCGCAACTGGGACACGCACCTCATCCACGGCCTGGTGCAGACCGAGTCGTACTCCCGTGCGGTCATCAGCGCCGGGCGGATGATCGCCGACGAGTCCGAGATCGACCGGCGAGTGGCGGCGCGGAAGGTCCGGCAGGGTCTGCTGGATCGTTCCGACGCGCCGCGCCTGCACATGGTGATCGACGAGGGCGTGCTCCGGCGGCCCGTGGGCGGAGCCGACGTCATGGCCGAGCAACTACGCGCGCTCGTGGCCGCGGCCGAACGGCCGAATGTGACGATTCAAGTCCTACCGTACGAAATCGGCGCGCATGCGGGCCTGGATGGCCGGTTTACCGTGCTTTCTTATCCCGATCCGGCCGATCCCGATATCGCATACGTCGAAGGCACTATGGGTAACGTCTATCTCGAAAGTGCCGAGGAAATCGGGCAGCACATCGAGCGCTTCCGCCGCATCACCACCGCAGCGTTGCCCCCGAAGGAGTCGGTTCAGCTCATTGCAGATGTCGCACAGGAGTAGTGGCCATGAAAAATCTCCAGCGCGAACTCAGCCTCGCCATCTGGCGTAAGTCCACCCACAGCGGTAGCGGTGACCAGTGCGTCGAAGTGGCGGCGATATCCGCCGGCCGGCGCGCCGTCCGCGACTCCAAGGACCCACACGGGCCCGCCTTGGTGTTCGCTCCCCGCGAGTGGAAGGCGCTGCTGACCGCCGTCCGACACGATCACTAACCGTCATCTCGCCGGGCACGCAATCGGACGCAGGCCCGGCGGATTCTTCATCCCCTCACGTCATCCACGCGGCGTGTAACGGCGGCGGGCAATAGCGCCGGCGGTGGTGAGCGGGATCGTCGTGAGGGCCGCGGCGCCGAACAACAGGCCGTAGCGGCCGCTCTGCGCGAGCGGGCCGGCGAGCGCCGCGGCCACCGCGCTGCCGACGAACAAGGCGGCGGCGAACACCGCGACGGCGCTGCCGCGCGCCTCCGGTGTGACGGTGGTCGACCACGTCTGCAGGGTGGAGTGCATGAACGCCCAGCCGCCGCCCAGCAGCACGGCGGTGGCGCCGATCGCCAGGGCTGCCTGCCCGAAGGCGGCCACCAGGTAGCCGGTGCCCATCAGCACGCCGCCCACCGTCAGCAGCGCCCAGGCCGGCCGCCGCCTGGTCAGGCGCTTGACGATCCGCGTGAACACGAGGATGCCGACGCCGTACAGCCCCACGAGCGCGCCCGCCCACGCGGCCGACATGCCGCGCGCCTGTGCCGCCGGGGCCAGGAAGATAAGACAGCCGAGCAGCACGGCGCCCTCGACGAAGCCCAGCGCCATTACGACATATGACCACCGCTCCCGGAGCACGACGGCCAGCGGCCGCCGGTGCGGGCCCGGCGAACCGGACGCGGGGGGCTCGGGCAGCCCGCGGACCACGAATGCCACGACGAGCGCTGCCACCGCGGGCAGCGCGAACACGAATCGCCACCCGGCAAGGTGCGCGACGACCCCGCCGAACGTCGTGGCCAGCGCCGTGCCGATGCCCAGGGCCGACATCAGGTCCGACAACGCGCCCTGCCGGTGCGTCACCGGAATCGTGTCGCCGAGGTAGGTGAGGGACGTCGGAATGATGGCGCCGAAGCACGCGCCCGCCACCGTACGGGCGACGACGAGCGGCAGCAGCGACGGCATGAGCGCCGAGAGCAGCCCGGTGACGCCCGCCGCGATCAGCGCTCCGCGCAGGATCCGGACCCGGCCGAGCCGGTCGGACAGCAGCCCCCAGACGGGCTGGGAAAGGCCGTACGCGATGGCGTATCCGCTGGCGACCGCCGTGGTCGCGGCCAGCCGTACGTGCAGGCCCGTGGCCACCGCGATGAGCACCGGGCCTACCGTGAACCGGTCGAAGTTGCTCAGAAAGCAGGCGGCCACGAGCGACCGCGGCGTGACGACGGTGGACGAGGGGGCGGGCGCGACGGCCGCCATGGGCTGCCTTTCTGATTGAATAGATAGAACGTGTTCTCGTTTGGGAGAGGGCGATGAGGCTCGGTATCAACGTCGGTTACTGGCAGCGCGACCCCGACGACGCGACCGAGACGGTGCTCGCCGCCGAGCGGCTCGGATACGAGTCGGTGTGGACCGCCGAGGCGTACGGCTCGGATGCGTTCACCGCGCTGGCCTGGTACGGCGCGCGCACGTCCACGATCAAGCTGGGCACGGCCGTCGTGCAAATGTCGGCGCGCACGCCGGCCGCGACCGCCATGCACGCGCTGACGCTCGACGCGTTGTCGGGCGGCCGGCTGATCCTGGGCATCGGCGCCTCCGGACCACAGGTCGTGGAGGGGTGGTACGGGGTGCCCTTCCCCAAGCCACTTGCCCGCACTCGCGAGTACATACGTGTCTTGCGCGACATTTGGCGGCGGGAAGAGCCGGTGACATCGGATGGCCCGCACTACCCCCTGCCGTACCCGGGCGGCACCGGCCTCGGCAAGCCGCTCAAGTCGATCGTGCATCCGATGCGGCCGGAGATACCGATCTACCTGGGCGCCGAGGGTCCCAAGAACATCGCGCTGGCGGCCGAGATCGCGCAGGGCTGGCTGCCGTTGTTCGTCGACCCCGCCCAGATCGACACCCTCTTCGGCGCGTCGCTGGCCGGCCGGCCCGCCGGTTTCGACATCGCGGCGACCGTGACCACGATCGTCACCGACGACCTTTCCGCCGCGCTGGAGTTCGCCAAGATCCCGCTCGCCTTCTACATCGGCGGCATGGGTGCCAAGGACCGCAACTTCCACCTCGACCTGATCGGGCGGCTGGGATACGCGGCGGAGGCGGAGCGGGTGCAGGAGCTGTTCCTGTCCGGCCGGCGCGCGGAGGCGATCACGGCGGTGCCGGACGAGCTCGCCGACTCGATCTCGCTGCTCGGCCCGATCGGCCGGATCAAGGAGCGGCTGCAGCTGTGGCTGGACAGCCCGGTCACCACGTTGCTGATCGCCGGGGTGAGGGACGAGCCCACCCTGCGGGCCGTCCGCGAGCTGATCTAGGGGCCGGCTCCCCCGTCGATGGCCGAGTCCGGCCCGATGAGGCTTGCCCCGCGGACATCCGCAAACGCTGCGTAGGATCTGGGGAAACGGATCGCAAAGTCCCACCGTTGAGCCCATGGGGGCGGACTATGCCGTGTGCGGAGTGCGGCGACATCATCCCGACCGAGATCGACCGCTGCCCGGCGTGCGGGGCGTGGGCGCGCCGCCGCAACTTCCGGGCGCTCGGCCTGTCCGTATTCCTGCTGCTCGGCTTCAACGCGTTCATGGCGCTCGGCTCCGGGGTCGGGCTGGCCCGGCAGTTCGGCCCGCTGGCCACCACCACCGCCGACTCCTACGACGCGACGGCGACCGGCCGGGTACTCACGGCGTACGCCGACGTCTTCCTCGTCGGCGCGGTGCTGGCCGCGCTCACCGGGGCGCTCTTTCTGGGCTGGTTGTGGCGGGCGCACCAGCAGGCGGGGGCGGCACGGCGTTACCCGTCGGGCTGGGTGCTGGCCGGCTGGCTGCTCCCGTTGGTCAACCTGTGGCTGCCGCCGCGGCTCATCCACGACGTGTGGGTGGGCAGCGCACCGCACCGCCCCGCCGACCGCTACCGCGCCGCCGCGATCGTCGCGGCCTGGTGGATCAGCCTGCTCAGTGCCATCGGGCTCGCCGAGCTGTTCCGTACGGGCGGCATGGACACGCTCGCCGACGCCCGCATGGCCGCGCAGATCGGGCTAGCGGGGGCCGCGGCGCAGGCGCTCGCCGCCACCCTGTGCATGGCGATCGTCTTCCACATCACGCGCCTGCAGTTCGCGCGCCGCTGACCCCCGTAGGGTCTAGCGGCGCTACGGGCTGATGCGGTGGCAGAGCCAGGCCAGCGACTGCGGGTAGCGGTAGTCGATGCCGCCGTGCCCGGAGTCGAACAGCTCGAACTGGATGACGTCGTCCTTGACGCCGATGTCGGCGAGGGCCTGCCGGAACGCCTGGGCGCCGATGTCGAGGTACCACTCGTCCTTGGTGCCGCCGTCGATCCAGATCGCCCGCTGCGAGCGCAGCGCGTCGGCGTACCGCGGCACCATCCGTACCGGGTCGAGGTCCAGCCAGCGCTGCCAGGCGTCCGGGCGGAGCACGCCGGTCACCGGGTCGAACGGCAGGTCGGGCGTGCCGTCGTCGCGGGCGGAGAAGCACGCGGACACGCCCAGCATCATGAGCAGCTCCTGGTCCCCGTCCCTGGTGAAGGACGGGCGCGACCGGAAGTCGTCCCACCAGCGGAAGATGTCGCCGTCGTAGCCGCGCAGGTGGCGCACCGCCTTCGCGAACTCGGGGATGTAGCAGTACTCGTACATCGCGTCGCCGGCGTGCGTGGCGAGCGCGCCGAACAGGTCGGGCCGGAACATCGGGGTGATCATCGCGCCGTAGCCCCCGCTGGACTTGCCGCTGATCGCCCGGTGGTCGCGGTCGGCGAGCGTACGGTAGCGGGCGTCGACCCAGGGCACGACCTCGTCGCAGAGGTACGAGTGGTACCGGCCGGTGCCCGGGGAGTCGACGAACTGGCTGCCGCCGTACGCGGTCCAGGCGTCGACGTAAACAACGATGGCGGGCGGCGCCGAATCGCCGGCGAACACCGCGTCGGCGGTCTCGGGGAACGGTTGCCGGTACGGCATGCGGTTGCGCCACATCGCGAGGTGGCCGGTGTATCCCTGGATCACGTAGACGCTCGGATAACGGCGATCGGGGTCGGCGTCGTAACCCGGCGGTAGATAGACCCAGACAGGACGTTCATGCGGATCGCCGAGGGGGTTGTCCCGCAGCAGCTCGCTGGTGATCACGTGTTCGTCGATGCGACCGGCGAGATCGGTTGACCAGGGCAGCATGACCAGACGTTAACAGGCGAGATAAACCGCGCGAACCCGGCGCAGCCGAAGATCCCTAATGCCCAATTGATCACCTTCTGGTGCTACTTGCGAAAATCGCCGGGCGAACGTATGTTCGAAATCGTCAGCACCGCCTGCCTTCCCCCTGGCGGTTCCAGGGACTCAGGGCAGGGAGCAGCTGGTGAGTCGCGTCTACGGCGACCCTATCGACGTGTGGACGGTCGAGGGGCGTCCGGTCAGGTTCGTGTGGCGGGGTCGGCTCTACACGGTCCGGCGAGTGCTCGAGCACTGGGTCACCACGCGTGACTGGTGGCGAGAGCAGCATCCGGAAGAGGCCGAGACGGCGAGCGAGCGGGAGTTCTGGCGGGTCGAGGCCGCTCCCGACACGGAGATCGGCGTGTACGAGCTGCGCTACGACGCGGCCACCGGCACCTGGATGCTCTCCCGCGCATGGGACTGAGCACTCGTAATGGATCACTTCACCCATCTGCGGGTCACGTCCGCGTACTCCCTGAGATACGGAGTCGCCAGGCCGGAGGCGCTCGTCCGGCAGGCCGCCGAGTTCGAGATGCGGGCGCTCGCGCTGACCGACCGCGATGGGCTGTACGGCGTGGTCAAGCACGTGCTGGCCTGCCAGAAGTACGACATCCGCCCGATCGTCGGGGTCGACCTCGGGCTGCCCGGCGGGGAGCGGGTGGCCGTGCTGGCCGTCGGGAAACGCGGCTGGGCGTCCCTGTGCGGGCTGGTGACCGCAACCCACCTGTCCGGGCCGCGGGCGGCCACCGTCGGCGTCCGGTCCGTACGGCCTGGGGAGCTCGAGCGCGGCCCGGTCACGAGCCCGGAGCTGATCGCCGAGCACGGCGCCGGACTCGTCGTGCTGCTCGGCCCCGGGTCCGACGTGGGGCGGGCGGTGGCGGCGCGGCGCCTCGATCTCGCCGCCGCCCGGCTCGCGGCCTGGCGGGCCCGCGTCGACGAGGTGGCCGTCGAGATCGTCGATCACCAGAGCCAGGGCGAGCCGCACCGCGCCGCCCGCATGCTCGCCCTCGCCAAGGAGTCCGGCGTCCCGGCCGTGCTGAGCAACGCCGTCCGGTACCTCGACCCCGCCGACTGCCGGGTGACGCATGTGCTCGACGCGGCCCGCAAGCTCGTGCCGCTGCACCGCCGCCACGTCGAGGACCGGACCGGACAGGCGTACCTCAAGTCGGGCAAGGAGATGGCGCAGGTCGCCGAGCTGATCTGCGGGCCCGACCGCGACGCCGCCGACGGGCTGCTCGCCGCCACCGCCGCGCTCGCCGCGCGCTGCGTCCTGGACCCCAATGGCGACCTGGGCATGGGGCGGCCGCACCTGCCCGGGGTGGCCGGCAACGCGATGGCCGAGCTGGTGGCGCGCTGCATCGACGGCCTCGTCCGGCGCGGGTATGACGGCGACCCGCGGGCGAAGGATCGGCTGGAACACGAGCTCGGCATCATCGAACGGCGCGGGCTGGCCGCGTACTTCCTGGTGGTGGCCGATGTCGCCGCGCTGATCAGGTCGTCCGGCATTCGCTGCGCGATCCGCGGCTCCGGAGCCGGCTGCTTCGTCAACTACCTGCTCGGCATCGGCGACCTCGACCCGCTGCCGCACGGGCTGATCATGGAACGGTTCCTCTCCGACACCCGGGACGGCCTGCCCGACATCGACCTCGACGTCGAGTCGGCGCGGCGGCTGGAGGCGTACCGGGCGATCTTCGAGCGATACAGCGACGACCAGGTGGCCTGCGTCTCCATGCTGGAGACCTACCGGGCCCGCAGCGCGATCCGCGACGTCGGCGCCGCGGTGGGGCTGCCGCCGGCCGAGATCGACATGATCGCCAAGGTGTTCCCGCACGTACGGGCCCGGCAGATCAGGGCGGCGCTGCGCGACCTGCCCGAGCTGCGGCAGACCGGCCTGGCCGAGGCGCGGCTGGCCGGCCTCTTCCGGATCGCCGAGCGGCTGGACGGGCTGCCCCGGCACGTCGCCCTGCACCCGTGCGGGGTGCTGCTGTCCGACGCGACGCTGCGCGACCGCACCCCCGTGGAGCAGAGCCTGCTCGGCTTCCCGATGAGCCAGTACGACAAGGACGACGTCGAGGAGATGGGGCTGCTCAAGCTCGACGTCATCGGGGTGCGGATGCAGTCGGCGATGGCGCACGCCGTCGGGGAGATCGCTCGCGTCTCGGGCGAGGAGGTCGACCTGGAGGCGATCCCGGTCGACGACGAACCGACGTACGAGATGATCCGCGAGGCCCGCACCCTCGGCTGCTTCCAGATCGAGTCGCCCGGGCAGCGGGAGCTGGTGGCCAAGATGGAGCCGGCGAACCTGGCCGACCTCATCATCGACATCTCGCTGTTCCGGCCGGGGCCGGTCAACTCCGACATGGTCACCCCGTTCCTGGAGACCAGGCACGGCTGGCGCCGGGTCGCCTATCCGCATGACCATCTGGCCGAGGCGCTGCACGAGAGCCAGGGCGTGGTGGTCTTCCACGAGCAGGTGCTGCGGATCCTCGACACGATGACGGGATGCGGCCTGTCGGTGGCCGAATGGCAGCGGCGCCAGCTCGCCGACAACGAGGAGACCAGGGAGGACGTCGCGGCGTGGTTCCGCGCGGAGGCCCGGCACAACGGCTACGACGAGGCCACGATCGAGCGGGTGTGGGCGGTGCTGGCGGCCTTCGGCGCCTTCGGGTTCTGCAAGGCACACGCCGCCTCGTTCGCGCTGCCGACCTACCAGTCGGCGTGGCTGAAACGGCACCATCCGGCGGCGTTCTACGCGGGGGTGCTCACGCACGAGCCGGGGATGTACCCGCAGCGCGCCATCCTCGACGACGCCAGGCGTCTCGGGATGCCGATCCTGCCGCTCGACGTCAACCGCTCGGCCGCCACCTGGCAGGTCGAGCCCGTAGCGGAGGGCTACGGCATCCGGGTGGCGCTGTCCGAGGTCAAAGGCATCAGCGAGGCCGAGGTGGCCCGCATCGCGGCCGGCCGTCCGTACCGTTCGCTGGGCGACTTCTGGCAGCGCGCGCGGGTGTCCCGCCCGGTGGCGGAGCGGCTCGCGCTGGTCGGCTCGTTCGACTCGCTGTACGGCATCCCGCCTCCCGGCGCGCGGCCGGACGGCGTGGGCAGGCGGGATCTGATGTGCCAGGTCGGCGCGATGGCCCGGGCGGACGGGTACGGCGCGGTCGGCCCGGGACAGCTGGGCCTGGAGGTCGTTGAGGACGTCCCGGCCGGGGAGCTGCCGGCGATGACGCTCCCCGAGGTGATCGAGGCGGAGCTGGAGATCCTCGGCATGGACGTGACCCGGCACGTGCTGAGCTGCTACGACGAACTGCTCGCCGCGCTCGGTGTCGTACGGTCCCGCGACCTACTGGGCCGCCGGGCGTACAGCGACGTGCTGGTCGCCGGCGTCAAGATCGCCACGCAGACCCCGGCGGTGCGGTCCGGGCAGCGGGTCATCTTCGCCACGGTCGACGACGCAACCGGTCCGGTCGACGCGACGTTCTTCGAGTCGGTCCAGGATCGCTGCGCGGCCACCGTCTTCGGCTCATGGCTGCTGGTGATCCAGGGCCGGCTGCGCCGCACCGGCGGTCGCGCGGTCTCGCTCAACGCCACCGCCTGCTGGGACCTCGTACGGCTGCACGACGCGTGGCAGACTGGCGGCATCGAGGCGGTGCGGGCGGCGATGGCCGTGCCACGGGGACCCAGGACGCCTCGTACGCGCGGGCTCCCCATCGTCTACGCCAACGGCTACCGGCTGTCGCCGTACGCCGACATCACCCCCACCGACGGTGCAGTCAAGCATCCCCCGCGCAAACTCTGGCACGCGAGCGGTGGGAGCTCGGGATGACTCGGGGGCCTTACCGGTTTGTCCGAACCAGCGGCGAGATGTCACCGATCGTGAGACAGTCACCACCACGCATTGGCGCGGGATGCACCACTGGGTTCGCTCAGGGTGGAGGGACGGGTGCGCCTCAACGCAAGCTCGATACTGCCGGCGGTGGCGATTGACGGGATCGTCGCCGCGGCCGATGTGGCGTTCGGCGGTGGGACCGCCTTCGTCGGCCTGCTGATCGCCGGGCCGCTGCTCGCCGCCACGCGGCTGAGTGCCAAGGTGACCGGCGCGGTCGCCTGTTATGCGCTCACGCTGGCGATCGTCTTGGAGGCGTCGCATCGGCTGGTGACGGCCGATCAGGTGCTGAGCTGCGTCACCGTGGCGATCGGCGGTGGGTTCGCCACGGTGACCGCGCGCATGCGCACGGAGCGGCTCGCCGCCCTGGCTCGCATCACCGAGGTCGCCCAGGTCTCGCAGCGGGTGATCCTGCGGCAGATCCCGTCGCTGCTCGGCGGGATGAATCTCGCCGCGCACTACCGGTCGGCCAGCCGGCACGCCCTGATCGGCGGCGACTTCTACGACGTGGTCCTCACGCCGTACGGGCTGCGGCTGATCGTCGGCGACGTGAAGGGCAAGGGCCTGCAGGCCACCCAGCTCGCCGCCCAGGTGCTCGGCCGGTTCCGCGACCACGCCCACACCCACAGCGAGCTCGTCCGGCTCGCCGAGGCCCTCGACGCCGGCACCATCGGCAGCCTCGGCGTCGAAGACTTCGTCACCATCGTGCTGGCCGAGTTCGACGCGGGCGAGGTGCGGTTGGTCAACTGCGGCCACCACCCGCCGCTGCGCGTCGGCGACCAGATCGAGCTGCTGACCCCGCCGGACCCGCAGCCGCCGCTCGGCCTGCAGCCGGAGCCCGTGCTGCACCGCGTGCCGCTGGCCGCCGACGAGCGGCTGCTGTTCTACACCGACGGCCTGACCGAGGCCCGGAACCGCCACGGCGCGATGTTCTCCATCGACGACCGCATCCGCGCGGCGCTGACCCGGCCGTCGCTCGACGACGCCCTGCAAGAGCTGCTCGCCCTGCTCTTCGGACACACCGGCGGCGGGCTCCGCGACGACCTCGCGCTCATCATCTGCCAGCCCGCCGACGGGGGAACGCCGGGCCACGCGGCGGCGCGCCGGCAGTCCGCGCCGCTCGGCAGATAGCGGTTCCGTGGATCGACCACAGACGGTCCCGGCCACTGACGGCCACCCGCCAAAGCCGATCTGACCTGGTTCAACCGCTCTCCGAAGAGGAATGTTGGGTTACGGAACCAGCTTTGCCTCAGGAGACACCATGACCACGAATGTCCCACCAGAACCCAGAGACTCGGTCCCCGGATATCCGCTGACCTTCTCGGTCGACTATCCGGACCGTCCCCTCAACCGGCTGACCACCGGCCTGCGCTTCCTGTGGATCATCCCGATCGGCATCGTGCTCGGCGCCGTCAGCGGCGCCACCTATTCCGTGCACGGCCGGACAGGGGTGATCCTGGTGTTCACCACGGCGGGCGGTCTGCTGTTCCTCGGACCGCTGCTCATGATCCTCTTCCGGCAGAAGTACCCGCGCTGGTGGTACGACTGGAACCTCGAGCTGCTCCGCTTCTCCAACCGCGTGACCGCGTACGGCCTGCTGCTCCGAGACGAGTATCCGTCGACCGACGAACACCAGGCCGTGCACCTGGACGTGCCGTATCCGGATGCGCAGCGCGACCTCAACCGCTGGCTGCCGCTGGTGAAGTGGCTGCTGGCGATCCCGCACTACATCGTGCTGTTCTTCCTCGGCATCGCCGCCTTCGTCGTGGTGATCATCGCCTGGTTCGCCATTCTGTTCACCGGGACGTACCCGCGCGGCATGTTCGACTTCGTCGTGGGCGTGAGCCGCTGGCAGAACCGCGTCGCCGCCTACGCGTACCTGCTGCTCACCGACCAGTACCCGCCCTTCCGGCTGGCGCCCTGACCGGACGGTCGCGAGGGCGGACGGCAGTAGGCGTTCGCGCAGATAGGGCTATTCTTTTCGAGGGTTTGAAAAACCGGTTCAGCAGATTTGTCGGGGAGGTACCGGGGTGAAGCGTCCGACGATCGCGGACATCGCCCGCCGGGCGGGGGTGACGAAGAGCGCCGTCTCGTTCGCGCTGAACGGACGCCCCGGGGTTTCCCAGGCCACCCGCGACCGCATTCTGGCGATCGCCGACGAGCTCGGCTGGCAGCCGAGCAGCGCGGCTCGCGCCCTGTCCGACGGGCGGGCCGGGGCGCTCGGCCTCGTGGTCGACCGCCCCGCGCGCACCCTCGGCATCGAGCCGTTCTTCATCCAGCTCATCTCCGGCATCGAGGGCGAGCTGGCCGCCCGCGACGTGGCGCTGCTGCTCCAGGTCACCGCCGACCGCGAGGCCCAGCTCGGCAGCTTCCGGCGCTGGTGGGCCGAGCGCCGGGTCGACGGCATCTTCCTGGTCGAGCTGCACATCGACGACGCGCGCGTCGAGCTGCTCAAGGAGCTCGGCATGCCGGCCATGGTGATCGGCGGGCCGCAGGGGCTGGCCGGGCTCCCTGGAGTGTGGAACAACGACATGGACGCCGTACGGTCGGTCGTGGAGTACCTCGCCGCGCTCGGGCATCGCAGGATCGCCCGCGTGGCCGGGCTGCCGGAGCTGTGGCACACCGCCGTCCGGACGGAGGCGTTCGAGGCCAGAGTCCACGAGCTTGACGTGGCCGCGGTCACCGTGACCACCGACTATTCCGGCGAGCAGGGCGCCCGGGCGACACGCTCGCTCTTGGCCTCCGCCGAGCCGCCGACCGCGATCGTCTACGACAACGACATCATGGCGGTGGCGGGCCTGTCGGTCGCCGCCGAGATGGGTGTCGCGGTGCCGGACCGGCTGTCCATCGTGGCGTGGGACGACTCTGTGCTGTGCCAGTTGGTCCATCCGCCGCTGACCGCGGTGAGCCTCGACATCGCCGCGTACGGCGCGAACGTCGCGTGCCGGCTGCTCGATCTGGTCGCCGGGGCGGCGGCCGAGAGCGCGTGCAACGCGACGCCCGTGCTGGTGCCGCGGGGCAGCACCGCCCCGCCGCGTGAGCGCACGCGCTGAGCGAACGCGCCGCACGCATCGAGCGTGTTTCAAAGCGGTTACAACCCATTGACGCTTAACCGGTTTACTGCTTCTAATCGGTGCACGCGCTCGACCGAGGGCCGGCCCGAACGGACGGCTGATGGGAGTCGAAAGTGAAACCGCGTGCCTTCATCGCGCTCGCCGCCAGCGCTCTCCTCGCGGTCGGCATGGCCGGCTGCGGAGGCGGATCCGGTGACAAGGGCGGCGGCTCCGCCCCCGAGACGTTGACGTACTGGGCCAGCAACCAGGGCCGCAGCATCGAGCAGGACAAGCAGGTGCTCGGGCCCGAGCTGCAGAAGTTCCAGCAGCAGACGGGCATCAAGGTCAACCTCGAGGTCATCGGCTGGCCCGACCTGCTCAACCGCATCCTCGCCGCCACGTCCAGCGGCCAGGGGCCGGACCTGCTCAACGTCGGCAACACCTGGTCGGCGTCGCTGCAGGCCACCGGCGCCTTCGTCAACTTCGACGACGCGACCCTCGCCAAGGTCGGCGGCAAGGGCCGGTTCATCCGCCGTTGACCCCGGAGTCGGTTCTCCTGCTCGCGACTCCGGGCGGCGGCTCGGGACGGGCTCAGGACGACGCGGGTCCGCACGGCGCCTCGGCCGTGCGGCCCTGCCGTACGCCCTGCTCGTGCCGGCGCTGATCTTCGAGTTGGCCATCCACATCGTGCCGATGCTGGTCGGCGCCTGGATGAGCCTGCTGCACCTCCCGCAGTTCTACAGTTCTACATCCGCAACTGGACGGCGGCGCCGTTCGCGGGGCTGACCAACTACAAGGTGGCCGTCGACCTCAACGGCCCGGTCGGCGCCGACCTACTGCATTCGTTCCTGATCACGTGCGCGGTCACCGCGGTGAGCCTCGGCGGCGCCTGGCTGCTCGGGCTCACCGCCGCGGTGTTGCTGCAGCGCCCGTTCCGCGGACGCGGGGCGCTGCGCACGCTGTTTCTCGTGCCGTACGCGCTGCCGCTGTTCACCGCCGTGATCACCTGGCGGTTCATGTTCCAGCGCGACACCGGCATCGTGAACGCGGTGCTCGCCGACCAACTGCACATCCTGAACGGCCATCCGTTCTGGCTGCTGGGCGGCAACAGCTTCGTCGCGCTGGTGGTCGTCGAAGTCTGGCGGCAGTGGCCGTTCGCGTTCCTGACCCTCACGGCGGGGCTGCAGAGCATCCCGACCGATCTGTACGAGGCGGCCGACATCGACGGGGCCGGGTTCCTGCGGCGGCTGCGCACGATCACCCTGCCGATGCTGCGCCCGGTCAACAGCGTGCTGCTGCTGGTGCTGTTTCTGTGGACCTTCAACGACTTCAACACCGCGTACATCTTGTTCGACCGGCCGCCCGAGGTGGCCGACGTGATCTCGATCCACATCTACAACGCGTCGTTCATCACCTGGAACTTCGGCCAGGGCTCGGCGATGTCGGTGCTGCTGCTCGGCTTCCTGCTGATCGTCACCACCGCGTACCTCCTGGTGAACAGGAGGCGGATGCGCTATGCGCCGTGAGCCGCGCCGGCTGCGCTGGGCGCGTGTGCTGATCCTCGGCGCGCTCACGCTGTTCACGGTCGTCCCGCTGTACGTCATCCGCGCGTCGGGCCCGGCCATGGTGCGGTGGGCGCTCGATCAGGGCTGGGCCAGCGACATACCGGACGGCGCGGCGCTCGCGGCGGCGGCGAAGGCCGGGCATCCCATGGCGGTCGCGGCCTTCGAGCGCGGTGCGCGGGCCTTGGCGGCCGGCATCGTCTCGGCCGTGGCGCTGTGCGAGGTCGATCGCGTGGTCATCGGGGCGGCATGGGCCGCGCCGGCAGCTATCCCCCGATTCCTGCCGGCCGGGCTTCGAGCCCTGAGGCCCGGCCGGCAGGACCACTCAAGGTCTACGCGGCCGTGGTGGCGTACGCCGTCTCGTCGGAGATGTCGATCTTGGACCGGTCGGGGAGCAGCCCCACCGCGGTCAGCGTGATGACCGACGAAAGAATCAGCAGCAAAGAGATCGCCCACCAGCCGTAGTCATGCAGCAGCCACGTCGCCAGCAGCGGTGCCGGCCCGCCGGCCACGATAGAGGCGAGCTGGTAGCCGATGCCGGCCCCGCCGTACCGCAGGCTCGTCGGGAAGCTCTCGGAGATGAGCGACGCCTGCGGACCGTACTGAATGGAGTGCGGCAGCTGCGCCAGCATGACGGCGAGGATGACGAGGATCCCGACCTCGGTGTTGATCAGGAGGAAGTACGGGAACGCGACCACGGCGATCAGCAGCGAGCCCGTGGCGTATACGCGTTTTCGTCCCAGCCTGTCGCTGAGGTGGCCGGCCGTCGGGATCGCGAACAGCTCCATGCACGCCGCGAGCGTCACCGCCCCCAAGGCGAGGCCCTGTGCCATCCCGAGATCCTTATGGATGTAGGTCAGCGCGAATGAGGTGAAGACGTAGAACGGCAGCTGCTCGGAGGTACGGACCAGCGCGCTGAGGATGATCTCCTTCGGGTGCCGCTTGATGACCTCGGCCACCGGGGTCTTGTGCACCTCGGCCTTCTCCACGAGCTCGGAGAACAGCGGCGTCTCCATGACCTTCAGCCGCACCCACAGCCCGATCGCGACGAGCACGAGGCTGAGCAGGAACGGGATACGCCAGCCCCATCGCGTGAACTCGTCGCCCGCGGAGGTGAGCGAGATCGCGGTCATCGCCCCGGTGCCCAGGATGAGCCCGATCGGCACGCCGATCTGCGGCCAGCTCGCGAACAGCCCGCGTCTGCGCCGGTCGCCCCACTCCATGGACAGCAGGACGGAGCCGCTCCACTCGCCGCCGACCGCGATGCCCTGCAGGATCCGCAGCACGACGAGCAGGATCGGGGCCGCCACGCCGATCGACTCGGTGCCGGGCAGCACCCCGACGAGCGCGCTGGACAGCCCCATGAGCAGCAGGGTGACGATCAGGGTCGCCTTGCGGCCGAGCCGGTCTCCCCAGTGACCGAAGATCGCCGCGCCGATCGGCCGGGCGGCGAACCCGACCGCGTACGTGGCGAACGACGACAGCGTGCCCGCGTAGTCGCTCGAGCTGGGGAAGAAGACGTCCTTGAAGACGATGGCGGCCGCGGTGTTGTAGAGGAAGAAGTCGTACCACTCGATGGAGGTCCCGACCACACTCGCGAGGACCGCCTTGCGTATCTGGCTCTCTCGTGCCTCGCCTTCGACCGAGCGAGCCTCACGCGCCTCGCCTGGATCCATAACCATGGGGGCGCTTTTCCCTTCTGACCGCCCCCGCCCAGTCACGACCAGTAACAACGCTTGATCTTCCGGAAGTCTGGTTTACCCAGAATCGGTCTACCGCAACAGAGAGGATTCATTCCTCTTCGAGAGCAGTACGGCATTTGTTGAGAACTGGAAGGCATTACCCGCTTGCGCCGAGCTCGATCGGCAGCGCCGCGGCGTGCACGACGGACAGCCGACGAGCACGCCGGACCGCCGGATCCGCTCGCGGTGGGCGTACAGCAGGTAGGCGACCCGGTGCAGGCCGACGGCGGTCTTGCCGGTGCCGGGCGCGCCCTGGACGCACACTGTGTCGGCCAGCTCGGCCCGCACGATGTCGTCCTGGTCGGGCTGGATCGTCGCGACGATGTCGCGCATGGGTCCGACGCGCGGCCGCTCGATCTCCTCGACGAGCAGATGGCTCTCGAACGACGCGCCCTGTTGTGCGGAGGCGGCCAGGTCCTCGTCCTCGTACGCGGTCAGCGCGCCGCCCTCGAAGCCGAAGCGGCGGCGCAGCCGTACGCCCATCGGGTCGGCGCGGTTGGCCTTGTAGAACGCCCGGGACACCGGCGCCCGCCAGTCGATCACCATCGGGTGGCCGGCCGCGTCGTGAACGTGGCGGCGTCCGATGTGCAGCCGTTCCGCGGGCTTGTCGAGGCGGCCGAAGAACAGCGGTGTGTCGGGCAGGTCGCGCAGCGCCTCGGCGCGTCGATACAGGTCGGCCTTGAGAAACTCGGTGGAGACGGGGTCGCCGCCCATCGCCTCCAGGGAGAGCACGTCGGCGCGCATCGCCGCGAGGGCGCGGCGCGAGGCCGCGAGGTGCTCTTGTTCGCGTTCGCGTTCGAGTTCGTCGAGTTCTGAGTCAGGGTCCCCCCGTGGTCGCGGGCATCACAACGACAACCTCTCGGTCGGGAAATGAGCGCGAACGCACTGACCTAGCCCGGGCCGGGGCGCTGTGTCACACAATTTTCGCTGGGAACAGTGGTGATACACATCGGGTTGAATGCCATCAACCCGAAGCCGTGAGGAGTTGGATATGCGCGCGATCGTGATCAGCGAGAACGGTGGCCCGGAGGTGCTCAAGCCGGCCGAGATCGACGACCCGGTTCCCGGCCCCGGCGAGGTACTGATCGACATCGCGGCGAGCGGGGTCAACTTCGTCGACGTCTATTACCGGACCGGTCTCTACCCGCAGTCCACACCGTACGTTCCGGGCGTCGAGGGCGCGGGCACTGTCGCGGCGACCGGCGAGGGGGTGACGGAGTTCGCGGTGGGCGACCGGGTGGCCTGGGCCCAGGTGCAGGGCGGCTACGCCGAGCGCGCCGTGATCCCCGCCGCCCGCGTCGTGCCGGTGCCCGACGGGGTCTCCGCCGAAAACGCCGCCGGCGTGCTGCTGCAGGGCATGACGGCCCACTACCTGGTCCACACGACGTACGCGGTGCAGCCCGGCGACACGGTGCTCGTGCACGCCGCGGCGGGCGGCATGGGCCTGCTGCTCATCCAGGCGGCCAAGCTGCGCGGCGCCCGCGTCATCGGCACCGTGTCGACCGAGGAGAAGGAGCGGCTCGCCCGCGACACCGGGGCCGACGAGGTGCTGCGCTACGACGGCTTCGCGGCCGAGGTACGGCGGCTTACCGACGGCGAGGGCGTCGCGGCGGTGTACGACGGCGTCGGCGCGGCCACCTTTGACGGCAGCCTGGAGAGCCTGCGGCCTCGCGGCATGCTCGCCCTTTACGGGTACGCGAGCGGCCCGGTGCCGCCCTTTGACATCAACCGGCTGAACACGGGCGGGTCGCTGTTCCTGACGCGGCCGACCCTCGCCCACTACATCGCAGCCCCTGAAGAACTGCAGTCCCGGGCCTCGGACGTGTTCGGCTGGGTCGCCGACGGCAAGCTGTCGTTGCACGGCCGGCAGTACGCCCTGCACGACGCCCGCGTCGCCCATGAAGACCTCGAGGCCCGCCGCACCACCGGCAAACTCCTGCTGATCCCCTGACCCTCGATGAGTTTTGCCGCGCCCGTAAGTCTTACCGGCACGGCACACCATCGAGCCAAGGGAGAACACCATGGGCAAGGTCATCACGGGCGCGTCGATGTCGCTGGACGGCTTCATCGCCGGCCCGGGCGGGACAACCGGCTTCGACTACCTGTTCGCCTGGCACAACAGCGGAAACGTCGAGATCCCGTCGGCCGACCCGAACATAAGCTTCAACGTGCCCGAGGCGAGCGCCGACCACGTACGCGGCTGGTTCGGCCTCGGTGCCATCGTGGTCGGCCGGCGCCTGTTCGACATCACCGAGGGGTGGGGCGGCCGCCATCCGCTGGACGCGCCGGTCTTCGTCGTCACCCACACCGTGCCGAAGGACTGGCCGCACCCCGACGCGCCCTTCACCTTCGTCACCGACGGCGTCGAGAGCGCTGTCCGGCAGGCGCAGGAGATCGCGGGCGACCGGATCGTTTCCGTCGCCGCCGGCGACATCGGACGGCAGTGCCTCGACCTCGGCCTGATCGACGAGCTTTTCGTCGACCTCGTGCCCGTGCTCCTCGGCGCCGGCGTCCGCTTCGTCGACGGCCTGGCCAAGCCCCCGATCACCCTGGGCACCCCCCGAGTCATCGAAAGCGACGGCGTCACCCACCTCACCTACCCCGTCCACAAGCTCTGACAGGGGCGGGGGCGAGCACCATGCGCCCTACAGGGCTGTGGATCCTCGTCAGGTCGATGTCAATGTCGAAGGGGACGTTCCGTTGTCAAGCATTTGGTCTTCGGACGAGGGCGTCGTTGACGGTGCGGAGGACTGGGGGGCGCACCAAGGCGGCGGGGTCGAGGGGCACGGCGGAGCGGATGGCGAAGCGGGTGGTCTCGCCGGGGAGCAGGGTGACGAGCATGTCGTCGACCTCGGCGTCCGGGTCGAGCCGGTCGGGGAACAGGCAGAGGTCGCGCAGCAAGGAGCGGGCGGTCACGGTGACCTCGGCGCCGTCGGATCATCCAGGTCAGCCCGCCCGAGACGATGTCGGGGCCGGTCCGGCTGGTGGCCGCCGCGAGCAGCTTCGCGTACGCGTCGTCCCAGGTCAGGGTCTGCACCTTGATGGTCACGTTGGGATGCGACTGGTGGTAGAGGTCGGCGGCCTGCTGGAAGATCCGCGTGTCGTCGTCGCCTCCCGTCGACCAGTAGGCGATGTTCGCGGGGCCACTCGTGTTGGCCTGTTTGGTGTCCGATGTGCCGCTGGTGGCACACGCGGTGCCGACGAGGCTCAGCAGGCCAATGGAAAGCGACGACGGCCGCGGCCCCGTGTGTGAACTAGTTGGCAACGTCACCCGAACGTGACGGCCCTCCGCTAATCTGCGTGAACGCGAAGGTTGGGCCGCTGGTAGGCATGGGAGCATCGTGTCCGGACAAGTCTCGGTTAGTCCGCTGCTGAAGGGAGACCCAGAGCAGCTCGGCAGCTACCGCCTCGTCGGCCGCATCGGCCGCGGCGGCATGGGGATCGTCTATCTCGCCGACAGCGGCGCCGGCGAACGCGCGGCGATCAAGGTGATCAGCCCGGATCTCGCCCACGACGACGCCTTCCGGGCCCGTTTCCGTCGCGAGGTCGAATCCGCCCGCCGGGTCCGCCGTTTCTGTACGGCTCCGGTGCTCGACGCGCAACTCGACGGCGAGCCGCTCTACATCGTCACCGAGTACGTCGACGGCCCGAACCTCGATCAGTTCATCCGCACCAGCGGGCCGATGCGCGGCTCCAGCCTGGATCACCTGGCGGTCGGGGTGGCGACCGCGCTGACCGCGATCCACGGCGCCGGCATCATCCACCGTGACCTCAAGCCCGCCAACGTGCTGCTGTCCTCGGTCGGCCCGCGGGTGATCGACTTCGGCATCGCCCGAGCGCTCGACACCGTGGACGGCGCGACCCGTACCGGCCAGTTCGTCGGCACCCCCGCGTACATGGCCCCGGAAGTGATCGACGGGAAGCCGGCGACGGCCGCGTCCGACGTGTTCGCCTGGGGATGCGTCGTGGCCTACGCGGGCACCGGCCAGGCGCCCTTCGCCGGGCCCACGGTGCCGGCCGTCATGTACCAGATCATGCATGCCGAGCCCAGCCTCGACGGCGTCGACGAGGCGCTGCGCGAGGTGGTCCAGCAGGCGCTGGACAAAGACCCGGCCAAGCGGCCGTCCGGGCAGGAGCTGCTCGACCGGCTGGTCGGCCAGGACCACGCCGACACCGCGCAGATCGCCGAGTCCGTGCGGCGCACCTGGCCGAGCGAGGCCGTACCAACGGCGGCCGCGACCATGCCTCCGCCGCCGTACCGCACCCGCCAAGACATGCCGCAGACCGCGCCGTACACCGGTCCGGCGCCGACGCAGCCGGTCGGCTCGCCGCCCGGGCCGCCAGGGCCACCGCGTCCGCCTGGCCAGGCAGGCCGGCCGTCCGGGCGCACCCTCGCGCTCGTCGGCGCCGTGGTCGCCGCAGTCGTGGTCGTCGCCGCGCTGATCGCCGTGGTGCTCAACGGGTCGGGCGGCGGCGTCCCGTCGAAGACCTCATCGGTCTTCGATGACGACTTCTCCAACAACAGCTCCGGCTGGTCGGGCTCCACCTGGACCTCGGGCAGCGGCTACTTCACCGGTGGCTATCGCGTGGACGCCGGCGGCTACTCCCCCATCCGGTCGGAGCCCGCCCCGTACGAGCAGACGGTGCCCGAACGGGTGCTGGTCACCGCCGACGCGCGGGCGCTGGGCGGCCCCGACTACGGGCAGCTCGGGCTGTTCTGCCGCAGCGGTGAGGGCAGCGGCAGCGACACGACCCTGTACGCGTTCCTCGTGCGGGCCGACGGCAAGGGCACGCTGATCCGCAAGGTCAACGGCCAGAGCGGCACCAAGGAGCTGGCGAACAAGTCGAGCGCGCCGGGGTTCAAGAAGGGCGCGACGAACCACCTGCAGGTGGCGTGCGAGCGCGAGAGCGGCAAGGTCCACCTGCGGTTCTGGCTCAACGGTGACCTCGCCGCCGAGGCGACCGACGCCGACCGCCCGCTGCCGACCGGCGCGGCCGGGCTGATGGCCGCGCAGGAGGGCGGCGGCAGCAGCGGCGACATGCAGGCGTGGTTCGACAACTTCCACATGGCCACCATCACGGGCTAGCCAGATCTCCGGCGGCGGGCTCCAGCCGTGCGGCGTCGAAGAGGCGTTGGCCGGCCTGGTCGTCTCCCGTGATGGTGAGCCGCCCATCGTCGATGGCCTTAGTGAGCGCCTGCCCTTCGTCGAGGACACGGGACAGGGTGTCGGGGTCGGAGTCGATGATCGTGTCGGGCCGGTGGTGCGGTTCCCCGCGGCTCATGTCGACGAGCCGACCGTCGGCGATGGTGACGGCGAACCGGTAGCGGCCGAGGCGCAGCTCGTAGGTTGCGGTCCATGGTCGGTCCGGTTGCGGGCGGAACAGGCTGCGCAGTCTGATCATGGCCGAGTCCGCACTCACGGGATCGGCGGATCGGTCCGGCGCGCCCGCTCCCCAGTGCCCAAGCGCGACGACGACAGGATCCAGCCGGGCGCCCCATTCGGTCAGCTCGTAGACCTGTGAGGCGGCCGGCGGGGGCAGGGTGCGACGCCGTACGACGTCGCCGGCCTCCAGTTCGCGTAGTCGCTGGGCCAGCACCTTGGGACCTACGTTCGGCAGTCCGGCCTGCAGGTCGGTGAACCTTTTCGGGCCGAGCAGGAGTTCACGCACGATCAGCAGGGCCCATCGCTCACCCACGTAGTCGAGCGCGGTCGCGATCGCGCATCCATCACCGTATCGACGGCTCGTCGTCATGTTTCCATCATATCCATCGAAGCTAGCTCTTGACTACCTAGTTGAGCAGTGCTAGAAACCAATTACTTCCTAAAAGGAAGTATCCACAATCTCCTAGAAAGGAGTCGGGTCTACCCAACGACAGAACTCCCCACCCCACCAACCCGGCGGACCTTCCGCCCAGAAGAACAGGACATGGACATGCCCATCGGATACCTCGACGTCCCCACCGGTGCCGACATCGACACGAAGCGAGAACTCGTGAAGGCGATGTACGAAGCTCTACACGAGGCCTACCCGTTCCCCGACGACACGCGGATCTTCCTGCGCGAGTGGCCGCTGGACAGCGTGAGCCAAAACGGTCTCCTCGGCTCTGAACCGGCCAGACCCGCGTTCATCGCACACGTCCCCGAAGGCGTCCACATCGACGTCAAGCGCACAATGTTGAAGAAGATCAACACAGCGGTCGCCAAGGCCTACCGGCTTCCGTGGTTCATCACCTTCCTGCACGAGCACTCCCTCGACCTCGTAGCGGTCGACGGCGACATACTCGCGGACGACCAACAGCGCGTTGCAGACCAGAACGCGGCCTACAGCTAGCCGACACGCAGATCAAGCGGTCGAGCCCGGGCCTGGGCTCAGGCGGTGCGGTCGAGCCCGGGCCTGGGCTCAGGCGGTGCGGTCGAGCCCGGGCCTGGGCTCAGGCGCGCTCCAGGGCGACGACGGGGATGACCCGCCCGGCCTTGACCTGGAACTCCGCGAAGAACGGATAGTCCTTTGTGATCACTGCCCAGTGCCGTTCACGCTCCGCGCCCTCGAGGACGGCGGCGTTCGCCTCGTACGTCTCCTCGCCGACCTCCACGGTGACGTGCGGATCGGCGATCAGGTTGAGACACCAGTCCGGGGTCTGTGTCGCGCCCGCGTTGGCCGCCATGACGAACAGCCGGTCGCCGTCGCGGACGAACATCATCGGCGTGGTGTGGCTCCGGCCGCTCTTCCGTCCGGTAGTCGAGAGGAGCAGCAGCCCCTCGCGGTGCATCCCCTCGATCTCACCGCCGGCCCGGAACTGCTTGATCACCCGCTGGTTGATCTCCTTGACGTCCATGGCGTTCATTCTCCGGCTTCGAGGTCGCCTTCCAATTGCAAATAGGCGTCGCGGAGCCGATCGAGCGTGTCGGCGTCCGGATCGGCCCAGAGGTTCCGGTCGGCCGCCTCCAGCAGCCGCTCGGTGATGCCGCGCAGCGCCCACGGGTTCGACCGCTCCATGAATTCGCGGGTCTCCGCGTCGAAGACGTACTCCTGGGCGAGCTTTTCGTACATCCAGTCGTCGACCACGCCCGCGGTCGCGTCGTAGCCGAACAGGTAGTCGACGGTGGCGGCCAGCTCGAACGCGCCCTTGTAGCCGTGCCGGCGCATCGCGGCGATCCACCGCGGGTTGACGACGCGGGCGCGGAACACCCGGTGCGTCTCCTCGGCGAGCGTACGGGTCTTCACCTGGTCGGGCAGCGCCGAATCGCCGACGTACGCGGCGGGGTTCGCCCCGGTCAGCGAGCGGACCATGGCGACCATGCCGCCGTGGTACTGGAAATAGTCGTCGGAGTCGACGATGTCGTGCTCGCGGGTGTCCTGGTTCTTGGCGGCGACCGAGATGCGCCGGAACGACGCCTCCATGTCGCCGCGAGCCTCCCGCCCGTCGAGGTCGCGGCCGTACGCGTAGCCGCCCCAGACCGCGTACACCTCGGCCAGGTCCCGGTCGTCGCGCCAGTTGCGGGCGTCGATCAGCGGCAGCAGCCCGGCGCCGTACGCGCCCGGCTTTGAGCCGAAGATCCGTGTGGTGGCGCGCCGCCAGTCGCCGTGCGCGGCGTGGTCCTCCACGGCGTGCGCGCGCAGGTAGTTGTCCGGCTCGTCCAGGTCGGCCACGGCCGCGATGGCATCATCGATGAGCCCGATGACGTGCGGGAACGCGTCGCGGAAGAACCCGGAGATGCGCAGCGTCACGTCGATGCGCGGCCGTCCCAGCTCGGCGCGCGGCACAACCTCGACGCCGGTCACCCGGCGGGACGCGTCGTCCCACCTCGGCCGGACCCCGATGAGCGCGAGCACCTCGGCGATGTCGTCGCCCTGGGTGCGCATCGCCGACGTGCCCCAGACGGTGAGGCCGACGCTGCGAGGGTACTCGCCGGTGTCGGCCCGGTGCCGGGCGATCAGCGAGTCGGCCAGCGCCACGCCGACGTCCCACGCGTTGCGGGACGGGATCGCCTTGGGGTCGACAGAGTAGAAGTTGCGCCCGGTCGGCAGCACGTTGACCAGCCCGCGGGTCGGCGAGCCCGACGGACCGGCGGGCACGTAGCCCCCGTCGAGGGCGTGCAGGACGGCGTCGACCTCGCCGCGCGTGGCGTCCAGCCGGGGCACCAGCTCCGTGGCGGCGAAGTCCAGTACGCCGCCGACCTCGGGCACGTCCTGCCCGAGCACCTCTGCGGTCACCGCGGACGCCTGACCGGGGTCCCAGCCGCGCGCCTCCATCTCCTCGACCAGCCTGCGCGCCGCCGCCTCCAGCAGATCGACGACGTCCGCGGCCGTCCGGGCCGGGCCGTCCACGACCTCGGTGAGCCCGATCTCCCGGTCGACGACGGCGCCCGGGTCGGCGAGGAGCGCCCGCTCCTCCAGGCCGTACGCGACGGCGAGCGCGGCGCGCAGGCCGGGCAGGGCTGTGCTTCGCCCCCTTGGCTGCGCCCCACCATCCCCGGTGGACCGGCCGCCCCAGACCTGGGCCGCGCGGAGCACCGCCAGCACAAGGTTGACGCGGGCCTCGCCGGCCGGGGCGGCGCCCAGGATGTGCAGGCCGTCGCGGATCTGTACGTCCTTGATCTCGCACAGGTAGCCGTCGATGTGCAGCACGAAGTCGTCGAACTCGGTCTCGTCCGGCTGGTCGGCCACGTGCAGGTCGTGATGCAGCTGCGCGGCCTGCACCAGCGTCCAGACCTGCGCGCGTACGGACGGGAGTTTGGCCGGGTCGAGGGCCTGGACGGTGGCGTACTCGTCGAGCAGCTGCTCCAGCTTGGCGAGATCGCCGTACGTGTCGGCCCGCGCCATCGGCGGCACCAGGTGGTCCACCACCGTGGCGTGCCCCCGGCGCTTGGCCTGCGTGCCCTCGCCCGGGTCGTTGACGATGAACGGGTAGACCAGCGGCAGGTCGCCGAGCACGGCGTCCGGGGCGCACTCGGCCGACAGCCCGAGCCCCTTGCCCGGCAGCCATTCGAGCGTGCCGTGCTTGCCGAGGTGGATCACCGCGTCGGCGCCGAACTCGTGCTCCAGCCACCGGTACGCCGCGAGGTAGTGATGCGACGGCGGCAGGTCGGGGTCGTGGTAGATGGCGACCGGGTTCTCGCCGAACCCGCGCGGCGGCTGGATCATCAGGATGACGTTGCCGAACCGCAGCGAGGCCAGCACGACGTGGTCGCCCTCGGTATAAAGGTCGCCCGGCGGCTCGCCCCAGTGCTCGCGGATGCCCTCGCGCAGCGGCTCGGGCAGCGCATCGAACCATTGCTTGTATGCATGCAGCGGCACCCGCGCGGAGGCCTGCTGGAGCTGCTCCTCGGTGAGCCACTCGACGTCGTGGCCGCCGGCCGCGATCAGCGCGTGGATCAGCTCGTCGCCGTCCTTGGGCGGCGCCCCGCCGAGGTCGTACCCCGCGTCGGCCAGCGCGCCCAGCAGCCGTACGGCCGAGGCGGGCGTGTCGAGGCCGACCGCGTTGCCGACGCGGGCGTGCTTGGTCGGGTACGACGACAAGACCACGGCGACCTTCTTTGCGGCGTTGGGCACGTGCCGCAGCCGCGCGTGCCGGACGGCGATGCCGGCGACCCGGTCGGCCCGCGCAGGGTCGGCCACGTAGACCGGGATGCCGTCCGGCCCCTCTTCCTTGAATGAGAACGGCACGGAGATCAGCCGGCCGTCGAACTCCGGAATGGCCACCTGCATCGCGGCGTCCATCGGGGTCAGCGCGGCGGCGGAGCCAGCCCAGGCCGTATGGGACGTCGTCAGGCAGAGCCCCTGGATCACCGGCACGTTCAAGGTGGCCAGCGCGCCGGCGTCCCAGGCACCGTCATCGCTGCCGCCCGCGCCCCCGGCCGCGAGCACCGTCGTGATCACGGCGTCGGCCCGCCCGAGCAGGTCGAGCAAACCTGGATCGGTGTCCTCGGTCGCGCTCCCCTTCTCGCTCGCTCCGCCGCCGGCTCCCTGCGATGCCGGCTGGGCCGGTCGCGGAGTCGCCGGCGACTCCGCTCGCTCGGCGGGTCGCCGCTCCAGCCCACGCAGGGAGCCGCAGAAGATGGGCAGCGCGTTCCCTCCGTACGCCTCGATCCGCTCGCACAGCGTGTCAACGAAGGCGGTGTTGCCGGACAGCTCGTGCGCTCGGTAGAAAACCACCCCGACAGTGGGCCGCCCGGCGCGGATCTCGTACGAACCGTGCGGACCGAACGACGGCATGGCGAGCGGCGGCGCGAACCCCTCGCCGGTGAGCAGCACCGTGTCGGACAGGAACCGGGCCAGCTCGCGCAGGTTCGCGACGCCGCCCTCACGCAGGTAGTCGAGGGCCTCCGCGGCCACCCCGGTGGGCACCGTCGACAGCGCCATGAGCTCGGCGTCCGGCGCCGCCTCGCCGCCCAGCATGATCACCGGACGGTCGGCCGTACGCAGCGCCGCGACTCCATCCGGCCACGTCTTGCGCCCGCCCAGCAGCCGTACGACCACCAGATCGGCGCCTGAGGTCAGCCGGGCCAGCTCATCGAGGTCGATCCGGGCCGGGTTGGCGGTCAGGTACCCCCCGGCCGCCCGGGCGGCGAGCAATTCGGTGTCGGCCGTGGACAGCAGCAGAATGCGCATCCCCGGCAGTCTAGATTCCTCAGCCTGCCTCGGGCTCAGGCCCGCTTCGCCGGCTGTCGCACGGTGGCGACGGTGCCCTCCTTTCGACAGGCGGCGGTCAGCTACACGGGTTGGGACAGCTGGGTGATGATGCGGGTGATCTCCGCGAGGGCGTACGCGGCGAGGGTGCGTTGGGCGGCCTCGGCGGCGGAGCGGGTTTCCTCAAGGTCACCGAGGACGATGATGTTCTCGTCGTTCAACGTTGTCGCCGGGGCGGTGTAGTTGAAGCTGCCGACGATGACGAGGCGTTCGTCGATGACCATCAGCTTGTGGTGGACCTTGCGGACACCGGTGCCGGGTTTGTTCTCCGACAGTTGGACGCCCGCGGCCTTCAAGGGTTCTGTCGCGGCCCAGACCTGAGAGCCCTGCCCGCGGTCGAGGACGCCGCGGATTCGTGTCAAGGATGGGGCCAGGCGGATCATCGTGTCGTCGATGCCCGAGGACCGGGCGAACGTGAACATCGCGAAATCGACGCTCGCGGCGGCCTTGAGCATCTGTTTCATGATCTCCATTTCCGGCCCGTGCTGGGGTGCGAAGAGCGGTTTGACGCGGATACCACCCAACCGGAACTCTGCCGGTCTGCCTTCGTTGCGTTCGTGCAGTTCCCCGAAGGTGCCCGTCCGCATTCGGGTGAATTCCGCCAGGTACTGAGTGGCGACGCTCTGCCCATGCAGGATCACGACATGGTTGAGATTGTTGCCCACGACGCGGCCGCGGGTCGCCTGGTTGGTGCCCGTGTCGGTGAGGGTGAAGTTGGTCGACCCGGTCAGCACCGCGGCCGTCGGTTCGCCGACGTCGCGGACGATGAACTTCTGGTGGAAGATCGCCGGATTCAAATCCGTGATCAGGTCCACGCCCGCACGCAATAGCGCGTCGTGGATCAGCCGGTTCTCCTCGTTGTCCCCGGCCGGTTGCCACGGGTCGGCGGCAGGCGGGTCTTCCAGCAGGTAATCGCCCTCCAAGATGAGCTGCACCCGCACCTTCGCCGCCTTCGCCGCCAACAGCGCCTGCGCGATCACCCGGGAGTCCAGCTCCTGCACCGCCACCTGCAGGGTGTGCCGCGCCCCCGCGATGAACTCTCGGATCACACCGTCCAGATCATCCGGACCACCCAGCGCCTTCGGCCCCATGTACAGCTCGATACCGCCCACCCGCACCGGCATGACGCCCCCATACGTCGACGGCCCCAGTGTGAAGCACAATCCGGCTCAGCTCAGCATGAAAGGCCCATTCTGGCCGAATGCGACATCGCGCCGGTTGCCGCGTACGGTCCTACGATGTTCGGCCGAGGGAATGGCGGCCGCCGCAGCAGGGCAAACCGGCGACAAAATCTGGATCCCGCACCGGGTGCGTACCAGGGGGCTACGCGGGCGAGGCGGCGGTACGGTCCAGGAGCTGCCAGCCGTCGCGGGCGCGGACCAGCAGGTCCTTGGCGACCAGCCGCTCCGTGAGGACGCCCGCGCCGCCGCCGTGGCCGCCGCCCTGCTGCCAGACCTCGTCGACGGCCCGGCGCAGCTCGGCGATGCCGTCCTGGTGGCCGGTGCCCGTCGCGACCAGTACGTCGCGGGCCGGGACGGCGACGACGAGGTCGCCCTCGACGTCCTGGGTGAGCTTGTCCATCAGGTCGTCGTCGAGCACCAGGCCGGACTCGAGGCCGCCGCCGACGGTGATCGTCACCGCCCTCGCCGCGGTGCTCCAGTCCAGCGTGAGGCCGGCCTGGCGGGTGCGCAGGTTGTCGGTCGCCCGCTCGCGCAGCGTCGCCGGCGTCAACCCGAGCTCGGCACAGCGCCGCGGGGTGACGTACTCGTACCGTTCGGTGAAGTCGAGCACGTACGAGACGTAGACGTCGCCGGCGAGCGGCTCGCACAGCGGCGCCTCGCCCGGAGGGAGCGGGAATTCCAGTTGCAGGTCCACGGGTATCCGGGCCTTCAGCACCGGAACGATCAGCGCAGCGCTCATCCAGCAACCCCTCCAGCGGTCATTCGCCTCCCGCGAGGGATGCGAATGCGTTCTGTACGGCCTCCGAGTGGATCACCCTAGCGGGCCGCCGGGGGGTACGACCGGCAGACCGGCCGGGACACCCTCGTTGATGAGGCGGAGCACGGAATCGGTGTCAAGATGCTGCTCGACCAGATCGCCCAGCGCGTCGAGGCGGGCCTCGCGCAGCGCCGCGAACGACACGTCCGGGGCCGAGGTGAAGTCGCGTCCGGCCACCCGGGCCACGTCGGCGAGATAGGCCCGCCGGAAGCCGTCGTTCTCGAACGCGCCGTGCCAGGTGGTGCCCCAGACCGAGCCGGCGCGGCAGCCGTCGAGGAACGGCTCCGCGCCGTCGTCGACCGCGGCGATACCGTGGTGGATCTCGTACGCCCGCACCTCCTCGCCGTACGCCGTGCCGACGGGCCGGCGCAGCCGCTTGCCGGGCGCGAACTCCACCCGTACGGGCAGCAGGCCGAGGCCATCCACCACGCCGGCGCACGATTCGACGTCGTCGACGATCTCGCGGGCGAGGATCTGGTAGCCGCCGCAGATGCCGAGCACCGGACGGCCCTCGGCGGCGCGGCGGCGCACCTCGGCGGCGAGCCCGCGCGCCCGCAGCCAGCCGAGGTCGGCCACGGTGGCCCGGGAGCCGGGCAGCACGACAAGGTCGGCGTCGGCCAGCTCGCCCGGCGCCGTGACGTACCGCACCTGCACACCGGGCTCGCAGGCCAGCGCGTCGAGGTCGGTGAAGTTGGAGATGCGCGGCAGCCGGACGACCGCGACCCGCAGCGGCTGCGCGCCGTACGGCGGGGCGGCTTGGGGGCGGGGGCCGTCCAGCGCCAGTGAGTCCTCGACGTCGAGCCATAGCCCGTCCAGCCAGGGCAGCACGCCGAGAGTCGGCCGTCCGGTGAGCCCGTGGAGCTGGTCGAGACCCGGCTCCAGCAGCTCGACGGCGCCACGGAACTTGTTGATGACGAAACCTGCGACGAGGGCCTGGTCATCGGGGTCGAGCAGGCCGACCGTGCCGTAGAGCGCGGCGAACACGCCGCCCCGGTCGATGTCGCCGACCACGATCACCGGTATGTCCGCGGCCCTGGCCAGCCCCATGTTGGAGATGTCGCCGTCGCGTAGGTTGATCTCGGCCGGGCTGCCCGCGCCCTCGCAGATGACGACGTCGTACTCCTGCCGCAGCGTGGCCAGGCTGGCCAGCACCACCTCCCGCAGCCGGTCCTTGTGCGCACCGTACTCGAGGGCGTCGACCTCGGTGACCGGATGGCCGAGCACGACGACCTGGCTGCGCCGGTCGCTGCCCGGCTTGAGCAGCACCGGGTTAAGGTGCGCGCTCGGCTCGATTCCCGCCGCCTGGGCCTGCATGACCTGGGCCCGGCCGATCTCCGCGCCATCCGGCGTGACCATCGAGTTGAGCGACATGTTCTGCGCCTTGAACGGCGCGACCTTGATCCCCCGCCGGGCCAGCCAGCGGCAGATCCCGGCGGTGACCACGCTCTTGCCGGCATCCGAGGTCGTGCCCGCGACCAGCAGCGTCCCGTTCATCGCCGGACCCAACGGACGGTCGCGGCGGCCAGGACCGCGACGAGGGTGGCGGCGCGCGCGAGCCGTACGGCCCGGGTGATGTCGGCGATCTCGGGGCGGCGGCCGTCGCCGAGCTCGGGCCGCCGCTCCGTGTGGCCGTCGTAGGCGTTGGCGCCGCCGAGGCGGACCCCCAGGGCGCCGGCGACTGCGGCCTCGCACCGGCCGGCGTTCGGGCTCGGGTGGGCGCTCCCGTACCGCCGCCACGTCTCGTACGACCTGCGCGGCGACCCGCCGGCCAGCGGCGCGCACAGCACAGTGATCAGCGCGGTCAGCCGGGCCGGGAGCCAGTTGGCGAGGTCGTCCAGCCGGGCCGCGGCCCAGCCGAAGTTCGCGTACCGCGCGTTCCGGTAGCCGACCATCGCGTCGAGCGTGTTGATCGCGCGGTAGGCCAGCAGGCCCGGGATTCCGGCGACAGCACCCCACAGCAGCGGCGCGACCACGGCGTCCGAGGTGTTCTCGGCGACCGACTCCACGGTCGCCCGGGTCAGGCCGGCTTCGTCGAGGCCGTCCGGTTCGCGGGCGCATAGGTGACCGAGGCGGGCGCGGGCGGCGTCGAGGTCGCCGTGCCGCATGGCCCGCGCCATGGCCGTGCCCTCCCGGCCAAGGCTGGTCCCGCCCAGCACGGTCCACGTGGCCACGGCCGTGACCGCCGTACGCGCCACCGGCCGGCCGCGGGTCGCCCGCTGGGCGGCGAGGCCGAGAGCGGCGACGCCGGCGACGCAGATCCCGGCGAACAGCGCCCCCGACCTTCGCGTGTCGGCGTACACCTTTCGTTCCAGGGCGGCGGCCGTCCGTCCGAAGGCCGCGACCGGATGCCCGCGCCGCGGATCCCCGGTGAGTGCGTCGGCGGCGGCCCCGAGCAGCAGGCCCAGACCGTCAGGACAGGTGGGCATCGAGGTCGTCCCAGTGACACTCGAGCCAGTCCTGGGCACGGAGGATGCGGTCCCCGACCCCGGCCCGCCACATCCGCGCCCAGCCGCCGCCCCGCAGCTCGGCCCGCTCGCGCATCGCCGCGTACGACCGTTCGAACCGGAGCCGCGCGGCCGGCAGCACCTCGCGGCGCCGCTCGCCGCCGAGCCCGTACGCAGTGCAGAACGCCGCCATCCGGCCCCCGACGTCGGCGGTGCGCAGCAGCGGGTCGCGGTCCGCCGGATCGGTGAGCGGCGCCCAGTGCCGCAACGTCGTCACGACGTCGAACAGCCGGGTCGTCGGCCGGGCCAGGTCGAAGTCGATCAGGGCGTACGGCAGGTCGTCGCGGAAGACGACGTTCTCCATCGTCACGTCGCAGTGCCCGACCAGTTCGGGCGGCTCGTCGGGGTTGGCGGCGGCCTGACTGTCCCAGGTCGCCCCGCGCGGCGGCTCGTACGAGACGGCCGCGTCGTGGAACCGGCGCAGCAGCCGGCCCAGCGCGGTCAGCGCCTCCTCGGTGCCCGCGTAGCGGGGCAGCGGCCGGTGCGCGGTCTGGCCCGGCAGCCAGCTGAGGATCTCCCGCCCCCGCTCGTCGATCCCGAGCACCCGCGGCGCGCCGTCGAACCCCACGGCCGCCAGGTGACGCAGCAGGCCATGGACGGCCGGGGAGTGGTCGCGCATCGGGCGCCGTACCGTGTCGCCCACGCGGACGACCCCGTCGGTCACGTCGCCCCCGGGCAGAGGCACCTCTTGATCCGTCGTCACCCCGTAGACGATAGGCGCTCGATCCGGCCGGCGCGTCAACTCGGCTTCCGCGCTCGCACACCCAGGACAGCCGGGACCGGCGCACCGCCCTCAGCGAACCGCTCGAGCGTCAGCCCAGCCGCGAGAAACGCCTGCAGCAGCTCGGGCAGCGGCCAGTGCGTAGCGCCGACCTTGTCCCGAACGCCGCGATCGGTCCAGGACGCCTTGGTCCAGTGGCCGTCGAGATAGCCGGGGCGGATTACCACGGCGTCGAGGTCGTTTCGGTCGGCGAACCCGCCGCAGAAGCAGGGGTGCACGCCGACGTGCACGAACACCCCGCCCGGCACCAGCACCCTGGCCGCCTCGCGCAGCACCGCCGGGTATCGGGGCATGTCGGTGTGCACCATGCTCGCGACGACGGCGTTGACGGAGTTCGTGCGTGCCGGCAGCTGCTCGGCATCGGCCCGCACGACGGGCAGCCGACCTCGGGCGTACCGGAGCATTCGCGCGGAGATGTCGACGCCGACCGGCGTCCAACCGAGCTTGCGGATGTGGGCCGCGTGCACGCCGGTGCCGCAGCCGATCTCCAGGCAGCAGCCGCCTTCGCCCGTGCCGAGCAGCTCCCGAAGGCAGCGGTCGACCCCGATGGGATCGCCGTCCTGCCCGGCGAGGAACTCACCCTAGGTCGGGTGGGACGATGTGAGGGATGACGATGAAGCCGCGCTCGGCGAACTCCCGCAGCTGTTCGTGATCTAGCACGTACGCCACGGTAAGTCGGCCGGGCCGTCGCCCGCGAAGCATTTTCGGCGCCCGCGTCCGGGTGTCCCGGCGCTGCTCGCGCCGGTACCTGCGGGGACGCTACCCTTTCGTCCGGTGCCGGCCCCGATAGCTCAGCTGGATAGAGCACCCGCCTTCTAAGCGGATGGCCGCAGGTTCGAGTCCTGCTCGGGGCGCCGCACAGAGGGGACCGGATAAGAATGGCTTCATGAACGGAGTCGAGCTGTTCCTGGCAGGCGGCTCCGGGCGCTAGGGCAACGTGATCGTGACGCCTTCGGCGGCGGAGCGCATCGCGGCTTCGATGATCTCGAGGCCGGTGATCGCGTCGGCGAGCGCGACGGGTGGCGGCGCCGCACCGCGTACGGCGCGCGCCACGCCCGCATAGAAGTCCTGGTACGCGCCGGGCTCGGTACGGACGGGTTCGGTCGCCTCGGGGATGCCGAGGGTGCCGTACGACTCCGGCGGCATTTCGCCCCAGCCGGGCTCATCGGCGGGGGTACGCCCCGCGCGCAGCGCCTCCTCCTGCCCGTCGAGGCCGTACGTCACGTAGCCGGCCCGGTCGCCGAGCACCCGGTACCGCGGGCCGAGCCGGGCGGTGACCGCACCCATCCACAGGTGCGAGCGCACGCCACCTGCGTGGGTCAGCGCCACGAACGCGTCGTCGGGCACCTTCGCACCTGGCCGCCGCGCGTCCAGCTCGGCGTACACCCGCAACGGCCGTCCGAACAGCGCCACCGCCTGGTCGATCAAGTGCGATCCCAGGTCGTACAGCACACCCCCGGCGTCGGCCGGGTCCGGGTTCTCCTTCCAGCCCGGCTTGATCTGCGGCCGCCAGCGCTCGAACCGCGACTCGAACCGCAGCACCGAGCCCAGGTCGCCGCCGTCCACGAGCGAACGGACCGTACGGAAGTCGCCGTCCCAGCGGCGGTTGTGGAACGGCATCACGATCAGCCCACGGGCGTCGGCGAGGGCGGCCAGCGCCCGCGCGTCGGTCGCCGTCGCCGCGACCGGCTTGTCGATCACGACGGGCAGGCCCGCGGTCAGCGCCGCCATCGCCAGCGGCACGTGCTCGCGGTTCGGGGTGGTCACGACGGCCAGGTCGTACGACTCGGCCCGCTCCCACAGCCGCTCCACGTCGTCGACGGCGGCGGCACCCGGGTAACGCTCCCGCACCGACGCCTGCCGCTCCGGGTTGCCGGTCACCACCGCGGCGAGCTCGAGATCCGGCACGGCGGCAATGAGCGGCGCGTGGAACACCGCGCCACCCAGCCCGTATCCGATCAACGCGACCTTGAGAGGCATGTTCCGATCATGACCTATCCCCCTGTACCGCGGTTCGTCCAGGCTGGGCTATGTGCCGTAATGGATCTTGCTTCCCAGCACCAGATCGCCCTCCACGTGAACATCGCCGTTGAAGATCGGCCCGGAGTGTTGGGGATGGCCCGCTGAGCGGGAACGTGTGACCCCCGGTGGCGAGGGAGCCAGCGGCCGCGCGGCGCCGGCGAGGTGCATCCAGGCGGTGATCTCCGACTCCTTCACCCGGCAGGTCACCTGTTCGTATCCGGCCGGGTCCACATAGCCGGGGGCGTGCTTGATGACGGTGTCGTACACGAACTGCGAGACGATGACACCGAGGTCGGCGGCATCCGCGGCGAGCCGTTCTTTGAGTACAGGAGCGTCGAGAAGCCGGGCGGCCTGGATGATGGACTCTCCGGATACGCCCTGGTTGTCGGGCGTTACCGGACCGACATTCAACGCGAGCCGCAGTTGCATGTGACTGGCGGCACTCGACTGGCGATTGTGCCGCCGCAGCGAGACCGCCAGCCGGGCGAGCATCGGATCGACGACGCGGACCGTCGGCGTCGTGGCGGGCACCACGATGAGCGCCCCATCTCCGCGATCTTCGCGATAGCTCGTGCTCCACGGGACGCCAGAGTCATCGAAGGCGTCGTGGAGGTATTCGTACATTCGATGCCGGACGGTCTCGCGGTCGTGATCATTACGGTCCTGCGAACCGAACCCCGCGATGTCGACGAGCAGGATCGAGCAGTTCTGCCCCGCCCAGGCGAGCGGCGAGTCCGACGTCGCCGAGATCGGGTGGGGCACCGGCCGGCCGAACAGCCGGATGAGGGCGTCGATGTCGACGATCGTGATCCGGCGTTCGGCGGCCCGGATGAGCCCCTGCGCATGCCATGAACTGAGGATCTGCGCGACGGTTCTCGCCGGTACGTTGGCCCAGCTCGCGAGGTCGCTGCGGGAGATCGGCAGCGTGAGCGTGGCCAGGGGTGCCTCGTCGGCGTCCTGGCGAAGTGCCAGCTCAAGGATCAGGGACGCCAGCCGGCTCTCCTGGGCCGGACCCTCAGGTACCTCGACTCGCTCCTCGGTCAGCCGGTCGTACACCTGCCGCTCCAAAACCGCGAGGACCCTCGGGTGAGTGTCGAGGAAGTCGGCGAAGTCATCAGCCGACAGCGCGAGCGCCTCACCCGGACCGAGGGCGATCACGCTGGCCGACCGTGAGCGTACGCGCAGCACCGCGCGTTCGCCGATGAGATCGCCGGCTCCGCGGATGGCCAGGATTCGCTCGCGGACGCCCTCGTGGACGCTGACCTTCGTCCATCCCGACCGGATCACCATGACCTTGTCGGCCGCATCGCCCTCGCGGCACAGGACGGCACCCGCGCTGTAGGTCATGCGCTGCGCCGAGGCCGCGAACGTCCACTGCTCGACTTCGGTAAGAGCGCTCCAGAAGCTGTTCGGAGCTGGAGGGGCATTGACGCTGAACATGATGTGGGTTTTCTTGAGGTGGCCTGGGCAGACCAAGGTTTCGGATAGTCAAAAATTACGAACAGTCCAGATATCTGAACATCCAGAGTATGAACCTGGCATGGTGGCGCCGCAAGGATTACGCGGAACATCGGGCGGCGCGCCTCCAATCGATCACAGGCTGTCACCGGGTGTGCCGATGAGATACCCGAACGTCTAAGCCATGCGATCTTGACAAGGCGAGAATTCGTACATACCGCCACGCTCTGCCACTAACCGATCGATACTGCCTAGTTTGTGATCTTTGCTGATGTACATTCTCGCAGGTACAAGGACTAATTTGCTCAAATCTGACAAGTCTAGAAAATCGGGAGCCAATGTGGCGGCAGACACACAGGGGCGTGGCGTGGATCTGGTAGGCAGCACGTGTCCCTTTGCCCACGAGGTCCGTGCCATCTCATGGACCTGAGAGATCCCATGGTCGCCGCAGGCGTCTCAACAATCGGGCTCCAAGTACATATTTACCCAGTTTGGTCGGAATTAGTAGTAAATCGGATTACAGGAACAATCAGTCAGGGACTGTGACAGCCCGCACCGAACCTCGCGTACGGGCTACGAGTCCCGAGTGAGCGGTGGTCGGGAGATGATCGCCCGGTTGCTTGCGGCTTTGCGCCGTAGCCGCAAGGCGGACTCAATGGTCGACCCGTCCGCCGATCCGTCGCTGCGCCGGCTGGCTCACGTGGCAGACGATCTTGTCACGGGCGACAAGACCGGCCTCATGACGCCCGCCGAACACGTCAGGCCGGCCGAGTTGCCGCGCGAGGCCGCGCACTTCACCGGTCGCCATAACCTGCTCGACGCGCTCGAAGACCTCATCGATACCGGTGCGGAGCTGGTTGCGGTGCGCCATTCTCCGATCATTCACGGCATGGCGGGTGTCGGCAAAACGGCGGTTGCCCTCCATTGGGCTCACTCACTGGTGGAAAGGGGCTACTTTCCGGACGGTCATCTCTACCTCGATCTGCGTGGCTTCTCGACGCAAACGGCGATTAGCTCGCAAGAGGCGCTGGGCAGGTTGTTGCGCGGTATGGGCGTCCACGAGAAAACCATCCCCCGAACCGAGGACGAGCAGAAGACCCTTTATCGAACGCTGCTCGCCCACCGCCGACTATTGATCTTGCTCGACGACGTCGCCACCACCGAACAGGTACGGCCCCTCCTCCCGGGCCGCGGGAACTGCCTAGTGGTGGTCACCAGTCGCGACAAGCTGGCCGGTCTCGTCGCCGACGGATTGCGTCCTTTCCAAATCGAACCGTTCAGTCCCCAGGAAGCCGTCGCCTATATCGGCGCGATGGTCGGCGAGCAACGCGTCGACGCCGAGCCACAAGCCGCGGAAACTCTCGCCCACGAGTGCGCCTATTTGCCGCTCGCGCTGCGCGTAGCGGTGGCAAAGGTGGCCGACAGCCCCGACGAGCGGCTGGAAACCACGGCCACGGAACTCGCCAGAGGCGATCGTCTCCCCCTGCTGGCCCTCCCCGACGACCCCACCCAGGCGGTGCTGCCGGCATTCGAGCTGTCCTATCACGCGCTGTCTCCTGAGTTGCAGCGGGCGTTTCGGCTGCTTTGCCTGGTGGATGGACCGGATTTCACGGTGGAGGCGGCGGCCGCGCTGCTCGACGCCCGCGAAAGCGTCGCACGAGAGCTCATCCGTGCCCTCAATCGCGTACACGTCGTCGATCAGGTCGAGGCGCAGCGCTACGGAATCCATGATTTGCTACGAGAGTTTGGCCGGAGACGGGAAATCGCGGATTCCCCCGCAGTTGCCGCCATCGCCCTCGGGAAGCTGTTGAACTATTATCTCGACCGTCTCCGGCCGGCCGGGCGCTCACTCGGCCGGTACCGCAGGACGATCGACTCCGACGATCCCTCGTACCAACGTCGTGACGTAGCTCTGCGGGCGCGGGATTCCGCACTCGACTGGCTGGAACGCGAACGCGCCAACCTCGTAGCCGCCGTCGGCCAGGCGTTCAAGTACGGGTATACCCGGTTGACGTGGGAGTTCGCCGACGCCCTGTACGACTTCCTCGCTTACCGGCGCTATGGCCAGGACAACGAAGAAGTGCACATGCAAGGGCTGGCGGCTGCTCAACACGCCGAAGACTCCAGAGCCGAACTCTTCATGCTTTGTCACCTCGGACAGATTTATCTGCGACGTGGGGCATTCGAAGAGGCGAACCAATGCGCTCAACAGGCACATAACCTGAGCCAGCGATGCGGTGACCTCATGGGTCTCGCCGAAAGCCTGACGGTTCTCGCCCGGATTTTGCACGCACAGGGGAATGTCAAGGTGTCGTTGGAGCTCGCGGCCTCCTCGCGGATGATTTGGCGACGGGTCGGGAATGAGCACGGAGAGGCCGAGGCCCTGCTGACGGTCGGCTACATGCGCTGGCTCGACGGCGAGTACGGCGCCGCCTTGGTCTCCGCGACCTGGGCTCTCGACATCCAGCACCGGATCGGTGATCGGCACGGTGAGGCCGACTCCCTGGACCTCATAGCGGGCGCCTTCCGGCGAATGGGGGACTATGCGGAAGCCACCCATCATGCCGAGCGCGCCCTGCGAATCCGCCAAGAGAGCGGCGACCGCTACGGCGAGAGCGGAACCCGGCTGAATCTGGCCCGAGTTCTCCGCCGGCGGCGCGAATTCGAGAGGGCACGTGACCTCGCGACCACCGCCCTGCACATCAGGCGAGACAGGGGCGATGGGCGCGGCGTCGGTGAAGCGCTGGCCGCGATGGCGAGGATCCACCGTTACCTGAACGACCTCGAGTCGGCGAAGTCGTCCGCAGAACAGGCATTCGCGCTGGCATTCGAGACGATCGATCGGCTCACCCAGGCCGACGCCCTGCACACCCTTGCGCACGTTTACCTTGCCAACGGCGAAGGAGCGCGGGCGCTAGAAATGGCGGCGGCCGCCCTCGATATCGACTCCACCATCAACGATCCGTATGGCCGAGCTCGGCGACTGCACGCCTTCGGGCTCATTCTGCTGGATCTGAACAGGGCGCACGAGGCGCTCGAACATTTCACCATGGCCATGCGGCTGGAGCGCCAGATCGGCGATGCGCTCGGTGCCGTCCACACAATGCACACGGTCGCCGAAGTCCACCGCCGCCTCGGGGATGACTCCGCCGCGGAGCGTATATCGCGGGAAGCGGAGGCTCTAGAACAGGAGAGCTGGCAATTGTGGGACCACGATAACGGACACGAATGACCCCGGGGGGACGGTTCCCGCCGCCCGCGGGTCCCGCTGGTCGAGCCTCGCCCATCCGGCCGGGTAGGGTTCTCACCAGGCCGTACGCCACCCGAGGAGCCTGACGACGGGCGTTGTCGCCGCGCGGACTACGAGGCCTTGGGCGACGCCGCCCCCAAGCGCCCGATCAAGTAATACCTCGACCGGTCGACCCAGTCGTCCAGAGCGCGGCCATCGGCAACGCCATGAGCCGGGTTCGGGGCACTCTGCCGGTAGTTGCGTGGGCATTCTGCCGCAGATCATGTGGGCATTCTGCCGAAGTTATGTGGGCGCTCGGCCACGCCGGCTATGGCCACTTGACGCCACTTATCCGGCGTGGGCCTACAGTCTGGCTATGGCCACGTGGGATGACGTACGCCGGATTGCGCTGGCGTTGCCGGAGACGAGCGAGAAGTCCTCGTGGGGGGTTCCCGGCTGGCGCGTCAAGGACAAGGGATTCGTGTGGGAGCGGCCGCTGCGCCGCGCCGACTACGAGGCCCTGGGCGACACCGCCCCCGACGGGCCGATCCTCGGCGTACGCGTCGCGGACGTCGGGGTGAAGGAGGCGCTGCTCGCGGATGACCCCGACGTCTACTTCACCACCCCGCACTTCGACGGCTACCCGGCGATCCTCGTCCGCCTCGACCGCATCGGCCTCGCCGAACTCGACGAACTGATCGTCGAGGCCTGGCTCCTCCGCGCCCCCAAACGCCTGGCCAAGCAATACCTTGACCGGGCAACCTAGTCGTCCTGGAAGCAAAGCCCTCCCTGCGGGAGGGCTTTCTGGGTGGGCGAGTGGGGTGCTTACAGGTCCAGGTCGCCGCGCTTGACCTGGCGGACCAGCGCGGCGAACTGGGCGCCGGAAACGGAAAGGTTGGCGCCCTGCGGGTGCTTGCTGTCGCGGATGCCCACGGCGCCGGTGAGCGCGGCGATCTCGACGCAGTCGCTCTGTTGGCCTGTGCCGCTGCGCCTGCTCTTGCGCCACACGGGAGTCAACGCAACTCCTCCATTGCTCGCTGGATCAGATCGATCGAGGCGTCGACGGGCAGCGCCCAGTCGCCGATTCGGTCGAACCTTAGCCGAAACGAGCGTACCTCCGTGCCGTCGACGACCAGCCTGCCACCGCCGCACGCCTCGGTGTAAGCCACGTCGGCGCCGCCTACAGTCATGATCTTGAACGAGCCGTCACGACCCGGATGGGCCCCGATGCTTCGCGGAGCGACACGAACACTGATGTTGGGAAGCCGCGCCAATTCAACGAGGCTGGCGAGCTGTTCGTACATGATCTTGGGCGACCCCACAGGGTGGTCGATGACGCCCTGGTCGAGCATGATCCACACCTGGGGCGGAGGTGTGCGGTTGAGTGCCTCCTGCCGCTTCAGGCGGACGGCAACTCGCCCTTCCACGTCCGCCAGCCCGTCCGACTCAAGAACCGCGCGGGCGTAGGCCTCGGTCTGGAAGAGGCCCGGTACCCAGGCGAGCTCCCAAATCCGCAGCTCGGCGGCGCTGACCTCCATCTCGATGTGGGTCTTGAACCACTCGACATCGTGGCCGGCCTTGGCGAAGCGGACGAGGCAGCTGAACAGGCCGTCCGTACGCCACTGGCGGTCGAGCAGGCGGGCGTGCTTCTCCTGGAGCTTCATGCCGCCGGATTCTTGGCGCGAAACACTCGATCTATCAAGATCAAGTAGCCGCGCCAGGGCCGCCCCGGAGATGTTGCGCTCTTCGCGGTGTCTGCGCAGCTGAACGGCTATGAGGTGCCACAGGGAACCGTCGGGATCGAGGGTGTCTCGTGCGCTCATTCGCGATCCTTCATTGTTGCGTTTGTTGTACGAACATAGCCACTTTAACGAAAACCCGGCAGTCTTGTCACCGAAAGCACACGGTGAGTCAAGGACAGGAGATACCCGGCGATGTGCACGCGCGTTATGGAGTGCGACCGGCCAAAGGCGGACCTGGAGATCCGGGCTGGAGGCGGACAACGGCGCGCCCCGCGAGGCGCGCCGCTGGAAGGTGGTCTGGGCGCTCCTCGGCGCGGACTGACCAAGCACACGCGGCGCCGGGCACGACGTCACCGGAGTCTTGGGCTGGTGATATACCAGTGGCCGGTCGGGGAGATCCACA
>DATBKU010000047.1:0-39089 GCA_036555725.1 Streptosporangiaceae bacterium | reverse complement strand
ACTCGCCGCAGCGGCCATGCGGGCCGGGCTGATCGACGAGTACGTGATCGTCACCCATCCGGTCCTGGTGGGCGGCGGCACGCCGTTCTTCACGAACCTGGACAACTGGGTGAACCTGACCCTGGTGGAGACCCGGACGTTCCCTGACGGCGTGGTCCTGACCAGGTACGAGACCAGGCGCTGAGTACCCAACCTCGGATCGGCCCGGGCTTCGGGCCGCCCAAGGATCTCGTGGCGCTGTGTTCCGAGGCGATCGTGATACCCGCGGCTGGTGGGGGTAACGGTGGTGGCCAGACAGTATTTGCCCGCGTAGTCGATAACGGCGCAGATCCGCCAGATCCCGCCGCGGGCTGCGAACCTCGACACCGACACGCCATGTGTCGCTCTCAAGGCCTCGAGGTCGGCGAAGGGACGGAGTCGATGTACTCCGAGCCCTTCTGCCAGATCGCAACTGCACCGTCGCCTCCACCACCGCCAGCTTCAGCTGCTCGCACTCGTGCCGCAACCGACGCTCGGTCTGCGACTGCCCACCATCCGGGCCAGGCAGCGAGCGATCCATGCCCGCCTTGCCGGCATCGACGAATCGGTCCCGCCAGTTCCCCACCGTCGCGGACGAGACACCGTGCCGCCGCGCCGCCTCGGCCAGCGACGACTCGCCCTTCAACACCGCCAACACGACCTGGATCTGCTCGTCCACGGACACCTGCCGGGACGGCTTGCGCTGCCTGCTCACCCCGGCACCCCTTCGTGACCGGTCAACCCCGGACCCTGCCACAAAGTTTGACGTACCCCAGCGGTTGTAAATCGAACGTATGTTTGATAGATTTTGCTTATCGAGCCAGCTGATCTCAATCGGGTTGAGGTGTGTTCATGGCGTACAGGTCGTCGCCGGTTTCTCCGCCCTCCGACGCGGCGGAGGCGTTGGCGATGGCCGAGGCCGCCCTGGATTTCTTCAATCGGGAAGATCTGCCGGGCCTGCCGGTCGCCGTGCAGGCCGATTCTTTGAAGGCCTGGTCACGGCTGGAGGCGAAACGAGCCGCAGCCGAGGCCTCCTTAATCGCGGCGTTCTGGGCGTCCGACGGCCCGGCCGCCGACGGGCAGAAGTCCATGGTCTCCTGGCTGGCCCGCTTCACTCGCTGCACGAAGGCGGCGGCGCGCGGGCAGGTTGCCGCCTCGTTCCGGGTGCGCGACCACGCCCACGTCGATCAGGCACTGGCCGCCGGTGAGATCTCGGCGTCGTACGGGCGGTGGATCAGCGACGTCACAAAGTGGTTCAACCCTCAGGATCGGAACGCCGTCGAGCAAATTCTGGTCGAGGCCGCCGCCGGTGGGGCGTTAATCGAAGACCTGGAGCAGGTGGCGGCCGCCGCCCTCCGCCGCCTGTCTCCGGGCGGGCAAGACCACGACGAAGATCGGGCGCATGCCGACCGTGGCGTGACGCTGTCGAAAACGTTCGGCGGCGTCGGCCGGCTCAACGGCGACCTGGACGTGGAAACGACCGCGCTGGCCGAGACCGTGATCGGCGCACTGTCGACCAAGATGGGGCCGGAGGACGACCGCACAGCCCGGCAGCGCCGCCACGATGCGCTTGCCGAGGCGTTCCGCCGCCTTACCGCCTCCAACCTGCTGCCCGAACGCGGCGGCGCCAAGCCCCATGTCAAGGTCGACATCGACCTGGCCACCTTGCGAAGCCTGCCCGGCGCACGGGAAGCCGAGAACGAGTGGGTCGACCGGCACATGGCCGCCCTGACACGCGCCCGCCTCGGCGGCGCCACCACCCGCGACCTGCTCACCGACGCACCCACTTGCCAACCCGCCGGCAGAGCCGTCGCCCCGGCCACCGGCCGACCGATCCAACCGCCACCCGGCCTCACCAGGCCATCAACGCACCGGCCCAGTCAACCCGAGGCCGAACAGCACCATTCAGCACACCGCAAGTCCACGGCGTATGAACCCGGGCCGCCGCACGCAGCTACACCGGTGTACGAACCCACACCGCCGCACGATCTTGGGCTGCCGCACGAACCCGGGCTGCCGCACGAACACGGCGCGCCGTGCGAATCAGGGCCGTGCGAATCAGGGCCGTGCGAATCGGGGCCGTGCGAGCGCGGGGAACACGGCATCGGCCTGCTACCTGGCGGCGCTGATCCGGGCGCGGTCGGCGGGCCGGCCAGGCAACCTACCTTGCCCGGGCTCGGCGGCGGTTCCACGCTGGTCGGTGTTGGGCCGATCAGCGATCATCTCGCCGCCGCGCTCGCCTGTGACTCGACCATGAGTCCCACCGTGACCGGAGCCGTCGATGACGACGCCCTCGCCGCGATGACCAACACGTGGCTGCACGCTCACGGTTTGGATGGCATTGGTCCCGCCCGCGATATCGTCAGCGGCGAAAGTCACTTCGGCTGCAGTGGCGCTCTTGGCATAGGCGACGGCCTCGATGGCACAACTGCCAGCGCCACCGGCAGACACGATGGCCAAGGCCTCGATGGCATAGCCGCCGGCAGACGCGCTGGCGAGGGTCTCGTTGGCGCAACCGCTCGCCTGGCGGGGAAGCACGATGGCGACGGCGCCGTTGGCTCAGCAGACCACGGTCTTGAAGGTCATAACGCCCGCACCGCAGGCCGCTACGGAACAGATGTCGCGCTGGGTCAGACCGGCGAGGGTGCTGCGCGCGGTGGCGACTTGGGGTCCCGGATATCCACCGATGCTTACCTGCGGCTGCGGCGAACCATGTTGCGATGGGCGATCGAGGTGTTGTCCGGGCCTGGTGGGCTTGCCTCGTACCTGCGTACCGGTGTCCTGGCCGGGCCGCTGGCCACGCCCAGCATCGTGCTCGACGTCGGCACCGACGACAGAACCGTGCCGGCATCGCTCGAGCGGGCCGTGCGCCGACGAGATAGGCGATGTCGGTTCCCTGGCTGTGATCATGCGGCCGAGCTTTCCCAGGTGCACCACATTCAGCCGCGATCCGGGGGCGGCGCGACCGAGCTCTGGAACCTGGTCACGGTCTGCTCGTTCCACCATCTGATCGCGGTGCACACGTGGGGCTGGCTGCTGCGGCTCAACCCCGACGGCACCACCAGCGCCACGGGGCCTGACGGACGCGTCCTGCACGAACGGGAACCGCCCGGCGACCCGCCGCTCCAAGCCGCATGACGCTTCGGCGCCGGCGCCACCAGGCTCCGGTGAGCACCGAAATGCCCGCATGCCTGCCCTGTTCGGGTTACGTTCAGTGCGGATCTCATCACGACATGCGATCTCTTGCGAGGTCGCTGGTGTCCCAAACCCCTCGACTTTGGGAGATGGACATGCCGCCCGCCAAGGATCCCGACCCAAGCAACCCGCTCGCCGTCTGGGGCGCCGAGCTGCGCTACTACCGGGAGGCTGCCGAGCTCAACCAGCAGCAGCTCGCGGAGCGCGTCAATTACAGCCTGGCGACGATCAGCTCGGTAGAGACGGCACGCCGCCGCCCCTCCGAAGATTTGGCCACGCGCTGTGACGATGCGCTGAACACCGGCGGAGCCCTGGCCCGGCTGCTGGACCGGCTCAGCGACCTGATCCTGTTCGCCATGCATCCGGCCTGGTTCGCCGAATGGCTGGAGATCGAGCGGGAGGCCGGAAGGCTGCGCACATTCCAGCCGTCCTACGTGCCGGGTCTGCTGCAGACCGAGGCGTACACCCGCGCCCTGTTCCGCGCGGGCCGTCCGATGGACACCGACGAACAGGTCGAGACGCTGGTCGCCGCACGGATGGAGCGGCAGGCGCTGCTGACCGGGAGCAAGCCGCCCAAGTACTACGTGGTGCTGGACGAGGCGGTGCTGATGCGGCCGGTCCGCGGGCCGGTCCTCATGGCCGAGCAGCTCGACAAGCTGCTGGAGGCGGCCGCGAATCGGCTGGTCGAGCTGCAGGTGATCCCGCTCGGCGTCGGCGCGCACGCGGCGCAGGGCGGCGGCTTCGTCATCGCCACGACGCCGGACGGTCCGGACGTCGTCTACCGGGATAACATCGGCGAAGGGCACGTCGGCGGCGTACCCGAGATCGTCGCCACAGTCAGCGGGCTGTGGGATTCCCTTCGAAGCGACGCGCTTCCCCGGCGCGAATCCATAGATCTAGTGAGGTCCTGGGCGGAGAAATGGAAGACCAGCAGCTGACCCCGTGGCGCACCAGCACCTACACCGCCAACGGCGGCGATACCTGCGTCGAGGTGGCCCGCTTCCCCGGCGCGATCGCCGTCCGCGACAGCAAGGATCGGGAAGGGCCTCGGCTCCGGCTCTCCCCCGCCGCCTGGCGTACGTTCACCGATCGGGTGCGGACCGACCGCGTCTAATTCGTTGGCCGGGCTCCAATGAGCCGCCCTATCGTGGGCGGCATGTCCGGTCGCGACTGGCTCGAATGGCACGATTATTACGACGAACCCGGCTCGCCGATGCACCGGAGGCTGCTCGCCGTACAGGAGCAGGTCGGCCGCGCCTTGGATCGCTGTGCGCCCGGGCCCGTACGACTCGTGAGCATGTGCGCCGGGCAGGGCCGCGACCTGCTGCCCGTACTCGCTGTACACCCGCGTCGCGACGACACGACCGCGCGCCTGGTGGAGCTGGACGGGCGTAATGCGCGGGTCGCGGCGGACATGGCGCGAGAGGCGGGGCTCGACGGCGTCGAGGTCGTCGTCGGCGACGCATCCGCCACCGACGTCTACGCCGGAGCCGTACCGGCCGAGATCGTGATGGTCTGCGGGGTCTTCGGCAACATCACCGACGACGACATCGAGCGGACGATCTCCTTCCTGCCACAGCTGTGCGCCGGCGGCGCCACGGTGATCTGGACCCGGCATCGCGAGGAGCCGGACGTCACGCCCTCGATCTGCCGATGGTTCGCGGAGTACGGCTTCGAGCAACTGGCGATCGTGCCGCCACCCGGTCCGGCCGACTTCGGGCTGGGCACACACCGCTACCTGGGCACGGCGGAGCCACTGCGGCGCGGCGAGCAGCTCTTCGATTTCGTCGGCCGCCGGGCCCTGCGCTCCCGACAGGCCGGCCAATCAGAGCGTCCGGTCTGACCCGCGCAGGGGCGACCGCGCAGAGGACGACGCAAGCCTTAAACGTGGGTGCGCCAGCTCTAACGATGTGCGTGCTCTGGCGCTAGCGGTCCGGCCCGGGCTCGGCGGCCTCGGCCAGGCGCTTGTGCAGGCGGGCCCGGATCTCTTCGGGCGTGTAGGCGCGGCGGCGGCGCTCCGCCCGTACGATCACCACGCCGGTCGCGGCGACGCCGACGAACCCCGCCAGGCCCAGCACCTTCCACCACTTCATCGGCCTAGGCTACGGGGCATGCCCGCGAGTATCGGCCTCGATGAGGCGATCGACATCACCCGTACCGGTGACGTGTGGCTGTTCCGCGGCCGGAAGGTGGCCGACCGGGCCATCCAGGTGACGACGAACAGCCCGGTCAACCACGTGGGCATGTCCGTCGTGATCGACGACCTGCCGCCCCTGATGTGGCACGCCGAGCTCGGCCGGTCGCTGCCGGACATGTGGTCCGGCGGTCACCATCGCGGGGCGCAGCTGCACGACCTGCGCGCGTCCGTCCTGGTGTGGGCGCACAAGTACGGGCAGCGGGCCTGGTTGCGCCAGCTCGACCAGCCGGTGACGCGCGCGATGGAGGACGCCGTGTTGCGGACAGTCGCGCGGCTCGACGGCACCCCGTTCCCCTCGTCCGCCCGGCTCGCCTCGCGCTGGCTACGCGGCCGCGTGCCGATTCCGGCGATCCGGACGCAACGGGAGACCGCGGACCTGGAGACCGCGTACTGCGCGGAGATCCTCGCCGTCACCTACCGGGCCATGGGCTTGTTGCCGGCCAAGCGGCAGCCGAGCTGGTACGACCCGGGCCGGTTCTGGAGCGGTGACGAGCTCAAACTGGCCGAGGGTTTCCGGCTCGGCGGCGAGATCACCGTGCGGATCCCACCCGCATAGCCATAGCCATAGCCATAGCCATAGCCATAGCCGCAGCCATAGCCGCAGCCATAGCCGCAGCCGCAGCCGCAGCCCGGAATGTCGGTGATTTCCCTGATATGGCAGGGTCGTACATCCGGCAATATGGGTGACGGTCATGTCGATCATCACCGGACGGGGAAGTACAGATCTATGAGTGGTCAGCGGCTGGAGATCGACCGCGTGTCCAAGCGGTACGGCGAGGTGGTGGCGCTGCGCGAGATGACGTTCGACGTCCGCGCCGGGGAGCTGTTCGGCTTCGTCGGCAGCAACGGCGCGGGCAAGACGACCACGATGCGCATCGCCCTCGGCGTGCTCGCCGCCGACGCGGGCGAGGTCCGGTGGGACGGCCGGCCGCTCACCCTGGAGACCCGGCGGCGCATCGGCTACATGCCGGAGGAGCGCGGGCTCTACCCGAAGATGAAGGTCGCCGAGCAGCTCGTCTACCTGGCTCGGCTGCGCGGCCTTCCGCCGGCGCAGGCCCTACGTTCCGTCGACACATGGCTGGAGCGGCTCGGCGTGGCCGAACGCCGCGACGACGAGGTGCAGAAGCTCAGCCTCGGTAACCAGCAGCGGGTGCAGCTGGCGGCCGCGCTCGTGCACGATCCATCGATCCTGGTGCTGGACGAGCCGTTCTCCGGCCTCGATCCGGTAGCCGTCGACGTGATGAGCCAGGTGCTGCGCGAGAAGCGCGACGAGGACATCCCGGTCGTGTTCTCCAGCCACCAGCTCGACCTGGTGGAGCGGCTGTGCGACCGGGTGGGCATCGTCAGCAGCGGCCAGATGGTCGCCTGCGGGCCGGTCGACGAGCTGCGCACGGGTGGTACGGAGCGGTTGGTCGTGGATGCGCCGAAGGCCCCCGACGACTGGGCCGCCGGACTTCCGGGCGTGACCGTACATCACCGCGAAGGCGCCAGGACCGTACTGGAGCTGGCCGAGGGCGCGGACGACCAGGCGGTGCTGCGGGCGGCGCTGGCCACCGGGCCGGTCCGTGAGTTCTCGCGGCGCCGTCCGACCCTGACCGAGCTGTTCCGCGACGTGGTGAGCGAGGACCTGGGAGCCGCGGCGGAACCCGAAGCCGCGACCGGCAAGGAGGCGGCTGCAGTGAGCGAGCTTGCGAGCGAACCAATAAGCACGCGTGCACGCGTTCCGCGACCGACGAGCGTCAGCGAGGAGGACGCGTGAACGCTCGTGCGGCAGTGGGGCTGGTGGCCCGCCGCGAGATCCGCACCCGGATGCGGTCCAAGGGGTACCTCATCATCACCGGGATCATGGTCGTCTCCATCATCGGCATCATCATCGCGATCAAGGTCATCGCTGCCTCGTCCGCCCAGCAGGTCGGGGTGGTCGACGGCTCCCTCGCCGGCCCGCTGCGGTCGGCGGCGTCGGCGGTCGGCGTCGACGTGACGGTCCGTACGGTCCCGTCCCGGGCCGTCGGGGAACAGCAGGTCAAAAGCGGCAAGCTCGACGGGTTCGTGGCCGGCCCGCCGTTCAGCGTCGTGGTCAAGAAGAACCTCCCAGACGACATGCGGGCCAGCCTCAACGTGCTGGCCAGGCAGCAGGTGCTCAACGACCAGATCGCCCGGGCGGGTGGCAACCCAGCGGCGGTCAACGCCGCGGTGGCCTCGGCGTCCGTGCACGTCAGCACGCTGGAGCCGGCGAGCCGCTTCCGGGGCGAGCGGATCGCGGTCGGCGTGATCGCGGGCATCCTCGTCTATCTGGCGCTGATGATCTACGGCCAGACCGTCGCCCAGGGCGTCGTCGAGGAGAAGGCCAGCCGGATCGTCGAGATCCTGCTCACCGCGATCAGGCCCTGGCAGCTCATGTTCGGCAAGGTCATCGGCATCGGGGTGGCCGGGCTGACGCAGATGTTCGCGGTCGCCGCGGTCGGGGTCGCCGCCTCGCTGTCGTCCGGCACCATGAAGATGCCCGCGTCACTGCTCACCGGCGCCGCCGTCTGGGCGCTGGTCTGGTTCCTGCTCGGCTTCCTCGTCTACGCCCTGCTGTTCGCCGCGATGGGCTCGCTCGTGTCGCGGCAAGAGGACGCGGGCAGCGTGGTCGGCCCGGTGCTGATGCTGATCATCGTGCCGTACGTGCTGGGCATCTCGATCCTGCCCAGCGACCCGGACAACGGCCTGCTACGCATCCTGTCGCTGATCCCATTCTTCTCGCCGACACTGATGCCGATGCGCGTCGCGCTGGGCGTGCCGGCCTGGGAGCTGGCCGTGGCGCTCGTGCTGACGGTGCTGCTGGTGGTCGCCCTGGTCGGGTTCGCGGGCCGGATCTACAGCAACGCCGTGCTTCGCATGGGCACCCGGATCCGGCTGAGCGACGCCTGGCGGGCCGCCTGACACAGCCGTACGGCCGGTAAGGTCACCCGGCCTCGGCGGACCCGGTGAGCCGCAGCCGGCGCTGCGCGCGCTGGTAGAAGGTGGTGCGGCCGAGCCGGACCACCCGTGCGGCGGCCGGCATCAGGGTGATGTCGACGAGGTCGCCGGCATGCAGGTAGCCGACGAGCAGCCCGTCGGCCTCGACGGCGAGTTCCCCGCTGGTCGGCAGGATGCCGAGCGCGAGCTTCTCCCCGTTGGACAGGAACAGTGCCCGGTTGAACGCCGAGTGCGGCGCGACCGGGGTGACCAGCAGCCCCTCGGCGTTGGGCGACACGATCGGGCCGCCGGCCGAGAAGCTGTACGCGGTGGACCCGGTGGGCGTGGCGACGACGACGGCGTCGGCCGCGTAGCGGACGAACGGATGGCCCTCGACGTGCAGCTCGACGGCGGCCATCTTGCCCTGCCCCGGCATGCGGACCACCGCGATGTCGTTGAACGCGAGCGCGTCCCGGCCCTCGATCACGGCGCCCAGCGCCGAGCGCGTCTCGACCGTGAACAGGTGGTCGTTGATGGCACCGAGTGCGTCGTCCAGCTCGGGGATGTCGATCTCGGCGAGGAACCCGAGCCGGCCGAGGTTCACCCCGAGGATGGGGGTCAGCCGGCCCCGCGTTAGCCGCATCGCCCGCAGCATGGTGCCGTCTCCGCCGAGGCTGACGATGAGATCGGCGAGTTGCGCGAGCTCATCGGGCTGTACGGTCGTCACCTCGCCGTCGATGCGCTCGGCCTCCTCGGGCAGACCGAGCACCCTGACGCTGCGCGACCGGGCCCAGCCGGTGACCGTGGAGATGACGCCTCCGCAATCGCGGCGCGGATGGAGTACGAGGCCGACAGTGCCGATCATTCCCATGGATCGATTTTCCCCGGCCGGGCCGTCCTCCACTACCCGCCGGGACGACCGGTCAGGGCTGCAGTAGCGGCGGCGGGCCGGTAAGGCGGGCGTCGCCGCGGGTGGTGAGCACGTACACCTGCCAGTTGTAGTAGGCGTAGAACGCCCGGGGGTCGTGGCGGATCTGCCGGGCGTGCCGCAGCACCGCGTCGACATACCGGCGATCGGGATTGTAGGCGTGCACCGCCCGCTCGTAGTCGCCGGGCGCCCCGGACGCGTGCAGGTAGTTGGCCGCGCCCAGGACGGCGTCGCGCGGTTCGTGGATGTCTCCGCCGAGGCCGTACGCCTTCCAGGTCGCCGGCAGGAACTGCATCGGGCCCTGGGCTCCGGCCGAGCTCGCCGACCGCACCCGGCCGAACTTGGTCTCGACGTGCATGATGGCCGCGAGCACCTGCCAGGACACGCCGTACCGCCGCGCGGCCCGCTGGAAGTAGCCGAGCAGGGTGGCGGCGGGCAGCGGCCGCTGGGTGCGGAGCTTGTTCGGGTTCTTTTGCGGCCGGGCGAGCGAGAGCAGGTCGCTGGTGGCCGCGACGTTGTCACGGGCCTGGGCGGCCAGCGGGCCAGGCAGGCGCGCGAAGGTGCGGCGGGCGAGGCCGGAGCGGCGGGCCAGGAACCGGTAGACACGCTGCTGGTGCAGGGCCAGCAGGACGACCGGCTGCGGCGGGTCGGCCGACGCTGCCGATCGTCCGGCGTCCCGCCAGTCGTCGATGGCCCGGCCCAGCGCCGTGGTCGTCCGCTTCAGGTCGTCCGCCACGCGCGCGGGGTCGGTGGAGATCGGGGCGTTGGCGGCGGGCAGGGCCGACCGGCTCGGGGACGTCTGGCGGGCGGACGGGGGCGCCGATGTCGGCGTGCTCCCGGTGTCGCCGCCGCAGCCCGCGAGGCCCGCGGCCAGCGCCATGACGGCGGTCAGCGCAATAACGGCGGCCGCGGAACGGATCAGCAAGTGACGGGGCACCCTTCTCCTTACGTCGGCGGCTTTCCGCGAATCTGCATACCGGGTGATCTTGGGGGCCGCAAGCGCGGTCCGTTCCCGCACAGGGCTCCCCGGACGCTGTCAGGTCTTGCGGAGCGTCGCCAGGACGAGCGGATCGATGCGGCCGGGCACCAGCCGCTCCTCCAGGTTCTCGATGCCGGCCCAGCTCGCGAGGGCCGCATCGAGGTCCGCGGCGGGCACGCGGCCGTCACCGGGCATCAGGTGACCCAGCCGCGCGAGCCGGTCCGCCACCTCGACGGCGAGCTCGCCGGTCAGGTCGATCAGCGTCTCCGGATCGGGCCGGCCGAAGTACAGCTCGTGCAGCTCCAGCAGCCGCCCCAGCTCGGGCACCGGGTCGGGGCCGTCGTCCACCCGGAGATCGACCTCGACGTCGCTGGTGCCGCCGTACCCACCACCCATACGGACGACCAGCAGCGCGGCGCTCTGCCGTCCGCGCCGGTCGCCGCCCGCATGGTCGCCCGCGGTGAGGGCGTCGAGCAGCCGCCGGGCCAGCGGCGCCCCGGCCGCCCCGGCCGCCCCGGCCGCCCCGGCCGCCCCGGCCGCCGGCGTACCCGCCAACCACGCCGTCCGCATCGCGTCGACCACGTCCGGGCCGGTGAGGATGTTCCCCTGGATCGCGAAGCCGTCGCCCGCCGTGCCGCCTGCCCAGTCGTGGCACTTGGCCCCGGTGAAGGTGGCGCCGTCTCCGGCACGGCCGACCACGCCCAGTTGCCGCTCGTCGCGGCCGGGATCGGCGGCCACCAGCCGCTCGACGGTTTCCGCGGCGGTCGCGCCGTCGCGGAGCAGCCGCAGGCCATCGGCCCGGTAGGCGAGGTTGGCGTACGCCTGGGTGGCCAGCGCCCCGACCTCGGCCTCGCCCGCGGGGACGGCGGCGCCCACGGCGAGGAACTTGCTGGCGACCGCGATGCCCAGTGCGGCGCCGTCGGCCGACCGCGCGACGATCGAGAACGTCATGCCGGAGAGGCTACGCCTTCCCAGTGGACGCGGATCTGAGGTAGCGGGCGGCCGTCGACCCGACCGTGGCGCCTGCCGATCCGGCTCCGGCCGGCACGAGCGTGTTTCCCGGCGTGGGCGGTTGTAGCCATCGCGGTCGCGACCGTTATCGCCGTCGCGGCACGGGCCGGACGCTGGGGTTCTGGGTGGGGGTCATGAGCCGTTGACGTCGGGGTCGATCTCGACCCGGAAGGCGTTGAGCGACATCGCGGTCATCGTGTAGAAACCGACGGTCATGACGAGGTCCATGACCTGTTCGGTGTTCCAGCGGGCGGTGAGCGCCTGCCAGGTCGGCTCGGCCAGGTCGTTGTCGGTGTGCAGCTCGTCGACGGCCGTCAGCACGACCCGATCGTCCTCATCCCAGCCGGGCGCGCCGGGGCCGCGCTCGATGCGGGTGATCTCGTCATCGGCCAGCCCCGCCGACCGGCCGATCACCGTGTGGTGCGCCCACTCGTACGGCGACCCGGCGAGCGCCGCCGTGCGCAGGATCACCATCTCGCGTACGCGGGGCGGCAAACTCGACTTGCCGAGCACCTGGTTGCCGAGGTCGAGCCAGGGCCGGAACAGCCGAGGGTGGTTGGCCAGGGTCGTGAAGACATTCGCCGGCCGGTCACGTCCCTCGGCCAGCCGTCGCAGCGCCGACCGTACGTCATCGTCCCAGTCGGGCTCCGTGACGGGTGGGATGCGCACCTGCTCCGGGCTCACGTGGGGCCTCCTCGCGATCGGGTCGGGAGTACGTCTCGACGACCTTCCCGGAGGGTACCGTCACGACACACTCGCGAGCGCCGCGGCGCTCACCGCGGGGTGCGGCGACGCTACGCGCCCGCGGCGGCGGCGAGGTGGCGGAACAGGTCGTCCACGAGGTCGTCGGGGCCTGCGTGGCCCTTGCCCTCAGGCGAGAGGTGACCGGCCAGCGCGAGGTCGACGGCACCGTGCGCCAGGGCCAGCAGCAGTGCGGTCACCCTCTCGGGATCCCCGTCCGGCAGCCCGCCGGACCGCTGGGCGGCGGCGACCGCGTCGACCATCCGGCCGCGGGCGGCGTGGGCCGCGGCGGCCAGTTCCTCCGAGCCCTTCGACCACGCGCCGTACACGAGCTTGAAGCGGACCGGGTGGGCGAGCGCCCAGGCGACGTACCCGTGCACCATCTCGCGGATGGCCGCCTCCGGGGACCGCGGGCCCGCCACCGTCTTGGCGATCGTCTCGCCGCGGCGGGTGAGCTCGCGCGCGGCGACCGCGGCGAGCAGCGCCTCCTTGTCGGCGAAGTGCTTGTACGGCGCGTTGTGCGACACGCCCGCGCGGTGGCCCACCTCGCGCAGCGTCACCGCCTCGAGGCCGCCCTCGTCCATGAGGTCCGCGGCCGCGACCACCAGCGCGTCGCGCGTGCTCGATGCCATCGGCCCATCGTATGCCCGGTTGACAACGTCAACCAAGGGTTCTAGGTTGACATTGTCAACCTAGAAGGAGAGGTATGTCATATCAGTCCCTGTCATGTCAGTCTGTGTCATATCAGTCTGTGTCATATCAGCATCCCGAGCCCCTCGCCCTGACCGCCCGGCGCCTTGACGGCCGGGTCGTCTTCGTGACCGGTGCCTCCAGCGGAATCGGCGCCGCGGCCGTACGGCGGTTCGCGGCCGAGGGTGCCGTGGTGGCGGCCGCCGCCCGGCGCAAGGACCGCATCGACGCGCTCGCCGCCGAGCTGCGTGAGACCGGCCACGAGGCGCTGGCCGTGCCGTGCGACGTGACCGACGAGAGGTCCGTGGCCGACGCCGTCGCCGAGGTCGTACGGACGTTCGGACGGCTCGACGGCGCGTTCAACAGCGCCGGCGTCGGCGGCGGGCATCGGCGCCTGCACGAGCTCGACACGGACCTGCTCGATACCGTGCTCGCCACCAACCTGCGCGGCCCGTTCCTCTGCATGAAGTACGAAGTCGCGGCCATGCTCGAGGCGGGCGGCGGGTCCATCGTCAACTGCTCCTCGATCGGCGGGCTGATCGGCGGACCGGGCAACGCCGACTACGCGGCGAGCAAGTTCGGTCTCGCCGGACTCGTCCGGTGCGCGGCCCGCGACTACGCACCCGACGGCATCCGGGTCAACGCCATCGCCCCCGGGCCGACCCGTTCGGAGATGTTCGACCGCTGGATGCCCACCGAGGAGGCCCGGGCGGACATGGCGGGCCGCTTCCCGCTGAACTACATCGCCCATCCCGACGACATGGCCCGGGCCGCGCTTTTCCTGCTCTCCGACGAGTCGCGCTGGACGACCGGCACCGTGCTGGCCTGCGAAGGCGGCGCGGCGAGCTGACCTCGGTTACGGTCGGTGCGCCGGGTCAATTTCCCGAGGTCCGTAACAGGCCGTGAGCGGATTGTTGCTGAAAGTTCAAAGAATCTGTGGCGGCGTGGGAGTACGCACGAGATCATCTCTTGAGCATCGGTTGTCAGGAGAACAGCGTGTCGGACTTCGACGGCATCATCGTCGGGGGTGGCCATAACGGCCTCACCTGCGCCGCATACCTCGCCAAGGCCGGGCTGTCGGTGGCCGTGGTCGAGCGCAACACGATCGCGGGCGGCGGCTGTACGACCGAGGAGCTCACCCTCCCGGGCTTCCGGCACAACAGCCACAGCAACTACCACTTCCTCGAAGAGGGCCCGGTCCCCGCGGACCTGGAGCTTCGCAAGTACGGCCTCCGCTACGCCTACCCCGACGTACAGCACGCGACGATCTTCCGCGACGGGCGGGCCATCACCGTGCACCGCGACCCGGAGCGGACGGCGGCGTCGTTCGCGCGGTTCTCCAGCGCCGACGCCGAGACGTGGCGCGACCTGTACCGCACGTACGCCGAAGAGGCGCGCGAGCTGGTGAACAGCTTCCTGTACTCGCGGCCGCTGCCGCCGGCCGAGCTGGCCGGCCGGCTGGGCGGCGCGCTCGGCGCGGACCTGCTCAGCTATCAGCCGCAGACGTTGTACGAGGCGGTGGACCGCAACTTCGAGTCCGAGCAGGTACGCGTGCTGTTCAAGGCCTTCCTGCACGCGATCGCGATCGAGAACGTGCCCGGCACCGGCGGGTTCTTCCCGCGGCTGCTGTCGCGCATCGCCCGGCTCGGCGTCCCGATCGGCGGCGCGGCCACCGTGGCGCGGGCGCTGGAGGGCGTCATCACGGATAACGGCGGCACGGTCATCGCCGGCGCCCCCGTTGACCGGATCCTCGTCAGCGACCGGCGTGCCATCGGCGTACGGCTGGCCGACCGCAGGGAGCTTACCGCGGGCCGGTTCGTGGCCAGCGCGATCGACGCGCCGCAGACGCTGCGGCTGGCCGGGCCGGAGCACTTCGGCGCCGACCTGGCCGCCAAGGTCGAGGCGTACAAGTGGGCCGAGCACAGCCTCGCCGGCCTGCACCTGGCGCTTGACGAGCCGCCGAGCTACACGGCCGCCGAGTTCGACCCAGACGTGGAGCGCGCCTTCCTGGTCGTGCTCGGCGCCGACTCCACCGACGACCTCGTCCGCACCTTCGACGAGATCCACGCGGGACGCATGCCGGACCCGCCGGCCGGCAACGGGGCGATCCCCAGCGTGTTCGACCCGTCGTACGCGCCGCCCGGCAAGCACGTCGCGTTCTGGTGGCCCTGGGCGCCGTACGACCTCGACGGCGACCCCGCCAATTGGGACGCCCAGCAAGACGAGATCGCCGACCGGATGCTCCGTGAATGGGCGACGTACGCGCCGAACCTGAGGACCGGCGGCCCGGGGCAGGGTGCGGTCCTCGGCCGCCGCCTGTTCACCCCGCTCGACATCGAACGGCACTGCGTGAACATGGTCCGCGGCAGTCACCACGTTGGGGCGTACGAGCCGCGGCAACTCGGCGGCAACCGGCCCGTCCCTGAGCTGGGGCAGTACCGGACGCCGATCGACGGCCTGTACCTGTGCGGGGCGAGCAGCCATCCGGGCGGCTCGGTGTCGGCGGCGCCGGGCTACAACGGAGCCAACGCTATCGCCGCGGACCTCGGCATCGAGCCGTGGTGGACGCCGGTGCCGCCACCGAGCCTTCCCTCGCCCGATGGCGCCCGATCCGGCGCCCGACCCTGGACGGATGCCCCATGACCACGCCGACTTGTACGGGTGCCACATGACCACGCCGACCTGGGCTGGTGTCGCATGACCACACCGACTCGTTCCTTCGCCGGGCCCGCCGGCGACCGGCCTGTGGACGCACATTTCGTGATCAAGCCGCCCGCCCGGTCGTTTCGCGGGCGGGCGCCGTTCGGCCCGCTGCCGACCTGCGACCACGAGCGGCTGGCGCTGCTCAACGAGGCGAGCAGGCGGATCGGCAGCACGCTCGACCTCGCCACCACCGCGGCCGAGCTGATGGACGTCGCCGTCCCCCGGTTCGCCGACGCGGCCGGCATCCTGGTCCAGGAGCGGCTGGTGACCGAGGGCGAGTTCCCCGAGCGGGCCACGGACGGGTCGGCGGTCGTCCGGCGGCTCGCCATCGGCGTCGCCGACAGCAACCACGACGACTGGGCCGCCGCCTTCCCCGCCGGCGAGACCACGGTGTACCCGGCCTGGACGCCGTACGCGAAGTGCATGGAGACCGGCGAGCCCATCCTGTTCGCCCGCATGGACAGGTCGACCGCGGAAAGCATCGGCCGCGAGGTCTGGCAGCGCGAGGTCGTGGTTCGCCTGCTCGACCACACGTCGTTCCTCGTGGTACCGCTCAAGGCCCGCGGCAAGGTGCTCGGGTTCGTCGTGTACACCCGCCGGCGCGACAGCCTGGAGTTCGACGAGGGCGACATTCAGCTCGCCGGCGAGCTGGCCGCCCGCGCCGCCGTGTGCATCGACAACGCCCGCCTGTTCCACCGCGAGCGGCGTACCGCGCTGACGCTGCAGAGCAGCCTGCTGCCGCGCGAGATCACCGACCCACTCGGCGTGGAGCTCGCGCACCGCTACCTGCCGGCGAGCGACCTGACCGGCGTAGGCGGCGACTGGTACGACGTGATCCCGCTGCCCGGCTGCCGTACGGCTTTGGTGGTCGGCGACGTGATGGGGCACGGCACCAGCGCGGCGGTGACGATGGGCCAGCTCCGCACGGCGGTACGCACGCTGGCGACGCTCGACCTCTCCCCGGCCGACGTGCTGTACCGGCTCGATCAGATGGCCCAGGACCTCGATGACGCGCAGATCGCCACCTGCGTGTACGCCACGTACGACCCGGTCACCCGGCAGTGTGTGATCGCCCGGGCCGGGCACGTACCGCCGATCCTGATTCCACCAGACAGCAGGGCGGAGGTGCTCGAACTGCCGCCCGGCCTGCCGCTGGGCATCGGCGGCGAGCCGTTCGGCGTACGCGAGCTGACGCTGCCCGACGACAGTGTGCTGGCCCTGTACACCGACGGCCTGGTCGAGAGCCGCGAGCGCGACATCGACACCGGGCTGGCCGCGCTGCTGTCACACCTGACCGAGCGGCACGACAGCCTGGAGCGGGTCGGCGGGGCCGCCATCGAGGCGCTGCGCCCCGGCTCCGACCGCGACGACATCGCGCTCATGCTGGCCCGGGTGCGCACCCTCACCCCGGCCCAGGTCGCCGACATCACCCTCGCATCCGACCCGGCGTCGGTCGGCCCGGCTCGCCGGTTCGTCCGTACGACGCTGCCGGAGTGGGGGCTCGAGTCGTTGCTCGACACGGCCGAGCTGCTGGTGAGCGAGCTGGTCACCAACGCGATCCGGCACGCCGCCGGCTCGGTCGGCCTGCGGCTGCTCCGCGGCCAGGCGCTGGTGTGCGAGGTCGCCGACCGGTCGCCGCTGGCCCCGCTGCTGCGCTCCCCCGACGCGCTGGACGTGGCGGGCCGCGGCGTCCAGCTGGTCAACATGCTCGCGCAGCGCTGGGGTACCCGGACGGTCGCCGGCGGCAAAATCGTCTGGTGTGAGCTGCCGATCCCGAGATAGGGGAGCCGAATAGCCTTCCCCTCGCCGCGGTCTCGTGGGCGCGCACGGGCCGTACGACGGTTTCGCGTCGTACGTCCGGTGTTCCAGCGCGGGGTTAGCTGCCGCGGTAGGCGTAGAGATCATTGAGGAACTTCCGTTTGAGCGGGGGGACGCTGCTCACCACCCGGAAGTACGTACGAGCGAAGGCCAGCATGATCCGGCCGATGACCGGCTTGTGCAGCGGGTCGTCGCCGTTCGTGCCGTTCTGGGCGAGCGAGTCCGCCACCCGGGCGAAGCCGTACGGGATCATCTCCGCCTCGTACGCGGCGATGGCCTCGAGCGGCGCCTTGTCGCCGCGGTGCGCGGCGGTGAGCTCACGGCACAGCAGTGCGGCGTCCCGCAGCGCCGTGTTGGCGCCGACGCCCTGGCCCGGGGTCATCGTGTGGATGGCGTCGCCGACCAGGGTGATGTTGGTGGTCTCCCAGGCCGGGACCGGCACCGACGTGCGGATGCCGACGGGGAAGCAGCTGCCCGGCTCGGCCAGGGCGAACAGCCTGCGCATGTTCGGATGCCAGTTCGGGGTCAGGTCGAGGACCACCTTCTTGAGCTCCTCCCCCCGCAGCTCCATCACGTTCGCCGGGAACTTGGCGGTGGCCGCGGAGAAACCCCAGTTGATGTAGTCGCGCGTGTTGTCGTACAGCAGGCCGGGCCACTGTTCGATCAGCTCGGCGTCGTTGCCGCCGATGCCGCTCTTCACGGTGCCGTCGCGGTCCCATTTGAACTCCATGACGTGCCAGACGCAGAACTGGCCGTGGGGTGCGAAGGTCAGCGAGATGCCCTCGAACATCTCCGGCCGCAGCAGTGCCTTGGTCTCCCTCGTGATCACGACCTTGCCCGCGACCGCGGTGACGCCGGCGTCCTTGATCTCGGCGTGCGGAAGGTATTGGCGGCGGACCCGGGAGCCTGTGCCGTCGGCGGCCACCAGCACGTCGCCGGTGGCGGAGGTACCGTCGGCGAAGAAGGCCGTGACTGTGCCGTCGTCGTTCCGTTCGTACCGGACGAACTCCTTGTCGAAATGCACCACTTCTTCCATGCCGGTGAGCAGCACCTGGCGCAGCGTCATACGCGAGACGGAGCGCTCGCTCTCGATCCGGTCGGTGTCGGGGCGCAGCGGGAACATCGCGGTCCGGCGAAGCTTCTCGGACGTCACGGTGAAGTACTTCGGAGCCCGGGCGCACGTGGCGATGAAGGTGTCGAACAGCTCCGGCGGCAGGCACTCGCTCAAGGCGCGGTTGCCGGTCGGGTCGATGCCGACGCGGTAGCCGTACAGGCCGTCCCTGCGGGTGCGGTCGCGTTCGTACACCGCAACGGAGATGCCCGCCCGCCGCAGGCCGTGCACCAGGCACATTCCTCCGGTGCCGGCACCAATGATGATCACATGCATGATGAGTTCCTTGATCAGATAGGTGGGGGTGCGGAATACGGTGCAGAAATACGGCGCGGAAATACGGTGCGGAAATACGGGCGCAGAAATGCGCGCGGGCCGTACGACACGTTGCGTACGGCCCGCGCAGCGGGGTCACGTCACGCCGACTGCGCCGGGTCGTGAACGGTGGGGGTGCCGCCCTCGCGGTGGGCGCGACGGCACTCGTCGACGAACTCGCGCGAGAGCATCGCCGTGAGGACGGCCACGCCGCCTCGGGCGACGCGGACCTCGCCGCGGCTGACCTGGCCGACCAGACGGATCCGGCGGACTTCGGCGGCCTCGGTGTGCCGGCCGGCGGCCTGGTGGTCCTTCACCTTGCCGCGACCGGACGTCCGCAGGTCCCACTGGTCGATGACGGTGTCCTCGGGGACCAGCAGCTTGAGCGCGGAGCGCTCCAGGTCGACGCGAACCTCGATGTCGCCTTCGGGGATCCGCGGCGAGCGCAGGTCCAGGACGGCGTAGCCGCGCCGGGCCTTGACCTCGAAGACCTTCGCCCCGGTCCAGTGCCCCAGCTTCTTCACCACTGTGTAGAAGGCGGCGATGCGCTCGGCGGCGCTCTCGGTCTGCACGGCGGTCTCGGTCTGCACGGCGGTCTCGGTCTGGGTGGTGTGCAGGGTGTTCATCTCTGTCTTCCTCTCGTTGAATCGGGCAACGACCCTGGGTTTTTCCTCGACCATCGACTATCTTGATGTTCGAGATACCTATAGTTTGAGAGTCGAGATACTCGAATGTCAAGAGAAAATTTGAAAGAGCTTCGAGAGCGCCTGTCCGTGGAGATGCAGGCCGTGCAGTCGGTCGTCACCGACTACGACGGCGCGGTGGCCGTCCGGCTGGGCGTGAACCGGACCGACCTGCGTTGCATCGAGATCCTGCAGCAGCGCGGCGCTGTGTCGCCCAGCGAGCTCGGCGTCGCGCTCGGGCTGACCACGGGCAGCGTCACCGCCATGCTCGACCGCCTGGAGAAGCTGGGCTACCTGACCCGCTCGCCGGACCCGAACGACCGTCGCAAGGTGGTGGTACGGGTGGCGCCCGAGGTCTCGCAGCGGGCGTACGAGTTTTACGGGGCCATCGCGGAAGAGGGCGCCGAGCTCATTGCCCCCTACTCGGAAGAGGAGCTGACATTGATCGCCGACTTCCTGCGCGGCTCTCGCGAGCTGTACGAACGGAACCTCGCCCGCCTTCGCACGGCCCCGCCGGCCAAACGCGCCCGCGCCGCCCGCACCTGAACCGGCATGGCCCGGTCGGCCGTCCCCGTACTCCTCATCACCGGCGTTGTCGGCGCCGGGAAGTCCACCGTCGGCGGCGAGGTGGCCTACCTACTGCGCGAGGCGGGCGTGCCGCACGCGTTTCGCCGACCTCCCGCAGCTCGGCATGTGCTGGCCCGCGCCCGCGGACGACCCGTGGCACGAGCGGCTCGTGCACGCCAACCTGTCCTGCCTGTGGTCGAACTTCGCCGCGGCCGGCGCCGAACGGCTGGTGCTGTGCCGGGTGCTCGAGGCGAGCAGCCTGCTCCGGCACGTCCGGGCGGCCGTGCCCGGCGCCGACATCACCGTGGTACCGCTGCGCGTCCCGCTCGAGGAGGTGCACGCCCGGATCGGCCGCCGCGAGGCCGGCGACCCGGCCTGGTACCTGAACGCGGCCACGCGGCTCATGCCGATCATGGAACGGCGCGATCTGGCGGACCATGTCGTGGACAACACCGGCCGCCCCGCCAGAACCGTCGCCGCGGACGTCCTCCGCCTGGCCGGCTGGCTTCCTTGATCCGCGACTCGACTTGCCTCCTGTTGACCTTAAGTTCGGTTGAGGTTCTAGCCTCCACCGTCTCCGGCGGCCCCCGCGACGTCGCGAACCACATCGCCGAGTACGCCGCAGCCGGCGCCGATCGCGTGGTCGTCGCGCTCGACCGGGAGAGCTGGCCGGCCCAGTGCGACCTCGTCGCCGAGGCGCGCGCTTTTCTGCCGTGAGCCAGCGGTCGAAGATGCTGACCGGGACATTGGACAGCATGCCGCCGTCCGTCAGCACGGCGACGCCATTCCGACGTCGTCGGTCCGTAAGAGTTCCCGGCGGCTCGTCATACCGGTGCGACGTCGGGCTGGACTTCCGGCAGGCCGAAGGCAGGGAACAGGTCCGGGTCCTGGAACGCGACGATGTGCGCGATGCCGGTACGGGTGCAGGTGAACAGCTGTACGGAATGGGCGCGCAGGACGCCGCCGGCGCCACGCCGGTAGGCGCCGACGGCGGGCCGGCCATTGGCCCGAGTGGGCACCAGCCGCCACTCGCCGCGACTGGCCGTCACGCGGCCGCTGAGGAAGCGCCTGGCCTCCGCGCCGGCGAACCACGCCGGGGCCGGCGGCATCTCCACGACGACGTCGTCGCGCAGCATGTCCATCAGCCCGGCGACGTCGGCGTTGACGAAGGCCGTGACGTACCGGTCGAGCAGCTCGCGCTGCTCCGCGTCGCTCGGCTCGCTGACGTCGTCCTCGGCGGGGGCGACCGCGGCGAGGTGCGCCCTGGCCCGCTGCAGCGCGCTGTTGACGGCCGTGGTCGAGGTGTCGAGCAGCTCCGCGACCTCGGCCGCCCGCCAGGCCAGCACGTCACGCATGATCAAGACGGCGCGCTGCTTGGCCGGAAGATGTTGCAGGGCGGCGATGAGCGCGAGCCGTACGCTGTCGCGGGACACGGCGATCGCCGCCGGGTCGTCCGGCTCCGACGCGAGCAGCGCGTCGGGGATGGGCTGCAGCCAGGGCACCTCGGGCCGCCGGTCCAGCTCGGTCTCCGTGTCGCCGCTCGGCGCGCCGAGGCCGGACGGCAGCGGTCTGCGGCCACGGCCTTCGAGGGCGGTCAGGCAGGCGTTGGTCGCGATCCGGTACAGCCAGGTGCGCATCGACGCGCGGCCCTCGTCGAACTGGTCGTACGCCCGCCAGGCCCGCAGCAGGGTCTCCTGCACCAGGTCCTCGGCGTCGTGGACCGAGCCGAGCATCCGGTAGCAGTGCGCCAACAGCTCGCGCCGGTACCGATCCGTACGGCGGTCGAAGTCCTGGTCCGGCATCGTCCCCGCCCCTCGCTGCTCCATCACCGTAGCTCCCTGATTGCCGCCGTCAGGCACTGGGCTCCGCCTGGAGGACGGGCGCCACCGAGGTGACCGGGAGGGCCGCCGTCGCCCGCCGGCCAGGAGTCCACCAGCCGGCCAGCGCCCCCGCGAAGGACAGCAGGGCGGCGACGCCGATCGCCCAGGCGAACCCGTCGCTGAACGCCTGCGCCGAGCCGTACCCGCCGCTCGCGGCGAACACCGCGGCCAGCGCCGCGATCGCGAACGTGCCGCCGAGCTGGCGCAGTGTGTTGAAGGTGCCGGACGCCTTGCCGACCGCGCCGCGCGGCACGGCGCCGAGGACGGCGTTCTGCGCCGCCGGGATGGCCATCGCCACGCCGACTCCGGCCAGCATCAGCGGCGGGATCATCGCCGGATAGGCGAGGCCGGGCCCGGCGAGCAGGGCGATCCAGGCGTACCCGGCGGCGTTCAGCAGCAGCCCGATGACGATCAGCGTCCGCTCGCCGTACCGGTTGACCCGGCCGCCGGCGATGGGCGCGACCACGAACAGCATGACCGTCCACGGCGCCAGCCGCAGCCCGGCGCCCAGCGGCCCGTAGTGCAGAACCGTCTGCAGGAACTGGGCGAAAAAGAACGCCCCGGCGAAGATCGAGCCGAACATCAGGAACGAGACCGCGTTCCCGGCGGAGAAGGCGCGGGAGCCGAAGAAGCGCATGGGCACCATCGGCTCGCGCGCCCGCAGCTCCCACCGCACGAATGCCACCAGCAGCAGGGCACCGGCGGCGAGAGAGCCGACGACCTCGGCGCTCGACCAGCCCGCCGCGTTCCCGCGCACCAGACCCCACACCAGCCCGAGTGCGCCCCCAGCCGCCAGCGCGAGACCGGGGACGTCGATGCGCGCGTCCGCGCCCCTGCTCTCCTCGGTACGGCCGCGAGTCAGCGGGATGAGCAGCAGCCCTATCGGCACGTTGATCCAGAAGATCCACTGCCAGGCGAGCGCCTGGACGATCGCCCCGCCGACCATCGGCCCGCCGAGCGTGGCCAGCCCCAGGACGCCGCCGAACAGACCCAGCGCCCGCCCCCGCTGCTCGGCCGGAAACGCCGCGCTGAGCAGCGCCATCGCCAACGGCACGACCATCGCCGCGCCGGCGCCCTGCACGACGCGCGCCGTGATCAGCCAGCCGATGGACGGCGCCAGCGCGCACGCCGCCGATGCGGCGGTGAACAGCCCGATCCCGGCGACGAACAGGCGCCGTCGTCCGAGCCGGTCGCCGAGCGCGGCGGCGGTCATCAGCAGCACGGCCAGGCTCAGCGTGTAGGCGTTGATCGTCCACTCCAGCTCCTCGATCGAGGCGCCGAGGTCCAGCCGGATCGTGCTCAGGGCGGTGGTCACCACCAACGCGTCCAGCGCGACCATCAGCGACGCCACCGAGGTCAGGGCGAGCACCCAGCGCTGCGCCGGCGTCCACACCCCCTTGCTCGTCTTGGCCCCCTTGTTCGTTTTGGTACGCATGTGAACTCCCGATCGCTCAGCAGAGCGTGGCCCGCGCACACGCTCACCAGTACGTACCGGACGGCCCGGCGAAACTCATCGGCATGAACGCGGGAACGCGGGTAGTCGGGGATCATGCGCGTCGCCGTTCTGGATGTGGGCTCCAACTCCGCCCACCTGAAGATCGTGGAACTGCTGCCCGGGGAGCCGCCGCTGCCGGTGCGTACGGTGAAATCCCCCACGCGGCTGGCGGAGTCGATCGACCGCCAGGGGGCCATCGACGGCGAGGCCGTCGACCGGCTGGCGGAGGCCGTCGCCGAGAGCGTGGCGACCGCCCACGCCCATCAGGTCGGCAAGCTGATCGCGTTCGCCACGTCGGCCATCCGGGACGCCGCCAACCGAGACGAGATCGTCGCCCGGGTCCGCGCCGTGTCCGGGCTGGAGCTGGGCTTCCTGTCCGGGGAGGACGAGGCCCGGCTCACCTTCCTGGCCGCGCGGCGCTGGAACGGATGGTCGGCTGGGCAGCTGCTGCTTCTCGACATCGGCGGCGGCTCGCTGGAGATCGCGTCCGGCGACGGATCGGAGCCGCAGACGGCCCTGTCGGTACCGCTGGGCGCCGGCCGGCTGACCCGCGAGCACCTCCCCGGCGACCCGCCGAAGCGTAGGCATGTGCGTCGCCTGCGCCGGTACGTCGAGGAGGCGCTGCCGGAGATCATCGACGAGCTCGACGATCAGCCGAGTCCGCGGCTGGCGGTGGCCACGTCCAAGACCTTTACGCAGTTGGCCCGGCTGACCGGCGCGCCGAAGGCCGGTGCCGGAATCTACGCCGAACGCCGGCTAGAGCGGCGGCGGCTGCGCAAGTGGATCCCGCGGCTGGCGAAACTGGACGCCACCCACCGCGCCAGGCTGCGCGGCGTCTCCAAGAGCCGGGCGCACCAGATCCTGGCGGGCGCGATCGTCGCCGAGACCGCCATGCGCGCCCTGGACCTCGACTACGTACGCATCTGCCCGTGGGCGCTGCGCGAGGGCATCCTGCTGCGCGAACTGGACTCGATCGGCGGCACACCCCTGATCGCCGACATCGTGGTGTACGGCGACGGGCCGCGGCTGCGCACCGTCCCCGATCTCGGCGCGTAATGCGGGCCCTCGGTCAGCGGCTCTCGTACACGACCTGGCCGTCCACCACGGTGAGCACGGACCGCAGTGCCTTGAGGCCCTCGTCCGGCACCGCCCGGTAGTCGTGGTTGAGCACGACCAGGTCGCCGAACTTGCCCGGCTCGATCGTGCCGGTCACGTCCTCCTCCCGGGTGAACCACCCGTTCTCGGCGGTGTAGAGCCGCATGACCTCCTCACGGGTGATCTGCTGGCCGTCGTTGATCAGCTCACCCTTGGCGTTCTTGCCGGTGGTCGCGTAGTACATGTGCAGCCACGGGTTCATCGGGGCGATCTGCATGCCGTCCGAGCTCATGCCCACGTGGATGCCGCTGTCGACGATCATGCGGAACGGCGGGCCGTTGTCGGTCGCGGTGCCCGCGAGGTACTTCCAGCTGGTGAGGTTCACCCCGCCGCCAAGCGCTTTCAGCCGTTGGACCCAGTCCTCGGTGATGAACGGGACGTGCGCGATCACCCAGCGTAGATCGGTGATCGGGAACTTGGCGTTGACCTTCTCCCAGCCCTCGATCTCGGTCTTGAAGTCGTCCCTGGTCAGCGAGTGCACCTGGTTGATGAAGCGGGCCTGGGCGACCCGGTGGTTGGCGTCGAGCCACACGTCGCCGAGCCCGGCGGCGGTGAACTCCCCGATGCCGATGACCTTCATCATGTCGTCGCCGAACTCGGGGAAGATGTTGAGCAGCCGCGCGGTGAGGCCGGGCAGGTCCGGGTCGGACTCCAGATGCAGGAAGTGGTTGCGGAGCCGGATCGACAGCCTGCCCTCATGGTGCAGGGCCTGGAACGCGTCGTACGCCCGATACTGGTCGAAGTGCGCGGCGCCGTCCGCCGGGGAGTTGGTGGCCGGGAAGCCGCCCTGGTCGAAGTGGGTGGTCACGCCCAGGCTCACCGCGTACGCCATGGCGTCGAGCGTGCTGCGCTTCTGGTCTTCGAGCGTCTGGTCTTGGCGGAGCGCGAACAGTGCGGTCTGGGTGGCCTCGCCCGCGGCCATCGAGCCGTCGGCGCCGACCGTCACGCCCTTCGACTCGAAGAACGTTCGGCCGAGGCTGTTGGTGGTCGACGGGCCGCTGAACGCGATCTGGATGAACACCGGATGATCGGAGATGGCCGCGTCGATCTCGGCCAGCGTCGGCAGCCGCCGCTCGGCGAACTGGTTGGGGTGGAATCCGCCGATCGTCGTGATGAACTGGCCCGTGGGCACGCGGGTCGCGCGCGCCTTGAGCGTCGCGAGGGCCTCGGCGATCGAGTACGCGTTCTCCAGGGGCGTGTGGTAGCCGGGCCGCAGGCCCATCAGCACGATGTGATTGTGGCAGTCGATGATCCCCGGGATCACGGTCCGGCCCTTGAGGTCGATCACCTTGATGCCCTTGCCGCGCAGCCGCAGCCCGCGGCCCACCTCGGCGAACCGGCCGTCCCTGATGAGGACGTCCGTCGCGACGGAGTTCCGGTCGTCCTGCGTCAGGATCTTGCCGTTGACGAGGGCCAGGTCGCCCGGCCCGCCGACGCCCGGTCGCCCGCCGCCGTGTTCCGGCCGCCGGTCGGCCGCCAGCGCCGGGCCCGCCGACACACCGAGGCCCGCGATAGCGGCCGCCCCCGTGCCCAACATCCCCCGCCGAGACAACCCCCCGACCCGCTGCCGATCTGAACTCACGAGCCGACACCGCCTCTCGCGGTCTGATGCGCCGGATGTGCTGTTTTGCTGGCGCGAATGTACGTCCCGGGAGTCGCGGCGTCACGGCCGGAATTCATGACCCTTTGGCATTGACTAAGGCCTGGCACATATATGCCTGACTGGCTATATTGCCACTATGGCAACTAGATCATCGGAATCGCTGGACGCCGCCGGCGTCAAGGAAGAGCAGCGCACCACCTGGAACGAGATGAGCGCCAACTGGTACTCCGTTCGGCAGGACTTCGAACGGGGCGCCGGCACCGTCACCACCCGCCTGCTGGAGCTGGCCGGTCTGCGGGAGGGCCAGGTGGTCCTCGACGTGGCCACCGGGCCTGGGGAGCCCGCCCTGAGCGTCGCCCGCATCGTGGGCGACACCGGCAAGGTCGTGGGCATCGACATCTCCCCGGGCATGATCGAGATCGCCCGGCGCCGCGCCGCCGAGCTGACCAACGTCGAGTTCATCGAGGCCGACCTGGAGTCGGTCGAACTGCCGGCCGATCACTTCGACGTCGCGCTGTCGCGGTTCGGGCTGATGTTCGCCATCGACCACGTCGCCACCTTCCGTGCCCTGATCCGGCTGCTCGCCCCCGGCGGCGTGCTGGCCGCCGCGGTGTGGGGGCCGCCGGCCAAGCACCTCATGACGACCGGCCCCGCGGCACTGGGCGACCGGTTGGAGCTGCCGACGCCCGCGCCCGGCACGCCCGGGCCGTTCAGCATGTCCGACGCGCGGCAACTGGCCGACGAGCTGACCGAGGCCGGCTTCACCGACGTCGCCGTGGTCGAGCGCACCGTTCCGTTCCGGTTCGAGTCGGTCGACGACTACGTACAGTTCAACAAGCGCGCGCTGCCGCCGAGCATGGTGCGGACCGCGCGCGGACGCCTGAGCGACGACGAGATCGACACGATCATGGCGGACGCCGTCGCGGGCCTCGTCGCGGACGACGGCTCGCTCCCGCTGCCCTCCGCGGCATTGCTCCTGCGCGCCGTCGCCCCCGCCTGACGCCGTCGCCCCGCCTGACGCTGCCGCCGTACGCGGTGGGCGCGGCCGGCCTTCGTACACAGCCGGCGATCGAAGGGCGCTGAGATCGGTACGCGGATCGCCTATGGCTGTGCACGCGTGGTCAAGGCGGCGCGTCGGCTTCCTTCGGATACTCGGTTATTGGGCTGGGGCCGGCCGGGCTGGCGCGGGCCGGCCCGAGCCGTCCACGGGGAGCTGACCAACCAGGCCAGGGCCGGGAGAGCCCGCAGCGCCTCATCCCGAAGTCCACGCGTGGTTCTCCCGGCGGGGAGCTAACGTCATGCGCAGGAGGATCGTCGCGGTGGCCGCCGCCTGCACGCTGGCGGTGTCCGGATGCGGGGTGCTGGGGTCGGCGAGCGATGACCGCACGCCGGAAACGGGCGGTCAGGGCGGCCAAGGCGGGCAGGGTGGCCCGGCGAAGGACTCGCGGCCGCTGGTCAAGGAGGGCTGGTTCGGCATCGCCGGCAGCCATGTCCGGCTGGAGATCCAGCGGGTGGAGCGGCACGCCGACAGGTCCGTGCTGCGCTTCTACGTGACCTCGCTGGCGAACGAGGCCGACACTCCGTCATTCGGGACCGCGGGCGCCGCGGGCATCCACAACCTGCACTTCGACCTCGTGGACCCGGTGGGCCGCAAGCTGTACCGCCCGATGTACGACGACATCGAGACCACGGTGGGCAGCGCGGCGACGCAGTCCGAGCCCGGTGTCCGCTACGAGGCGGTGCTGTATTTCGCGCCCATCCCGAAGGGCGTCGACACCGTCACGGTGATCAGCCCGGGGACGGCCGGCGAGTTCACCGGCGTACCGGTGGTCGACTCCAACGGGCCGGTCGGCCCCGCCGCGCCGACACCGTCGAGCGGCGAGACCCCCGCACGGGGGAGCACCAAGGCGTGGCCGCTGGTCCAGCCGCAAGGGCAGCCGAAGGGCGAGGTCCAGGATCTGTACGACATCACCGAGAACGCGACCCAGTCGAAGACCGCCAGCGGCACTGACGAGACGATCGGGCTGAGCACGGACGTGCTGTTCGCCTTCGACTCCGCGCAGTTGTCCGATCGCGCCAAGTCCGTGCTGGACGGCGTGGCGGCGGAGACGCGAGCGAAGGCCGACCCGGCCAAACCGCCGATCCTGATCGAGGGGCACACCGACGGCAAGGGCACCCCGGCCTACAACCTTCCGCTGTCCCAGCGGCGGGCCGAGGCCGTCCACAAGGAGTTGCAGGCCCGGCTGGGCAGCGGCTATCAGTATCAGGTCGCGGGCAAGGGCGAGACCGAGCCGATCGCCGAGGAGGGCGGCGCGGACGACGCCAAGGCCCGCCAGAAGAACCGCCGGGTCGAGGTTTCCTACCACCTGAAGCAACAGACTTCCGGTACCACGGTCAGCCCGGGCGCGACCGCCACGCACGAGGCGACAGTGGGCGCCCCCGGCGGGCCCGCACCGTTCCGGCCGGACGACGGCGCGACCGTCGCGAGCCGCACCGCCGACTTCAACTACGGCGACTCCAAGCGCCGCATCGACGTCAAGCCGTTCTACCGCGATGGCGCGTACCTGGTGGCCGTGTTCGACGTCACCAACCTCGGGCCCGGGCAGGTGTCCTGGCTGTTCACCTACGCGGGCGACAGTGGCGGAAACTTCGGCTCGTTCAGCGTCGTCGATCCGGCCACCAAGCTCATCTATCGCGGGGTGCGCATCGGTCCGGACAACCCCGATAACTACGACGACAACTACGTCGACCCCGGGCTGGCGAACTTCCGGGCGGCGGCGAACACCACGAACCGCGGCTTCTTTTACGTGCCCGCTCCGCCGCCGAGCGTCCGTAGCGTCACGCTCGATGCCGGTTCCTTCGGGCAGATCCCCAACGTGCCGATCAAGTAGTTCACCGCATAGCTCAACCACATGGCTCAACCACATAGCACGGCCACATAGCACGGCCACCTAGCAGGCCCCCGGCCTGGAGTAATTGCGAATCATCGGGCAGTAGGAAGGACGGCCGTCAACTTCTGGTAGCCGGGGAGGGCGCGATGGCGCTGCCGGACTTCCTGATCATCGGGGTGCCGAAGGCGGGCACCACGGCCCTGCACGCGGGGCTCGACCGCCATCCGGACCTGTTCATGTCGCGCGTCAAAGAGCCCAAGTTCTTCCTTACGGACGGCCCGCCACCCAGCGGCGGCGGCCCCGGCGACGCGCAGACCTATCGGGAACACGTCTGGCGGCGCGCGGACTACGAGGCGCTGTTCGACGCCGCTCCCCTTGGCAGCCTGTGCGGCGAGAGCACCCCGTTCTACCTGTACGACCGTGACGCTCAGCGCCGTATCCAGCAGCTGGTTCCGAAGGCTCGCATGATCGCCGTACTCCGCGATCCGGTCGAGCGGGCGCACTCCAACTGGACGCATCTGTGGTCGGCCGGCTTGGAGCCGATCGGCGACCCGGTGGCGGCGTGCGCCGCCGAACCGCGGCGCGCCGCCGCGGGCTGGGCGCCCTTCTGGCGCTATCTCGACCTGGGCCGGTACGGCGAGCAGCTCCAGCATCTGTACGCCCTGTTCCCACGTGACCAGGTGCTCGTCATTCGCTACCGGCAGCTTCGCGCGGAGCCGGTAGCCACCCTGGACCGGATCTGCGACTTCCTCGGCGTGCGGACGGGGGTCCTCGACACGATCCCGCGCGAGAACGTGACCACCCACGTGGCGGACTCACCGGCGACGCGGGCGCTGCGCGGCGTGCTGCGCGGCGGGGCCAGGCTCGGCCGGTACGTGCCCGCGTCCGTGCGCACGGCGACGCGCCGCCCGTTCCTGGCCGTGCTGCAGCGGGACCGCCGCCCGCGCCAGCCGCCGACGTGGGCCGAGCGCGAGCAGTTGATCCCGTACTTCGCCGACGACATCGCGCTGCTGCAGGAGATCACCGGCGAGGACTTCTCCGACTGGCTCAAACCACGGTTATGTCCGGGTGGAACTCGGTGCGCAGCTCGTGCGCCCCGTCCTCCCGGGTCAGCTCGTAGTAGAGCCGCCAGCCGACGCCCGGCAGCGGTACGAAGCACATGTAGCGCAGCCCGCCGGCGCCGTACGGCGAGGCGGCCGACGGCCGGTCGCCGTGCGCCACCAGCATGCCGAACCCCTCGCCGACCGCCAGCCCGGTCCGCTCCTCGTAGTTCTCCGCGGCGCTGGCCCGCCCGTCGTACCAGGCGAAGGTACGGCCCTCGTACGGCACCACGGCCGAGACCCGGACCCCGCGGGCGTCCCAGTGACCGGGCCGTCCGGTGAGCACCGTGCCGTACCACGTCCAGTCGAGGCCGTCCGCGCTGGTGGCGTAGTCGGTCACCATCTGATCGGCCTCATCGGGGTCGGCCAGCGGATGGCAGGAGGCCCACAGATGCCACTTGCCGTCGTGCTTGATGATCACGGGGTCCTTGACGCCGACGCTGTCGCTGCCCGGCAGCACCACGCTGGTGCCGGACGGGTCGAACGCCGCCGGGTCGGCGGCCTCCAGCACCTCCACCTGCCAGTGCTTGGTTCCCATGGTGGCGCAGCTGATGTACAGCCGGAAGGTGCCCTCGTCGGTCGCGATCAGCGCGGGCCGCTCCAGCGACTCGGTCGACATCTGGTCCTTGTCGATGACCGTCAGCGTCTCGAACCGCTCCCCGTCGGCCGACCGGGCGACCACGACCGCGTACCCGCGGCCCCGTCCGACCGGGCGGCGCAGCCGGTATGCGAGATAGGTCCACTCCCCCACCACGCAGGCGCTCGGCGCGCCCGCCCAGTACCCCGGTTCGCTCCGCGGCGGCGGGACGACCACTCGGGACTGTTCGAGACGAGGACGGGGTAGTGGCATGGTGGGATCTCCAGTGAGCGTGTAGGAATAATAGGAATGTGACGTCCAACGCTGTCGGCCGCCCAGGCGGCTGCGCTGAGCAAGGACAGGGTTGCCGGCGTCACCATTGTCTGGGCCGACAATATCGGCAGCCCCAGGTCCCACACCGTGCCGATCGATCAACTCGCGCCCCGTCGTCGAGCGTGTCGCAACGACACTGCCTGGCGTGAGCGAACGTTCGTGCAGCTGGCAGGCTACGCAGCGCCAGAACCGGCTCTGGATGTAACGCTCCGCTGATCGGGTCTTGACCAGAAGCGTAGATTGTCCATAAATTCGTGAGCGAACGTTCGTTCACCTCCGAGGGCGGAAATGGCACGGCGCTACGTATCGATCAAAGAGGTCGCGGCCAGGGCCGGGGTCAGCTTCCAGACGGCGAGCAAGGTGCTCAACGGCGGCTCGGTCCGCGTGTCCCCGGAGACCGCGGCCCGGATCGTCGCGGCGGCCAAGACCCTGGGCTACCGACCCAACACGATCGCGCGCAGCCTGGTGCAGCGGGCCACCGGCACGCTCGGCCTTCTCGCCAGCGACGCCACGGACGTCGCCATCTCCCAGTTCTCCGTAGCCGTCGAGCAGGCGGCCCGCAAGCGCGGCTACGCCGTGCTGGTCGGGCACTTGGGCGGCGACGCGGACGGCGGCCAGGACGGCGCCGACATCGTGCGCATGCTCATCGAGCGGCGGGTCGATGGCGTGATCGCCGCGGCACCGCAGGTGGAGGACGATACCGAGGTCGCCGAGCTGCTCCGGACATACGTGCCCGCCGTCAGCCTGCATCACGTACCCGGCGGGCAGGTGCCCGTGATCGGATCCACGCAGAGCGAGACCGGCCGGCTGGCGACCGAGCACCTGATCTCCCACGGCCATCGCGTGATCGGCACTGTGACCGGCCCGTTCCGGCGACGCGTGGTGCGCAGCCGGCTGCGGGGGTATGAGGCCACCCTGCGCGACGCCGGTCTCGAGCCCCACGAAGACCTCATGGTCGAGGCCGACTGGACGCCGGGCGGCGGGGCGGCCGCCGCCCGCCTGCTCCTCGAGCGGGTCCCGGAGACGACTGCGGTCTTCGTACACAACGACGCCATGGCCATCGGCGTGCTGAGCGCGGTGGTCAAGGCGGGCCGCCGGGTGCCCGCCGACGTGGCCGTGGTGAGCTGCGACGACATGCCGTTCGCCGAGCATCTGACGCCCGGGCTGTCGACGGTACGGGTGCCGCTGGCCGAGACCGGCGAGCGGGCCGTCGAGCTGCTGCTGCAGAGCATTGAGGGGGCATCGGTGTCGGCGGAGCCGTTACTGCTTCCGGTCGAGCTCATCATCCGAGACTCGTGCGGCGGTCCGGCCGATCACTGACCGACCGGCCGGTCCGGCCACTCGATGGGAGGGGGCGTACGGGCGGGGGCGCCAAACAGATACGGGGGCGCAACATCCAGCGGAACAGGAGGAAGCGTGACCCGTATCGCGGTGGATCCCGCCCGGCCCCTCGGCACCCTTACCCGAAACGTTTTCGGCGGCTTTATCGAGCACCTGGGCCGGTGCATCTACGGCGGGATCTACGACGAGGGCTCGGCGCTGGCCGACGCGCAGGGCTTCCGCAAGGACGTTCTCGGCCTGCTGCGCGAGCTGCGGCCCGGCGTACTGCGCTGGCCCGGCGGCAACTTCGTCAGCAACTACCACTGGGCCGACGGCATCGGCCCCAAGAACACCCGTCCCCGGCGGCCCGAGCTGGCCTGGGGCGGCGAGGAGTCCAACCGGTTCGGCACCGACGAGTTCCTCGCGTACTGCGCCGAGCTGGGCACCGAGCCGTACATCTGCCTCAACATGGGCACCGGCACGCTCGAGGAGGCGCTCGCCTGGGTCGAGTACTGCAACGGCGGCGGCGACACCGCCTGGGCCCAGCGGCGCCGGGCGAACGGTCGCGCGGAGCCGTACGGCGTCCGCTACTGGGGCCTGGGCAACGAGATGTACGGCGACTGGCAGGTCGGCGCGCTCTCGGCCGAAGAGTACGTCCGTACGGCCTCCCGCTGGGCGCGGGCCATCAAGATGCTCGATCCGAACGCGGCGCTGGTCAGCTGCGGCCTGAACGGCTGGAGCGACTGGGACAGTGTCGTGATCGACGGCATGGCCGGGCTGGTCGACCTGCATTCCGTGCACATCTACACGGGCTCCGACGACTACTGGACCAACGTGCTCCAGCCGCATCAGGCCGAGCGGGCCATCCGCAGCGCCCGCACCCTCATCGAGCGGGCCGCGTACCACCAGAAGCTCGCGAAGCCGCCGCGGATCGCGTACGACGAGTGGAACGTCTGGTTCCGTAACCACGACGACGGTGCGTTGGAGGAGCGGTACACCTTCACCGACGCGCTCGCCGTCGGCACGTATCTGAACATCTTCGTCCGCAACTGCGACTGGGTGCGCATGGCCAACCTGGCGCAGATGGTCAACGCGATCGCGCCGATCGTCACCACCCCCGACACCGCCGTGCTGCAGCCGATCTACTACCCGGTGCTGTTTCACGCGCAGGCGGCGCTCGACGTGGCCGTGGACGCATACGTCGACGGCGGCCGCGTCAGCCCGCTGCCCGACGACCACCGCAGCCGGTGGCCGCACCGCGTCGCCGACCTGGGTCCGTTCGACCTCGTGGACGGCGCGGCCACGGTCAGCGCCGGCCGCGACCGGCTCGCACTGACGCTCGTCAACCGCAATCCCGACGACGCCGAGAGCGTCGAGATCGTGCTCAGCGGCCTGGCGTTCGACGGCTCCGCGCACGTGCGGACGGTGACCGCGGCGGTGCCGGGGCAGGCCCGTGAGCTGCCCGACGTCGCGGGCGTCCAGCTGCACGAGGGCACGGAGACCCCGCACGGTAACCGGTGCGTCCTCACGCTGCCCCCACAGTCGTTCACCGTCGTCGAGACGGCCACCACCAGCCCATGAACCGTCCATGAACCGTCCATGAACCGTCCATGAATCGTCCCAGGCAAGGAGCTCCCACCGATATGTCTTCGACCTCACGACCGACCAACCGACCACGGCCTCGCCCACGGAAGTTCGTCTACGTCGCGGCCGGAGTGCTCGCCCTGTCGACCCTGGCCGCCTGCGGAGGCGGCGGGAGCAGTAGCTCCGGCGGCGCCGCCCCGGCCGCCGGCGGGGCCTCCCCGAGCGCCTCGCTGGTCGCGGGCGCGTCCTGCAAATCGTCCAGCGCCACGAAGATCACGTTCTGGGCGTGGGTGCCCGGCATGGACCGGGCCGTCAACGAGTTCAACAAGACCCATCCCAACATCTGTGTCACGCAGGAGAACCCCGGCGCCGGGCTCCCGACGTACCAGGCGCTCACCAACACGCTCAAGGCGGGCAGCGGCGCCCCCGATGTCGCCGAAGTGGAGTTCGCCGAGCTGCCTTCGTTCGAGGTGCTGAACCAGCTCGTCGACCTGTCGCAGTACGGGGCGAACAACTACAAGAGCAAGTTCGTGTCGTGGGCCTGGCAGCAGGTGAGCCGCGGCTCCAAGGTGCTCGCGATGCCGAGCGACTTCGGCCCGATGGCCTTCTACTACAACTCGCCACTGCTCGCCGAGCACAAGATCGAGCCCCCCACCACATGGGCGGAGTTCACCGATGCGGCCGTCACGCTGCACAAGGCCGACCCGAAGGTCGTGCTCATCAACTTCGGGCCGAGCGACCTGCAATGGCTGGTTGACCTCATGGCGCAGGCGGGCGCGTCGCCGTTCGGGTATGCCGGGGGAGATCAGGTGAAGATCAACTGGACGGGCCCCGCGCAGCTGAAGTTCGCCGACTTCTGGCAGAACCTGATCAACCAGAAGGCGGTCTCGACGATTGCCCCGAACTCCACGCAGCCTCCCATCAGCCAGGACAGAGGCCTCATCGCATCCGAGCTCGCCTCGGCCTGGAGGCCGTCCTACTTCCAGCCGCAGGCGAAGCGATCCATGGGCGACTGGCGCGCCGCCCCGCTGCCGCAGTGGACGGCCGGCGCCAACGTGGAGACGGACTGGGGCGGCTCGGTGTACCCGGTCTTCAAGCAGAGCAAGCACCCGGCCGAGGCGGCGCAGTTCGCGGAGTGGCTGACAGCTACCGACGAGGCGTGGAACATCCTGAAGACGCCGCCGTCCTCGCTGTTCCCAACCTACGCGCCGCTGTTGAACTCCGCGGAGTTCAAGAGCCTCACCTACCCGGTCTCGGGAAAGTCGAAGCCGAACGAGGTGTTCGTTGACGCGGCCACCACGCTCGCCCCGGTCCAGTGGCCGCCGTTCATGGTCGCGGCGTTGAACCAGGCGACGACCACGTTCGGTCAGGTCGAAAACGGCAAACAGACGCTGCGGCAGGCGTTCCAGGCCTTCCAGGGCCAGATGGTGAAGTACGCGCAGCAGCAAGGCTTCAAGGTGACCACATCATGAGTCATACCGCGGTGCGGACCCGGCAGGATCCCGACCGGACCGCCGCCCGGACCCACGCCGTGCGTACGGCCTGGGTCCGCCGCCGCGACCGCCGCGGCTTCGTCTTCGTCGCGCCCTTTATCGCCGCGTTCGTGCTGTTCATCCTCGTGCCGCTGGGGTACGCGATCTACTCCAGCTTCTACACGACCCGCATCATCGGCGGTACGGTCTTCGCCGGCGCCGATAACTACCGCCAGGTTCTGGGCTCCGGCCAGTTCTGGTCCGGCGTCGTCCGGGTGGTGGTGTTCGGGGCGATACAGATCACGATCATGCTGGTCATCGCGTTCTTCTTCGCGACCATCTTCGATCTCGGTCTGGTGAAGTTCGGAAGGACCTTCCGGACCATCTACTTCATCCCATTCGCGGTGCCGATCGTCGTCGCCGCGCTCATGTGGGGTTTCCTGCTGCAGCCGAGGTTCGGGCCATTCACACGTCTCGCCGAGGTGGCCGGATTTCCGGGGACCAACTTCCTGTCCGACAAACTCATGCTCCCGTCGATCATCTTGATCGTCATCTGGGAGTGGACCGGCTACAACATGATCATTCTCTACACCGCGCTCAAGTCCGTGCCCAGGGATCTCGTCGAGGCGGCGATCCTGGACGGCGCTCGGGTATGGAAGATCATCTTCAGGATAAAACTACCCTTGGTGCGACCCGCCATCGTGATGCTGATCTTCCTCAATTCGATCGGCGCGTCGCAGCTTTTCGTGGAGCCGCTGATTCTGAACAACTACCAGAACGGCGTGATCACGAACTACTGGACGCCGACGTATTTCATCTACAACACCGCCGTCGCCGGGTCGCAGTACAACCTCGCCGCGGCCATGGCCGTGATCCTCGGGCTGGTCGTCGTCTTCATCTCGGTCGCCGCCCTGATCGTCCGCCGCCGGAAGGGAGAGCTCACGTGACCGCCGTCGACCTATCCGAAGGGCATCGTGAGTCCAGGCGGGAGCGCCGCCGGCGCGAACGCCAGCAGGAGCAATTCGACGCGATCCCCATCAAGCTGTACGGCCTTCGGCGCGGCACGGTCACCGGGCTCACGCTGCTGTGCGGGCTGTTCGCGGTCTTCACCCTGATTCCCGTCGTGTGGATCGTCATCAACGCGACGAAGACGCAGGCGAACCTCTTCCAGACGTTCGGCTTCTGGTTCGCCCGTCCGTTCGCGTTCTTCTCGAACTTCGGCAGGCTCTTCCAGGACATTGGCGGCAACGGCACGTACATCCGGTGGTTCGGCAACACCGCGCTGTACGCGCTGCTCGGCGGCGGCGGGGCGACCGCGCTGTGCACGATGGCCGGGTACGGCTTCGCCCGCTACCGGTTCCGCGGCTCGCAGGCGCTCTTCTATATCGTCATGGCGGCGCTCATGGTGCCGATCACCGCGATTACCTTCCCGCTGTTCCTCGTCTATACGAAGGTGCACCTGATCAACTCAATCTGGGGGATGATCCTTCCCAGCCTGGTAAGCCCGGTCGGGATGTACCTGATGCGCACTTATGTGCAGCTGTCCGTGCCGCGAGAACTCATCGACGCGGCGCGGCTCGACGGCGCGGGTGAGGTGCGGATCTTCTTCCGCATCGCTCTCCCGCTCATGGTGCCCGGTGTGATGACCGTGCTGCTGATCAGCGTCGTCGCGGTGTGGAACAACTACTTCCTACCGCTGATCATCTTCAGCAAGAACGACCTGTTCCCGTTGACGGTCGGGATGGGGGTATGGAGCTATGCCGCGCGGGCGACCAGCGGAACCGACGTGCTCTATCCGATGATCGTCATCGGCGGCCTGGTCACCATCGTCCCGCTGATCGCGCTGTTCCTACTGCTGCAGCGGTACTGGCGCGGCGGTCTGCTACTGGGCAGCATCGCGAACTGATCTCCGCCGGCGTGCAGACGCCGCCGTCTGCGGACGTCGTCGCAGGGTCCCGCTGCGAGGCGACGTTTCACAGCTCGCCGGCGCGTGCCCGTACGGCGGCCAGCGCGGCGCGCGCCTCGCGGGCGATCAGGGCGGTGTCGAAGGTGGTCAGCGCCCCGTTCCGTTTGCGGATCCGGCCGTCCACGATGACTGTGTCGACGTTGGCCGGCTGCGCCGCGGTCACCAGCAGGTGCGCCGGATCGGTGAACACCACGAGGTTCGGGGTGTCGGTGGAGACGAGGATGACGTCGGCGCGTTTGCCCGGGCGCAGCGAGCCGATGACGTCGCCCATCCCCATCGACCGCGCGCCCTCGATGGTGGCGAGTTCGAGCACCCGGCGGGCGGGGAGCGCGAACTCATCGTGCGCTCGGCCGTTTTCGATGTTCTGGGTCACCTTCATGATCGCGAACATGTCGGCGTTGCCGGACAGCACCGTCGTGTCGATCGACAGGCCGGTCGGGACGCCGGCGGCGAGCAGCTCGCGGACCTTCGGGAACCCGTAGCCGATGCGCAGCTCGCTGAACGGCGACACGCTGACCGCCGCCCCGGCCGCCGCGAGGCTGTCGATCTCCTCGTCCGTCGCGTTGTTCGCGTGGATGATCTGCAGGTCCGGGCCGAGTAGTCCCGCTCGGGCGAGCTCGTCGATCTGACCGGCCGCCGAGCGCGGTCCGCTCGCGTGCACGGTCACCGGCAGGCCCAGCCGCCGCGCGGTCCGCAGCTCCTCCAGGTAGACCTCGGGCGTGGTGACGATCGCGGGATTGCTGCTGGCCGGGCCGCGCCAGGCCAGGCCCAGCGACAGCAGGCCGTGGTCCCAGCTCTGGTGGAGCTCCTCAAGGTGGGCGAGGTCGATGGTGCGGTCGTTGGCGTGACCGGCGCCCCAGCCGTACGAGAAGCGCGCCCGCAGCCCCGACTCGGCCAGCGCGCGCAGCGACGCCGCGGCGTAGTCGGGCCCGCCGACGTTGTGGCACCAGTCGTGGACGAACGTGATGCCGGAGTAGATCGCCTCGGCGGCCGCGAGCCGGGTGCCCTGGTAGACGTCATCGGGCCGGAACACCCGCCCGAACCCCACCGACGTATGGAAGTAGCCCGCCGGGTCGGACATGCTGCGCAGCAGCGTGTTCCACATGTGCCAATGCGTGTCGACGAGGCCGGGCAGCACGATCATCCCGCCGGCGTCGATGCTGGTCGCGCCGGGGACGTCGAGGTCCGGGCCGACGGCCGCGATGGCCCCGCCGGCGATGTGCACGTCGGCATCCGGCAGGTCGCCCGGCTCGTCCATGGTCATCACATAGCCATTGCGCAGCACAAGATCGGTCATGACCACATCGTGGCTCAGGTCTGGCCGGCGTGGTTGTGAACGGCCTCTTCCTGGCGGGCCTTAGCCTGGGCGATGCGGTCACGCGCGGTCGCGTGCACCTCATCGACGTCGATGCCGAGCCGGTCGGCGAGCGCCTCCAGCCACACCTCCGACAGCACGTTGGTCTCGAAGTCGATCTGGGACCGGATGTCGGACCGCGCCGACTCGCGGTTCTGGCTGATCATGACGAACGTCGACAGGAAGATGGCCTCCAGCGAGACGACCAGCGTCAGCGTCGGCCACGGCTTGCGTTCGACCCACACCATCCAGACGAGGAACATCAACGCGCTCAGGTACACGAACCACATCGAGCCGGCGAACCGCGTGATCCAATCCGCGATGCGGTTCTGGACGCTGGCGGCGCGGCGCTCGGCGTGGCGGGTCAGCGCGGGATGGGCGGCAGCCGGGGTCACGGGTCGAACGCTCATGCCTCTCCTTCCATCGGCGGATCCCCCATCCACCGCGGCGGCCGGACGCCCGA
>DATBKU010000046.1:0-6029 GCA_036555725.1 Streptosporangiaceae bacterium | reverse complement strand
GCGGGCTGGCAGTTCGCGGTCGCGCTCGAGCAAAAGCGCAGGCTGATCTGCAGCGGCTCCCTGATCGCGCCGACCAAGGTGCTGACCGCCGCCCACTGCGCGAAGGGGGGCAAGCACAGGCAGCTCTCGGTCTTCGCCGGGAGCCCCTCCATCGCGCCGAAGCACCGATTGCCTCGGATCAAGGTGACCGGCGTATCCATCGACCCGACCTACAACGGCCACAAGGTGGAGCGGGATTTCGCTGTCCTGACGCTGGCCAGGGCACCGGAGGCTCACCCGATCCTCCTCCCCTCGCGAGCGGAATCGAAGGCGGCGACGCGGCCGGGCCGCATCATCCGCACCGGTGGCTTCGGCACCAGGAGCGCCTGGGGATTCAACGTGGCGCGGCGCCTCAAGGCGACGAAGGAGATCGTCTTCGCGCCACGGGTCTGTGACCGCTTCTTTGGCAAGGACCGCGGCTTCCAGCAGAAGACGATGATCTGCGCCCTCGGCAAGCGGATCCGGCGCTTCGGCCGGGGGCTGCCCTACTACTCGACCTCCTGCTCTGGAGACAGCGGCGGGCCGATCGTCGCCGACACGCCCGCCGGCCCCCGCCTGGTGGGCGTGGTCAGCGCCGGTCCCTTCCCATGTGGGCTGTTCGCGCCCAGCCTCTACGCCCGCGTCTCGAGCCGAATCGGGTTCATCCGCCGCGCCGCCGGGGTGTCCTGAGAACCAGCGGCGTCTGGCAGCCGTGGCGCCGCTGCCCCAGGCATGGCGAGATACTGCGTGGGCGATGTCGGAGGAGAACGTAAGGATCGTCCGAGCCGCAATCGACGCGTACAACCGGGGCGACGGCGACGGTGCCTTCAGAGACGCGTCGCCGGGAGTGGAGTGGGACCTGTCGCGCGCCACCGGGCCGTGGCGCGGCACCTATGGGCTCGATCAGGCTCGCGTGATCTTCGAAGAGTTCGTCGGCATGTGGTCGTCGGCTCGGGCCGAGCCGCATGAGTTCATCGAGGCGGGTGACGACGTGATCGTGCCGTGGACGGCCTACATGGTCGGCCGCGATGGCATCGAGGTCGAGGTTCGGGTCGCCTGGACCTTCACGATCCGGGACGGCAAGATCGAGCGCTTCTGCTACTACCCGGAGAAGGCCGACGCTCTCGAAGCCGCCGGGCTTTCCTGACAGCTTCCTGACAACTGGCGGCACCTGGACTTGCGCTCGGGCATAGAATCCCCGCCGCAGGTGAGGAGGGAGAGAACCTTGCGCAGGAGAGCCCGGCTCGCGCTGGCCGCGGGGTTACTGGCGTGCGGGATTGTCGGCACCACGGCCCAGCTGGCCCACGCGGACTTCCCGTACACCCGGGACGGGAGCGACCCGACCGACTTCAAGGACCTGTTTCTCGATCCGGGACAGGTACCCGCCGACCTCGGCGGCGACGACTGGAAGTACGCGGCGACGCCGGAGAACCCGAACACGGTGCTCGACCCCTTCGGCGCCGAGCTCGGCGGGGTCCGCGGCGCGCACGTCGTCGATGCCGACAGCGCAGCGGCGACCGCCTGGGAGACCACCACCGGGCGCCCGGACGTGCAGATCGCCGTCCTCGACTCCGGGATCGAGTGGAACAACCAGGGCGCGATGGCGAACGAGCGCTTCAAGGTCTGGCTCAACCGGGGTGAGCTGCCGACCCCGAACACCGGCCTCAACGATTCGGGGTCGACCACCGAGTCGCTGCTCCAGACCGACTGCGCCGGATACACGACCGGCCAGTACGACGCCAACGGGGACGGCGTCTTCGACCTCCGCGACTACGCCTGCGACGACAACATCGACCTCACCGATCCTCGACGCTCGGGCCCGAGCGGGTTCCTCACCCCGGAGGACCTGACCATCGCCTTCTCCGACGACAGCGACGCCGACGACAACGGCTTCGTCGACGACATCGCCGGCTGGGACTTCCTCGACAACGACAACGACCCGTTCGACGACGTCCAGTACGGGCACGGCACCGGCGAGGCCCAGGACTCCACGGCCGAGGCGGACAACGGGCAGGGCGACGCCGGCTCCTGTCCGAACTGCGTCGTGATGCCTCTCCGCGTGGGCGACAGCTTCATCGCCGACGTCAACAACTTCGCCCAGGCCGCGCTCTACGCCACCGACAACGGCGCCCTGGTGATTCAGGAAGCGCTAGGGACACTCAACAACAGCAAGCTGGCGAGGCTCGCGGTCAACTACGCCTACGACCACGGCACGACCGTGATCGCGTCCGCCGCGGACGAGGCGGCCCAGCACAACAACTGGCCCTCGAGCCTCCCCCACGTGATCCTGGTCAACTCGGTCACCAAGTCCGACGACGGCGCAACCCCGCATTCCTATCTCGCCTTCAACGGCTGCACCAACTTCAACGCCAAGGTCACGGTCGCGATCCCGTCGAGCAGCTGCTCATCGGAGGCGACGGGGAAGGGCTCCGGCATTGCCGGGCTGATCTACTCCGCGGCTCTCGACGCGCAAGACCGTGGCAAGCTCGACCCGAGCGATGACTGCACCCGGGTCAACGGCGACCCCTGCATCATCACTCCGAACGAGGTTCGCCAGCTGATGGCCTCCGGGACGATCGACGGCACCAGCCAGGCCGACGACGTCAACTTCTTCAAGGGCCTGCTCAGCCCGGAACCCGACTGCACCCCGCCGACCGCGGGCTGCACCGATCCCTACACGGCCTTCAACATCACCAACCTGGGGCTCGTGCGCCCGGTGGTTCCGCCTGCGCCGCTGGGCACCCTGGTGCCGAGCCGCTCCTACCCGGCGCGCGCGGGGCACGACCAGTTCTACGGCTATGGACGCGTCAACGCGGCCAAGGCCGTCTCCGCGCTGGTGCCCCCGCCGCTGACGGACTCCTCGGTCAAGTCGCTGGTCCCGCCGGAGGTCGAGATCACCTCGCCGGAGTGGTACGACCAGATCGATCCGTCGCAGACCAGCTTCGACGTCGACGGACACGTCTCCGTGCGGTCGGGCGGCTGCAGCTATGCGGTCATGGTGGCCCCCGGCCACTACCCGAACAACGGCGTGGCGCCGAACGGCGACTTCCAACAGGTCGGCTCGACACAGAGCTGCGATACGCCCGTCGACGGCACGCTCGCCACGATCAACATCGCGGACCTGAAGGCCCAGTTCCCGGCCGGCACCTCGTTCACCGGGGCTCAGCCTCCGCCGCAGCCGGGCGCCGGCCCGCTGCCCGGCGACAACGGCCGGCCGTTCAAGGCGCCGAACGGCTTCACGGTCAGGGTGGTCGCCACCACGACCCAGGACACGCACACGCTCACCGGCGAGGACGAGCGCGCCATGTGGCTGCACCGCGACGCCTCGATGCTGCCGGGGTTCCCGCGCAAGCTCGATGGCAGCGCGTCCACCGGAGACGGCGACTCGTCGCCGGTGCTGGTGGACCTCGACGGCGACAACAAGAACGAGCTCGTGGTCGGCGGCAGCGACGGCACGATCCACGCGTACCGCCCGGACGGCACGGAGCTTCCCGGCTGGCCCGTCCACACCGATCCGCTGCCCCTCCACACGGGCGAAGCGGCCTTCGACAGCGGCGACGTGCCCACCGACGCCACCACCGGGGCGGTCCTCGCGTCGGTGGCGGCCGATGACATCGACCACGACGGCATCCCCGAGGTCTTCGCCGCGGACATGGAGGGCCAGGTCTACGGCTGGGACGCCGAGGGCAACCAGATCTTCCACGAGCAGTCGAACCCGGACTACTCGGGCAAGCCTCTGACGCCGTTCGTCAACTCCCGCCACGGCAAGTTCAACCGCACGCAGCACGCCTTCATCGGCTCGCCGGTGCTCGCCGACCTCGACGGCGACGGCAAGCTGGAGGTGATCGCGGCCTCGATGGACCGGCACGTGTACGCCTGGCATCCGAACGGAAATCCCGTCGCCGGCTACCCGGTGCTGGTCGTCGATCCGAGCAAGGTGCAGTCGATCGACCCGAACACGCACCAGGTCACCTTCAACGCGAGCGCCGGCTCGGAGCAGCAGGGCGCGATCGTGGACACGCCGGCGGTTGGCGATCTCGACGGGGCGTCGAGTGGCAACGCCGCGCTGCCGGAGGTCGTGATCGGGACGAACGAGGAGTACGACGCCGACTCCGACGGCGGCGTCAACGCCGACCTGATCAACAGCGGCCTCTACGCGCTCGCCAACGCCGCCGGCGTGCTCAGCCCCGGGAACACCCGGCTCTACGCGATCAACCCGAGCGGCGACGGGGACTCCAACCCCAACCCGAGCAACGCGCTGCGGCCCGGGTGGCCCGCGAAGATCGGACTCGTCACGACCGAGCTGCTGCCAGTCGTCGGCGAGGGGATCACGGGGTCGCCCGCGATCGGCCCGGTCAACTGCCCCTCGGGCGGCTCGGGGCCGAAGGTCACCGTGATGCCCGCGGCCGGGTTCTCCTATCTCCTCAACCCGAATGGCCAGTCCTGCTACGGGCGCGTCAGCGGCAAGGACGTCGTGCTCAATTCCATCCTCAGCGCCGGGCCAGGAAAGTACGACCTGACCACGACCTCCGCGGTCGGCCATCCGGCCTTCGCGAACCTCGGCGGTCTCAACCCCGGGGTCAGCGTGCTGGCGCCGGCGACCGGGCTCTTCCGCTCGCTCGACGTCAGCCTCGGCGAGTACCAGGGCGGACAGGACTTCTCGATGGCCTGGAACGGGGCCACGGGACAGGCCGACGTCGGCTGGCCCCTGGTCGTCAACGACCTCCAGTTCCTCACCGGCCCGGCCGTCGCCGACATCAACGGGCAGCCCGGCGACGAGGTGATCGGCGGGACAGCGTCATTCGACCTCTACGCAGCCACCAGCGCCGGGGCGGCGGTGAGCGGCTGGCCGAAGCTGACCGGCGACTGGACCGTGGCGGTCCCGACGATCGGGAGCTGGGGCACCATCGACACCGCCTCAGGTGTCCACAAGCGGGTGATCGGCCTCACCCGCTCCGGCTATCTGTTCGCCTACGACACCCCTGCTGGGCCCTGCACGAGCTCGTCCTGGCCGCGCTTCCACCACGACAACGCGAACTCCGGCGACTACCGGCGCGACGCAGTCCTGCCGGGCAACCCGACCAACGAGTCGGTGACCGGACCCGACGGTCCTCGTGACATCACCCTCGACCCGCCGGGCGACGACCTCCTCTGCGGCACCGCCGCGAAGTACCAGGTGGTCACTTCCGACGACCCGATCGGCGATGCGACTGACTTCGATGCCGCGACGGCTCTCTCCGGTGCAGCCGTGCCCACGGCGCCCGGGACGCCGCAGACCTTCCAGGTCCCGGCCGGCGCGCATCGCTACGTGGCCGTGCGGGCCGCGGACGAGCAAGGGAATGTCGGCCGCTTTGTCAGCTTCGACCTGGGAGAAGCGCCGATCGACGTGGATGGGGACGGCATCCTCGATGCGGACGACAACTGCCCGAACGTGAGCAACTCCGACCAGGCCGACTCGAACGGCGATGGCGTCGGCGATGCCTGCACGCCGCCGCCGACCCCGGGGCCCGTGGCCGGGTCGGCGAAGCTCTTCCTGAAGGTGAAGGGCAAGGCGCGCGCCGGGCGCCGGAGCTGCCTCAAGGTCACCACCACCGACCAGAACGGTGTGCCGGTCGCGGGAGCCACGGTGCACTTCGGGCGCAAGGCGAAGACCACCGGGGCCAACGGCCAGACGAGGGTCTGCCGTCGCTTCAAGAAGCCCAAGAAGGTCCAGGTGACGGCGCAGAAGACGGGTTACGAGGGCGCCGCGACCCGCGTCAAGGTCCGCCGCCGCAAGTAAGAAAGCCCAGGGCCGGGCTCGAACCGGCGACCTCATCTTTACGAGAGATGTGCTCTACCAACTGAGCTACCTGGGCGCGCCTCTCGGCCACGCGATTGTAGGGTCCCCGTCCGTGAACGATCAGCCACTGCTCACCGAGCGCCGCGACCGGGTCCTGCTCATCACCCTGAATCGCCCTGACGCGCGCAACGCCGTCAACTTGGCGATGGCCGAGGCGATGGACGCCGCCCTC
>DATBKU010000045.1:0-40215 GCA_036555725.1 Streptosporangiaceae bacterium | reverse complement strand
CGGCCACCGGGATGACCGGCACCGCACTGCTCGCGGCGATCGCCATCGGCACGATCGCCGGAGCCCACGTGCTGTCGCGGGCCCGCTGGCCATGGCGTACGCCCCGTACCGCGATCGTCCTGTGGCAGACCCTCGGGCTCGCCTGGGGCGTCGCCTCGATCGGCGCGCTGCTCGGTTTCGCCGTGGCGCCGTACGCGCGGGGCATCCTCGGCGGGCTGGCCCAGGTGGGGGCCGACGTCATGACGGGCCGGCTCGGCGGCCGGCTCGACCCGCCGCACCTGGTCGCGCTGCTGGCCGGGCTGGCACTCGCCGCCGTACTGCTGATCATGCAGGGCTGCGCGATCTACGAGGTGGTACGGGCCCGGAGCCGGCACCGGGCGCTGCTGAACCTCGTCGCGCACGGGGAGCCGTCCGTACCGGGCGCGCTGGTGGTCGATCATCCCGCCGCGGCGGCCTACTGCGTGCCCGGCGTCCGCTCGTCCAAGGTCGTCATCAGCGCCGGCACGCTGGCGCTGCTCGACCGGGCCGAGCTGGCCGCCGTACTGGCGCACGAGCGCGCACACGTGCGGGAGCGGCACGACCTCGTGCTGCTGCCGTTCACCTCGCTCCGGCAGGTTTTCCCGCGGCTCGGGCTGGTCGGCCGCGCGCTCGACGCGGTGAAGCTGCTCATCGAGATGACCGCCGACGACCGGGCGCTGCGGCATCGCTCGCCGCGCGAGCTGGCGACCGCGCTGCTGCGGTTCGCCTCCGCCCATCCGGCCGACGCGCCCTCGGGCGCGCTGGCCGCCGTCTCCGCCGATGAGATCCCGGTCATGGCGCGTGTGAACCGGCTGCTCCGCCCGGTCCGGCCGCACCCCGCCGCGCGGGCGACCATGCTGGCCGCCGCCGCACTGCTCGCCGTCGTCCCCCTGCTGCTGTACGCCTTCCCTCGCTAGGCCTGCGGCTCGTCCTAGGCCTGCGGCTGGTCCTGCGCCTTGTTCGCTGTTTCGTCCTGCGCGTGCGGCAGCGCCGCCGGGGTGTCGGCGGACCGGACCATCTCGGCGAAGCCGGTGCGCCAGCTCGGGTAGGTCGGTTTCCAGCCGAGGCCGCGGGCCTTGGCGTTGGAGACCGGACGCCCGATCTCCGCCGCGTGCCGCGCGATGCCGGGCTCGGGAGCGCCGATGGCGGCGCTGTAGACGGGCAGCCACTCCGCGGCCGTGGCCGGTTCGTCGTCGACGATGTTCACCGGCCCGGCCGGCCAGTCGAGCGCCTCCAGCGCCGCCGTGGCCGCGTCGTCCACGTGGATGAACGAGGTCCAGACCGGCGTCTTGGCGAGATCCCCCGCGCGTACCCGGTCGGCGATCGCGCCGTCCGGCGCGTACCACGTGCCGGGCCCGTAGAACGCGCCGTACCGCAGCACCACGCCGCGCGACATGACGTCGACCGTCTCCTCCAGCGCCGCGACCCCCGCGTAAGGCGGCGCGCTCGGGTCGAGCGGATCCTCCTCGACCGCCGGCCGCGGGCCCGGCCGGTACACCCACGCGATACTCTGCGCGACCATCGTCTGCACGCCCGCCGCCTGCGCGGCCTCGACGAGGTTGCGGGTGCCGACGGCACGCAACCGCGAATTGGCCTTGAAATCCTCCGCGCTGAGGTCGGTGAGCTGATGCACCACGACGTCGGGACGGTCGCCGGCCACCACCTCGCGCAGCGCATCGGCGTCGAACACGTCCACGACAAGCGGCCGGGCCCCCATCTCGGTGAGCGTCTCGGCACGCTCGGGTCGGCGGGTGATGCCCGAGACGGTGTGACCCGTCTGGACGAGCAATGGGACCAGGCGGCGCCCGATGGCGCCCGTGGCACCCGCGACAAGAACCTTCAAGACGTACCTCCGGCAGTTGCAGGTACTGGTGAATTTTCGTTTAGGACAACTCTTGCAGTTGACTGCGACAGTCGACCCAGAGTCGGCCATAACAGTCGGCAATAACAAGTGGCCCAGAATAGGCCGTAACACTCGGTCGTAACGACCTGGTGGCGGTCCGTCCCCGGATCAGCGGGCCGTGTTGCCGAACTCCCGGGTCCCGGTGTCGAGGGTGGACAACCGCACCCTCCCCTCGGGGACCCCGAACACCCGCAGCGTGAGCAGGTCGGCGTCGGCCGTCTGGATACTTCGTACGGCCTTCATCGTGCAGCGCAGCCCGGAGTGGTCGACCTCCATGATCACATAGCCGTGCGCGGCGGAGTTGAAGTACGTGAGGTGCGGATTGCTGCCGCGCAGCGCCCACGTGAGCTCCGTCTCCGGCGGTACGACACGGCCGCCGATCCCAAAGGTGACCATCTCGACGAAGTTCGACGAGGTGACCGACCCGCCGAGCAGGCTGATGCCGACGGGCTGCTGGAACGGGTTGTCGAAGTTGGGCCGCAGGTATCCGGCGCCGAACGAGTGCAGGTCGCCGGTGATCGCGACGAAGTTGTCCACGCCCTTGACGGCGTTGAGGATGTTCGTGCGCTCGGCGGGAAAGCCGTCCCACTGGTCGAGGTTCAGGAACACCTCGAGGTTGGGCAGCCCGGGGAACAGCGCCTGCAGGTAGAGGTTGATGAGCTTGAGCTGCATGCACATCACCTCGTTGCCCCACAGCTTCCAGGTCGCGGTCGACGACGTGACCTGGTCGGCGAACCACTGCCGCTGCTCGGCACCCAGCATCGTCCGATCCGGGCTGAGCCGGTCCGCGCACCCCGTCGTCAGGTAGCGCTGCAGCGTGTCGAGCCCGCACGGTGGCTTGCTCCGGAACGACCGCTCGTCGGTCAGCACCAGGTCGAGCAGGTTGCCGACCTTCAGCGTGCGGTAGATCCGGACGGCGTCGATCGGGCCCCGCCCGGCGTCGAACGCCACCCCCGACATGGAGTACTCCGCCCACGCCTGCGCCGACGCCAGCTTGCGGTCGGGCGCGAAGTTGGCCTGCTCGTCGCTGGAGTCGGTGTCGTAGGCCCCGTAGCTGTCGTTGGCGAACTCGTGGTCGTCCCAGATCTGCACCATGGCGAACCGCTCGTGCAGGCGTTGCAGGTCGGGGTCGGTCCGGTAGATCTGGTAGAGCGCGCGGTAGTCGTCGAGCGTCTCGGCGCGGGTGCGACCGCTCGGCAACTTGATCGTCCGTACCTGGTTGGCCTGGAAACTCGGGTCGCCGGTCGTCTCGTAGATGTAGTCGCCGAGGTGCACGACGAAGTCGACGTCCTCGTCGGCCAGGTGGCGCAGCGCCGCGTAGTAGCCGTTGCCGTAGTCCTGGCAGGAGATGTAGCCGAACCGGACGCTGCCCACGTCGCCGGCGGGGAGAGTGCGGAACCGGCCCGTCTTGCTGGCGGTCCCGGCGACGATGAACCGGTAGAAGTACGTCTGCCCGGCCTGCAGGGCCGGCTCGGCGACCCGTACCTTCACCGTCCAGTCGTGGACCGCCTCGGCCGTCGTGACGCCGCGTACCAGAGCCGTACCGAAGGACTCGTCCGCGGCAACCTCGTACGCCACCTGCGGGGTCTGCCCGGCGGCCGTGGGGTCGACGCGGGTCCACAGCACGATGCCTTCTGTTGCCGGGTCGCCGGAGCCCACGCTCTGCGGGAACACGTCGGCCGCCGCGGCGGCGGTACGGGACCGGACCGTGAACAGCCGGGCCACGTCGTCCGGGGTGCCCGCCTCCGCCGGGATCGACTCGCCGACGCACCATGTGACGGCGGCGGCGAAGGAGAAACCGAGGAACGTACGGCGCGACAGTGCCACGGGGGACCTCCGGTGCAGGGTGGACGAAGGCACCAACGAGGGTGGCGTAAGCGGCGCGGCTTGGCAACAGGTGGCCGACGGCGGCCAGGAAAACTCCTGGCCGCCGTCGAATCCGAACCGGACCGCGGGCCTGTCCCCAGGGCGCCTGCTCCGCCGCGTGACCTCGCGGCCCGGTCGGTCGGAACCCGCTCAGTGCGCGAGCGGCGGGGCGGCGCGCTGGGCGAGCCCGAGCGCGTAGTCGGCCCACCAGACGCCGGCCGCCGGGTCGACGATGCCGTACTCAGGGTCTTCGGGGCCGGCGGTGCCGCGTGTGCAGGACCCGTCGGACTCACCGGGCCGCTTCACCCACAGCTGCGCGTCGATCAGCGGGTTGCCGGTCGCGGTCGTCGGCCGGATGCCCAGCCCGCGTCCTGGCGGGTTGCACCAGTCCTGCGGGTCGGAGTAGACGCCGGCCGGCGGGGTCCACGAACCCTGGCCGTTGCGGCTCGTGTCCGTGACGAAGTGGACGAGTCGCCGCGGGTCGTTCCGCACCGCGGCGATGTCCGTGTCGGTGCAGGCGGTCGCGCCGGTACGCATGCGGAACGCCAGGCACTTCGACAGCCGGGTTCCGTAGTCGACCAGCTCGGCGTTGCTGCGGTAGTTGGAGACGTTGAGGAAGAAGCCGTCGGCCTTGGCGATCCCGCCCTTGAGCAGCCGGCTGGCCATGCCGAGCTGCAGGTTGGGCACACCGTACCCGGCGTCGTAGTCGTTGATCGACTGCCAGGCGGAGTGGCCTGAGTCGATGTAGACGGCCGTGTTCGACTGCCGGTGCAGGGTCGCGATCCCGTAGTTGATCTCCCGGAACCGCTCGTCGACGAGGCCGAAGTCCTCGGGCTGGCCGGTCGTTCCGCCGCCGCCCTCGTTGCACCACGGCTCGCTGGACAGCAGTGCGAGGCCGTCCGGCTCGAGGATGACCACGGCCTTGTGGCCGCCGATGCCCTTCGCGAAGGCGCTGATCCACTGTTGGTACGCCTGCTCGCTGGGAGCGCCGCCCGCCGAGTACTGGGAGCAGTCACGGCCGGGGATGTAGTAGGCCGCCAGCACCGGTACCTGGTGGGCCCGGGCGGCCGCCGTCACCACGTCGTGCACCTGCCCGCGCACCTCGGCCGGCGTGCCCGTGGTGAACCAGGTCGCCTGGGAGATCTTGGAGAGCGCCCGCATGTATGCGGCGTCGGCGGTACGGCCCTCCTTGGCCCAGGTTCGCGCCTGGTCGCCGGCGTTGGTGTGCGGCTCGACATAGAACCGCACGTGGTTGTCGTCGAGCGGGTTGTGATGGCCGGTCGTGGCCCCCGCCGGGCCCGCCGCGCCGAGTCCGGCCACCAGCAGGGTGGCCGTTGCCAGGGGCGCAAGGGCGCCCCGGCGAAGGTGCTTCGTGAGGTGCATCGCGTACCTCGGTTTCTGAGGAGGCGGCGCCCCGAGCGGCTGCACGGGCGGGTACACGGCGGACCGAGACACCGCGGGGGTGGGGTGTGGGAGCGCTCCCACGCCCCAGATACTCGCGGTTGTACGGCGGGGAGCGCAAGACTCGGCCCCGCGCGGACCCTGGCCAGGTGGGGTCAGCCCGGCGTGACGGCTACTCCTGAACTACCCCTGGACCCGGTGGACCTTGTACGGCGCGGCCTGCACGCGTGGCTTGAGGTCGATCCGGTCGATGTTCACGTGCGAAGGCCGCGTCGCCGCCCAGGCCACGCAGTCGGCCACGTCGTCGGCGGTGAGCGGCTCCGGGACGCCGTCGTACACCTTGGCGGCCTTCGCGGCGTCGCCGTGGAAGCGGACGAGGGAGAACTCCTCGGTCTGCACGAGTCCGGGCGCGATCTCGGTGATCCGTACCGGCTCGGCCACCAGTTCCAGCCGCATTGTGTCGTTGACGGCCGCCGCGCCGTGTTTGGCCGCGGCGTACCCGGCCCCGCCCTCGTACACAGCGTGCCCGGCCAGTGACGTGATGTTGATCACATGTCCATCGCCGCTGGCGATCAGCTTGGGCAGCAGGGCGCGGGTGACCCGCAACAGGCCGAGAACGTTCGTGTCGTACATCGCCTGCCAGTCGGCCGGATCGGCCTCGGCGACCGGCTCCAGGCCGAGCGCGCCGCCGGCGTTGTTGACCAGGACATGGCAGTCGCGCACGGCTTCGGCCATCGCGTCGACCGACTCCTGGGACGTCACGTCGAGGGTGATAGCTGCCACGCCGCCCTTGCGGCCGGCCGGATCGGCGGCCTCTATCTCGGCGGCCAGCTTGTCCAGCCGGTCTCGCCGGCGCGCGGCGAGCACTACATTGAATCCCTCGGCGGCCAGGCGCCTGGCCGTAGCCGCGCCGATGCCGCTGCTTGCTCCTGTCACCACTGCTGTCTTCCGCATACGGTTAATCCTCCCAGCCCGCTGTCCTCCCCAATCGCCCGGTTCGTCCGGCGTCTCCCACCGCTGAGGAAACGAGCGCCAAGGAACAAGCCGACGGGATCGGTGGCTTTCTATCGATGGCGTCCTTCATCGGAGGTGGTACTTGTGTTGCGCCGGGTGACTCCGGGAGGGCGACCTTCCCGTACGTCACGACGCTCCACCGGGGGAATCACGAGAGTCGCGACGATCAGTGTGCACACTTCGCCGCTCGACCAGCCTGGCACGGGGGACGCCGGCGGGATGAACGTCTACATCGTCGAAGTGGCCAAGCGGCTGGCGGCGCGGGGGATCGAGACCGACATCTTCACCCGGGCGACCTGCCGGGCGCTGCCTCCGGTCCAGGAGCTGGCCCCCGGCGTGCTGGTACGGCACGTGGTGGCCGGCCCGTTCGAGGAGCTGGACAAGAGCGAGCTGCCCGGCCAGGTGTGCGACTTCACGTCTGGCGTGCTGCTGACCGAGGCGGCCTACGAGCCCGGGCACTACGACATCGTGCACAGCCACTACTGGGTGTCCGGCCAGGTCGGCTGGGCCGCCAAGCAGCGCTGGGGAGTGCCGCTCGCGCACTCGATGCACACCCTCGCGAAGGTGAAGAACGCGGCGCTGGCCGATGGCGACACCCCGGAGCCGCCCGCCCGGCTGCTCGGCGAGGAGCAGGTGGTCGACTCCGCCGACCGGCTGGTCGCCAACACCGACGACGAGGCCCGGCAGCTGATCGATCGCTACGGAGCCGATCCGCGGCGGGTGGCGACCGTCACCCCCGGCGTCGATCTCTCGATGTTCCGGCCCGGTCTCGTCGGCGCCGCGCGCCGCCGGCTGGGGCTGCCCCGCGACGCGTACGTCCTGCTGTTCGTGGGCCGCATCCAGCCGCTGAAGGGGCCAGATGTGCTGCTGCGCGCCGCCGCCCGCATGATCGAGGACGATCCGTCGCTGCGGTCGAAGCTCGTGGTGGCGGTCATCGGCGGGCCCAGCGGTTCCGGCCGCGCCCGACCCGAGGAGCTGCAGCGCCTCGCCGCCCACCTGGGCATCGCCGACGTCGTACGGTTCGAGCCGCCCTGTCCGCAGCCCGAGCTGACCCAGTGGTACCGGGCCGCCGACGTGACCGTGGTCCCCTCCCACAGCGAGTCGTTCGGCATGGTCGCGGTGGAGTCGCAGGCGTGCGGTACCCCCGTGGTGGCGGCCGAGGTCGGTGGTCTGCGCACCGCCGTACGGCACGGGGAGTCGGGGCTGCTCGTCGAGGGCCACGACCCGGTCGACTACGCCGCGGTACTCCGTCACCTGGGTGAGCGGCCGCGGTTGCGGGCGCGCCTGGGCCGGGGCGCGGTCCGGCACGCGACCGCGTTCGGGTGGGCGTCTACCGTGGACAGCCTGCTCGAGGTGTATACCGGGGCCATGGCCGAGTCGACGCTGAAGGTGCCCATATGAACGCCCATGCGAACGATGGCGTGAGCGCGCCGCCGCCGGGCGAGCTGGACAAGGTGATCAAGGACACGCTCGACGCGAGCGGGCTGGAGTACGAACGACCTCGCGAGGGGTCGTACCTCGTCAAGCTGCCGGGCAGCCACAAGCTGGCCACGATGACCTGGCTGATCGTCGGCGACCAGGCCCTGCACATCGAGGCATTCTTCTGCCGCAAGCCGGACGAGAACCACGCGGAGTTCTACCGCTGGCTGCTGGAGAAGAACGGGCGCTTCTACGCCGTCCACTTCACCTTGGACGACGCGGGCGACGTCCATCTGGTGGGACGGCTGCCGCTGGCCGCGGTGACGCCGGAGGAGATCGACCGCGTGCTCGGCTGCGTGCTCACCTACTCCGACGACAACTTCGACCGCGCCCTGGAGATCGGGTTCAAGTCATCGATCCAGCGCGAGTGGGATTGGCGGGTGAAACGCGGAGAGAGCCTGGCCAACCTGCAGGCCTTCGCGCATTTCGCCGACCCGGAGAATCGCCGGTAGGCTCACTCGCATGGCGAAGCTGGTTCTGCTGCGGCATGGCGAGAGCGTGTGGAACGCCGAAGGGCTGTTCACCGGCTGGGTCGACGTCGACCTGTCGGAGAAGGGCGAGAACGAGGCGCTCAACGGCGGCGACCTGCTGCTCGACGCCGACATCAAGCCCGACATCCTGTACACCTCGGTGCTGAAGCGGGCGATCCGCACCGCCAACATCGCGCTCGACGTCGCCGACCTGCTGTGGATCCCGGTCAAGCGGTCCTGGCGGCTCAACGAGCGGCACTACGGCGCGCTGCAGGGCAAGAACAAGGCGCAGACCCGCGAGGAGTTCGGCGACGAGCAGTTCATGACCTGGCGGCGCTCGTATGCCACCCGGCCGCCGCCGATCGCCGACAACGACCCGCTGTCCCAGGTACGCGACCCCAGGTACGCCGCGCTGCCGTCGGAGGTCATCCCGCGCACCGAGTGCCTCGCCGACGTGGTCGATCGGCTGCTGCCGTACTGGTACGACGTGATCGTGCCCGACCTGGCGAGCGGGCGGACGGTACTGATCGCGGCGCACGGCAACTCGCTGCGCGCCCTCGTCAAGCACCTCGACGACATCTCCGAAGAGGAGATCACCGGGCTCAACATCCCGACCGGGGTCCCGCTCGTGTACGAGCTCGACGACGACTTCGTGCCCTTGAAGGAGGGCGGCGAATATCTCGACCCCGAGGCCGCCAAGGCCTCCATCGAGGCCGTCAAGAACCAGGGCCGATAGGAGGCCGCGCTTCTCCGCCTAGGTGCTGATCTCTTCCGGGTGCTGGCCGGTGACCAGATAGACCACGTTGTCGGCCACGTGGACGGCGTGGTCGGCGAACCGCTCGAAGTAGCGCCCGGCGAGGGAGATGTCGACGGCGGGCTCCACCCCGTGTTTCCACTTGGGCGACAGCAGAATGTCGAACAGCCTGCGGTGGAGGCGGTCCATCTTGTCGTCGTCGGCGTCGAGCTCCAGGCCCGTCTCGACGTCCTGCGTGGCGATGACGCCGCCCGCCTTGGCGACCATGCGCTCGGCGATCTGCCCCATCTCGAGGACGGTGGCCTGCAGCTCGGGCGGGATCGCGCCCTCGGGGTGGCGCCGCCGGGCGGTCTTGGCGATGTGTACGGCGAGATCGCCCATGCGCTCGAGGTCACCGCTCATGCGCAGCGTGGCGATCAGCGTGCGCAGGTCGCCCGCCACCGGCTGCTGGCGGGCCATGAGGTCGAAAACGATCTCTTCGATCTCGGTCTCGATCTTGTTGACCTGCTCGTCGGCGCTGATGACCTCCTCGGCGAGGTGGAGGTCGGCGTCGAGGAGCGCGGTCGTCGCCCGCGCCATGGCGGACCGGACCAGCCGTGTCATTTCGACAAGCTTGTCGGAGAGGGAGTCGAGCTCCTCGTGGTATGCGTCGCGCATGCAAGTCCTTTTATCTGTAGGGCCGGATTCAGCCTACGACGCGATTCAGCGCAGGCAGCGGTGGTGAACGCACAGTCGTCCAGCCCGCAGGATGACCGAGCGCAGTAAACGAATTTGTAGAAAAAGGTGAACTTTGGGCGAACGTCACCGCGCAAGGTCACCTGGTACGGCAGGACCATGGTGACGTGCACTTACGATCCTGAGTGTGGACGTCGAGGTTATCGCGGGTCTGACCGCCCTGGTCGGGCTCGCCACGGGGCTGGCGACCGGGCTGGCGGTCCGGGCCTCCGAGCATGCCCAGAAAGACGTTCCGCCGCCCACACCGGCGTCCGGGCTGCCCCCGGGCATCGCCTCGGTGCTGAGCGTGCTCCCGTCCTCGGCCGTCGTGGTCGACGGCGAGGACCGCGTGCTGCGGGCCAGCTCGGCGGCGCGGGCGTTCGGCCTGGTCAAGGGCGATCGCCTGGTGGTCGACGAGCTGCTGGCCACGGCCCGGGTGGTGCGCCGCGACGGGGAGATCCGCGAGAACGAGATCCAGGTGGTCTCGCCGCGCAGCGGCAGCAGCCGGGAGGGGCGCTGGTTCGCCGTACGGGTGGCGCCGCTCGGGTCGCACGGCCTCGTGCTCGTGCTCGCCGAAGACCTCACCGAGCTGCGGCGGGTCGAGGCGATCCGCCGCGATTTCGTCGCGAACGTGAGCCATGAGCTCAAGACTCCGGTTGGGGCGCTGTCGCTGCTGGCCGAGACCATCGAGGGCGCGGCCGACGATCCCGACGCGGTACTCCGCTTCGCCGGCCGCATGCAGCAGGAGGCGACGCGGCTGACCCTCCTCGTTCAGGATCTGATCACGCTGAACCGGATCCAGGGCGACGAGCCGCTGACCGACCTGCGGACGGTACAGCTCGACGGGGTCTGCGCGGAGGCCATCGACCGGGTCCGGCTGAAGGCGGGGGCCAAGAACATCGAGGTGGCGATGGGGGGCTGCGGGGGGCTGACCGTCCGCGGCGACGGGGAACTGCTGACCACCGCGCTGCGCAACCTCATCGACAACGCGGTCGCCTACAGCCCGGACAACACGCGGGTCGTGGTCGTCACGCGGCAGGCGGAGGACCAGCGCGTCGAGATCAGCGTCACCGACCAGGGCATCGGCATCTCCGACGCCGATCTCGGGCGGATCTTCGAGCGTTTCTACCGAGTCGACCCGGCGCGGTCCCGCCAGACCGGCGGCACCGGCCTGGGGCTGGCCATCGTCAAGCATGTGACCACCAAGCACGGCGGCGATGTGACGGTCTGGAGCAAGGAGGGTTCGGGATCTACGTTCACCATCCGGCTGCCGCTCCTCAGCGGACCGCCTCAGCAGGATCCAGTGCAGAACCTGGAGCGAAAAACCGTACGGGAGGCCACACCGTGACCCGCGTGCTCGTCGTTGAAGACGAGGATTCTTTCAGCGACGCACTGTCGTACATGCTGCGCAGGGAAGGGTTCGAGGTGGCCATCGCGGTCAGCGGTCCCGATGCGCTGGAGACCTTCGAACGCAATGGGGCCGACCTGGTGCTGCTCGACCTGATGCTGCCGGGCCTGCCTGGCACCGAGGTCTGCCGGGAGCTGCGGTCCCGCTCCAACGTCCCGGTGATCATGCTGACGGCCAAGGACAGCGAGGTCGACAAGGTCGTCGGCCTGGAGCTGGGCGCGGACGACTACGTGACCAAGCCGTTCTCGTCCCGCGAGCTGGTGGCCAGGATCCGGGCCGTACTCCGCCGTCGCGGCGACGCCGAGGAGCTGGCGCCGGCCGTGCTCGAGGCCGGGCCGGTACGGATGGACGTCGAACGGCACATCGTCAGCGTCGGCGGCAGGCCCGTACAGCTGCCGCTCAAGGAGTTCGAGCTGCTCGAGGTGCTGCTGCGCAACGCCGGGCGGGTGCTCACGCGCATGCAGCTGATCGACCGGGTGTGGGGCGCCGACTACGTGGGCGACACCAAGACGCTCGACGTGCACGTCAAACGGCTGCGGGCCAAGATCGAGCCGTCCCCGTCCGACCCCCGCTACATCGTCACCGTGCGCGGCCTGGGCTACAAGTTCGAGCCCTGACGATCAAGGACCGGCCGACGGCGTCGGTGACGATGTGGTGCCCTCCGTGCCCGAGGGCGACGCGCTGCTCGCGGGCGAGGCGCTGCCGGTCGCGGGGGCCGACGGCGTGATGGTGGGCGCCGGGGCGTACGTCGCGTAGCTGCCAGACCGCGGCACCACCAGCACCGTCGCCTCCAGCGCCCCCGACCGCTCGAACTGCAGCGTCAGCTTGATCGGCTCGCCGCCGGTGAGCGGGGCCGTGAGGTTCTGCAGGGTCACCAGCGGCGTCGTGAGGCCCGTCGGATCCGCCGTGCCGAGTCGTACCAGCTGCTGGTAGGGGAGGTTGATGGCACCGCCCTGGATCTGCGCGCTCTGCGCCGTGCCCGGCGCCGTTACGGAGATCAGCCGGTCGGGCCGGCCGTCCGTGCTGTTGTTGACCATATAGGCGTACACGGCGGTCGCCGAGCCGGCGGGAAGCTGCTGGCCGGGCGCCGGGCCCAGCACGAACAGATTCCGCACGGCCATGCCGTTCTTGGTCGTCACGTTCACGCCCTCGGTCAGCTGGGTCGGCGCCGCGGTCTGCGGCTCCCGGCCGGCGCCGCAGGCGGACACCGCCGGGGCGATGGCGAGGGCTCCGGCGATGGCGACCGCTACCACTCGTCTCTTGTCGCGGATCACGGCGTCGTCTCCTCGTACGGCTGTGGTGTGGGGCGAGGTATCTGCCGACCGAAGAGTACCGATGTCGCGGCTGCGGCGCCCTGAAGGGGTCGCCTTGTGTCTCACAGTCTCTTGCGGCGGGCTCAGCCGGGCTCTTGCGGCGGGCTCAGCCGGGGATGCCCTGCCCGGGGCGCTGGAGCGGCTCGAGTTGTGCGTCGAAGCGCTGATCGGCGCGCGGCTGCGGGACCACCCAGCCGACGATGCCGTCGGTGTGGACGAACAGGGCGGTCAGGCCCTTCGGCCGGTAGGTGGCGACGAGCACGCCGGCGTCGTCTTCGAGGACGCGGGCGGCGCTCTTCTTCGCCAGCGCGGGCAGGCTCGTCGGCTTGGGGGAGCCCTTCCCCGGACTCGGCTGGGCACTCGGGCTGGGCGGGGCACTCGGGCTGGGCGGGGCGCTCGTGCCGGGCGGGGCCTTCGTGCTGGGCCGGGCGTTCGTGCTGGGCCGGGCGCTCGTGCTCTTACCCGGCTTGGGCTGGGCACTGGCCCCGATCGCCGGCCCCTCGACCAGGTACGTGCCGATGCGACGCTCTCCGGCCTGCCGCGCCAGCGCCGCCACGGCCGCGTCGCAGTGGCAGTCGGGCGGGACCATCATGATCACCGCCGGCCGCTGGTCGATCAGCGCGGCGGGTTTTCCGTCGACGGTGACCTGGGCGTCCGGCAATGGGCCGCCGACCTGGCCGGATCGTGGGGTGGCGCGTTGCGTCGCCAGCGGGGTACTGGCCGGGCGGGGCGAGGAGTGCGGGCCGAAGACGGTCAGCAAGGTGCCGCTGACGACCGCGATCAAGACGGCGGCGGCGATGATCGGGGCGGCGACGCCGTATCGCGTGAAGGGTTTGACGACGCGCTGCCAGCGCGCCCGGCGACGGCGCTGCCGCTGCTCGCGACGGTAGGCGATGACGTCTCTATCGAGTTCGCGGGCGTCGTCCGGCACGACGATGTCGATGCGTGGCAGCCCATAATCGTCACCCTGGGGGTCGCCGTTACGCCCCACGCCGCACCTCGCTTTCGCGTCGCCCGCCGTGCCGATCTGCGGTCCCCCTTCTCCAGTATGGGCCGCGTTCACCGGCAGTTGGACCCTTGCCGTACAAGGTCGTCCCCAGGAAAGTGTTGCCCTTGCGTTTCGCGCGTGTTGCGATAGGGCGACATTCCCCTTCGTGCACTCCCTCGCGCCCTAAAGCACGGCTTTGTGGGACCTTCAAAATAGGTGCTGACCTGCGTATATGTCGGAATGGCCGGTGCGGTCACCGGGACTGCCGTGGTATCCTGGTCTCAGCGGAAGGGGTACCTGTCACATGACTTTCACGGTCGGCGACACCGTCGTCTACCCCCACCATGGGGCTGCTCGGATCGAAGCCATCGAGAACCGCACCATCAAGGGTGAGGACAAGACCTACTTGGTCTTGAAGGTCGACAAGGGTGACCTGACAGTACGTGTTCCCGCGGAGAACGCCGAGTTGGTCGGCGTCCGTGACGTAGTGGGCCAGGAAGGCTTGGAAAAGGTGTTCGAGGTGCTGCGTGCGCCCTACACCGAGGAGCCGACGAACTGGTCCCGGCGTTACAAGGCGAATCTCGAGAAGCTCGCCTCCGGGGACGTCAACAAGGTTGCCGAGGTCGTGCGCGACCTGTGGCGTCGCGACAAAGAACGCGGCCTGTCGGCTGGTGAGAAGCGAATGCTGGCGAAGGCCAGGCAAATACTGGTCAGCGAGCTGGCGCTGGCAGAAAAGACCAATGAGGACAAGGCCGAGGCGCTCCTCGACGAGGTCCTTACCGGGTAGCCGTGCGGGCGGCGAGGGTCCGAGAAGCAGGAGCCGTGTGGTCGTGAGCTGAGCTCGCTCCCGCGGCTCCCCGTCTTGTTAGCCCGGGGGGGACGACCCCCGGAACCCCCCGATGTGGGTTCCGCCCCGCACTCCCACCGGGCGGGTAACGTTTTAGCAGGTGGGTCAAGGAGTCTCCGAATCGTATGAATGTCTGACCAGGTATGAATGCGCGACTTCCTCGGGTGGGCGTCGGAACCGACGTCCACCCGTTCGCGTCCGGGCGGCCGCTGCGGGTCGCCGGCCTGGAATGGCCGGGCGAGGGCGACGGCCTGGCCGGCCACTCCGACGGCGACGTCGCCGCGCACGCCGCCTGCGACGCCCTGCTGACCGCCGCCGGGCTCGGCGATCTGGGTGCCGTCTTCGGCACCGGCGACCCGCGTTGGTCCGGCGCCTCCGGCGTGGATCTGCTGCGCGAGGTCGCCCGCCGCCTCGGCGAGAGCGGGTACGCCATCGGCAACCTCGCCATTCAGATCATCGGCAACCGGCCCAAGGTGGGCCCCCGGCGCGTCGAGGCCGAGAAGCTGCTCAGCGAGGCGCTCGGCGGCGCCGCGGTGAGCCTGTCGGCCACCACCACCGACGGTCTCGGCCTCACCGGCCGCGGCGAAGGCCTCGCCGCCATCGCCACCGCCCTCGTCTACTCCCGCGACGCCTGATCCGGCCATCCGGCCGGGGCGGGGCGGATGGTGCCGGTCACCTCGCCGAAGGTGAGTCGCGCGCCATCGGCGGCGGGGGCGGATGCGGAGATCGTGACGGTGTCGCCGTCCTCGAGGAAGGTACGGCGCTGGCCGCCGGGGAGATCGAACGGCTCCCGGCCGTCCCAGGTGAACTCCAGCAGGCAGCCGCGCTGCTCCCGTTCCGGCCCGGAGACCGTGCCGGAGGCGAAGAGGTCGCCGGTACGGACGGCGGCGCCGTTGACGGTGGCGTGGGCGAGCTGCTGCGGCGACGTCCAGTACATCGACGCGAACTCCGGGCGGGCGATCTGGTGGCCGTTGATCTCGATGCGGAGGGAAAGGTCGAGGCCCCACGGCTCGTCGCAGCGGAGGTAGTCGAGCGGCTCCGGGTCCTGGGCGGGTGGCGCCACCCGGGCGGCCTCCAGCGCGGCGACCGGCACCACCCACGGCGAGATCGACGTCGCGAACGACTTGCTCAAGAAAGGCCCGAGCGGCCGCGACTCCCAGCTCTGGATGTCGCGCGCGCTCCAGTCGTTGACCAGGACGAAGCCGAAGACGTGGGTGCGGAAGGCGGACGGCGGGATCGGCCCGTCGGCCGGGACGGCGACGACGAACCCGACCTCGGCCTCGAAGTCGAGCTTGCCGCACGGGCCGTACGACGGGGTGTCCCCCGACCGCACCCGCTGCCCGGAGGGCCGGATCACCGGCGTGCCCGAGACCAGGACGGTGCCGGCCCGGCCGTGGTATCCCACCGGCAGGTGCCGCCAGTTCGGTGGCAGCGGCTCGCCGTCCGGCCGGAAGATCTGGCCGACGTTGGCGGCGTGGTCGAGCGACGAGTAGAAGTCGGCGTAGTCTGCGACCTCGATCGGCAGGTGCAGCGTCACGTCGTCCAGCGGCACGAGGTGGGGCTGCACGCCGGGCCGGTACGACTCGTCGGTGAGCAGTTCGGTCAGCCGGTCACGGTTGGCCGTCCAGACGGGCCGTCCGGCCCGCATGAAACCGTTGAGCGACCCGGCGGCGAACCACCTGCGGTCGTCGATCAGACCGGCCGCTGCGAGCCCGGCCAGGTCGAGGACGTACGTCTCGATGGCCACCCCGACCCGGGGCAGCTCGCCGCGCCGCGAGAACACGCCGTACGGCAGGTTGGCCACCCCGAAACCGTTATCGGATTCGGCCGGAATCCACGAGCGGAGCGCCATAGACAGCTACCTTCCCCGGCCGGCCGCCTCACATCAAGCCGGTGCCGGGTAAGCGTGGGGGCAGTGTCAGTCGCGCGGCGGGGTCGGCGAGCTGCGGAACCGGCTGGACGGCGGGATCCACTCCACGGGCGGGGTCGGCGCCGGCTGTGAGTCGGCGTCGCCGAAGGAGTCCGCGGCCTCCTCGGCCCAGCGCTCGGCGTCCTCCGCGGCCAGCTCGCTCCACCGCTCTACGTCGTCGTCTTCCTCCGTGCCGACCGGATCCGCGCTGCCGGCGGCCTGCTCGGGCGGCGCGGCCGTACCCTCCGCACGGCTCGCGCCCACGTCTTCGGTGGACGTGTCGGAGGCGGGCTGGGGCATGACGAGGTCCGGCTGGGTGGTCTCGGTCGGCCGGGCCACCAGCTTGACGTCGGTGGGCAGGGTCGGCCGCGCGCTGGGGGCCGCAGCCGGCGCGGGCTCCGGAGCTGACCCGGCGTCCGGCTGCTCGACCGGAGTGTTGTTAGCCGGCCGCGGTTCGGCCGGAGCAGGTGCCGGCTCCGCCTGGATCGGCGGCTCCGGCTCAGCAACCGGGGGCTCCGGGCTGGCAAGCGGGGGCGTGGCGCGAGCAGGGCCCAGGCCGGGGACGATGGAATCCGGCACCGGCTCCGCCCGCTCGATCACCCCGGCGGTCGTCGGCATCACCCGTACGGTCCCCGTGGGCCTGACCTCGGCCGAGGAGGGTGCCGGGCCGTCCGGCCGGCTCTGCAGCAGGGCCCGGACCTGCCGGAACATGGACAGCCACAGCCAGACGGCGATCAGCAGCAGCACCCACGGGGCCACGGCGACGCCGGCTGACAGCCATTTGTCTGGGATCGGGTCGTAGCCCTTGACCGCCCGCTGCGCGCTCGCCGCCGCGGCGCCGGCGAGCAGCACGAGCAGCAGCAGCCAGCGCACCCCGCGCACCCACCAGCGGGTGCGCCGGGCCACGACGAGCGCGAGGATCGTCACGCCGACCAGGATGTCGATCATGACCGGGTAGTACGGGGCGTAGCGCTTGGCCGCGCCGCCGGTGAGCGCGAGCACGCGAAGATCGTCGTAGGACAGCACAAAAGCCAGGCCCGCGAGGGCGGCAACGCCGAGACCGGCGGCAACGGTGATGAGCCGCTGTCGTACGACCCCGGGAGGCGTGGGGGGCATGCGCTCCATTCTCGCCTGGATCCTGGCGGAAGGTGAGCGACTGTCCGCCGCGTGTCGCCCGATTCGGCGGGCCAGGGCCAGGGGGCTCGTTCGCCAGATCAACGAGGCCGGACCAAAATGGTCTTTGGGAGGCGACAAAGATGCCGTACTACCGGGTCGTGGGTGAGATCCCACGAAAGCGTCACATCCAGTTCCGGCGCCCAGACGGAGGGTTGTACGCCGAGGAACTCATGGGTGAGGAGGGCTTCTCGTCCGACTCCTCGCTGCTGTATCACCGCTATCTGCCGACCGCGATCGTCAAGAGCGAGGGCGTCGGCCCGGCGGCCGGGGCGGAAACCGAGCTCGTGCCGAATCATCCGCTGCGGCCGCGCGCGTACCGCACCCAGGACCTGCCCTCCGGTGGCGATCTCGTGCTCGGCCGGCAACTGCTGTTCGGCAACGACGACGTCCGGATCTCGTTCGCCGCCGCGGACGCCGTCAGCGAGCTGTACCGCAATTCGGTGGGCGACGAGGTCGTCTACATCCAGTCCGGATCGGTCCGGTTCGAGTCGACGTACGGAGCGCTCGACGCGGCCGAGGGCGACTACGTCGTGGTCCCGACCGGCACGATCCACCGCTGGGTGCCGGCCGGCGGGCCCGTCCGCGCGATGACGTTCGAGGCCCGCGGTCACGTGCGCCCGCCGCGCCGCTACCTGTCGCAGTACGGCCAGTTCCTCGAGCACGCGCCGTACAGCGAGCGGGATCTGCGGGCGCCGGCCGAGCCGCTGCTCGCGGAGGGCTCGGAGATCCCGGTGCTGGTGCGCAACCGCGGCGGGCTTTCTCGGCTGACCTACGCCCACCACCCGTTCGACGTGGTCGGCTGGGACGGGTACCTCTACCCGTACGTCTTCAACATCAACGACTTCGAGCCCATCGTGAAACGCACCCACGCGCCGCCGCCGGTGCACCAGACGTTCGAGGGGCCGAACTTCGTGATCTGCTCGTTCTGCCCCCGGCCGCTGGACTTCGACAGCGCCGCCGTACCGATTCCGTACAACCACCACAATGTCGACTCCGACGAGATGATGTTCTACGTCGGCGGCGACTACTCGGCGCGCAAGGGGTCCGGTATCGGGATCGGCTCGATCTCGCTGCACCCGTCGGGCTTCACCCACGGGCCGCAGCCGGGCGCCGTCGAGGCCGCGGTCGACGCGGTGACGCGGGGCATCACCGAGACGACCGAGAAGGCCGTCATGATCGACACGTTCCGCCCGCTGCTGCTGGGTCCGGCGGCGAGTCGTACGGAGGACCCGGAGTACGCATGGACGTGGGCTCGGCCGCAGACGGCTCCGCCGCCTCGGGCGGGCACTGATTAGTAGCCCGGCCGGTCCGTCTATTGGACGCGGTGACCAAAAAGCATCGACCCATCTGTAAAAATATGTGTGCTTCCCGTTGATCCGATACGGGTAAGCGATCCGTCGTGGAGACAGGAAGGTCTGCACACGGGGGCGTCCCGCGATGACCGACGAGCTCTTCCCGTCGTCCGTGCGCGAGCTAGCCCAGGCTGGTCAGCTCGGCGATCCCGTTCGGGTGTTCCACCCGAAGTCTTTTCGTCTGCTCATGGCCGTCGTGCTGCGGCGGCCGGGTCCGGTGCCGGTTTACCTGTTCGAGGGTGGCCTGGTTCGGCCACCGGAGGCGTACAACTGGGACGAGCTCAGCACGGTGATCGCCGCGGGCGTACGCCGGCGCCGGGAGGGCCGGACCCGGTGGCGGCTGACGATCGAGACGACCGACGGGCGGACGGCCCGGCTGGAGGGCGGCCTGTCGGACCTGGACCGCCTCGGCGAGGTGATCGTGTCCGAGGTGATGCGCCGGGTGGTGCCCGCGTACGTCGCCACTATCGAGAGCGGCGGCACCGTCGAGCTGGGGCCGTTCCTCGTCAGCGGCAAGGGCGTCGAGAAGGACGCCGAGCTGATCCCGTGGTCGGCGATCCGCGACGTGGGCATGAGCAACGGCGTGGTCTACCTGCACCGCTTCGACCAGGTCATCACGACCGCCGTCACCGCGGACCGGATGCCCAACGCGGCCGCCTTCATCGCGCTGTGCCGGCATTTTGGCGCCCCTGAGGAGGCAACCCAAGAGCCCGCGCAGATGCCGCCCCAAGAGACGGCCAACGGGCAGGCGCCCCAGGAGGCGGGCGAGGAGGCAACTCAAGAGCCGGCCGGGAAGGCAACCCAAGAGCCGGCCAACGGAGGGACGGCCCAGGAGTCGGCTCAGGAGTCCTGAATGCGATGATCGTCGCATCGGATCCACGAGGGGAACACCATGGGACTACCGCTGCCCGATGAGGCGCGTGCGCTCTTCGACGGCACCAACTTCGTCACCGTCGCGACCGTCAACTCGGACGGCGGCCCGCAGACCAGCATCGTGTGGGCCAAGGTCGACGGCGACGACATCGTCTTCTCGACGATCAAGAGCCGCTTGAAGTACCGGAACCTCGCACGTGACCCGCGTGTGAGCGTGCTCACCTACGCTGCGGACGAGCCGTACCACTATGCCGAGGTGCGCGGCCGGGCCACCATGGTCGACGACCCGGGCGGCTCGCTGCTGCAGGAGCTGGCGCGGAAGTACGAGGGCAAGTCGTGGCCGGACAACGCACCCGATCAGCGCGTCATCGTCCGCGTCGCCCCAGAGAAGGTCATCGCGCACTGACCGTCACCAGGGCCCGGTAATCCGAGACGCGTAGGCGTCCGCATCTAATAGCCTTGAACTCGTGAGCCTGCAGCTTTACGACACGAGCACACGTACGATCCGGCCGTTCGAGCCGCTGCGCGCGGGGCGGGTGGGGATGTACGTGTGTGGCGCGACGCCGCAGGCCGCCCCGCACATCGGGCACCTGCGGTCGGGCGTCATCTACGACGTCGTGCACCGCTGGCTGCGCCGGCTCGGGTACGACGTGACCTTCGCCCGCAACGTCACCGACATCGACGACAAGATCATCGCAGTGTCGGCGGAGCTGGGCGTCGAGTGGTTCGCGCTGGCCGAGGCCAACCAGCGGGTCTTCAGCAAGGGGTACGAGGTGCTCGGCTGCCTGCCGCCCACGGTCGAGCCGAAGGCGACGGGGCACATCCCCGAGATGATCGAGCTCATCCAGCGGCTGATCGACGCCGGGCACGCGTACGCCGCGGGCGGCGACGTCTACTTCGACGTGAAGTCCTGGGCCGACCGCTACGGCGCGCTGTCCCACCAGAAGCTGGAGAACATGCGGGCGGCCGGCGACACGGCCGACGACAGCGCCAAGCGCGACCCCCGCGACTTCGCGCTGTGGAAGGGCGCCAAGCCGGGCGAACCGTTCTGGAACACGCCGTGGGGCCCCGGCCGACCCGGCTGGCATCTCGAATGCTCGGCGATGTCGACCAAGTACCTCGGCCCGACGTTCGACATCCACGGCGGCGGCGTCGACCTGATCTTCCCGCATCACGAGAACGAGATCGCCCAGTCGCAGGCGGCCGGTGACGGGTTCGCCCGCTACTGGCTGCACAACGGCATGCTCACCGTGAACGGCGAGAAGATGAGCAAGTCGGTCGGCAACGTCGTGCTGCTCACCGACCTGCTGGAGAAGGCCCGTCCGGTCGAGGTGCGCTACTACCTGGTGGCCGCGCACTACCGGTCGATCACCGACTTCACCGACGCGGCGCTCGCCGAGGCCGCCGCGGCGTACCAGCGGATCGAGCGGTTCGTGACCCACGCCGCCGACGTGGTGGGCGCTGTGGAGCCGGCGGCCGAGCTGCCCAAGGCCTTTGCCGACGCCCTGAACGACGACCTGGGCGTACCGCAGGCGCTCGCCGTCGTGCACGAGACGGTGCGCGCGGGCAACGCGGCACTCGCGGACGGCGACAACGCGCAGGCCAAGACCGCCCTCGCCGCCGTACGGGCGATGACCGACACGCTCGGGCTCGACCCGCTCGCCTGGCTGCGACCCGGCGAGGAGGATCTGCGTCCGGTCGTGGACGCCCTGGTGAAGATCGTCCTCGAGCAGCGGGAGGCCGCACGGGCCCGCAAGGACTACACCACGGCCGACACGATCCGAGACGCCCTGACCGCCGCCGGCATCGTCATCGAGGACACCCCGCGCGGACCGCGGTGGGAGCCCAAGCGGGGCTGACTTGTTGGCCCGGGGTCGCCCGGCGTACGGTCGAGAGACCTCACCCAAGGCGGTTCCCCAGTGTTCGAGCGCTTCAGCGACCGTGCCCGCCGTGTCGTCGTGCTGGCCCAGGACGAGGCCCGTGACCTCGGCCATGACTACATCGGCACCGAACACCTGCTGCTCGGTCTGCTGCACGACGGGGCCGGTACGGCGTGCCAGGTGCTGGCGCGGTTGCAGGTCACGCCCGAGGCCGTACGGGAGAAGGTCGGCGAGCACGTCAGCCCGGGCGGCGAGAAGATGCGCGGCCACGTACCGTTCAGCGCGCCGGCCAAGAAGTCGCTGGAGCTGTCGCTGCGGGAGGCCCTGCAGTTGGGGCACAACTACATCGGCAGCGGGCACCTGCTGCTCGGGCTGATCCGCGAAGAGCGCGGCACGGCCGCGGTGGTGCTCGCCGAGCTGGGCGTGGAGCTCGACCGGGCGCGGGCCCTTGTGGGCGAGGCCACAGAGCACGCGGAGGTACAGCCGGGGCCGCGTGTCGTCGGTGTCAACCCGTACGGCGAGATCACCGACCGGCTCAAGGGCATCGAGGAGCGGCTCGCCGCCGTGGAGTCCCGGCTGGCCGCCATCGAGGAGCGGCTCGACTGAGCTCGTCCAGGGCCTGTGCGCAGCCGCGGTCTTCCGCACAGACCGGTGGGCGCCGCCGCGTAGAGTTAGTGCGTTGGGGCGCTTCTGCCCTGCTGTGCGTGATGAAGGGCGAACCGATGGCGAAGCGCCGCAAGAAGGGGTCCAGCCACACCCCGAAGGCGGAGGACCGGCACTGGTACGGCCGGCGACAGGCGGCCCGGGCGGCCAAGTCGGCATCCCGTACGGGGACCGCCACGACCGGCCCGGCCCGCATGATGGCGAAGCGCGCCGCCGCGAGCTCGTCCCACCGCACCGCATCCGGCGACGCCCCGGAGGTCGTCGCCGGCCGCAACGCGGTCGTCGAGGCGCTGCGCGCCGGGGTTCCCGGCACGGCGCTCTACGTGACCTCTACCACAGACGACCGGGTCCGCGAGGCCATCATGCTGGCCGGCGACACCCGGATGCCGCTGCTCGAGGCGGGCAAGGCCGAGCTCGACCGGCTCACCGGCGGCGCCGTGCACCAGGGCATCGCGCTGCAGGTACGTCCGTACCGCTACGCGCACCCGGACGACCTGCCGCGCCGGGGGACCACGCCGCTGATCGTCGCGGTCGACGGGGTGACCGACCCGCGCAACCTCGGCGCGATCGTCCGTTCGGCGGCGGCCTTCGGCGCCACCGGCGTCGTCGTGCCCGAGCGGCGGGCGGCCGGGGTCACGGTCGGCACCTGGAAGGCCTCGGCGGGCACTGTCGCCGCGGTGCCGGTGGCCCGCGCGACCAACCTCACCCGGGCCCTCCGCTCGTACCAGAATGCGGGCCTGTTCGTCGTCGGCCTGGAGGCGGGCGCCTCGGTCGCCGTCGGCGACCTTGAGTTGGCCACCGACCCGTTGGTGCTGGTCGTCGGCGCCGAGGACCGTGGCCTGTCCCGCTTGGTCAGTGAGGCCTGTGACCTGCTCGTCAACATCCCTATGAGCGGCAAGGCCGAGTCGCTCAACGTCGGCGTCGCGGCCGGCATCGCCCTGTACGAGATCGCCCGCCGCCGCTCCTGAAGGCCAGCCCTGAAGGCCAGCCCTGAAGGTTCGGCCGGGTGGGCCGACGAGCGGCAGGTGCCGCCTTTCGGGGTCCGGGGGGTCGTCCCCCCGGGCAGGTGCCGCCGCGAGCCGGTGGTCGGGATCGAACCGACGACCTAGCGCTTACAAGGCGCTTGCTCTGGCCACTGAGCTACACCGGCGTGCTTCGTCCCGAATCGTAGTCGACCGTGGTGGGTGGGCGCGCGGCAGCGCTCCGGGCCCGCGCCGGGTCTTTCGGGTCTGGGCGGGAGGGCCGATCATGGGCGGATGCAGCTCCAAGAGCTGATCGCCGCGCACGACGTGCCCGGAATCTGCGTCGGTACGTTCGCCGGCGGCGTGGAACGTTATGAGGCGGTCGGCGTGCGAAGCATAGAGGACCCGGTGCCCGTCTCCGCGGACACGCTCTTCCGGGTGGCGTCGATCACCAAGACGGTGACGGCCTGCACGCTGATGCGGCTGGTCGCGGACGGCAGGGTCGATATCGACGCGTACGTACGGGCGTACCTGCCGGACTTCCGGGTCGCCGATGCCGAGACGTCGGCGGGGGTGACCGTACGAGACCTGGTGACGCACCGGACCGGGTGGGAGGACGCCGTGTTGTCGGCGCTGCCGATGACCGAGCACGACGACGGCGCGCTGGCTCGGGCCATTGCCGCCATGGCCGAGACGAAGCAGATCTTCCCGCTCGGGCGCTACTACTCCTACAGCAACGCGGGCTTCGCCGTCGCCGGCCGGATCATCGAAGTGGTGGCCGGGCGGCCGTACGAGGAGGCGGTCCGGCAGTACGTCACGGAGCCGATGGGCCTGCGCCGGACGTTCTTCTTCACCGACGAGGCGATCACCTACCCGGTCGCGCTCGGCCACACCGGCGCGCCGCCACAGGTCGTACGGCCGTGGTGGCGGAACCGGGCGCGGGCGCCGCAGGGCGGCCTGATGTCGACCGCCCGCGAGCTGATTTCGTACTCCCGGTCCCTGCTCGACGGTGCGGTCCTGACCGGTGACGTGGTGAAGGAGATGTGGCGGCCGCACGCGAAGGCGGCCGTGTTCGCCGACTCGGTCGGGGTGGCCTGGCACGTGGACGACCTGCCGGACGGGCGGACGGTGGTGAGCCACAGCGGTCGCACCGCGGGCTTCGGCTGCCGGCTGGCGATCGTGCCGGAGCGCGGGGAGGCGTACGTGGTCCTGCTCAACTCCGACTCGGCGCCGGTCCTCGTCCACAGGATTGCGCGCGAACTGCTCGGGCTGCCGGAGCCCGCGGAACCCGAGCCGATCCCGGCGCCGGACCTGACGTCGTACGCGGGCGCCTACACCAACGGCGACGAAGAGCCGCACGTGGGGGCCGACGGGACGCTGGAGCTGCCCGGCGAGCCCGCGGCGCCACTGCGGTTCTCCGCTCCGGACGAGGCGCGGGCGGGGGAGCACCTCGTCCGGTTCCTGCGCGCCGACGACGGCGCGATCGCCTGGCTGCGGGTCGACAGCCGGGTATTCCGACGCGTGCGCTGAGGGCACAACCTCTCAGTCGCTGGGCTCGATCCGGATGGAGCCGGAGCCGGTCTTGGCGAAGACGGTCGCGGCGGCGTTGGGGTTGCTGTCGATGCCGATGTGCTGGTCGCCCGATCCGGTCGACGGGTCGATCCGGTACTCCCCGTCCGGCAGCATGATGAACACGTCGCCGGAGCCGGTCACCGCGCGGACGCTCGACGGCGGCCCGCTGAACTTCAGCCGTATGCTCCCGGATCCCGTGTCGGCCTGCAGCGTGCCGCCCTGGATGCCGGTGGCGATGATGTCGCCGGACGAGGCGTGCAGGTCGGTCTGGCCGCCGACCGACTCGGCCCGTACCGACCCGGAGCCGGTGTGCGCCCGCACCGGTCCGGCCACGTTCCATACCGTGATGTCGCCGGAGCCGGCCTGGATGTCGGCGGTGGCCACGTCGGCGACCCTGATCGAGCCGCTGCCGTTGCGGATCTGGACCCGTGCGGACGATGGCGCGGTCAGGTCGTAGTCGACCGAGCAGTTGGAACAGCCCTTGACGAAGGTCAGCACGCCGTTGGTGACCTGCTGGCCGGGCTGCGGCTTGGTCTTGCCGTGGTAGTGAATCGTACGGTGGATCGCCACCCCCGAACCCGGCGCGGTGTGCACCTTGATATCCCCGTCGCCCGCGGCGAGCTGGATCGCGTTCACGGGGCCTGGCACGCTCGCGTCGTCAGTGATCTGCAGCGAGCCGACGTTGACTTCGAAGCGGCAACCGGAGACGGCCAGTCCGACGGCCACGGCGACGACGGCCAGCGTGACGGCGGCGCGGTTCGACATTGGGACCCCCCATACGTTCGGCAGCACAGCTCACGCTAGCCAGCGTGATCGCCGGTCTCCATGGAGCTGTCGCGTGAACCGGGGGTGGGGCTAGCCCCACCACCCGCGGGCCGTCAGGCGCCGGGCGGGCGCTGCCGGCCGCGCAGCACGATCGCCCAGCTCTGGTCGGCGAGCGGGGTGTGCACTTCGATCATCGGATCGATGGTGCCCGTGCCGAGCGGGTCGTCGCCGTACTCGTCCCGGTAGCGGCTCGGCGCGCCGACGGCCTCGTCCGTCGCGAGCGGTTGCGGCGCGCCCTGGGCCTCGTGCGTGCCCTGCGCGTCGTAGGCGCCCTGCGTGTCGTTGGCGTCGTGCGAGTCAAGCGCGTCGTACGAGTCGTACAAGTCGTACGCGCCGACCGCGCTCAGCGGCATCGTCGGTGCGTGGTCGTCCGCCGGGTCGGGGTCGACGTCGGCTCCGCCCGCGGCAGGCGGCCCCGCGGTCAGCGGGGTGCCGTTCACGGCGGCACCGGCCACCGGGATGCCGTTCGCCGGGGTGCTGACCGCAGAGGTGCCGTTTACGGGGGTGCCGTTTACGGGGGTGCCGTTTACGGGGGAGCCGTTTACGGGGGTGCCGTTTACGGGGGTGCCGTTCGCTGGGGTGGTGACCGCGTGAGTGCCGTTTGCCGGGGTGGTGACCGTGTGGGCGTCGGCCGGTGACCTGCCGTTCACCGCGGCGCCGCCGATCGGGGCGCCGACCGGCATCGGGACTCGTTGCTTCGTCGGCTCGATCGAGGTCATCGGTCGCGGAACCGCGGGCTCGTGCTCTTCGTGCTCCTCGTACTCTTCGGCGATCGCGTACTCCTCGACGCGAGGTCTGCGGGCGCGCTGGCGCCAGCCCATGAACAGGCTGACGACCAGCAGCGAGCCGCCGCCGATCAGGATGCCGATGAGCGGCAGGGTGGTGCGCTCCGCGTGCGCCGTCGCCCCGGCCGGCTGCGCCGCCGCGGGGACGGGCTGGCTGGTCGGCGGGGTCTTGCAGATCTGGTGGCCCGCGTAGATCGCCTTCACGGCGTCGGTCACACCCGCACCGATCTTGGTGTTGCGGCCGCCGGGCGGGCGGTGTGTGGTGCCGCGCTCCAGCGCCAGCCGCGTCTGGTCCGGGCTGAGGGTGGGACAGTTCGACCGGACCAGCGCGGCGATCCCGGCGACGATGGCCGCCGAGGGGCTGGTGCCGGTGCCCTGCACGTACGAACGGCCCGCGTCGGCGCTGACGATGTCGACCCCCGGAGCGGCGACTGAGACGTAGTCGTGCCGATTCGTGAACTTCGCCGGCCGCATCGTCTTGTCGACGGCCCCGACCGCGAGGACGCCGGGGTAGGCCGCGGGGAAGTTGGTCCGGTTGAGCCCGGCGCCGTCGTTGCCCGCCGACGCGATGAGCATGGCTCCCCGGCTGAGCGCGTACCGGACGGCCTCCTCCTCGATCGGATTGCCGTTGTAGATCATCTTGCCGCCGCCCAGCGACATGTTGATGATCTGTGCGCCGTGGTCGACGGCGTACTTGATGCCCTTGGCGACCGCGTCTCCGGTGCGGTTGATCTGGTCACGGTCGGTGCGCTCCGGATCGTCGTTCTCCCAGGTGACCCGGATCGAGAGGATCTTGGCCAGCGGGGCGACCCCCATGACCCCGGAGGTATGCCCCGGTCCATGCCCATGACCTGCGATGATGCTGGCCATCGCGGTGCCGTGGCGACCCCAGTACGGGCTGCCAGGCCGGCGACCGCGCCCGGTGTAGTCAGGACCCTGGATGACACGGCCGACGAGGTCCGGGTGCCGTCCGTCGACCCCGGTGTCGAGCACGGCCACGGTCACCCCGGCGCCCTTGGAGTACTTCCACGCCTGCGGGACGTGCAGGGCCGTCAGCGGCCACTCGCGGCTGCGGATCAGATCGATGGGCCCGCTCGGATGGGCGCGCTCGGCCGTGACTTGGGCGGCGACGGACGAGCCGGTCGCGACACCGAAAGGTGCCGTCGCCACCAGCGCGAGGCAGGCCGCGAGCGCCGCTTTCGAGCCTCGGATGAGGGTCTCGGTGATCAGGCGCCCGCGTGGCCGCCCAGCTCGGCGTCGGCCGGGAGCGGACACGGCACCGAACCTCCTCCCCGGCTGTCGCCGCGGGTCAAAAGGACGTCCACTTCTCGTGACAGTGATCAGACGGGCACGTCGGATAATCGGACGAACAGTCGGAAACAAGAAAAGTTCGGGCGCGACTTCTTCGGTCACAGCCTGAACTCGTTCTCGCCATGCGACGCCTCATTGTGCCATGCGCAGGCCCGTCGCCTCGGGCGCTCCGCATACTCCGTGCGTCACATTGTTCTGCCCCTGTCCCATCCGGCGGCGAAGATCGCTGGTCGTACGGCCTTCCGCCCAACCCGGATCAATCACAACGGAATCCGTATCGCCGGACCTCGGAGCCGCCGCGAAACGGGGGAGGGGTGTAACGTATTGACCAGACCTGTCCGGTCTCGGCGTGTTGGCTGGCCGCAGCGCCCATCGCGATCCTTCCCCGGTGGCCAGTCGAGCGGGCTTCGGCCCCGGCACGCCCGGGGCTTGTTCACAAGCCCGTCACCAGCCGCCGACCTGCGGGGAAGCGCTCGTGCCGGGCTTGTGAATAAGCTTCCGCCGCGGGCTGAGCGCCGCTGAAATCTGCCTGACTAACAGCGCCGACTCACGCTGTGTCGGCCCGTCCGGCGGCCGCCGCGAAGATCTTCTCGATGGTTGCGGGATCCATTGGCGCGCGGGCGGCGGCTTTGGTGAATCGCGTCAGCAGCCGGGCGAACTCCGCCCGCTCGGCGTCGGTCCAGTCGGCCAGCAGCTCGGCCAGGTAGGCCCGCCGGAACCGGTCCGCGACTGCCTTCAGCCGCCTGCCCGCGTCGGTGAGTTGCAGGTTCGCGCGGCGCGCGTCGCGCGGCGATGGCCGACGGGCGACGAACCCCGCGTCGATGGCGTGCCCGACCAGTCGGCTGGCCGTCGACGGGTCGATCTCCAGCCGCTCGGCCACCGCCCCGACCGTTACGTCGCTCCCACCCTCGATCCCGTCCCCACCCTCGATCCCGTCTCGGGCATCGTCCCTGACATCGTCCCCGGTCTCGGTTCCGGCCTCGCCCGCCGCGTGGGAGGCCGCGTTCTCGTCGCGTCGTTCCACGGGCGCGGCCCACGAGGCGGCCGAGCACAGCTGAGCCACGGCATGCACGACGAGCAGGCTCGACGTCTGGACCGGCCGTCCGGACGGGCCCTGCTCTCGCAGCTTGCGCATGATCTCAGGCTTGGCCCACACCCTGCGTATATGGAAGAGAGCGATCTCAATCTCGTGGAGTACGGAGTCGGAGCGCTCTGCGGACACATGACTCGCCGCCATCGAGGCCTCCGCCGGATCGGGCTGTCGCATGCAGATGCTCTACGTTACATATGCATACTGCACATGTAACGTGCATGCGCCGAGGTTAGTTCACCCGTCAAGGGTGGTTCACCCCCACCAGAATGCCGCGCTGATGATCGCGTACAGCACGATCAGTGTCGCGCCCTCCAGCCAGTTCGACTCGCCGTCGAGCACCACGATCACACTGACCATCACGGACATGATGAGCACCGCGATGAGCAGCGGCGACAGCACAAGGGTGAACGAGGCGCCGACGAGTGGCGACAGCAGCACCAGGGCGGGTGCCACCACGAGCGCGATCTGCAGCGGGCTTTGCAAGATCACCGACAGCGCGTAGTCGGACTGGTTCCGCATGGCCAGCTGGATGCCGACCACATTCTCGACGGCGTTCCCGGCGATCGCCACGATCACCAGACCGGCGAACGCCTGCGAGATGCCGAGTGAGTCCATCGCGGGCTCCAGTGCGGTCACGAACCAGTCGGAGACGAACGCCGCGCCCACGCCAGTGACGGCAAGCATGCTGATGGCGACGCCGAGCGGCCAGGCAGGCGCGTGTTCATGCCCACCGTCCGCTGCTGCCTCGCCCGCCGGCTCCGCACTCCGCGACCGCCTGATGGCGGATGGCAGCGAGGCCACGAACAGACCGAGCAGCAGGATCGACACCACGATGGACAGGCCGCGCTCGTGGCCCGCGGCCGGCGTGTGCAGGGCCGCCGTCAGCGCGGGCACCAGCAGCGCCGCGACCGATAGCACCAGCAGCAGCGAGATGGTACGGGCCGAGGCCTTCTCGAACCGCTGCGGCCCGTTCTTGATGCCGCCGACGAGGAACGCCAGGCCGAGTACGAGCAGCACGTTGGCCAGGATCGAGCCGACGAGCGAGGCCGTCGCCACGTCGTACAGCTTCTTCTTCAGCGCGAACAGCACCACGAACAGCTCGGGCAGATTGCCGAGTGCGCTCTGCACCACCCCGGTGGCGCCGGCCCCCAGCCGGTCGCCGAGCGCCTCCACGCTCCGCCCGACCAGGCTGGCCAGCAGGGCGAGCGCGAGCGCCGAGATGACGAACGGCGCGACCGTGCCGCCGAGCTTTCCATAGTGCGTGATGCCGGCGGCCGCCGCGGCCAGCACGGCGAGGCCGATCAGCCGCCAGTCGGTGCGTGAGAAGCCCAAGCCCGCAGAACTCATGCCGGAGATCATGCCGGATCCGCTCCGCCGGATGCCGCAGGGTTCGCCCCACTCTTTGCGATGGACGCCCCGAGGCAGGCGGGCCGTGTTAGATGTTCTGCAGCTGGTCGGCGGTGAGCCGTACGTGCGCGCCCGGCGGCAGGCCGAGCCGCTGCGCCGCGTTGCCGCCGTTGACGGCCAGCGCGACGCACCCGGCCGAGTCGGCGTAGGCGACCAGCTCTCCCGGGGGCACGTTGCCAAAGGTCTCCCGGTACGGAACGGAGATCCGGCGGCGGCCCAACGTCACCGCGATCGCCGAGCCCGTCCGTACTCCCAGCTGGTCGAGGTCGATCGCGGTCACCGAGAGCTGGACGTTGCCGAACCGGTCGACCGTCAGCACCTCGCCCTCTGCGCCGCCCTCGCGGATCCGGCGGGTCGGCTGCGGCAGCGTGACGAGTGCGCCGAGCTCCACGCTGTCACCTACCGTGTCGAGCTCGATGCCGTTCGAGAGGTGGGCGGCCACCGGCGCGAAGAGGTCGCGACCGTGAAAGGTGGGGGAAACCGGCTCCAGCCAGAGCTTCGCGTTGGTCAGCTCGTACGCCCGGCGCGGACCGCCGGCCCCGTGTGTCGCCCACGACAGCACGCCGTTGTCCGGCCCCACGAAGACGCGGTCGCCCGCCTCGATCGCGATCGCCCGCCGGTTGGTGCCGACCCCCGGATCGACGACGGCGACGTGCACGCCGACCGGCAGATACGGCACGGTCTGCGCGAGCACCGCCGCGCCCCGGCGGACATCGCCGGGCGGCACGAGGTGGGTAATGTCGATCACGCGGGTCGTCGGCGCGAGCCGAGCCACGACGCCGTGGCAAGCCGCTACGAAGCCGTCCTCGAGCCCGTAGTCGGTCACAAACGATATGCAGTGATATGCCGCCACGCGTCCTCTCCTGCCTCAGTGACAGGGGCCCCACCCCTTAGCCTCGTAGAGCGTACGTCGCAGCGTTCATCGAGAACACCGGAAAGACGTCGGCGCAGGCGCGTAGCATGACACCCGGCCGACCCCGGACGACCGGGACCTTAAACCACAAAAGGGGACCAGATGCACTCGGTGAACGCCCCGGGAGAGGGCCACGTTCCCAACGAGGCACTCTCCGCCGGCCCCACCCCCGATGGCACCGATCCAGCCCACCCATTGTCCGAGCGGGACCGTGACCTTCTCGCCTTCGAGCGGCAGTGGTGGAAGTACGCCGGCGCGAAGGAGCAAGCCATCCGGGAGCTGTTCGACATGTCGTCGACGCGTTACTACCAGCTCCTCAATCAGGTGATCGACCGGCCGGAGGCGCTGGCATACGACCCGATGCTCGTCAAGCGCTTGCGCCGGATGCGGGCGCAGCGGCAGCGGCAGCGTGCCGCGCGCCGACTGGGCATCCGGACCTGAGGTGGCCAAAACTGGCCATGTGAAATCTCGGACACCCGAAGGCGCCGCCGGACTCACCTCGATCAGGGAACATCCCGACGGTGCGGTGATCGCTCTCGATTTCGACGGCGTGCTGTCGCCTATTGTCGACAACCCGGAGGACGCGCGGGCGCACCCTGACGCGCCCGCAGTGCTGGCGCGGCTGGCCGGTTTGGTCAACGCCGTGGTGATCATCACCGGCCGTCCCGCGGCGCTGGCGGTCGAGCTCGGCGGGTTCTCCGACGTCAGCGGGCTGGTCGTGCTCGGTCAGTATGGCGCGGAGCGCTGGGACTCGGGGGCACTGCACTCCCCGGAACCGCCGCCCGGCGTGGCCGAGGTGCGGGCCAAGCTGCCGAAGGTGCTCGAGGCGCTGGGCGCGCCCGAGGGGACCGCGATCGAGGACAAGGGTCGCGCGCTGGCCGTTCACACCAGGCGTACCGCCGAGCCGCAGGTCGCCCTCGACCGGTTGCGCGGGGTGGTCGAAGCCCTCGCCGAGCGCACCGGCCTCACCGTTGAGCCGGGCCGGTACGTCCTGGAGCTGCGGCCACCCGGCATGGACAAGGGCGCCGCGCTGGTCTCCTTCGTCGCCGAACGGTCCGCGAAGGCCGTGCTGTACGCGGGCGACGACCTCGGCGATCTCCCCGCGTACGACGCCGTCGACGAGCTGCGCGGCCAGGGCATCGCGGGTGTAACCGTGTGCAGCTCCTCCGACGAGGTCACCGCGCTCGCCGAGCGGGCCGACGTCGTCGTCGACGGGCCGGACGGAGTCGTACGGCTGCTGGCCGAGCTGGCGGCCATCCTCTCCTGAACCACACCTCACTCAATGACGTGATTTGAGCGTGTCGGGATACTCCCGACCTGTATGCTCCCGTCGATCATTCCGACGAATGGGCTGATCATGGGCGTGCCACGAGCCGAGTGAGAGGAAATCCAGTGGCTATTCGCAGGGACACGATCCGGCAGCAGGCGCTTGAGGCGCTTGCCCCAGCGGTTCAGCAGACCGGCGGCCGGGTCACCGGTGGCGTGTACGCCATCACGGGGCCGAGCCCCTGGTTGATGAACGAACTCGGCCTCATCGGCCAGTTCTTCGTCAAGTACTACTTTGTCGCCGTCACCGAACAACAGGTGTTCTTCCTGCGGATGAACAGGATGACCAACCGGCCCGGAGAGATCGAGTACGCCGCGCCGCGGCAGGCCGTACAGGTCACCGACTACAAGCGCCGACCGCTGTGGAGCTCTTTCAAGATGATGGCCCCGGGCATGGACAAGCCGCTCCGGCTGAACGTGCACCGGATCTGGCGCGAGGACCTCGACTTCTTCGGCTCCGCTCTCGGCATCGCCGCCCCCGTCCAGTAGGCCGCCGTCCCCGGTCGGCGATCGAGCCCGTCCGAGGGGGACCAGAAAACGGCGGGAGCCCGGCCCCACGATGGGCCGGGCTCCCGCTGCGGTGATCAGATCGCGCGGACGGATTCCGCCTGCGGACCGCGATCGCTCTGTGTGATCTCGAACTCCACCCGCTGCCCCTGCTCGAGGCTGCGGTAGCCATCCATCTCGATGGCCGAGTAGTGGACGAACACATCGCGGCCGCCATCCACGGCGATGAAGCCATAACCCTTGTCCGCGTTGAACCATTTGACGGTGCCCTGCGCCATTCTCAAACCTTTTGACGATGCCAACGGCCGCGGCCGCAGGCTCCTCTGCGGGCCCCGCCCCGGCTCTCGCTGGGCCCGCGATCGCGTCGGAGCGTGATCGGCTCGACCATACCGGTGACGATCGCGCCGAGAACACCCTTACCGGGGGTAGATCCACCGGCCGATCCTGGCCACGACGGGAACGCCGCAACGCCTTGCAGCGGAGGCTTTCTGGGGGGCGGCACCGCCGCCGGACCGGGACCGAAGGATCAGCCGCCGGCGACCGCGGGGATCACCGAGACCTGGGCACCTGCGGGGGTCGCCGTGTCGAGCCCGTCGACGAACCGGACGTCCTCGTCGCCGACGTACACGTTGACGAACCGCCGGATCTTGCCCTCGTCGTCGAGGATGCGGGCGGCGATGCCGGAGTAGTTCGCGTCCAGGTCGGCGATGACCTCGCGGAGCGTGCCGCCCGCGGCTTTGACCTCGGACTCGCCGCCCGTATAGCTGCGGAGAATCGTCGGGATCCGAACACTCACTGTCATGCCAGGCCTGCCTTCCGGAACGCTTCGAAAGAGGGCGCGATCGTGGCGGATGGCCGGGCCACCGGGGCCACGGCGTCCAGGGTCTTGAGGCCGTCGCCGGAGTTGATGATCACCGTCTCGGCCTCGGGGTTGAGCCGGCCGGTGGCGATCAGCTTGCGCAGCGTCGCGACGGTCACGCCGCCGGCGGTCTCGGCGAAAATCCCCTCGGTGCGGGCCAGCAGCCGAATGCCCTCGACCACCTCGTCGTCGCTGACGTCCTCGACGGCGCCGCCGGTGCGGCGCGCGACGTCGAGGACGTACGGCCCGTCGGCCGGGTTGCCGATGGCCAGCGACTTGGCGATGGTGTCGGGCCGGACCGGCCGGACGACGTCGTGCCCGGCCTTGAACGCGGCGGCCACCGGGCTGCAGCCGGTCGCCTGCGCGCCGAACACCGTGTACGGCTTGTCCTCGACGAGGCCGAGCGCGACGAGTTCGCGGAAGGCCTTGTCGATCTTGGTAAGCTGCGCGCCGGAAGCGACGGGAACCACGACCTGGTCCGGCAGCCGCCAGCCGAGCTGCTCGGCGATCTCGAAGCCCAATGTCTTGGAGCCCTCGGCGTAGTACGGCCGGACGTTGACGTTGACGAACGCCCAGTCCTCGTGCTCCCCGGCGATCTCCGAGGCCAGCCGGTTCACGTCGTCGTAGTTGCCGTCGACCGTGACGAACAGGCCGCCGTACACCGCCGTCGTGATGATCTTCTGCGCTTCCAGGTTGGACGGCACGAACACCGCGCTGCGGATCCCCGCGCGGGCGGCCGCCGCGGCCACCGCGTTGGCCAGGTTGCCGGTGGAGGGGCAGGCCAGCACCTTGAACCCGAGCTCGCGGGCGGCCGCCAGCGCGACCGCGACGACGCGGTCCTTGAACGAATGGGTCGGGTTGCCGCTGTCGTCCTTGACCCACAACCGCTGCATGCTGAGCGACTCGGCCAGGTGGTCGGCGCGAACCAGGTGGGTGAAGCCCGGCTCGGTGTTCGGCGTCTCGGCCACGTGGGACGGCACGGGCAGCAGGCCGCGGTACCGCCAGATGTTGTGCGGCCCGGCCTCGATGTCGGCATGGGTGATCGAGCCGAAGTCGTAGGAGATCTCCAGTGGGCCGAAACACTGCTCACACGCGTAGCGCGGGCCGAGATCGTACGATTCGCCGCATTCGCGGCACGTCAGCGCCCTGGCAGGGCCGAGGTCAGTGGGGGCAGGAGTGTGTCCCATGAGTTTGCGAGGCCTCTCTCCTCATCTTCCCCGCGCCACCTTGGTCGCGAGCCGGAGTTGGCACCATGCCCCGGGCGGCCTCGCTGCCATGTCCGCGAGTGCGTCACCGGGAAGGTTGCCGGGGCTTCACAGGGCCGGTCCCTCCACCCCTCTGGATGAGCGGTATTCAGTTGTCATAACGACTCTACATGCTGTTGACCGGATCGCGATCACGCGTTTCAGCTTATGAGACGGCACCAGACGCCGAGCGAGTCAGTGGTCAGTAAGGCAAACGTGCCACACTGCCGACCATGAGTGGGACGCAGATTCTCGTCGCTTCCAATCGCGGCCCTGTGTCGTTCGCCCTGGCCGACGACGGCGCGCTGACCATGCGCCGCGGCGGCGGCGGGCTCGTCTCCGGGCTGGCCTCCGTGGCCAGCGAGGCCGATGTGATCTGGGTGTGCGCCGCCCTGGGCGACGCCGATCGGGCCGCCACGCGGCAGGCCCCCGACGGGCGGCTGGACCTGGCCGGGCACGACACGGACGGCGCGGCCGTGCGCATGCTCGACATCCCGTCGGCCACCTTCCACCGGGCGTACAACTCGGTGGCCAACTCGACGCTCTGGTTCGTTCATCACCTGCTGTACGACACGCCGAACAAGCCGCACTTCGACGCCAAGTCCCGGCGTGACTGGCAGTCGTACGAGGCGTACAACGCGGCCTTCGCGGACGCCCTGGCCCGCGACGCCGCGCCCGGCGCGAAGGCGGCGATCCAGGACTACCACCTGACGCTGGCCCCGCGGATGTTGCGCGACCGGCGGCCCGATCTGAAGATCGCGCACTTCTCGCATACGCCGTGGGCGCCGCCCGAGTACTACCGGCTGTTGCCCGACGACATCGGCGTCGAGGTGCTCGAAGGGGTGCTGGGCGCCGACCACGTCGGGTTCCTCGCCGAACGCTGGGCCGACTCCTTCCTCGACTGCTGCGACTCGATCCTCGGCGCCAAGATCGACCGGATCTCCCGTACGGTCTCGTACGCGGGCCGGTTCACCAGGGTGGGCATCCACGCGCTCGGCATCGACGGTGTGACGCTGCGCGAGCGCGCCGCACAGCCCGACGTGGCCGCGCGCGCCGAGGCGCTGCGCGAGCGGGTGGGCAACCGGCAGCTGATCGTACGGATCGACCGGACCGAGCTGTCGAAGAACATCGTCCGCGGGCTCGCCGCCTATCGGGAGCTGCTGACCAAGCACCCGGAATGGCACGAGCGGATTGTTCATCTGGCGTTCGCCTATCCGTCGCGGCACGACCTGCCCGAGTACCGCGAGTACACGGCGGCCGTGCAGCGCGAGGCGGCGGCGATCGCCGACGAGTTCGGCAACGGCTCGTGGGAGCCGCTGATCCTGCAGGTCAACGACGACTATCCGCGTTCGCTCGCCGCGTTCGGCCTGGCCGACGTACTGCTGGTCAACCCGATCAGGGACGGGATGAACCTCGTCGCCAAGGAGGGGCCGGTGCTGTCCGCGCAGGGCCTCGCGTTGGTGCTCTCCCGTGAGGCGGGCGCGGTCGCCGAGCTCGGCGAGGACGCGATCGTGGTGAATCCGTACGACGTGTCCCAGACCGCCGAGGCCCTGCACCAGGCGCTGCTGATGCCTCGGGGGGAGCGCGTCGACCGTACGGAACGGCTGGCCAGGGCCGCCACGGCGCTGCCGCCGCAGCAGTGGTTCGCCGACCAGCTCGTCGCCCTCGACTTAGGGCCGGGCCGGGGTCAGGGTCGCGTCGCCGGTCAGCCGGTGTAGGTCTCGCCGAGGGTCTGGCGGACCTGCTTGCGGGCCTCGTGGATGCGCGACTTCACCGTGCCGAGCGGGAGTCCGAGCTGCTCGGCGATCTCGGAGTACTCCAGCTGGGAGACGTCGCGCAGCACGAGCGCCGCGACCAGGTCGGGCTTGCGCCGCTCCAGCTCCTCCATCGCGTCGAGGATGTCGACCCGGGAGCCGGCGATCACGCTCGTACGGCGCGGGTCCGGGCGCTGCTGGGGCAGTTCGGCCGCTTGCTCGACGGAGCGCCGCTTCAGCGAACGGTAAGTAGATCGTGCCGAGTTCGCCACCACGACGTGCAGCCACGTACTGAACCGCGAGCGCCCCTCGAACCGGTGGATGTTGCGAGCCACTTGGAGCAGGGCGTCCTGGCAGGCCTCCTCGGCGTCCTGCCGGCAGGGCAGGAAGCGGGAGCTCTGCCGCAGCACATCGGGCTCGATCTTGCGCAGTAGGTCATTCAAGGCGCTCTGGTCACCCTTAGCGGCGCGCGTTGCTAGATCTTCGGTCCGCTCGTCAAATGCCATAGCCGCCCTACCCCTCGCAACACACCCCGTTTTGGGCATGATACGGGGGTGTCCATACCAACGTCGGTCGGCCGTTATCGAATCGATCGTGTCCTCGGCTCCGGGGCATTCGCCTCCGTGTGGCTCGGGCACGATGACGCGCTCGCCGCTGCGGTCGCGATCAAGGTGCTGTCCGGAAGCCTGCTCGACGACCTTGACGTGCGCAATCGCTTCCTGGAGGAGGCGCGCATCCTGCGCCGCGCCGACTCCGAGCGACTGGTCCGCGTCCACGACATCGGGGAACTGCCGGACGGGCGGCCCTACTTCGTCATGTCGTACGCCGACCGCGGCACTCTCGCGGATCGCATGCGGGAGCGGCCGATTGCGGTCGTCGAGGCTCTGCACCTGGCGGAGGAGATCGCGCTCGGCGTCGACGTGATCAACCGGCTGGGGGTCATCCACCGGGACCTGAAGCCGTCCAACATCTTGTTCCAGTCCGGGCCCGACGGCACCGAGCGGCTGCTCATCGCCGATCTCGGCCTGGCCAAGGCGCTGGCGCACGCGTCCGGCGCCTTCACGCTGCCCGTCGGCACGCCCGGGTACATGTCGCCGGAGCAGGCCCGGTTCGGCGGGGGCCTCGACGTTCGGGCCGATGTGTACGGCATCGGCGCGCTCACGTACCACCTGCTGACCGGCCGGGCGCCCGGCCCCGCGCCGGTACGGGTACCGCCCAGCGGAGTGCTCGCCGGGTTGCCGCCCCAGGTAGACCAGTTGATCATGCGGGCAATGGAGGTCGACCGGGAGAACCGGTGGCCGACGGCAGAGGCCTTCGCCCAGGCCATCGCCGCCCTGCGGATGGACATGCCGACGCCGGCCGGCGGCGTCCCCGTCGTACCGCAGCAGCAGTCGCCGCCCGGGGCGCAGCGGCGCCCGGGGCCGCAGCAGGCGGCGCAGCAACAGCAGCCGGGACCGCCGCCTGGTGGACCAGGTGGACCCGGCATGCCGCAGCCTGGTGGACCCCAACCGGGCATGCCACAGCCTGGTGGGCCACAGCCTGGCCCGCGGCAGCCGACACCGCAGCAGATGCCGCCGCCGGGTCCGCCGCCCGGGCCGCCGCCGGGGTCACCGCCACCGGGGTCGCCGGTGCGCGTCCCGCCAGGGCCGCCCGGACGCCAGACCGGACCGCCCTCCGACCGGCGCCGGGGCCCGGCCGCGGCGAACTCACCTGGGCCACCGCCCCAGGAGGTCGGCGACGACGCGGCGACAGCCGAGATCCGGCTCCCGCCGCGCCCGGACCAAGACCCCGAAATGACCCGGTTGGACAGTGTGGATGAGGAGCCGACCGTCTCCGAGCGAGCGGGCCGCACCGCGATCTTCCCGTCGAGGCCGCCACAGCCCGGGCCGCCACAGCCCGGGCCGCCGGAACGGGAGCAGCAGACGCCCGTGGAGGCCTTGTTGCCGCCGGTGGGCGCCGGCCATCACGAAGGCGCGCCCCCCGGCAAGCGCGACATCTCGGACGGTTCGGCCCGCCGGCTGCTGATACCAGCGGTGATCGCGGCCGGGATCCTGCTCGTGGCGATCGGCATCGGCCTGGCGTGGGGCAACCTCTTCGGCGGCAACGACAAGAACGAGAAGAAGAAGAACCAGCCGCCGGCCGGCTTCAGCACGGTCAGCGAGTCGAAGGGCCACCTAAGTGTGACCGTTCCGACAGCCTGGGCGAAGCAGCAGGAGGAGAGCTGGCAGCCCTCGAGCGTCGGGCTGGCCAGGGACACCCAGCCGGAGCCCGTCCTGCGGGCCACGCCCAACCTGGTCCAGTTCCGGGCCCTCAAGGCCGCCACCCCGGGCGTCTTCGTCGGCATGACGCGTGACCTGACGCCGGGCCGGTTGCCGCCGCCCTCGGTGTCCCAGCACCCGGGATGCACACAGCAGCAGCCGACGCAGTACCAGCGCGGCACGCTCAAGGGCACGATCACCCGCTGGGTGCGCTGCGACGGCGGGCCGATTTCGTTCAGCGAGATCGGGCTGACCGACTCGAGCGGCAAGATCGGCCTGTGGATCAGGGTTAAGCAGATCGACAACAACGACCTGACCAGCCGGATCCTGGACAGCCTCCAGGTGAAGGCTCCCTGAAACGTCACGAAGAAAACCGCGCGGCGCCCGGAACTGGACAATCCATATCGCAGTCAAATTAAGGGAGTCAGCGGTAGATACCGTTTCATCTATCGGGTCGTCTGACGACGCGGAGGGCCGCGATGAGTGGGTACGGGGGCCAGTCTCCGTCCGGGTGGCAAGATCCGTACGGCCGGCAACCCTATGGGCAGCCGTACGGCCAGGATCCGTACCGGCAGATGCCGTACGGGCAGCAGCAGCCGGGCTGGCAGGACCCGTACGCTCAGCAGGGCTGGCAGGATCCGTACGGCTGGGGTGCGCTCGGCGTGGGGCCGCAGGCCCCGGCGAGCAACGGCGCCGCGGTCGGTGCGATCATCTGCAACTGCGTCGGCCTCGTCCTCACCTGCGGCATCGGCATCGCCTGGCTCCCCGGCCTCATCCTGGGCGGGATGGCGGTCAACCGGATCGACTCCGACCCGGCGACGGCGCGCAACCTGACTCGGGGCAGCTGGATCTGCTTCGGCCTCAACTTCGTCATCGCGGTGTTCATCGGGGTCGTCGTCTACCTCGCCAACAACTGACCCCCGTGTCTGGCAACTGACTCGGCCGGAGCCGCCGAGGGAAGCTTTGAATGCGGCGGCGGTGTTGCAGACTGGTGTCTCCGTTCCGTGTGGAAGGCCAGCCTGTGACCGACGGCCCGCTCATCGTCCAGTCCGACAAGACCCTGCTGCTCGAGGTCGACCATGACCTCGCCGGCGCGTGCCGCCGGGAGATCGCGCCGTTCGCCGAGCTGGAGCGGGCGCCCGAGCACGTCCACACCTACCGGGTGACGCCGCTGGCGCTCTGGAACGCCCGCGCCGCCGGCCACGACGCCGAGCAGGTCGTCGACGCGCTGCTGAAGTACTCCCGCTACCCGGTGCCGCACGCGCTGCTGGTCGACGTGGCCGACACCATGGCCCGGTACGGACGGCTTCGCCTGGAGAAGCACCCGTCGTACGGCCTCGTCCTGGTGTCGACCGACCGGGCCGTCCTCGA
>DATBKU010000044.1:0-2537 GCA_036555725.1 Streptosporangiaceae bacterium | reverse complement strand
GCCGCCGCCCTGGATGGAGAACGTCTTGCCCGTGATCGCGGACAGCGAGGCGATGATGGCAGAGCCCAGCGAGGTGCCACCCGTGACCGCCAGGCGGCCTATCGCCGCCTCGGCGACGGAGTGGTCGCCGCTGGGCCGCGCGGTCGTGATCGCGCCCTCCTCGAACGCGACCACGCCGATGTCCACACTGTCCGGCTGGGCATCGATGAACGACCGGGCCGCCCGCTGCGCGGCGGCCAGCCGGGTGGGGGCGACGTCGCGTGCACCCATGCTGCCCGAGACGTCCATGGCCAGGATGACGGTGCCGGCGGCGCGGGGCACCGGGACGGAAGCGGCCGGGCCCGCCGCGGCGACCGCAAGTACGGCGATGCCGGCGATGGTGAGCCACACACCGGCCTGCCGGGCCCGGCCCGCCGCCGTGACGCCGGCCGCGGCCAGGCTCGCGGCCCGGCGCTGCGAGAGGACGGCGGCCGCCCAGCCGAGGGCGGCGGCGACGATCAGCCCCACGATGAGCAGGACGGGGGAGGCGAGGCTCATGCGCGCCTGCGCTGGGTGCGGGCGACGACCTCGACAAGTGAGGCGGCCAGGTCGTCTGCGGTGCCGATGCGGTGGATGGGCACCCCGGCCCGGCGCATGCCGGCCGTGAGCTGGGCGTCGCGTTCACTGACACCCGAGCGGATGCGTGCCCGGAGCAGCGGATCGCCGGAGTCGACGATGAGCTGCTCGCCGGTCTCGGCGTCCTCGACCACGATCAGCCCGGCTTCGGGCAGCTCGTCGTCGGCGCCGTCGGCGATCCGGAGGGCAACGACCTCGTGGCGCCGGGTCAGACGCAGCAGCGAGCGTTCCCAGTCGCCGTCGCCGATGAAGTCAGAGATGACGATGATGAGGCTGCGGCGCCGGGCGAGCCGCCCGGCCGCTTCGAGCATGGCGGCGAGATCAGTTGTGTCGCCGCGGCGGATGCCGGTGGTGCGGTCCAGCTCGGCACCGATGCGCAGGACGTGCCGGCGGCCGGTGCCGGGCGGCACGGTGCACAGCATGCCGCTGTCGTAGAGCAGGGCGCCAACACGGTTCCCGCTCCGGCCGAGCAGCCGGGCGAGCACGATGGCCAGCTCGGCGAGCACGTCGTGCTTCCCGCGTCCCGGCGTGCCCACCGTCATGGATGCCGACCGGTCGAGCACGAGCCACGCGGTCAGCTCACGGTCCTCGGTGAACACCCGCACGTGCGGCTCGTTCAGCCGGGCGGTGACGTTCCAGTCGATGTGCCGTGCGTCGTCGCCGTCCACGTAGCCGCGCAGGCCGACGAAGTCGATCCCGGACCCGCGGTGGGTGGTCCGGTAGCCGCCCTGGAGCAGCCCGTCGAGGCGGCGGACGACCCGCCATTCCAGGCGCAGCAGGAGCCGTTCCGGGGCGGTGCGCATGGCTCAGCGGCTGCGAAGGACGACATCGGGCACGGGCACGGCGCCGAGCAGCCGGGTGATGATGGCGTCGGCGTCGGCGGCGTCGGCGAGCGCCTCGTAGGACAGCACGATGCGGTGCCGCAACACGTCCAGGGCCAGATCGCCGAGGTCGTGCGGCAGCACGTAGTCGCGGCCGCGCAGGTAAGCGAGCGCCTGGCCGCCGGTTACCAGGGCGATGGACGCGCGCGGGCTGGCCCCGTAACTCACGTACCGCTCCAGCTCACCAAGCCCGGCGATGCCCGGCGTACGGGTCGCGGCGACCAGTCGCACCGCGTAGTCGACGATGGCTGGGTCGACGTACAGCTGCTGCACGCGCTCCTGCATCCGGGTCAGATCCTCTGGCGTGAGCATGGCGCGGATCGGTTCGGCCGGGCGCAGGGCGCGGTCGACGATCGCGTGCTCCTCGGTGTATCTCGGGTAGTCGACGACGACCTTCATCATGAACCGGTCGACCTGTGCCTCCGGCAGCGGATAGGTGCCCTCCGACTCGATCGGGTTCTGGGTCGCCATGACCAGGAACGGCTCGGGCACCGGGAAGGTCTCGCGGCCGATGGTGACCTGGTGTTCCTGCATCACCTCGAGCAGGGCGCTTTGCACCTTGGCGGGGGCGCGGTTGATCTCGTCGGCGAGCAGCAGGTTCGCGAAGACGGGGCCGAGCTCGGTGTGGAACTCGCCGGTGTGCTGACGGTAGACGCGCGTCCCGACCAGGTCGGCCGGCACCAGGTCGGGGGTGAACTGGATGCGCTGGAACTGCCCGCCGATCGCCGCGGCCAGCGACTTCACGGCGAGCGTCTTGGCCAGGCCGGGCACCCCCTCCACGAGCAGGTGACCACCGGAGAGCAGCGCGACCGCCATCCGCTCCAGCAGCACGTCCTGGCCGACGATGATGCGCTTGACCTCGAACAGCACGGGCTCGAGCGGACCCACGGGATGGGCTGAGGGCGTGGCCATAGGGCTCCCTTCGGCTGGTGCGCCTGTCATATCTGAGGTCCCCCTCCGGGCCCGCTGCTGCCCGCGCCGCCGAGTGCGGCGCCGATGGGCACCGCGAACCCGATGCCGGCGAACGCATCCTCGTGCACC
>DATBKU010000043.1:0-158666 GCA_036555725.1 Streptosporangiaceae bacterium | reverse complement strand
GCCAGCCGACAGCGTGTTCCTGCACGTCAACCCCCAAAAACGCGGACTATCCCACTACATCAACTGCGGAACCCCGGCAAAGGCACACCATGGTGTAAGCGCTGCAAACGGCGTCTGATCATCATGCGCGGTAAGAGCAAGAGCGGAGATCTGTACTTCTACTTCATGTGTCGCGGACGGCAAGACCACATCTGCGATCTCCCGTATCTGCGGGTCGCCGATGTCGAAGACGCCATTGAACGCTACTACCGCACCATTGTGTTCCCCGTCGAGATGCGCATACGCATCACCGAATCCCTCGACAACGTGATGGCCGACAGCCACGCCATCAACGACGAACGCCGCGCCTACGCCAAAGACCAACTCGCCAGGCTCGACCAGCAGGAAGACCAATACCTCGATCTGGTCGGAGACCCCGACTGGCCCAAAGAGAAAATCGCCCAACGCCTCCGGGCCATCCGCGACGAACAGGCACGCCTACAGCGGCAACTCGACCAGACCGAACGCCCCGACCTCGAAACCGGCCGGGCCGTCCTGGACACGGCGCTAGACCTGCTGTCACGAGCCGACGAGCTGTACCGAGCCAACAAGCGCGCCCGCCGCATACTCAACCAAGCGTTCTTCACACGGCTCTACGTCGACGTAGACGACACCGGACCCAGCGTCTCGACCAACGAGCCAACCGAACCGTTCGCGCCCCTCCTGGGCGCCTACACGGCCGTTGAACGCAACAGCGGCGGCAACGCCCAACCGGGCGACGCCGCCGCTACCAACGATCCCTCGACGCTCCTCCGCACAGCCCTCGCGGGTCAGTGTTCGAGTAACGCCCCTTGGGTGGAGCTGAGGGGATTTGAACCCCTGACCCCCTCGATGCGAACGAGGTGCGCTACCGGACTGCGCTACAGCCCCAAAGACTCCGCAAGGTTAGCAAACTCACGAGGGTGTTTGCGCATGGGTTGCGGGGCGGTGGCCGGCATTGTCGATCATGGGGAGCCGTGATGGACTGCTGGCAGGTGCGGTAAGGAGGGTCCATGATCGTCGCCACGTCGTACGGGAAGGTGCGAGGCAGGGTCGAGGAGGGGGTGGCGCGGTTCCTGGGGATCCCGTACGCCGCGGCTCCGTTCGGGGCCAATAGGTTTCGAGAGCCGGTCGCGCCGGAGCCGTGGGACGGGGTGCGGGACGCGTTCGAGTATGGTCCGACGGCGCCCAAGCCGGGGTACCCGCCGGTGTTCGCGGCGCTGCTGCCCGACCCGGAGATGCCGGGGGAGGACTGCCTCAACCTGAATGTGTGGGCGCCCGTTGGGGCGCACGGAGCGCCGGTCATGGTGTGGGTCCACGGCGGGGCGTTCCGGAATGGGTCGGGGGCCGTGGAGCACTACGGGGGGACGAGCTTCGCGCGCGACGGTGTGGTGTGCGTGACGTTCAACTATCGGCTCGGGCTCGAGGGGTTCGTACAGCTGCCGGGCGCGCCCGCCAACAGGGGGCTGCTCGACCAGATCGCGGCGCTGGAGTGGGTGCGGGACAACATCGCGGCGTTCGGCGGCGACCCAGGCAACGTCACGGTGTTCGGGGAGTCCGCCGGCGCGATGAGCGTGATCACGCTGCTGTCGCTGGACCTTGGGTTGTTCCACAAGGCCATCGCGCAGAGTGGCGGCGGGCAGGTGGTGCAGACGGAAGACGACGCGCTCCGCGTCACCGCCGAGCTGGCCGCCAAGCTCGGGGTGCCGCCGACCGCGGAGGCGTTCGCCGGGCTGGACGCGCGGGCGGCCATCCCGGCCCAGGCCGAGCTGGCCGACGAGCTGACGGCGAACCCGGACCCGGCCCGCTGGGGGAGGTCGACCGTCGCGAGCGGGCTGCCGTACGTCCCGGTGCTCGACGGTGAGCTGCTCCGGAAGCGGCCCGTCGACGCGATCGCGGACGGCGCCGGCCACGACGTACCGTTGCTGACCGGCACCACGACCGAGGAGTACCGCCTCTTCGTCGTGCCGCCCGGCCTGGCGCCGCTGATCACGGCCGAGCGACTCGACGGCATCCTCTCGCGCCGCGGCTTCGACCCCGCGCTGGCCAGAAGGTACGGGGCGAACCGTCCCGGCGCCACGCATGGCGACGTGCTGTGCGCGATCATCACCGACTCGTTCTTCCGCATCCCGACCTATCGGGTCGCCGAGGGACGGGGGCAGAACACTCACGTGTACGAGTTCGCCTGGCGGTCGCCCGTCCAGGAGCTCGGGGCCTGCCACGCGCTCGAGATCGGCTTCGTCTTCGACACCCTCGGCGCTCCCGGCAGCAGCCTCACCGGCCCCAACCCGCCACAGCAGCTCAGCCTGCTGATGCACCGCGCGTGGGTCGACTTCGCCACCAAGGGCGACCCCGGCTGGCCGCCGTACGACACGGAGGCCCGGCCGGTGATGGTCTTCGACGGCGACGGCGGCCGGCTCGTACGGGACCCGCGCGGCGACGAGCGCCGGCTCTGGGACGGCGTGATCTAACAGCTCCGACCAACTAGAGCCAGTCGCGGATGCGGAACACTACGTACAACACCGCGGCGCCGCCGACCCACAGCACGGTGCTGACGACGAAACCCCATTGATGCTGCGAACCCGGGTACGGCACGTTCTGGCCGTAGAAGCCGGTGACCGCGGTCGGTACCGCGATGATCGCCGCCCACGCGGTGAGCTTCTTCATGACCTGGTTGAGCCGGTTGCCCTGGATGGCGATGCGGGTCTCGAGGATGGTCGTAACGAGGTCGCGGAGGCTGTCGGTCCACTCCCCGGCCCGCAGCGCGTGGTCGTACACGTCCTGGAAGAACGGCGTCATGGCGTCCGGCACGATGTGCAGATCGCGCCGGAGCAGGGTGTTGACGACCTCCCGCATGGGCAGCACGACCTTGCGCAGCAACACCAGACTCTTGCGCAGCTGGAAGCTGTGCCGCTGCAGGCTCAGGTCGCCGACGCGCTCCTCGAACAGGACGTCCTCGAGCCCCTCGATCTCGGTGTCGAGGGCCTGTACGGCGACGAAGTGCTGGTCGACGATCAAATCGATCAGGTTGTACAGCAGGAACGCCACGCCGTACTTCGCGAGGTCCTGCTGGGCGTCCCACCGCGCGGTGAGCTCGTCGACGTCGAAGTCGGCATTCTGCCGTACGGTCACCAGCGCGCGTTTGGTGATGAAAGCCGAAATCTCCGAGGTCTCCAGCTGAGCCTCGGCCGAGTCGAACCGTACGGAGTAGACGTTGAGGAAGAGGTGCTCGGGGTAACGGTCCAGCTTGGCCCGCTCGTGCGAGCTCAGCGCGTCCTCGACGGCGAGCGGGTCGAGGCCCAGCTCCTCGGTGATGACCTGCAGGTCCTCGGGATCGAACGTGCAGATGTCCATCCAGACGACGGTGTCGTCCTGCTCGAGGTAGTCGCTGATCTCGGCGGCGGCGAAACCCTCCTTCTCCAGCCGTCCGTTGCGCCACACCCGGGTGAGCGGAGCCGCATTCATACGGTCATCTCTACCCGAAACGGTGACCCGCCCGCGCAGCGGCCCCGAGATCGAGGGGGCCGTGGCCCACGCCGCACCCCCGGACGCCGCCGCCCCCGGACGCCGTGGCCCCCGCCGTGCCCATACGGGTCGTACCGGTCGTACCGGTCGTTAGATCCAGTCTTTGAAGCGGACGATGTGGTGCCATTGTTCGTACGGGATCACCTTGGCGGCCAGCACCGGGTAGAAGTAGATGAAGTTGGCCAGCACCAGCAGCATGTAGGCGCCGGCGATGGCCGAGCCGAACAGGCGGCGGGGTCCGGGGTCGGTGGCGGGTCCGATGAGCATGCCCATGCACAACACGATGGCCAGCACCATGAACGGCAGCATCGGGGTGGCGTAGAACAAGAACATGGTGCGGTGGCCCAGCGCCGGCCAGAACCAGGGGAGCCACCCGGCGGCGTAGCCGAGCAGGATCGCGCCGGCCCGCCAGTCGCGGTAATACAGCCACACGAACACCAGCAATACCAGCGCGACGACCGCGGTCCACCAGATCGCCGGCGTACCGATGCCGAGGATCTCCTTGGAGCACTTGGCCGAGTCGCCGCACGCGTTCTTGGGCTCTTGGTAGTAGAACGCGACGGGGCGCCGCAGGATCGGCCAGTCCCACGGCCAGGACTGGTAGGGGTGTTTCGAATGCAGGTTGGTGTGGAAGTTCCACATTTCTTTGTGGTACTGCCACAGGTTCGGCATCGCCTCGAACGGGCGGCCCAACACGTTGTGGGCGACGGTGCCGCGGCCCCACCCGCCGGGTTTGAAGATCCAGCCCCACCAGCTGGCGATATAGGTGACGAACACCACGACGCCGCCGGCGACCAGCAGCGGCAGCTCACGGACCAACGCCCCTGCATACGGGTACTGCACCCGCGCCGCCCGGCGCGCCCCCATGTCCCACACCAGTGCCAGCACCCCGAACGCGGCCACATAGTAGATGCCGGTCCATTTCGTGGCACACGCCAGCCCGAGGCAGACGGCGGCGCCGATCCGCCACCCATGCAACAGGAACGGCCCGAACCCGGCGTCACCCCCCGCCGCTATCTTGTCGGCGAGCCGGGCGCGGGTCCGGTCCCGGTCGACCAGCAGGCAGCCGAACGCGCACAGAATCCAGAACATCACGAAGATGTCCAGCAGCGCGGTGCGGCTGGTCACCAGGTGCAGCCCGTCCAGGGCGAGCAGCAGCCCGGCGGCGCAACCCAGCAGCGTCGACCCGGTCATCCGGCGGGCGATCCGGGCCAAAATCAACACCGACAGCGACCCGCACACCGCCGCCATGAACCGCCACCCGAACGGGGTGGCCCCGAACATCCACTCCCCGATGGCGATCAGCCATTTACCGGCCGGGGGGTGGGCCACGAAGCTGGCGCCGTCGGCCCAGATCGGCGGGTTGTGGGTGTTGGTGCCCGGCGCCAGCAAGATGGCGTCGGCGTTCTTGACGGTGTTGTGCTCCCACCCGAACTTCAACAACGCCAGCGAATCCTTGGCGTAATAGGTCTCGTCGAACACGACGGCGTGCGGGATCGCCAGCCGATCAAACCGCAAAAACGCCGCGAACACCGCCACCACGATCGGCCCGATCCAGCCCAGCAGCGGCGACCCGGGTATGGGCGGGGCCAGCCACTCGCGCAGCGGCGGCGGGCGGCGCTGGTCTCCCTGCTGCTCGACCACGTCGATCTCGGTCATCGCCATCCCGCCATCGTACGAAAGCCGCCTGTACGCAGCCGCCCGATCAACACAGAGCATGCCGGATCAACGGACTGGGATGGCAGGGAAGAGGGGAAGATGGGGGTCGTGACGGTGACCGCGGGAACGCTGATCCTGGCCGGCGCGCCGATCGGACGTCCGGACGACGCCTCGGCGCGGCTGCGCGCGGCGCTCGGCAGCGCCGCGGTCGTCGCCGCCGAGGACACCCGCCGGCTGCGGCGGCTCGCCGCCGACCTCGGCGTGACCGTGCCGGGCCGGGTGGTTTCGTACTTCGACGCCAACGAACGGGCCCGGGCGCAGGAGCTGCTCGCCGAGCTGCGGGCCGGCCGCGACGTCCTCGTCATCACCGACGCCGGGCTTCCGGGGGTGTCCGATCCGGGGTACCGCCTGGTGACGGCCGCGATCGCCGAGGATGTGCCGGTCACCGTATTGCCCGGGCCGTCGGCCGTCACGACGGCGTTGATCGTCTCGGGTCTGCCCACGGACCGTTTCTGCTTCGAGGGGTTCCTGCCGCGCAAGGCGGGGGAACGGGGGGCCCGGCTGGCCGCGCTGGCCGCCGAGCCTCGCACCATGGTGTTCTTCGAGGCCCCGCACCGATTGTCCGCCACGCTGACGGCCATGACGGAGGCGTTCGGGCCCGATCGTCCCGCCGCCGTCTGCCGGGAGCTGACCAAGACGTACGAAGAGGTACGCCGCGGGTCGCTCGGCGATCTGGCGAAGTGGGCGGCGGACGGGGTCCGCGGCGAGATCACCCTCGTGGTCGGCGGCGCCCCGGAACGCGGCGGCCCGGTCGATCCGGCCGACCTCGCCGCCGAGGTGGCGGTCCGCGAGGCGTCCGGCGTGCCGCGCAAACAGGCTATCGCCGACGTGGCCCGCGATCGCGGGGTGCCCAAGCGCGAGGTGTACGACGCGGTGGTCGCCGCCCGCAAACAGGCCCCCGCCAAGTAACCCACGGCCGGACCGACGGGCATGGCGGCTCCGCCGACTGCACGCCTACGGAACGGCGACAGCCCCGCCGCGGCTATTTCGTGGCGGCGGGTTCGGGAGCGGGCCCGCGGGCCGGATCGGCGGGAGCCTCAGAGTCGGGCGTTGCGGCGGACTCGGCGTCGCGGCGTCGCCGGAAGCGACTGGCATACCACGCCCGTACCTCGGGGGTGAAGGCGAGCGCCGCGGCCATGCAGGCCAGCGGGGTGGCGGGCAGGATGTACCGGTAGTCGAACTCGGCCGTCGCGGCGGGCGCGAGCAGCAGGCCGATCGAGGTGATCCACGGCAGCAACGCGGCCCCGCCGAAGCGCCGCCACAGCGGGATCATGCCCGCCAGGCCGATCAACAAGATGCCCGCGAGCAGCGAACCCCGTAGGTAGACGACGTCCTGGTAGGTCCGGATGATGCCGGCGAACGGCTCGGTGATCTGGGTGCTGGCGCGGCCGCGCTCGTACGCCGCGGCCTCCTGATCGGCTGTCTTGTCGCTGCTCATCCGCCAGTCGGGCAGGGCGGCCGAGTGCGTGCGGAACTCGTACTGCTCGTAGGTGTCGCGGTCGGGGAAGACCGTGCGGTTCCAGTTGAAGACGCGGAAGAAGTCGCCCGCGACTATCGTCAGGTAGTCCCCCGGCTGCGCCTTGATCGCGCGCTTGGAGAAGTCGCCGGCCAGCCGGTTCTGCATCTCGGTGAAGCGCGGCGCGGGCACGCGGTGCAGCGGCGACCGCCGGTTCCAGATGCCGTCCTGCGAGAACGGCAGCTTGTGATCGGGCTGCACGCACAGCGGGATCTCTTCGGTCGGCGGCTTGATCTTGTTGCAGTCCGCGAACTTGTAGACCCGGGCGTACAGGAACACGCCGCTGCTCTCGGTCATCGAGAACTTGCCGTAGTACGCGTGGAACCACACCGAATAGGCGGCCATCGGCAGCACGCACAGCGCCACCGTGGCGGCGATCACGCGCCAGCGCACCCGCCGGGCGATCATGAAGACGACGACGGCCAGCAGTACCGGCAGGCCCACCGAGCGGGTCAGGCTGGCCAGCCCGAGCACGAATCCGATGGCCGCGCCGACCTTCCAGCCATTCCAGTACGGCGTCACGAACCACATCAGCGCCGCCACGACCGCGATCACCATGAAGGTGAACGGCACGTCGGACAGCACCAGGTGCTCGAGCTGGATCTCGTACGCGTCCAGCAGGACCGGCGCCGCGGCCAGCGATGCGCCCCACTTCGGCAGCCCGAACCGGACGCGCAGCAGGGCGTAGATCATGGCCGCCATGACCACGCCCATCAGATGCTGCAGGCCCACGACCAGCGCGAAGCTATGGAACGGCCGGAGCAGCAGGAGGTAGAAGGCGTACCCGTCCGGGCGGATCGGATGCGGGTACGGCGACATCGCGACGTGCAGGTAGTCGAAGGAGTCGTTGAACCACATGGCGGGCCGGTAGCCCACCATCGTGTCGATCCGCAGCAACACGCCGACGGCGAAGATCGCGGCGAACAGGCGGTGCCGGCCGACGAGAGCCCAGAACCCGGCCTCCCGGATCTTGGCCGTGTCGATGGGCTTGATCGTCGCCGTGACCGGCCGCTTCGGCTTACGCGTCTTGAGCGCTGGCCCGGCCACGGGCGACCCCCCTCCGAGTCTGTCCGGCCGCCAGCAATGCGGGCAAACGCCTCTCTGCCCGCAAATCGGAGGCCCAATCCTGAGCGCCGTCCCCGGCGTTCGTCACGCCCTCAACCGACCTTCCCGGGCCGACCAGCCCTATATGCTGGCTCCTTAGCCTGCCGTCACCGATCGTCCTGTTGTGGGACTTCAGGTTGCAACTTGGCAACGCGGTGCGTGTCATCCTCGTCGGACAGACCCGCACGAGTCGGCTCCGGCGGGCATCATGGCCAGGGCGTACCACACGTCGGAACATGACGAGGGTAGTCGAAGTCCCCGCCGGCATGTGACCAGAGGTAATGGAGGAGACGGTGACGTGGAACTCTCCGTAGTCATGCCGTGTCTGAACGAGGCCGAGACCGTCGAGGTCTGCGTCCGCAAGGCGATCGGCTTCTTCGAAGAGCACGGCGTCGACGGCGAGGTCATCATCGCCGACAACGGCAGCACGGACGGCAGCCAGCAACTCGCCCGCGACGCCGGGGCCCGAGTGGTGCCGGTCAGCGACAAGGGTTACGGCAACGCGCTGATGGGCGGCATCCGCGCCGCCAAGGGCCGGTACGTCGTGATGGGCGACGCCGACGACTCCTACGACTTCACCGGGCTGTGGCCGTTCCTCGAGCAACTGCGCGACGGCGCCGAAGTGGTGATGGGGAACCGGTTCCAGGGCGGCATCGCTTCCGGTGCGATGCCCCCGCTGCACCGTTACCTCGGCAACCCGGTGCTGAGCTTCGTCGGCCGGCTGTTCTTCGGCAGCAAGATCGGCGACTTCCACTGCGGCCTGCGCGCGTTCCGCAAGGACTCGATCATGCGGCTGGGCCTGCAGACCGGCGGCATGGAGTTCGCCAGCGAGATGGTGGTGAAGGCCACGCTCGCCAGGCTCGACATCCGCGAGGTGCCGACCACGCTGTCGCCGGACGGCCGCACGCGGGCACCGCACCTCAACACCTGGCGGGACGGCTGGCGGCACCTGCGCTTCCTCCTGCTCTACAGCCCGAAGTGGCTGTTCTTCATTCCGGGCCTCATACTCATGACGCTCGGGCTGGTCGGCGGGTTCGCCCTGTCGTTCGGGCCGGTACGGATCGGCGAGGTCGCCTTCGACGTCGACACGCTGGTGGGCGCCGGGGCCATCCTTGTCATCGGCTTCCAGGCCGTACTGTTCGCGTTGCTCACCAAGGTGTACGCGATGGAGGAGGGCTTCCTCCCGCACTCCCCGCGGGTGCAGCGGATCATCGACTGGTGGAGCCTGGAGCGCGGGCTGATCATCGGCGGGCTGCTCGCGCTGGCCGGGCTCATTGGCGTCGTGCTGTCGGTGTTCCACTGGCAGGTCAACAACTTCGGCGAGCTCGACCCGCGGTACGCGCTGCGCATCGTCGTGCCATCGGCCACCGCGCTGGTCATCAGCTGCCAGATGATCTTGGCGTCGCTGTTCCTGAGCATCCTGGGGATCCGGCGCCGCTCACACCCGCCGCTGGCAGACCCGGCACAGGAGGCGGCCGACGTGGTCGACGCGGCCGCGGCGCAGGTCGCCGCGGAACGCGGGTAACCCCGCCGGCGGGCCGGTCCCGCCGTGAGCGATATTGGCGCGAGCATCCGCGCCGGGCACTCTAGGCTGGGGGCATGTCCCTGCCGAACGCTCGCTCGAGCCGACACATCCTGACCGCGCCCGCCTGGCCGTACGCCAACGGGCCCCGCCACATTGGGCACGTCTCCGGGTTCGCGCTGCCCTGCGACATGTTCAGCCGCTACCAGCGGATGGCGGGCAACAAGGTCCTGATGGTCAGCGGCACCGACGAGCACGGCACGCCGATCCAGGTGCAGGCCGACAGCGAGGGCGTGACGGCCCGTGAGCTGGCCGACCGCTACAACCGGGTGATCGCCGAAGACCTGCGCGGGCTCGGCATGTCGTACGACCTGTTCACCCGTACGACCACGCGCAACCACTACGAGGTCGTGCAGGAGATCTTCCTCGGCCTGCTCAAGAACGGCTACGTCTTCCCGACCACCACTATGGGGGCGATCTCGCCGTCCACCGGCCGTACGCTGCCCGACCGCTACATCGAGGGCACCTGCCCCATCTGCGGGTACGACAGCGCACGCGGCGACCAGTGCGACAACTGCGGCAACCAGCTGGACCCGATCGACCTGATCAACCCGCGGTCGCGGATCAACGGCGAGACGCCGGTCTTCGTCGAGACCGAGCACTACATGCTCGACCTGCCGGCCTTCACCGAGTCGCTCGGCGCGTACCTGCAGTCCAAGCAGGGCGAGTGGCGGCCCAACGTGCTCAAGTTCGCCCTCAACCTGCTTGACGACATGCGGCCCCGCGCGTACACCCGCGACCTCGACTGGGGCGTGCCGGTGCCGCTCGACGGCTGGCGCGACCGCCCGGACAAGCGCATCTACGTGTGGTTCGACGCCGTCGTCGGCTACCTGTCGGCCTCGATCGAGTGGGCTCGGCGGTCCGGCGACCCAGACGCCTGGCGCGCCTGGTGGCAGGACCCGGAGGCCCTGTCGTACTACTTCATGGGCAAGGACAACATCGTCTTCCACGCCGAGATCTGGCCGGCGATGCTGCTCGGCTACAGCGGCAAGGGCGACAAGGGCGGCACGCCGGGCTCGCTGGGCGCGCTCGACCTGCCCACCGAGGTCGTGTCGAGCGAGTTCCTGACGATGGAGGGCAAGAAGTTCTCCTCGTCCCGCCAGGTCGTCATCTACGTGCGGGACTTCCTGGAGCGGTACGACGTGGACGCGCTGCGCTATTACGTCGCGGTGGCCGGTCCGGAGAACCAGGACACCGACTTCACCTGGGCCGAGTTCGTGCGGCGCAACAACGACGAGCTGGTCGCGGCGTGGGGCAACCTGGTCAACCGGTCGATCTCGTTCGCCGCCAAGAACATCGGCGAGATCCCGGCGGCGGACGACCTCACCGACGCCGACCACGCCGTGCTCGAGGGGTCGCGCCAGGCCTTCGCCGCCGTCGGCGCCGAGCTGGGCCGGTCGCGGTTCAAGAACGCCACGCAGGAGGCCATGCGGACCATCGCCGAGGCCAACAAGTACCTCTCCGATCAGGCCCCGTGGAAGCTGCGCACCTCAGACCCGGAGCGGATGAAGACGATCCTGCACGTGGCGCTGCAGCTGGTCGACGACGCGAAGACACTGATGACGCCGTTCCTGCCGAACTCCTCACAGAAGGTGTACGACATGCTCGGCGGCACCGGGGTCTGGAGCGGCATGCCGTCCCTCGAGAACGTCTCGGAGGAGGGCGGCCCCGAATACCCCGTACTCACCGGGTCGTACGAAACCGCGGCCCGCTGGGAGTCGCGGCCGATCGCCGTCGGCACGCCGCTGGCGCCGCCGAAGCCCTTGTTCGCCAAGCTCGACGCCTCCGTGGTCGACGAGGAGCTGGCGCGCCTCGAGGCGTCCTGAACATCTCGAAGCGTCCTTGAACACCCGGCGAACAATGAGGGCTATGCCCGGTGGAACGGGTATGACCGGCCAGTCGTTGGGAAGATCCGAAAGGTACAACCGTGACCGGCGAATCGCGGGACCCACATGACCGGCGGAGCATCCCATGATCAGCGAGCGGGGCACCGATGGCTTCCAGAGCGCGAGCTTCCCGCCGCTGCCCGAGCGTCTGCCCGTCGAGGTCTTCGACAGCCACTGCCATCTCGACCTGCTCAACGTCCCGGTGTCCCGGGCACTGGCCGCGGCGCATGCGGTCGGCGTACGGCGGGTGCTGACCATCGGGGTCGATCTGGCGTCGTCCTCGTGGAGTGTCGAGGCGGCCCGTGAGCACGGTGACGTGTTCGCGGGCGTGGCCACGCATCCCAACGAGACGACCGGTATCACCGACGACGTGCTCGACGACATCGCGGTCATGGCCGAGCTGCCGCAGGTACGGGCGGTCGGCGAGACCGGGCTCGACTACTACCGCGACTGGGCACCGCCCGCCGACCAGCAACGGTCGTTCCGCGTCCACATCGACATCGCCAAGCGCACCGGCAAGACGCTCGTCATCCACGACCGCGAGGCGCATGACGACGTGCTGCGCATCCTGGCCGAGGAGGGCCCGCCGGACAAGGTCGTCTTCCACTGCTTCTCCGGCGACGCCACGATGGCCAAGGAGTGTGCCTCGAAGGGCTACGTCATGAGCTTCGCCGGCAACGTGACGTTCAAGAACGCCGCCCCGCTCCGCGATGCCCTCAAGGCCGCGCCGCTCGACCTCCTCCTGGTCGAGACCGACGCCCCCTTCCTCACCCCGATTCCACACCGCGGCAAGCCGAACGCCTCTTACCTCATCCCGCTGACCGTGCGCTGCATGGCCGAGGTGAAAGACGTCGACGTGGCCGACCTCTGCACCGCCGTCTCCACCACCGGCGCCCGCCTCTTCGGCCCCTGGTAAGCGCTTAGATCGCAAGAATTGCGGTGACCACGACGCGCAGGTGACGTCGACGCGCAGCTTGGCGAGTTCGGAATCCGCCGATGAGGCCACGAGCGTCTCCTTTCCGGTTTCTGTAGTGAAATCGAGGCGGACCGTTACTCTCGGTGCACTAGAAAGCGCACCGACTCGCCGCGAGAACGTTGGCACACGATTCAATAAATGGCGGTCGTCTGCAACGGGTGACGTGAATTCGGACCAGTCCGGGCAACAGGGGCAATACGGTGGCGATGTACGACGCGAACAGTCCGCAGGCCATCTGGGGCCGTGAACTCCGGCACCACCGTCAGGCAATCGGCTTCACACAGGCCCCAGCTCGCGACGCGGATCAACGTTTCCGAGTCGCTGATCTCCCAGATAGAAAATGGTCAGGTCCCCGCAAGGCCGAGGTCTTCCCGTCATGGTTCGACTGGCCGCGCCACGAGGCCTAGGCCGGGGTGCTCGGCCAGCCTGCCATCAGGGCGAGCTGCCAAAGTGTCGTCGGCCGTGATGACGATCACACCGTCACCCGGTTCGCCATGGGTGACGGTGTCACGGCGAATGCGTCTTCTATATAGGCGTATACAGCTAAGGCCTGTAGTGCTTAGCTGTATAGTTCAACTATGAGCCTTCTCGGCAAGCCGAGTCATGTCTTCGATCGAGAGCGAGAGTGGGAAGGGCTCGGGCGGTTCGCCACGTCGAGCAGCCCCGACGTTCGGCTCGGCATCGTCAGCGGGCGGCGGCGTCAGGGCAAGACATTTCTGCTCGATGCTCTGGTACGCAGCGTCGGCGGCTACTTCTTCACGGCGACGGACTCGACGGAGGTCGAGGCGCTGGCCCGCTTCGGCCAGTCCCTCGCGGGTCATGCGGGGGGCGGGCGCTACGCCTTTGACAACTGGGACGAGGCGTTGGAAAGGCTATTCGCCACCGTGTCCGAAGGGCTGATCGTCATCGATGAGTTCCCCTATCTCAGCAAGGCGAGCCCTTCGCTCCCATCACTACTCCAGGCTGCTCTCGACCCACGAGGCATCGCACGGCAGGGAATGGCGCGTCTGCTGCTGTGCGGGTCGGCCATGTCGGTCATGGGACGCCTGCTCGCAGGGAGTGCTCCGCTGCGCGGACGGGCAAGCCTCGAATTGATAGTGCGGCCCATGGACTATCGCACCGCCGCGCGGTTCTGGGGTATAGACGATCCTCGTCTCGCCGTCCTGGTCCATTCCATTGTCGGCGGAACTCCGGCATACCGTCGCGAGTTCGTGGCCGGAGACGCGCCCGACTCGCTCGACGATTTCGACTCCTGGGTGCTCCGTACGGTGCTCAACCCGCAGATTCCGCTCTTTCGGGAAGCACGGTACCTGCTTGCCGAAGAGGTCGATATCCGGGACACGGCGATTTACCATGCCGTTCTCGGAGCGATAGCGTCAGGGAATGCCACCAGAGGCGGCATCGCCGGCCACATCGGCCGTAAGTCGCCGGACATCGGCCATCCCCTGTCTGTGCTGGAGGACTCTCAGCTGGTCGCTCGGGAGGTCGACCCGTTCCGCAAAGGCCGATCGCTCTATCGCATCTGCGAACCTCTGATCGCCTTCTACGAAGCAGTGATGCGCCGTGAGTGGACCCGGCTGGAACGTGGTGAGCAGACCGCCGCCTGGCACAATTCCCAAGGCACCTTTCTGTCTCAGGTGGTCGGCCCACATTTCGAGGGAATCTGCCGAGATTGGGCCAGCGCCGCGGGTCCAGATGTCTTTGGGGATCTGCCCGGCGAAGTGGCCGCTGCGGCTGTGAGCGATCCCCTCAACCGCACCCAACTCCAGATCGATGTGGCTGTGCTCGCGCCCGAGACACCCGGTCGGCGGCGTCGTGTCCTGTCGCTGGGCGAAGTCAAGTGGGACAAGGTGATGACGCCGGGCCATGTGGATCGGCTCCGCCGAGCCCGAGATCTATTGTCGGTCAAGGGTTTCGACACCACGCAGACAACCCTCGCCTGCTACAGCGGAGCCGGCTTCGATCGCAATCTCATCGAGCTGGGTCGCGTGGATCGCCACATTCTCTTGGTCGATCTGGCCACGGTGTACGCGGCGTGAACCGGAGTCACGTACGCGAGACTTGGGGCGTGGTAGAGACGCAGACGCTGCTGGGCCCGTCCGACGTACGGGAGTTGGCCGGGCGGCTGGGGATACGGCCGACGAAGACGCTCGGGCAGAACTTCGTCATCGACGCCAACACGGTGCGCCGGATCGTCCGGGCGGCCGAGCTCGACCCCGGCGACGTCGTGGTGGAGGTCGGCCCGGGTCTCGGCTCGCTGACCCTCGGGTTGCTGCCGGCCGTACCGCGGCTGGTGGCCATCGAGGTCGATCCGGCACTGGCCGCTGAGTTGCCGCGTACGGTCGCGGACCGCGTACCGGAGCTGGCCGACCGGCTCGAGGTGGTACGGGCGGACGCGCTGCGCGTCGCCGGCGTACCGGGCCCGCCGCCGACCGCGTTGGTCGCGAACCTGCCGTACAACGTGGCGGTGCCTGTCGTGCTGCACCTGCTCGGGCTGCTGCCGTCGCTGCGACACGGCCTGGTCATGGTGCAGGCCGAGGTGGCCGACCGGCTCAGCGCGCGCCCCGGAACCAAGATCTACGGTGTGCCCTCGGTGAAGATGGCCTGGTACGCCGACGCCCGGCGGGCCGGCCCGGTGGGCCGCTCGGTGTTCTGGCCGGCACCCAACGTGGACTCGGGACTGGTGGCGTTCACCCGGCGGGAGCCCCTGCCGACCAGCGCCTCCAGGGACGAGGTGTTCGCCGTCGTCGACACCGCGTTCGCGCAACGGCGCAAGACGCTTCGGGCGGCGCTGGCGACCTGGGCGGGTTCGCCCGCGGCCGCCGAACAAACCCTCCGCGCCGCCGGCGTCGACCCGTCGGCCCGCGGCGAATCCCTCGACGTCGCAGCCTTCGCCCGCATCGCCGAACACCACCCCTGATCACGGCCGAGTCGCGGGGCGGCCCGGACAGGCCGGCGCGGGTCGCGGTGCGGTGGACGTCCGGGGCGTGACCACAAGATCAGGACGCGGGGATGCGGACGCCGTTGCTGGTGCTGTCGTCGTACAGGACCACCGACGTGGGCTGGAAGGACGAGGGCACGTCGAACAGCACGATGCCGGAGAACGAGGCGCCCGGGGCGAGCAGTTGCGGGCTCACCCTGTTGTCCGCGTCGGCGCTCCCGCGCAGCAGGGTCGCCCCCTGGTAGTAGTCGTCGTTCGCGTCGTACAGCTCCTGGAAGCCGGGTGCGAGCGTACGGCTCTTGGTGCCGGTATTCCGCACCGAGAACTGGATCTGGCAGAGCTTGCCCTTGCTCGGCGTGATCCCCGAGACCGCCGCCCTCGACCCGCACCTGGCCGGCGCATTCACCACGAAGGTGAACTGGCCGTCCTTGGCCGGCTCGCCGAGCTTGCCGTCGTGGGGCTGAGTCAGGATGCCGATAAGGATCAGGCCGACGATGACGGCCACGAACATGATCGAGCCGGCCACCAGACAGCCGAGCCAGCCGCGGCGCTTGCGTCGCCGGCCGGCCTGGTACGGCGGCGGGAACGGTCGCTGCATGGGCGGCTGAGTGGGGGCCGAGCCCATCGCGCTGGCCATGGCCGGGGCGGTACCCGGTGTGCCACCCGGCATGGTGCCCGGTGCGGGCCCCGGAGGCGGCGGGGCGGCCGAGAAGGGCGGGTAGGTCCCGCCGCCGATCGGCACTCCGTGCGGTGGCGACGGGGGCATCCACGGAGGTGGCATCATGACCGGCGGCTGCGCCCGCCAGGCCCGACTGAGCTCCTCGTCGGCGGCGGCCTGGGCGTCGGACACCCGTACGTCAGGGTTGGTCGACATGCTCTCCGTGCCGCCGACCAGGGAAAGCAGCAGTTGCTGGGCGGTCGGCCGGCGCCCGGGGTCGGGGTGGAGGGCGCGCGCCACGACCGCGCGGAGCGGCTCGGGCAGCCCGGCCAGGTCGGGGTCGCCCTGCTCGGCGCGGGCGGCCATGGCCATGACCGGGCCGGTGCCGTACGGGCGTCGTCCGGTGCCGGCGTAGGCGACCAGCGTGCCCCACGCGAAGATGTCCACGGCCGTACTGACCTCGCCGCGCAGCACCTGTTCGGGCGCCATCCAGCCGGGACTGCCGACCACGAAGCCGGCCTTCGTGTGCTGCGCGGTGGCGTCCGCGGCCCGCGCGATGCCGAAGTCGATCACCCGGGGCCCGGACACCGACAGCAGCACGTTCGCCGGCTTGAGGTCGCGGTGGACGAGCCCGGCGGCGTGGATCGCGGTCAACGCCGCCGCGACGCCGACCGCGACGCCGTGCAGGGTGCCGGCCGGCAGCGCGCCCTGGGTGTCGATGTACTCGTCCAGTGGCCGGCCGTCGACGTACTCCGTGACGAGATAGGGACGGCCGTCCTCCTCGCCGTGTTCGAGGACCTGAGCCGTACAGAAGGAGGCCACCCGCTGGGCGTTGCTCACCTCGTCGCGGAACCGCGCCCGGAAGGCCGGGCTGGCCGCGAGCTCGGGGCGGATCACCTTGATGGCGACGGGCCGGTTCTGCGCGTCCCGGCCCAGATAGACGGCGCCCATGCCGCCCTCGCCGAGCTTGCCGATCAGGCCGTACGACCCGATTGTCGCCGGATCACCGGGCCCCAGCGGCTCGGCGCCGCTGGGCAACGTCGTCCGCCCCGTCTGCTCCTGCACCGGGCTCCGGCTCCCTCCCACGTCCGCCCCGCCCATCGCGCCGCTCAACGCGATCTGAGCAAACGGTATCCAACGACGCGGACAACGAGCGGTCCCGCGGCCGCCCGGATGTGGGCATTGCTGCCGTTAACGTACGCTGTCACAGCGTGACACCCGTCAGCGTGCGCGTGCCCGCCAAGGTCAATCTCCAGCTGAGCGTGGGGCCGGTACGTGACGACGGCTTCCACGATCTTGTCAATGTGTTCCATGCCGTGTCTCTGTTCGACGAGGTGACCGCGGAGCCCGCGCTCGAGTTGAGCGTCGTCGTCGAAGGGGCCGCCGGGCTGACCCTCGACGCCGTACCGACAGGCCCGGACAACCTCGCCGCCAAGGCGGCCGCGCAGCTGGCGGCGCACATCGGTGTGGAACCGGCTGTACGGCTGCGGATCCACAAGGCGATCCCGATCGCGGGCGGCATGGCCGGGGGGAGCGCCGACGCGGCCGCGGCATTGGTCGCCTGCAACGCCCTATGGAACGCCGGGCTGGACCGCGACGCACTGCTCAACCTGGCCGCGTCGCTCGGCAGCGACGTACCGTTCGCACTGCTCGGCGGCACGGCGGTAGGCCTCGGCCGGGGCGATCGGCTGTCGCCCGCGCTGACCCGTGGTCGCTTCGATTGGGTGTTCGCGTTCGCCGACGGTGGCCTGTCGACGCCCGCGGTGTACGCCGAATGCGACCGGCTGCGCGAGGCGGACGGCGCGCAGGCGGACGGCGCGCAGGCGGACGGCGCGCAGGTCTCTTTGCCACAGGTGTCGCAGTCACTGATGGCGGCGCTCGCCGCCGGGGACTCCACGGCGCTCGGCGAGGAGCTGCGCAACGATCTGCAGCCGGCCGCGTTGCGCCTCCGGCCGTCGCTGCGCCGGACTCTGGCGGCGGGCCGCGAACTCGGCGCGCTCGGCGCGCTCGTCTCCGGGTCGGGGCCGACCTGCGCGTTCCTCGCCGAGTCCGAGGACCAGGCGGTGGACATGGCGGCCGCCCTGTCCGGCCTTGACGTCGCCACCTCGGTCGTACGGGCGCACGGTCCTGTCCCCGGCGCCGCCATCTGCTGACCGCCGCCGGGATTACTCCAGGTCGGCCGGACCCAGCGCGAGGAGCAGCTTCCCTGTGGCGATCCTGTGCGTGGGCAGCCGGCGGCCGATCCGGGTGTCGCGGGGGGGCGCACCCCGCCTCCCCGCGGCCGACGCTCACACGCGGTCGAAGGGCGCGGGATAGCGGAAACGGCCGCGCAGCGCCGGTTCGTACGCTGCCAGGGTGCGGACTTGGAAGTGGTCTCCCCACTCCGCGACCGGGGGCGTGATGCCGTACGGTACGGCGGGGCGGAAGCCGAATCGCCGGTAATACGTGATGCTGCCGAGCAGCGCGACGAGCGGTTCGCCCACCGCGTCGGCGGCACCGAGCACAGCGTGCAGGAGCGCGCTCCCAACGCCCTGCCGCTGGCGGTCGGGGCGTACGCTCACCGGGCCGAGCGCCAGCACCGGCGCCGAGCCGACCCAGCCGCGGGTGCCCAGCACGTGCCCGATGACCTGAGCGTCATCCGCTTGTCCGACCGCCTCGCCGACCGCCGTTCCGACGGCCACCAGCGAGAACATGGGCAGCCAGCCGTCATCGGCGCGCAGCTCGTCGAGCAGGGTGACCTCGGCCGGCGTCGCCGCCGGCGCGTCGGCGCGGGCGAACGCCGCTGCGGTGACCGCGCGGACGGCCGCGACGTCGCCCGCGGTCTCCCGTCTGACCAGCACGTGTCCACCGTGGCACAGGGCCGTAGTGCCGACGCGGTCCGGGTAGTCTCGGGGACCGATGACGTGCGTCGGAACCGGAGCCGTACCACCGTGGTGAACCTGATCAACCTGGAGGGTGTCACCAAGGCCTACGGGCCGAAACCACTGCTCGACGCGGTCTCCTTGGGGGTCGACGAGGCCGACCGGATCGGCGTCGTGGGCCGCAACGGCGACGGCAAGACCACGTTGGTCTCCGTGCTGGCCAGGCTCGTGCCGCCGGACGCCGGCCGGGTCACCCACGCTCGCGACCTGCGGGTCGGCTTCCTGACCCAGCGCGACGAGTTCCCCGAGCACGTGACCGTACGAGACCTGGTGCTCGGCGATCGGCCCGAGTACGACTGGGCCGGCGACGCGCGGGTCCGCGACATCATCGAGGGGCTGCTCGGCGGCATCGATCTCGATACGGCCGTCGCCACGATGTCCGGCGGTGAGCGGCGGCGGGCGGCCCTGGCCGGGCTGCTCGTGCCGGACTCCGACGTCCTGGTCCTGGACGAGCCCACCAACCACCTGGACATCGAGGCCATCGACTGGCTGGCCCGGCATCTGCAAGGCCGTAAGGCGGCGCTGATCGTCGTCACCCACGACCGGTGGTTCCTCGACGAGGTGACCGACCGTACCTGGGAGGTCGTCGACGGCCGGGTCGAGCGCTACGACGGCGGCTACTCGGCGTACACCCTGGCCAAGGCGGAGCGGGCGCGCATCGCCGCCTCGGCCGAGGCGAAGCGGCAGAACCTGCTGCGCAAGGAGCTCGCCTGGCTGCGCCGCGGCCCGCAGGCGCGCACGTCCAAGCCCAGGTTCCGGGTCGACGCGGCGCAGGCCCTCATCGCCGACGTGCCGCCGCTGCGCGACGAGGTCGAGCTCACCCGATTCGCGACCGCGCGGCTCGGCAAGACCGTGTACGACGTCGAGGACGTCACGGCGATCCTCGGCGATCACACGATCTTCGAGCACCTGACGTGGCGACTCGGCCCCGGCGACCGCGTCGGCATGCTCGGCGCCAACGGGAGCGGCAAGACCACGCTGCTGCGGCTGCTCGCGGGGTCGGTCGCGCCGGTCTCCGGCCGGGTCGTACGGGGCAAGACCGTGCAGCTCGCCCATCTGTCGCAGGAGCTGACCGAGCTGGACCCGTCCCGCCGCGTGCTGGAGTCGGTCGAGGAGATCCGGCGCCGGATCACCGTCGGCAAGCGCGATTGGACCGCCGGCCAACTGCTGGAGCGGCTCGGGTTCCGCGGCGACGCCCAATGGGCGCCGGTCGGCGACCTGTCCGGCGGCGAGCGCCGCCGGCTGCAGCTGTTGCGGCTGCTCATGGGCGAGCCCAACGTGCTGCTGCTGGACGAGCCCACCAACGACCTCGACATCGAGACGCTCACCGAGCTGGAGGACCTGCTGGACGGCTGGCCCGGCACCCTCGTCGTGGTGAGCCACGACCGCTACTTCCTCGAACGGGTCACCGACCATGTTGTCGCGCTGCTGGGCGACGGCGGCCTTTCGCTGCTGCCCGGCGGCGTCGAGGAGTTCCTCGCCCGCCGCGCCGCGTCCTCCGCTCGTCCGGCTGCGGGTCGTTCGGCTGCGGGTCGTTCGGCTGCGGGTCGTTCGGCTGCGGGTCGTACGAGTGCCGGCGGAAGGGCGGCGGTGTCGACACCTGAGCCGGGCCGGGCCCGGACCGGAACCGGCCAGGAGTGGCGGGCGCGCAAGGAGCTCGACCGGCTGGAGCGACGCCTCGACAAGCTGGCCGAACGCCAAGCCGAACTCCACCGGGAGCTGGCCGCCCACGCCGCCGACTACGAGAAGCTGCTCGAACTCGGCGACGAAGTCAAGGCCATCGAAGCCGAACGAGCCCAGGTCGAAGAGGAGTGGCTCCTCCTCGCCGCCGACCTCGATGCCTAACGGTCCGGTGCGCTCGGCCGCCTCGAGGGCGGAGTGGTGCCGATCGTCGGATGAACGCGATGATATGGGGCGTGACCACGTGGTTGATGGAGGTCGACTCCCCGGGTGAGGACCGCGGCCGGCGGTCAAGGACGCCATCGACGTCGCAGGCGTGCCGACGACGGCGGCGTGTCCGGTGATCGCCGACCGGGCCCGGCGAGCGGCGGCCATCAGACCTGGGACGATCGGCGCCGCGATCGGGCCCGCTCAGGTCGCTTGGGGGCGCCTGGGATGAGGCTGTGACGACCTTGTTCCGGCGGGCGGAGGCTCGACCGGCCGGGGGGCTCGTGGCTGCGCGTCGCCGGTGGCGTCGAAGGGAACGAGCAGGGTGCGCAGCAGATCGGCCAGGTGGCCCCGGTCGGTGCCGCTGAGGCCTGCCAGCAGCAGGCGTTCCCGCTCGAGCAGATCGGCGAAGGCGGCGTCGACGCGGGCCTTGCCGGTCTCGGTCAGCTGGACCTGGATGCCCCGTTTGTCCTGCGGGTCGGGGTGGCGCTTGACGAGGCCGGCTGCCTCCAGCCGGTCGATGCGGTTGGTCATGGTGCCCGACGTCACCAGCGTGGCGCGCAGCAGCTGGCCTGGGTTGAGCTGGTACGGCTCACCGGCGCGGCGCAGCGCGGTCAGGACGTCGAACTCCCACGACTCGAGATCGTGGGCGGAGAACACCGAACGCCTAGCCCGGTCGAGGTGCCGCGCGAGCCGGGAGATCCGGCTGAGCACCTGCAGCGGCTCGACGTCGAGATCCGGGCGTTCGGCGTGCCAGGCCGCGACCAGCCGGTCCACCTCATCATCCACGGTGGACCACCCTACCTGTCTTGACATCGAGATACTGGTTGACAGCGCGATATCGGCCACGAGATCATATCTCTTGATGTCAAGACAAATACGTAGCAGACGACCCGGAACCTCGTGGAACCCGGCCCAGTACGGGCTCTTCGGGGACGAGCGACGCCGGCCCTTCTTCGAACTAGTCGGCCGAGTTCGCGCCGACGACCCCATACACGTGGTGGATCTCGGCTGCGGCAGCGGCGAGCTCACCGCCACCCTGGCGGATCGCTGGCCCGCGGCCCACATCGTGGGCATCGACAGCTCTCCGGAGATGATCGCGGAGGCCGAGCGGCGCGCGGTCCCCGGGCTGCGCTTCACGACCGGCGACATCGAGGCCTGGGAGCCGGATCAGCCCGTCGACGTGATCATCTCCAACGCCGCCCTGCAGTGGGTGCCCACCCACCGTGATCTGCTGCCGGCATGGGTCGAGTGGCTGACGCCGGGCGGCTGGCTGGCGTTCCAGGTGCCGGGCAACTTCGACGCGCCGAGTCACACGGTGCTGCGTGAGCTGTGCCAGTCACCTCGGTGGCACAACCTGCTCGGCAACGTGCTCCGCGACCCGGCCTACGCCGCACCCGTAGCGTCCGGCGCCCCCGCCGAGTACCTCGATCTGCTCGCGGCTCAGGACTGCGCGACGATCGACGTCTGGGAGACCACATTCCTGCAGGTGCTCCAGGGCGACGACCCGGTGCTCGAATGGGTCAAGGGCACCGCGCTCCGCCCGGTGCTCGCCGTGCTCGACGCGGACCCGGCCGGCCGGGACGAGTTCCTGAAGGAGTACGGCGCCCTGCTCCGCGAGGCCTACCCGCGCAGCTCGTACGGCACGGTCTTCCCCTTCCGCCGTGTCTTCGCGGTAGCCCGCCGCAGCCCTTGACGCGCCCCGGCCACTCGGCCGGCGCGTCATCGCGGGTCGCCGGCCTCCGCGCTCTCGTACGTCGCCGGGGTCAGGTGGCGGTCTCCTCCCAGTCGATGAGGACGAGGTGGAGGCGGTAGAGCAGGCGGCGGAAGGCCTCGATGTGATCGGCCTGGCGATTGGCGTGAGCAAAGGAGTTCTCCGCCGCCGCCTGGACCTCTTCGAAGATCCACAACGCTTCGTCGAGCTCGCCGAGGAAGCCCTCCGCCGCATCGTCTGCCACGGTGTCGTGCAGCGTGCGCGCCCGCATCTCGGCGGTGTATCTCTCGATCTCCGCGGCCATCCAGTCGGGCGGACCGCATCTCGGTGGTGGGCTCACGGCACCTCCCGTACGGGGGCGGTGGCCGTCCAGACGCGATGGAGACGACAGGAGGTGGCGCGCAGGCGCATGATGGCGCAATAGAGTTCGCGGAACCACGATGCCAGCTCGCCCGACGGAACCCGGGACAGGTCGGGCATCTCCAGCATCGCCTTCGCGTCGTCGACCCCCACGATGAGCTCCACGAGCTCACGCGGTGACGTCTCGGCGAGCGAGGCCGCGTCGACCGCGGCCAGCGCACCGTACAGCCGAGCCAGCAACCCGACGAACGCGGTGAGATCGCGGGCGCCAACGTCGGTCTCGGCCAGGGCGGCGACCGTTAAGTGCAGGTCGCGGGCCATCGAGCCGGATGGAAGTGCGCCCGGGTCGATGGCGCGGAGCGCCTCGGCGAAGCGCCGGATCTCGGCGGCGGACGGACCCGCCTGGTCGGTGGTGAGCATGGCACCCTCCTTCGAATCTTTGTTCGAAGGCTAGGGCGAGGGTGTGACAGTTTCCCCGGCGGGTCGTCAGGCGGGCGCCGGCGAAGGGATGTCGTCAGGCGGGGGCCGGCGGGGGGACGTCGGTGGCAGGGTCGATCACGTCGATCTCGGGGTCCACCTTTCCCTCGGCCTTGCGACTTCTGCGCTCGGCCTTGGCCGCCGCCTTCTCCGCGCGTCGTTCGAGCTTCTCGCGCTCCTTGCGGCGGCGTTTTGGATCTAGGTGCGGCTTGGGCTCGAGACGAGACAGCCCGTTCCATGCGAGGTTCACCACGTGTGCGGCGACCTCCTCGCGCTTGGGCTTGCGGACCTCGAGCCACCATTGACCGGTCAGCGCGACCATGCCGACCAGCATCTGGGCGTACATCGGCGCGGTCTTGTCGTCGTAGCCGCGCCGATCGAATTCCTGGCCGAGGACGTGCTCGACCTGCTGGGCGATCTCGCTCAGCAGGCTGGCGAACCCGCCGGTGCCCGAGGCGCCGTGTGAGTCTCGTACGAGGATGCGAAACCCGTCGGTGCCCTCCTCGATGTACTCCAGCAGCGCCAGCGCGGCCTGCTCGAGCTTGTCGCGGTAGTGCACCCCTTCACGCAGCGCCCGCGTGACCATGGCGAGCAGCCGCTCCATCTCGCGGTCGACGACCACCGCGTACAGGCCTTCCTTACCGCCGAAGTGCTCGTACACCACCGGCTTCGACACGCCCGCCTTGGCGGCGATCTCCTCGACCGAGGTGCCGTCGAATCCCCGTGCGGCGAAAAGCGCCCGCGAGATGTCGAGCAGCTGCTCTCGTCTTTCCTTGCCGGTCATCCGCTTACGGGACCGGGGGGCTGGTTCGCTCACTGTTCAAATGATGACGGATCGGCGACGGGGATCGGTGCTAAGCCACGAGATCGACGTCAGCTCACTCGTTTGGTGGCGAGCCGGTCGGCCTTCGGCCATCGTACGTTGTAGGCCCAGCCGAACTTCTCGAGCGCCCAAATGATGCGGGCGCTGATGTCGACCTGGCCTTTGAGGACGCCGTGCCGCGCGCAGGTCGGGTCGGCGTGGTGCAGGTTGTGCCAGGACTCGCCGAACGACGCGATCGCCAGCCAGGCCACGTTGCGGGACTTGTCGCGTACCTCGAAGTCCTCGTTGCCGAACGTGTGGCAGATCGAGTTGATCGACCACGTCACGTGGTGCAGCAGGGTGACCCGGATCAGCGACGCCCAGAAGAACGCGGTCAGCGCGCCCACCCAGGACATGGTGATCAGCCCGCCGAGTACGGCCGGCAGCAGCAGGGACACGGCCACGAGGGCGGGGAACAGCCGGTGGATGCGGACGAGGTCCTTGTCGGCGAGCAGGTCGGGCGTGAACTTCTCCTTCGACGTGCGCTGCCCGTCGAACATCCAGGCCCAGTGCGCCCAGACGAGACCCTTGGTCAGCGCCTTCCAGTCGGTCCCGAACCGCCACGGCGAGTGCGGGTCGCCCTCCCGGTCGGCGTACTTGTGATGCCGTCGATGGTCGGCGACCCACGTGATCAGCGGACCCTCGATCGCGAGGCTGCCCGCGAGCGCGAGCGCGATCCGCAGCGGCCGCTTCGCCTTGAACGATCCGTGCGTGAAGTAGCGGTGATAGCCGACGGTGATCCCGGTGCCGGAGATGACGTAGAAGGGCAGCGCGATGGCGACGTCGGTCCAGCCGAGCAGGCCCGCGCCCCAGGCCAGCGGGATGGCGGCGAAGAGGGCGAGGAAGGGCACACCAGTGAAGACCCCGACGAGGATTCGTTCGAAGGTGCCGTTCGGCTCCGGCTCGACGTCGGGACGTGCCCGCACCTGAGGTGGCTCTAGTACGGGGGCTTCTGTCATGGGATACCCGCTTTCTGTGAGGGAAGCCTTACTTACGCTACCGTAACCTACGGCTCCGTAGGTTAGGCAATACCCGCCAGGATTTCGGCAAACATCCCGGGCCGGACAGATGTCGGTTGCCTCTCGCGCGACCGCTTTGATCAGGTCTTATCCGGCAGACCGCAGGCGCGTGGGCAGCGGCCCCGTCGCGTCGCGACCAGGGCCGCCGCCGCCGTGCCGGGTGGGAGCGATGCGGCACGGCCCGAGCGATGTGCTCTCCCAACGAGAACGCGCCAGGGGCGCCACGAGTTGCCGGCCACCGGCCGGACTGGGCCGCCGGCGATTCGGCGGGGTCGGCGCGCCAGCCGGTAAGGTGAACCCGGACCGGCGCGGCGCACGAGGACGCCGACGTCCTGTTCATGATCCGGCGTGGTGTAATCGGCAGCACAAGGGTTTTTGGTGCCCTCGGTTCAGGTTCGAGTCCTGGCGCCGGAGCCGAGGCGGAGAAGTGTGCTCGCCGGCCTGGGTTTGTTGGGCGTGTTGACTCTGGTTGACGTGCTTTGACAGGGCGGGCCGGGCGGGGTGACAGGGCGGAGGCGGACGGTATCCTGCGTGTGTCGGGTAGGTGACGGCCTGACGCCTTCGGTGTTTACGCAGGTCGTCTACTGGATGGACACGTCCAAGGTCCAGCCCGAGCCGTCCAGTCCGCGACGCCGAGGGAGCCTCCACTGTGAGTGTTCGCCGTCCACGGGGGTGGGCGAACCGCCCGGCTGCCGTTATCGTCCTCGCCGCCGGCGAGGGGACGCGGATGAAGTCCCGTACCCCGAAGGTCCTCCACGAGCTGTGCGGCCGCAGCATGGTGGGGCACGTCCTCGCCGCCGCCCGTGAGCTGGACCCCGAGCGCCTGATTGTCGTCGTCGGCCACGGCCGCGACCAGGTCATCGAGCATCTCGGACGCGTCGAGCCAGACGCCGTCCCGGTCGTGCAGGATCGGCAGGGTGGCACCGGGCATGCCGTGCGCATGGTGCTCGAACAGGTCGGCACGCTGAGCGGCACCGTCGTCGTCACCAACGGAGACCATCCGCTGCTGCGCGGGGAGACGCTCGCCGAGCTCGTCCGCACCCACGACGACGAGGGCAACGCGGTCACCATCCTGAGCACGGACATGCCCGATCCCACCGGGTACGGCCGGATCGTCCGAGACGACGCGCAGGCGGTGACCGAGATCGTCGAGCACAAGGACGCGACCGCCGAGCAGCGCGCCATCACCGAGATCAACGTCGGGATGTACGTCTTCTCCGGCGAGTACCTCGGCGACGCCCTCAAGCGGGTCACCACCGACAACGCCAAGGGCGAGGAGTACCTCACCGACGTCGTCGGAATCCTGCGCGGCGACGGTCACCGGGCGGGCGCGTACATGGCCACCGACTGGGTCGAGACTCAGGGTGTCAACGACAAGGTCCAGCTCGCGCAGGCGCGCCGCCAGCTCAACGAGCGTCTCCTCGAACAACACATGCGGGCCGGCGTCAGCGTGATCGACCCCCAGACCACCTGGGTGGACGCCGACGTCACGCTCGAGCCCGACGCCGTACTGCACCAGAACACCCAGCTGCACGGCCGTACCCATGTCGCGGCGGACGCCGAGGTCGGCCCCAACGCCACGCTGACCGACACCACGGTCGGCACGGCGGCCTCCGTACGCAACGCCGTCTGCGACAGCGCCGAGATCGGGCCCGAGGTCAACGTCGGGCCGTTCGCCTACCTGCGTCCGGGCACCAAACTGGCCAGAGGCGCGAAGGCGGGCACGTACGTCGAGATGAAGAACGCCGTCGTCGGAGAGGGTGCGAAGGTGCCGCACCTGACGTACGTCGGCGACGCCGACATCGGCCCCGGCGCCAACATCGGCGCGGGCACGATCTTCGCCAACTACGACGGCATGGCGAAGCACCACACAGACGTCGGCACCAGCGCCTTCGTCGGCAGCAACTCGGTCCTCGTCGCCCCGGTAAGCGTGGGCGACGGGGCGTACACCGCGGCCGGCTCCACGGTCACCAACGACGTGCCGCCGGGGGCGATCGGCGTCGCCCGCGGCAAGCAGCGCAACGTCGAGGGCTGGGTCGAACGCAAGCGCGCGGGCACCAAATCGGCCGAGGCGGCCAGGCGAGCAAGCGAGGAAACCGCTGAGGGGGAGGGTTAGTGAGTGGCATGAAGGCAACCGGCGAGAAGAAGCTGATGCTCTTCTCCGGCCGGGCGTACCCCGAGCTCGCGAAGGAGGTCGCCGACAACCTCGGCATCGAGCCGACGCCCACCGCCGCGTACGACTTCGCCAACGGAGAGACGTTCGTACGCTTCCTGGAGTCGGTACGTGGCTGCGACGCCTTCGTGATCCAGAGTCACGCGGCGCCGATCAATCAGTGGATTATGGAACAGCTGATCATGGTGGACGCGATGAAACGCGCGTCGGCCAAGCGGATCACGGTCGTGGTGCCGTTCTTCGGGTATGCCCGGCAGGACAAGAAGCACCGGGGCCGCGAACCGATCACCGCCCGGCTGATGGCCGATCTGTTCAAGACCGCGGGCGCCGACCGGCTGATCGCCGTCGACCTGCACACCGCGCAGATCCAGGGGTTCTTCGACGGGCCGGTGGACCACCTGTTCGCGCTGGACCTCCTCGCCACGCACGTCGAGGCCAAGCTCGACACCTCCGAGGTCACCGTCGTCGCCCCCGACGCCGGCCGTGTACGGGTGACGGAGCGGTGGAGCGACCGGCTCGGCGGCGTGCCGATGGCGATCATCCACAAGCGGCGCGACCCCGACGTCGCCAACGAGGTGAAGGTCTTCGACGTCGTCGGCCAGGTCGCCGGGCGTACGTGCGTCGTCGTCGACGACATGATCGACACCGGTGGCACGGTCGTGAAGGCGGCCGAGGCGCTGTTCGACCAGGGTGCGGCGCGCGTCGTGGTGGCCGCGACCCACGGCGTGCTGTCCGGGCCGGCCGTGGACCGCCTCAAGAACTCCCGCATCTCGGAGGTCGTGCTCACCAACACGCTGCCGATCTCAGAGGATCAGCGGTTCGACAAGCTGACCGTGCTGTCGATCGCGCCGCTCATCGCGCGCGCCATCAACGAGGTCTTCAGCGACGGTTCGGTGACCAGTCTGTTCGGCGGTCAGTCCTAACCCGCACAGCCGGATCCGGGCCGCTGTTTTGCGTGCGCCCAATGCGTTGAAGTGGGTTCGGATCGGCTAAACTCGTCAGACCGCGTGCCACCCATGCCGGTTCGCACTGACTGCTGCGCCGCTGGGAGCACCTGACGATCCTCGACGGTTCGCGTCGAGCATCGACCAGCCCGACCAGCTAGCTTTCAGCAACGAGGAGTTTTCGCCGTGTCCGAGGTACGCATCGCCGCTGAGCCGCGCACCGAGTTCGGTAAGGGTGCCGCCCGGCGTACCCGCCGGGCCGGCAAGGTGCCCGCCGTCCTCTACGGCCACGGCACCGACCCCAGGCACATCTCGCTGCCCGGCCATGATCTGATGCTGGCCCTCAAGACGCCGAACGTCCTGCTCCGCGTGGAGGGCCTCGAAGGCGGCAGCGCGCTCGCGCTGCCAAAGGACGTACAGCGCGACCCGCTCAAGGGCTTCCTCGAGCACGTCGACCTGCTCATGGTCCGCCGCGGTGAGAAGGTCACCGTCGACATCCCGATCCAGCTGACCGGCGAGATCGCCCCCGGCGGCATGCTCGACCAGCAGATGGTGCAGATCTCGCTGGAGGCCGAGGCCACCCAATTGCCCAGCGGCGTCGAGGTCGACATCGAGGGCATGGAGATCGGCGCCGCCGTCCACGCCAAGGACCTCAAGCTGCCCGACGGGTCCACCCTGGCCGCCGACGAGGAGGCCCTCATCCTCCACGTCGTCGCCCCGCCGACGGAAGAGGAGCTCGAGGGCGAGGCCGCGGAGGCCGAAGAGGGCGAGGAAGTCGAAGAGGGCGAGGGCGCGGAGGAGCCGGCCGAGGGCGAGGCCGAAGAGGCCGCCGAGTAGCGGCAAACCTGCGAGTGACGCCCCGGCCGCCGCACGCGGCCGGGGCGTTACCGTCGCATACGGAGCACACAGCGATGGCGACAACCTCTTGGCTGGTGGTGGGGCTCGGCAACCCCGGGCCCGAGTACGCGGGGAACCGGCACAACGCGGGGTTCATGGTGGTCGACGTCCTCGCCGAGCGGATGGGCGGCCGGTTCAAGGCGCACAAGGGCCGCGCTGAGGTGATCGAGGGACGGCTCGGCGGCGAACGGGTCGTGCTCGCCAAGCCTCGGTCGTACATGAACGAGTCAGGCGGTCCGGTGTCCGCGGTGCGGGACTTCTTCAAGGTTCCGCTGGATCGGCTGATCGTCGTCCACGACGAGCTCGACATCCCGTACGGCGCCATCCGGCTCAAGAAAGGCGGCGGCGACAACGGGCACAACGGCCTGCGCTCCCTCACCAAGTCGCTGGGGAGTCGCGACTACCTGCGCGTACGCTTCGGCATCGGGCGGCCGCCGGGCCGGATGGACGCGGCGACGTTCGTCCTGCGGGACTTCTCCGCCGCCGAGCGCAAGGAGTTGGCGCTGCATCTCGAGCAGGCGGCCGACGCCACCGAGGCGCTCGTGCACGAAGGCCTGGCCGCCGCGCAGAACAACTTCCACGCCACGACCTGAGGGCTAATTCTGCTGTGTGATCAATCCCATACTCATTGCTGTGACCAGCCCTGACATCCGGGAGGTCCGCGTACTTCGCCGCTTTCGCCCGGCGCCCTTGGCCATGTGCCCTGATCAGTAGCTATCTGTCTGACAGATCTCCCGGCAGCTCTGCCAACGCGCCCGTAAGATGCTCGCGAGGCAAGGTTCGGGTGACGCGTGAACCTTCGGAGCCGTTGCGGCGTCCTGGTGACGTACATGCATTTGAGAGGCAGACGTTGCAGGGGGTGTCAGCGTTATGGCGGTGGTCAACGAAATGCGGGCCGTGACCGACGCCGCAATCGTTACCCGGCGCGAGCAGTCTGGCGGATGGACGTCCTGGTACGTCCGGAGCGCGCTCTTCATCGACTTCCTGAGCATGCTCCTGGCCGGTCTCGTCGCCCTCGGCATCCGGTTCCGCGGCGTGGCGAACATCTACACCCTTCCGTACATCGCGATGACCGCCTCGCTGCCGTTCCTGTGGATCCTGACGCTCGCGCTCTGCCGCGCGTACGAGCCGCGGCTCATCGGCGTGGGCTCGGAGGAGTTCCGCCGCGTCCTGCAGTCCGGGTTCGTGCTGACCGCCTCGGTGGCGATCATCGCGTACGCCACGAAGACCGACGTCGCGCGCGGTTACGTCGTGATCGCCATGCCGTTCGCCACCGCGCTCAACATCCTGGCCCGCTACAAGCTGCGCAAGCGCCTGCACCGGCTGCGGTGGGAGGGCAAGTGCATGCGCCAGGTCGTCGCCATGGGCCATCGGGCCGCCCTCAGCGACCTGATCAAGCTGCTGCGCCAGAAGCGCTACCACGGCATGAACATCGTGGCCGTGTGCCTGCCCACCGCGCTGTCCTCCGGTGACGACGCCGTCAAAGAGGTGGAGGGCGTCCCGGTGCTGGGCGACTTCGGCGACGCCGCACTGGTGGTCAACAGCATCGGGGCCGACAGCGTCGCCGTGCTGGCCTGCCCGGAGATGAACGGCGTCGCGCTGCGGCGGCTCGCCTGGCAGCTCGAGCGAGACTCCGTGGAGCTCGTCGTGGCACCCGCCCTCATGGACGTCGCCGGCCCGCGCATCTCGATCCGCCCGGTCGCCGGGCTGCCCCTGCTGCACGTGGAGCACCCTGAGCTGAGCGGCGGGCGGCAACTGGTCAAGAGCCTGTTCGACCGCGTGGCCGCGCTCACCGCGCTGCTGGTGCTGGCGCCGCTGTTCGCGGTGATCAGCATCGCGATCCGGTTGAACAGCCACGGACCGGTACTGTTCCGGCAGACCCGGATCGGCCGCGACGGCCGCGAGTTCACTGTGCTGAAGTTCCGCACGATGGTGGCCGACGCCGAGCGACGCAAGCCCGCCCTGTTGCAGCGGAACGAACACGACGGCCTGCTCTTCAAGATCAAGAAGGATCCGCGGATCACCTCGGTGGGGGCCCGGCTGCGCCGGTACTCACTCGACGAACTGCCGCAGCTCGTGAACGTGCTGCGGGGTGACATGTCGCTGGTCGGCCCGCGACCGCCGCTGCCCGAAGAGGTCGCCAAGTACGGCGACGACGTCCGCCGGCGACTGGTCGTCCGGCCCGGCATGACCGGCCTGTGGCAGGTGAGCGGCCGATCGGATCTGTCGTGGGAGGAATCAGTCCGGCTCGATCTGCGCTATGTAGAAAACTGGTCCCTGATGCTGGACCTGCAGATCCTGTGGAAGACCTGGTCCGCGGTCGCACGTGGATCCGGCGCGTACTGAATCGGCCGTCGCGGGGAGAACGTGTGACTGATCACGCCTTGGCAGCCGGACTCGCGACCGAGGCGGGCCGGTTGCTGCTCGGGCTGAGGGCCAAACGCGGCTTCGCCGACCCGCGCGCACTGAAGGACGCGGGTGACCGTGCATCGCACGACTACCTCGTCGCGGCCCTGAACGCGCAGCGTCCCGGCGATGCGGTGCTCAGCGAAGAGGGCATGGACGATGCCGCACGGCTGGAGGCTGAGCGCGTCTGGATCGTCGACCCGCTCGACGGGACCCGTGAGTTCGGCGAGGACGGCCGCAGCGACTGGGCCGTACACGTGGCGCTCTGGGAGCGGGGCGAGCTGGCCGCCGGGGCCGTCGCGCTGCCCGCCCAGGGCAAGACGCTCGGCACCCTGGGTACCGGCGGCGCCGAGATCCTCGACGAGCACACGGCCGAGGAGATCCCGCTGACCATGGCCGACCGTCCCCTCGCCGATCGCGTGCGAGTGGCGGTGAGCCGTACCCGTCCGCCCGAGTTCGTACAGCGGCTGGCCGAGCGCTTGGAGCAGGAGGTGGAGCTGGTGCCGATCGGGTCGGCCGGGGCGAAGATCGCCGCGGTGCTGCTCGGCGAGGTCGACGCCTACATCCACGCCGGCGGCCAGTACGAATGGGACTCGGCGGCGCCGGCGGCCGTGGCCCTGGCGGCCGGGGCGCACGCGTCGCGCATCGACGGGTCCGCCTTGGCGTACAACCAAAAGGACCTCGAACTGCCGGATATCCTGGTCTGCCACCCCGTGCTGGCGCCGACGCTGCTCGCCGGCATCAGGTCGGTGACCCTGCCAGACGAACTATCTGGGGAGAGAAAGTCCTGATCATGCAGCGCAGCGACTACCGACTGTCCCAGCTCGATGTGCTCGAGGCCGAGGCGATCCACATCATTCGCGAGGTCGCGGCGGAGTTCGAGCGGCCCGTGCTGCTGTTCTCCGGCGGCAAGGACAGCATCACACTGCTCCGGCTCGCCGAGAAGGCGTTCTGGCCGGCCCCGGTCCCGTTCCCGATCATGCACGTCGACACCGGCCACAACTTTCCCGAGGTGATCGAGTATCGCGACCGGCGGGTGGCGGAGCTCGGCATCCGGCTGGTCGTGGCGTCCGTGCAGGACTCGATCGACCAGGGCCGGGTCGTCGAGGAGAAGGGCAGGCGGGCCAGCCGCAACCGGCTGCAGACCACGACCTTGCTCGACGCCATCGAGGAGCACCAGTTCGACGCGGCCTTCGGCGGCGCCCGCCGGGACGAGGAGAAGGCCCGCGCAAAGGAGCGGGTGGTGTCGTTCCGCGACGAGTTCGGCCAGTGGGACCCCAAGAACCAGCGGCCCGAGCTGTGGAACCTGTACAACACCAAGATCCAGCGGGGTGAACACGTCCGCGTCTTCCCGCTGTCCAACTGGACCGAGCTCGACATCTGGGACTACATCCGGGGTGAAGAGCTGGAGATCCCGTCGATCTACTTCGCCCACACCAGAATGGTGTTCGAGCGCGACGGGATGCTGCTCGCAGACAGCCCGTACGCCAACCGCGGCGACGACGAGCCCGCGTTCGAGGCGATGGTCCGCTACCGTACGGTCGGCGACATGAGCTGCACCGGCGCGGTCAAGTCGGTGGCGACGGCGATCGACGACGTGATCGAGGAGATCGCGGCCACCCGCATCACCGAGCGCGGACAGACCCGCGCCGACGACCGGTCCAGCGAAGCGGCGATGGAAGACCGCAAAAAGGAAGGCTATTTCTGAAATGTCCGATTCCCGCATGGACATTTTGCGGTTCGCCACTGCCGGCTCGGTCGACGACGGCAAGTCCACGCTCATCGGCCGTCTGCTGTACGACTCGAAGTCGATCTTCGAAGACCAGCTCGAGGCGGTGGAGCGCACCAGTCTGGACCGCGGCGAGGAGTACACCAACCTGGCGCTGCTCACCGACGGCCTGCGGGCGGAGCGGGAGCAGGGCATCACGATCGACGTCGCGTACCGCTACTTCGCCACCCCGCGGCGGAAGTTCATCATCGCCGACACCCCGGGGCACATTCAGTACACGCGGAACATGGTGACCGGCGCCTCCACGGCCGACCTGGCGATCATCCTGATCGATGCGCGCAAGGGGATCATCGAGCAGTCGCGGCGGCACGCCTTCCTGACCACGCTGCTGAAGGTCCCGCACCTGGTGCTGGCGGTCAACAAGATGGACCTCGTCGACTACGACCAGACGGTCTTCGAGCGCATCCACGACGAGTTCACCGCGTTCGCGTCCAAGCTCGAGGTCCGCGACCTGACGTTCATCCCCATCTCGGCCCTGCACGGTGACAACGTCGTGGAGCGGTCGGCCAACATGCCCTGGTACGACGGGCCGTCGCTGCTGCATCACCTGGAGAACGTGCACATCGCCTCCGACCGCAACCTGATCGACGTTCGGTTCCCCGTGCAGTACGTCATCCGCCCGCACCGCTCGACCGACCCGAAGCTGCACGACTACCGCGGCTACGCGGGCCAGGTGGCCGGCGGGGTGCTCAAGCCGGGCGACGAGGTCATGCATCTGCCGTCCGGGCTCACCACCCACATCACCGACATCGACACGGCCGATGGGCCGGTCGAGCAGGCGTTCCCGCCCATGTCGGTGACGCTGCGGCTGGCCGACGAGATCGACATCTCCCGGGGTGACATGATCTGCCGCCCGCACAACCAGCCGACCGCCGCTCAGGACATCGAGGCGATGGTCTGCTGGATGTCGGTCGAACGCCCGCTCACCCCCCGGACGAAGCTGATCATCAAGCACACCACCCGTACCGCCCGGGCGCTGGTCCGCGACCTGCACTACCAGCTCGACGTCAACACCCTGCACCGTGACGAGGACGCCCAGGCGCTGCACCTCAACCAGATCGGCCGGGTCGGCCTGCGCGTGACCCAGCCGCTGTTCGTCGACGAGTACGACCGGAACCGGTTCACCGGCGGCTTCATCCTCGTCGACGAGGCCACCAACGGCACGGTCGCCGCCGGTATGATCATCGACGCGAAGTAGCCGCCCTATGGAACCCCCCACCCGCGTGCTCTACCTCGGCGGCCTCGGCCGCAGCGGCACCACGCTGCTGGAGCGCCTGCTCGGCGAGCTGCCGGGGGCGGTGTCGCTGGGCGAGGTGGTCCACCTGTGGGAGCGCGGCGTCGTCTCGGGCGAGCGCTGCGGCTGCGGCGAGTCGTTCCACGACTGCCCGTTCTGGACCGAGGTGGGCCGGCTGGCGTTCGGCGGCTGGGACGGGCTCGACATCGAGGAGTTCCGCGCCCTGCGGGACTCGGTGGACCGCATCCGGTTCATCCCGACGCTGGCGCTGCCCGCCCTGCCGTCGGCCACGCGCGGGCGGGTCGACGCGTATGTCTCCTTCTATGTCCGGCTTTACCAGGCCGTACGGCAGGTCAGCGGCGCCCGGGTGGTCATCGACTCGAGCAAGCACGCCTCGCTCGCGTTCTGTCTGCGCTGGGGGGCCCAGCCGCGCGGCGCCGAGGGCATCGACCTGCGCGTCCTGCACGTTGTCCGGGACAGCCGCGGGGTCGCCTACTCCTGGACCAAGCAGGTGCGGCGGCCCGAGGCCGTGAGCGACACCGGGGAGTTCATGGCGCAGTGGTCGCCGGCCAAGGCCGCCGCGCACTGGAACGCCGAGAACGGGGCGTTCGCGCTGCTGGCCCGGCGGGGCATTCCGACCACGCTGGTGCGGTACGAGGAGTTCCTGCGTGCGCCCGTCAGGTCGCTGCGGCGCATCGCGCGGTTCGCCGGGCTGCCCGCAGACGACACGGCCCTCGCGTTCATGACGGAGGCCGACGGTGGGGTCACCGCCCGGCTGTCCGCCAACCACACGGCCTCGGGGAACCCGATGCGGTTCCAGACCGGGCCGGTCCTGCTGCGCCGCGACGACACGTGGCGCACCCGGCTGGCGCTCGTCGACCGGCGCCGCGTCACGGCGCTGACGTTCCCGCTGCTGCGCCACTACGGTTACCTGGGAGGGGCACCCCACTCATGAGCGCCGAGCTGCCGTCCGTCGGTGTCGTGCTGCCCACCCACGACCGCCCCGAATTGCTGCGCCGCGCCCTCGACGCCGTACTCGCCCAGGACTACGAAGGCGAGCTGCGCGCGGTGATCGTGTACGACCGGGCGGAGCCCGACAAGAGCTTGGTCTCCGACCGGGTCGAGGTCATCGAGAACACCCTGACGCCCGGCCTCGCCGGTGCCCGCAACAGCGGGATTCTGGCGCTCGACACCGATCTCGTGGCGTTCTGCGACGACGATGACGAGTGGCGGCCGGGCAAGCTCGCGGCTCAGGTCGATGCGCTCCGGGTCGCCCGCGGCGCGGAGATGGCCAGCTGCGGCATTCTCATCGACTTCGACGGCAAACAGATCCCCCGGCTCGCCTTCGCCGGTCGCGTCACCTTCGACGACCTCATCCGCTCCCGCATGGTGATGGTGCATTCCTCCACATACCTCGCCAAGCGGGCGGCCCTGCTCGACGTCGGGATGGTCGACGAGGAGATCCCCGGCAGCCAGGGAGAAGACTGGGATCTGGCGCTGAAACTGGCCCGCCGCCACCCGATCGTTAACGTGGATCAGCCGTTTGTCCGGATTCTGTGGGGCGCCACGTCCTACTATGCCCAGGCGTGGGAGACAAAGGTCGCCGCGTTGCTATGGTTCCTCGACCGGTACCCCGAGATCGGGCGTTCGCCGGTTGGCGGTGCCCGCGTCTACGGGCAGATCGCGTTCGGTTACGCCTGCCTCGGGCGGCGCCGGACGGCAGTGCGCTGGGCCGGCCGGGCGTTCCGTGCCAACTGGAAGGAGCGGCGAGTGCCGTTCGCGCTCGCCGTGGCATCCGGGCTCGTCTCGGGCGAGCGGGTGCTGCGCACACTGCACTCGCGCGGCCGCGGAATCTGACGCAGCGCAGATCAGACGGAGGAATCACATCGTGAGAGGTCGCGCGACCGCGGCGGTCGTGCTGGCGCTTTCGCTCGGCCTGATGGGCTGCAGCGCGAGCGGGGCCAACGTCAAGCCGGACATTCAGAGCACCGTGCGACCGGGCGTGGCACCGACCCCGCCACCCCGCGGCGCGTACTTCGGCGCGTGGGTCAACCCCAGCCAAGCGACCTTCACCCAGGAGGGCCGGATCCAGTCGGTGCTCGACTTCGAGAAGAGCATCGGCCGTGAGCTGGACATCGTGCACACGTACCGCACCTGGGACCAGCCATTTCCGCGGGCGGCCGACAACGCCGTGCTGAACAGCAACCGCTATCTCATGCTGTCGTGGAACGGCACCGACACGAAGCTCATCAATTCCGGCTCCGAGGATCGGATCATCCGGGAGCGGGCCCGGGCGATCAAGGCGACCAGAAAGCCGATCTTCCTGCGGTGGCAGTGGGAGATGGAGCGGCCCAACGCCCGGCAGAAGATCCACTCGCCCGCCGACTACATCGCCGCGTGGAAGCGCATCCGCGCCATCTTCCGGCAACTCGGCGTCGACAACGTGGCGTGGGTGTGGTGCCCGACGGCCAAGGGCTTCTCCTCGAACGCCGGCGACTACTATCCCGGCGACGATCAGGTCGATTGGGTGTGCGCCGACGTGTACCCGGGCCACGAGTACGAGTACCGCAATCTGTCCGAGGCGATCCGGCCGTTCCTGGACTGGGCGAAGGCACATCCGCGCCCCGTCATGGTCGGCGAATTCGGAGTGCCTCGTTCGTACGGGGTGCGCCGCGCCGAGTGGCTGCGCGAGGCCGCGGAGACGCTGCAGAACCCGCAGATCAAGGCGGTCCTCTACTTCGATTCCGACATGGCGGGGAAGGGTGCCGACGACAAGACGCAGTTCTCGCTCGAGGGCGACCAGAACGCCATGTCGGCCATGCGCGAACTCGCCACGCTCCCGTATTTCAACCCGCGCAACGTGCCCGTTCGCAGCTGACTCGACGACCTCTCGTGCGGCGCGATCGTATGATCACCGCGCGCGGCGGGCGATGTAGAGGACACACCGGGCGTACGGAGCGAGCGTGTGCAGGCGGCTGCCGGCGGCGTCGACGGCACGCGCCAGCGGGCGCAGCCCGGCCTTGCGGTGGGTCCCCTGGGGTAGCAACGCGAAACCGTGGAGGTCCTCGATCTGGAACCCGTAACGGGCGAGCAGGTCGCTCACCTCGGCATGCGACAGCTCGTTGAACCACCCGTCGCGGCCGCGCTTGCGCAGGCCGGACAGGTGCCGCAGGGACGAGCGGTTGCCGTGGTTCTCGATGACGAGCAGACCGCTGTCGGCGGTGGGCAGGGCCTTGGCGGCGAACGCGACGGCGCGGTCCCGTACGTCAGGGCCCACATTGAGAAAGAGCCGAAACATGGTGACGATGGCCGGTGTGCCATTCGTCCCCGCGGGCTCGGGAATCGGTCCGTCGGCTGGGATCGGGTGGAATTCGGCGGGTAGCCCACGTGCCCGGGCTCGCTCGATCATCTCGGTGGAGGTGTCATAGCCGTGTGCGGCGCTCACGCAACCCACGAGATTCTCGATCGCCCGCCCGGTGCCACAGGCGAAGTCGTGCTGTACGGGCCTGATCCCGCCGAAGCCCGAGCCCACCAGCTCACGCAGGAAGGTGCGCTGCCGTTCGTTGATCAATGCCGCCGGGCTGCCTGGTGCGTATACCACCTCGTCGTACTTGGCGGCGGCCGCCGCAGATCGGAAGACATCGGTGTAGTCGTCCTTCATGCATCCGCTTTCCGGGTCGTACGGCCCCGCAGCGCGCGCAGGGAGGTCAGCCGGAGCGGCCGCCGGAACCACCAGCAGCCGAGACCGTACAGGATCGTGCCCGATGCCGCCGCCGCGATCAAGGGGAGGAGGCCGTCGCCCGCGACGATCCGAGCGAGGAGGGGCAGCACGCCAAAGCACAGCGCGGCCAGGGCTCCGGCGGTCAGCGTCGCCATCCCGAATGGATGCAGCCGCGCCACCAACGCGATCTGGCCAAGCGGCACCACGTTGTTGAAGACGATGGCCGCGGCCCAGCCGATGGCCGCCCCCATGATCCCGATGTGGGGGATGAGCAGAAGGTCGACGCCGATGTTGACGGCCAGGGCGAGCAGGGTGTTCACCAGGTTCCATGACGTACGGCCGGACATGCTCAGCACCATGTCGACCATTCCGCAGCCCGTGGCGACCAGCATGGCGCCGGTCAGCACCAAGATGACGTCCTCGCCGGCCGCGTAACCATGCCCGAACAGCGCCATCACCGGGCCGGCGAAATTGACGCAGAGCAGATACAGCGGCCAGACCAGCAGCATCAGCCACGCCGTGGCCGTGCGGTACAGCGTACGGGCTTCGGCAGTGGCGCCGAGCGCCAGCTGCTCGCCGATCTGCGGCTGCACCGCCGTAGAGATGGCGCGGCTGCCGAGTTGCCCCACGACGAGGAACCGGGTCGCCGCCGTGTAGATCGCCGCATCCGCCGGGCCACGTAGCGCCGCGACGAGGACGATGTCGAGCCGCTGCAGCGCCAGTTGGGCGATGGCGGCGAAGGTACGGGGCCACGTGTAGCGCCAGAACTCGCCCGCCATGCCGCCGGCGGCGGGCGCCCGCACAGAACGAGGCAGCAGGACGCCGAGCCAGAGCCCGGCCAGCACGGCGGCCGGCAGGTAGGGCAGCGCCCAGGCGAGCCCGAGCCACGATGTCGAGGCGGTCGCGACGACGATCACGACGAGGACGATCTGCCCCAGCGGGCGGCCGATACCTTCGATCAGCGTGGTCGGCCGCTGTGTGCGAAAGCCACGGGTGGCGGCCAGCAGTGTGTCGGTCAGCACAGCCAGCGGCAGAAAACAGGCCAGCGTACGCACGTAGACGGTGAAATGCCCTGCCGGGCCGTCGACGGCCACCTCGGCCAACCAGGGCGCGGCCGCGAACAGCGTCGTCGCGACCAGCACGGCGGCCACCGTGACCGGGGTGAACGCCACCGCGATCACCCGCCTGATCCGGTCCCGCTGGTCGAGCACCCGCTGCCGGGAAATGAAGTAGACGAGCCCGGTCTCGGCGCCCAGCTTGGCGACCGCCGCGCCGAGCAGAAACAGCGACCCGGCCGCGAAGAACACGCCGGCCTCGTCTCGGCTGAACGCACGGGTGACGAGCGCGACCAGCCCCACGCCCGCGATCGCGGAGGTCGCGGCCCCGATGAGGCTGAGTACGCCGCCCCGCGCCAGCGACCCCAGATCCGCCTTGGAACTCGGCGGCGCGATCGTCGTCATGGGCGCTCGCCACCAGAGATGATCATGGAACGGCTCGGCATCATCGGCGCCAGCTCGGAGGGCGGCCGAGCCAGTCGGCGAGCCGGGCGTCGTACGGCTCGAAGTGGTCCATCAGCCGGGCGCGCAGCGCTTTCGGCAGCGGCGACCGCTCGCGGGCGTTGTGCCGCTTAAACGGCGGCCGGCCCATGTGCGGTAGCCCGAGGAAGCTCACGACGTCGTCATAGACCGGCTCGGGGGTGGCGAAGAACTCGTGGCTGTCCACCACGTGCAGCCGGTCGCGGCCGAACCGCTTCTCCAGTCGCTCCAGGTAGTCGATGTACCGGCCGCGGTCGAGGTAGGCGTGGTGCTGGTGACTGTGGCTGTGGTACGACGGGTTCTCGATGATCTTCTGCTCTTCGCCCGCCAGCCGTTCCTCCTCGAGCGCCAGCGCGCGCTCGAACGACGCCTCGGTCTCGAAGCCGCGGGCCAGCTCGTGCGCGTGCGCCGAGTAGGCCCGCTCGACCGGATCGCGGAGCAGGACGATCAGCTGTACGCCGGGCAGGTCACGGGCGATCCGCTCGCCCGCGAGCGGGTGGCACAGGTAGTACGGCGCCGACTCGAAGACACGCGGCCTTACCCCCATCCGCTCCTGTACGCGCCGGACCGTGATGCGCAGCGGAAAGTGGCCGCGGTACCACGCCAGGTTGCGCTCGTAGCCGGTGTCGAAGTAGTGCACGCCCTTGTGCAGCACGGGCTTGAGCACCGCGGGATGCGCGCTCAGCGCACGGTACATCGAGGTCGTGCCACACCGCTGCCCGCCGGCGATGAGGAAGTCCGGCAGCATGCGAGCCGAGCTCGTCAGGCGGCCCGCCGCCACCGACACGGTCTGGGCGGCGCGCTTGACCAGAGGCGGGGCCGCCGACTTGTCAACCAACGTGCAACCTTTCGACCTGGTCGATCAGCACCGGCAACAGCCACTGGCCGAGCTTGCCGAGCCGTGCGCCCGCCTCGGCCTGTTCGTCCTGGAGATACCTGGTGGCGATGTCGGTCAGGTAGAGCAGCGCGGTCAGCCGCGCCGCGGCCGTGACGCCAAAGGGAGTGAGCAGTTCCGCCGCACGTTCGACGGTCTCGGTCACCGCGACGGCCGGATCCGCCCCCTGCCTGACCACGGCGCTCTGGAAGTCGTAGTGGACGGCGTCGAATCCGAGCGGGACGTCGTCGGCGAACCGCTCCCAGTCCCACACGAGCAGGGTGTCCCTGAGAGTCGCCATGTTCCACGGGGTCCAATCGCCGTGCCAGGATCCGTACCGCAGGCGAGTCTCGCCGGCCTGCACGCCGATCCGCGCATACGCCTGCCGAAGCGATCGGACGGCGTCACCGTCTGCCAGCGCGGCGAGCCGGTCGCCGAGCGCGATCCAGTACGCGCTGTCCCGTAGCGGTCCCTCCGTCACCTTGCCGATCTCGGCGATCTCCAGCATCGCCGCGGCCAGCCGAGCCGGGCTGCGCTCCACCCGCGGCTCCCACACCCGCAGCGGCGTCAGTACCAACACCTCGAGCCCGTTCCACCGGCCGTGGTGCAGGACCTCGGGTACCGTCAGGTGCCTTAGCGGCACGGCCGCGAGCGCACGCAACGAGTCGCCCTCGGCCACCGCGAGGGACCGGGTCAGGTCGTTGACGCCGAGCTTGGCGAATCCGATCGTCTCCCCGCCCGGCGTCAGCAGCTGCAGCACCGGCTTTCTGTTCGCGCGTGCGGGGCCGATCGCCAGGCTGACCACCAAGTCGGCGTCGAGCGCATCGCGGAGATAAGTCTCGATGGTGTCGACCGGGCCCGCGGGATCGTCGGCGCAGACTCGGAACCGCTGCCGCATGGCGACGCCGCCGAGTCCGGTCACCAGCGCTGCCGACAGTGCGCGGAGCATCAGCCGCTGCTTGACGGAGCCGGGTTCGGCGTAGCGCCGCACCGCTGCGGCGGCGGCCCGTCGATGTGCGGCCGGCACCAGCAGGCGCGGTCGCCTGCCGTCGGGGACGAGAACGAACTCACTGAGGACCGAGCCGCCTGCCTGGCCGAGCCCGGCCCGCACCGGGGCCGGCCAGAGCAGCTCGGACACCTCGGCGAGATAGCGCAGCCGCAACGTGCCGTCGCCGGGCGATGGGTCCTTCCGCGCGGTGGTGGGGGTCATGACGTCGCCCTCGACGCGATCCTGCGTGAGCTGAAGCGCCGCCGATCCCTGGGTCGCAGCGCGACCCGCCTGGCCACCCGTGCGTGCTCGACGTCGTTCCGCCAGAGCAACGCGTAAGCGAGCATGAAGAAGCCCAGCGGCGTGATGATCGCGTTGTAGTAGAAGTTGTAGACAAGGGAGAGCATCAAGATCAGGACTCCGCCGAGCCCGATCGGAGTCAGATCTCTCCAGTAGCGCAGGACTCCGTACACAAAGAACAAGGTGTACAGCGCGGCGCCGACATAGCCCTGGGAGATCAGCACCAGCCAGATCTGCCCGTTGCTGCCCAAAGCGGGGTTGCCACAGCGCTGGCACTTGTCGGATCTGCTGGCCGCGATCGACTGGGCGCTGCCGGCCGCGTTCCGGGTGTTTCCGAGGCCGATGAAGGGGGAGTGCCTCGACACTTCCACCACCTTCTCGGTGGTGAACTCGCGGATGCGATTGCTGTGCCCGTGGTCGAGCCGTTCCTGGAAGATCGTGTACAGCGGCGAGAACATGAGCACGAGCGCCGCGATGGTCGTCGTCACCGCCAAGCCGCCGACCACCCAGAGCCGGCCGCGCAGCGCCAGCCGTACGGCGACGAACGCGACCGTAAACGCGACGCCGAGCCACATGCCCCGGTTGAGCGAGTAGATGGCGGGCGCCATGGCCAGGCCGACCAGCACGATCGTGGCGACCTTGCGGATGCCGTTGCCGTAGACCCACCAGCCGATGACGAACCAGATGAGCAACAGCGAGAGGTTCTCGCCCCACATGTTGGTGTAGCCGAACGGGGCCGCGGGGCGCGGGGAGGAGTCGCCCAGTACGGCCTGAACCTGGGCCGAGCTGGGGTGGACGAGACTCTGGACATAGTTGTTGGTCCGGATCGTCTGCGGCAGCACCATCTCCATCGGGGCCGTGAACCCGAAGCGTGGCCACAGCATGCCGAGGAAGCCGCCGGCCACCGTGAAGACGAACATCACCGCAAGCCAGCGCACGAGCGTCGCCCTTGGTAGTTGCCGCTCCGTCAGGTTCCCGACGTACAGCAGGATCACGGTGACCGATATGTACAGCGTGAACCGCATGGCCACCGCGGCGAGGCGCAGGTTCCCGGAGTCGCCGTGAGTGCCCGGCGGATTCACCCTCAGCATGATGACGCTGAAACAGAACCACACGAGAAACAGCAGCCAGATCCCGAACCCGGGCGGCACCTTGATGGGCCGGTGCCGCAGCAGGTAGATCCCCATCGGGACGGCGATGATCGGGAAGATGAAAGTGCCGAGGCCGAGCAGCCACCACACGGGATAGAGCATGAGCAGCGCCCACAGCGGCCAGGCGTACGGCAGGCCGGGCGGCGACAGCCGGCGCCGAGCAGGCTGTACGGCGCGGTCGCCGGGGTCCGCCTGGACCTCGGACTCAATGTGATCGGACCGCCCGGCCGGGGCGTCGAGTGCGGTCATTTCAACGATCGCCGACGCGGCCCGAAGCCGAATTTCGGGAGCCGCCCGCGGACCCGTCGACATCGACATCGTCATCGTCATCCTCATCCGGGCCGACGAGATCGCTGATGGCGTCGTAGGTCGGGTCGGGCTCGGGCGCGGCCTCGAAGCTTTGCGTCTTGAACATGTCGAGCGGGAACAGTTCGGCCGAGCCTGGTGTCGTGCCCGGCGGACGAGCGCCAGCCGCGCTCTCGTCGCCGTGCGAGTCGCCGTACGTCTCGCTGGACGAGGTGCCGTACGAATCGCCGGCGGACGAGCCGTATGCGTCGCTGGACGAGGAGCCGTACGAATCGCCGGCGGACGAGCCGTACGCGTCGCTGGACGAGGAGCCGTACGAATCGCCGACGGAGGAGCCGTACGCGTCGCTGGAGGGGATGCCGTACGCGTCGTGCGGGTCGGCGGACGACGTGTCGGGGTAGTCGTCCGGCCCGCCGTTCGCGTCGGCTCTGGCCAGCGGAGGCGGCGGAGATGGCACCGGCGGTGGTGGTGGCGGCAGCTGCTCCTGGAAGGCCGCGGCGTCTTGGTAGGCGCCGGCACTGTCCGCGTACGGCTCACCGCGCGACCCCGTCGCGGCGCCCTGCCGGCGCCGTCCGCCCTGCGGCTGGCGAGCCGCCTGCTTTCCGCGCCGGTCCGGCCCCGCCTGCCGATCCGCCGAGCGGCGTGGCGACTCCCCCCGCCGGAGGACATCGGTCTGTGGCCGCGCCGCCGGCGCCGTGCCTGGCTGCACCGGCAACACCACGGCCCCGAGCACGGCGGTGCCCATGCGGTCGAGCTGCCTGATGCCCTCACTGACATGCTCCCGGTCGGCTCTGGGGATCTCGACCACGACGATCGAGGCGTCCGCGATCTCGGCCAGCGCCTGGGCGTCAGCGCTGGTCGAAGTGGGCGGAGCCTCGATGATCACGTGCGTGGCGTGACGCCGGAGCCCCTGGATGAGACGGTCCATCGATTGTGTCTGCAGCCGCTCCCACGCGAGGTCTTCGTCGTGGCCGGGCGTGATGACCCGCATGCGGGGCAGCTCCCGGGGCGCCTGGACGACTTCTGACACCGGCGTTCCGTGCACCAGGATCTCGGACAGGCCGGGGCCCTCGCTCAGGTTGAGCAGCCGGGCAGAGTAGGTCGACGGCAGGTTGGCGCAGACGAGCACAACGTCGGCGTCGGTCCGGGCCAGGGCCGCGGCCAGGTTGGCGCAGATCGCGCCGGCGCCGAGCCCGGGCGTGACGCCGGTGACGAGTACGACATGGTTCCCGTGCCCAAGCGTCGCGTTGAGCGAGTGAGCCAGCTCGTGGAACGCCTGCCCGCCCTGACTGCGGGCGGGCAGCAGGCCGATCGGATTCTTGCCCTTGACCGGAACGTTGAGCAGAACGGGGATGGTGAGCAGCCGCTCGATGTCTTCGGCCCGCCGGATGCGCCGGTCGGCGCGGTCGCGCCACAGCGCGATGATGATGCCGAACAACAGGCCGATCATGAACCCGCTACCGAGGTACAGCGGCATGATCGGGGCGGTCTGCTGGCCCGGCCGGGAGTCACTGATGATCTCTCCCGGATCAGTGGCGCTGCCGTCGAGCTCCGCGATCTTCTCGCTGAAACCCTGCATCTGCTTCTGGACGCGGTTCACCTCGGCCTGGAGGCGCAACTTCTCCTGGGACTTGCCAGGAAGTCCGAGGATCTGCTGGACCATGGCCTTTTGCTGCTTGTCGAGACTGCTGATCTGAGTCCGGAAGGCGGCGATCTGCTTGGTGTTGGAGGCCTTGATCTGCTCGATGCGGTTGTCCAGATAGGCCTGCGCGTACTCATGGGCACCGCGCTGGGCCACCGCCGGGCTGCTCGCGTTGTAGGTAACGGCCAGCACCGAGGAACTGGGGATCGCGGTCACATCGATGTGGTGCGGCAATCGTGTGGCGTCTTCGCCGGTCTTCAGCCGTTCCTTGGCTCGCACCGCGACCTGCTGCGATTTCATGATCGCGGCCTCGGTGTCGAGATTGACCGTCGACTTCTTGCCGGTCTGCTGCGCGATGTCGCTGGAGGGATCTTTGATCAGAATCTGCGCGGACGACGTGTAGACCTTCGGTCGCGTAACGAGTAGCGCTCCGCCGGCGACAAGCCCAATGAGGGCGAAGGAGACGACTACCCACCAGCGGCGGCGTAGCAACGCGCCGTACTGGGTGAGGTCCGAAGACGCGGGAGTGCCCGGCGTCGCGTCCATCGATTCCCGACCCTTCCGTGACTGTGCGCTACCAGATTGACCTGTGCGTTCCCTGCAATATAAGGCAGCTTGGAGCTTCGCCGAGACCCGTGTGGCGAGATGTCCGCTATGGACCCCGCCCGATCGCTGGGAGGCACGGAATGTGACCCTGGGTGATCTCCGTATCCCAGGACCGATTAGGGATTGAGCAGCGGGTTGTTGCTCACTCGCTTGAAGGCGCTCAGCGCTGCCGCGCTGGAGTCGATCCGAGTGTCGATCCGAGTGCCCGCGTAGGGAGCGTCCGGCGTGTCGAAGTAGACCAGCGCCTTGATCCTCGGATGCTGCTTGAGCTGGGTGGCGACGGTCTTGAAGAAAGCCGATTTCTGGGCGCCGGAGGAGAAGACGCCCCACTCGGAGATCATGACCGGCTTCGTGGGCGCGATCTTGCCCGCCCAGTTGTAGAAGCCCGGGAACCCGCGTCCCTGGCCGGAGGTCTTGTTGACCAGATGCGCGAAGTCGAGTGTCTCCGGGGAGGCATAGGGGTCCATCCCCACCCAGTCGACCACGTCATTGCCCGGATACAGCGTGTCGAACCAGGGCTGGACGCCCCACTTCTGCGAGCCCATGAACACCGCGGTGAACATTGCGTTGTGAACTCCCCTGGCGCGGAAACGTGCGACGACGTGCCGGAACATGTTCCGGTAGTCGCTGGCGGTGTAGCCGGATCCGGCGGTCTGCCGTACCTCCTCCTCCGGCTCGTGATGGATGGCCAGGAAGAACTTCTCTGGGAAGGTCGCCCGGATGTGGGCGGCCAGCTTGTCGATCTGACCGTCGGCCGCGCCGCCGGCGACCGCGGCCCACGAGTGCCCGACGTCGGGTTTCCAGTTCAGCAACAGGATGCGCTTCTTGCCCGGCTCGCGCGCGATCGCCATCTCCTCCTGAGTGGGGAAGATCTGGTTGCCGCGGTGGTACGCGTGGTAGATGTCGACCGGCCGGCCGATCTTGCGCTCGAAGTCGTGCAGCGCCTGGGTGTGCGGCGTCGAGGTGAACGCGGCGGGCGCCACCCCCCACCAGGCCCCGCACGACGGTACAAGCGTCGCCGACACCTCGCAGCCCGCGTTCTCCTTGAGCGTGGCCCGCAGCCACGTGCCCTGGCCGGTGGCGGCGGACCCGGCCGGAGTCGGCCGACCCGTCCCGGACGATGCGCCTGCCCGCGGACGGTCGCCGGCGGCTCCGGATCGGGAGCTCAGCGTGTTCGGCACGACGAAGGCGGCGGTGCCCACGGTGACCCCGCAGATCGCGATCGCCACCGCGACCCGCCGCCGGACCCCGGGCCGGGCCGGTTTCCGCCCGCCGGTACGGCTCCCCGCGGATCCGGCGGACGCAGCGGATCCGGCGGGCGCGGCAGACCTGGCGGGCGTTGCGGGCCTAGCGGCTCCCGAGGGTCTGGCGGCTCCCGAACGCCCGGCGGCGGCTCCCGAAGGCCCGGCGGGCCCGGAGGACATGGGGGACCTGCGCGGTCTCTTGTCGCCCATGTCGCCCATGGCGGCGAAATATAGCCGCGTTCACGTGGCGGCGACCAGCTCGTTACCTGATTTTCTAGGAAAGCTGGGCGTTGTTTACGAAGTGTCCGGTCCGTCTAGCGTGGCTATCCGGTCCCGACAGATTCGCGATTTTCCAGCCGCGCCAGCGCCGGCAGGCCCTTACTCCGGCGCAGCGCCATCCACGCGCCGGTCCCCACGACGAGAACGCCGACCAGCGTCCAGGCGAGCACGATGTTGTCGACGTTGAACATCTTCAGGGCCGAGGCCAGCAGCACGAACGCGAGCACCCGCCTGATCAGGCCGCCGGGCGCCCGCGACGAGATCATCGAGCCCAGATAGACGCCCGGGATCGACCCGACCAGCAGGGCGGCGGTGACCTGGAGCTGGAAGTCGCCGAACAGGATGTGGCCGAGCGCGGCCGACATCACGAGCGGCACGGCCTGCAACAGGTCGGTGCCGACGAGGTGGTTGGAGGTGAGCTTCGGGTAGAGGGCGAGCAGGGCCACGATGATCAGCGAACCCGATCCGACCGACGTCATGCCGACGATCAGGCCGCCCACCACTCCGACCACCAGAGTCGGGACCGGGCGCACCGCGATGGCGGGTGGCTCCGTCGCGGCGGGACTGCCGGGCGCGGCCGTACGGCGCCCCGCCCCCCGCTGCCGGGCCCGGTCCACCAGCGCCAGGTACGCCCGTATGGTGAGTCCGGCGGCCGCGATGAGCAGCGCGACCCCCAGCGCCTTCTTGATGACGGCCTGGACGTCCTCGCCGTCGCCCAGCGCCCGGGCGATCAGCACCCCGCAGAACGCCGCGGGTACCGAGCCCGCGCACAGCCACGCGACCAGCTTGAGGTTGACGGTGCCGCGCCGGTAGTGCACGAAGCTGCCCACCGGCTTCATCACGGCGGCCGCGACCAGGTCGCTGGAGACCGCCGCCAGCGGGGGCACGCCGAAGAAGGTGACCAGCATCGGCGTCATCAGGGCGCCGCCGCCCATGCCGGTCAGGCCGACGATGATGGCGACGAAAAACGAGCCGGCCGCCATGGTGTAGTCGAAGTGCATCGCGATGCTCTCTCTACCTCACCTATCGGACCTATAGGGAAAGCCGGTTAAGTAGGTTATGCCCTTCCCGGCAATCGGACAAAGTTCCCTAGTCGTCCGCCGGCACCCAGCCGCCGGCGATCAGCAGGCCCAGGACCGCGTCGACCGCGGCCGCCGGCTCCATGTGCGTCGTGTCGAGGACGAGGTCGGCGTCGTCGGGCGGCTCGTACAGATCGGAAATCCCCGTGAACTCCGGGATGAGGCCCGCCCGCGCCTTCGCGTACAAACCCTTGCGGTCGCGGCGCTCGCACTCGGCCAGCGGCGTCGCCACGTACACGAGGACGAAATCGCCGACGTCCGACACCATGCGCCGTACCTCGGTGCGCGTGGCGGTGTAGGGCGCGATCGGCGCGCAGATGGCCAGCCCGCCGTGCCTGGTCACCTCGGCGGCGACAAAGCCGATCCGGCGGATGTTGAGGTCGCGGTCGGCCTTGGAGAACGTCAGCCCCGCCGACAGCAGCCGCCGTACGACGTCGCCGTCGAGCAGCGTGACCGTACGGCCGCCGCGCTCGATCAGCGCGTCGGCGAGGCCGCGGGCGATCGTTGACTTGCCGGAGCCGGACAGGCCGGTGAAGAACACGGTGAGCCCGCGCTCGTGCCGCGGCGGGCGCGCGGCCCGCAGCTCGCGGGCGACCGCCGGGAAGGTGTACCACTCGGGGATGGGCTCGCCGCGGTCCAGCATCGCGTCGAGGTCGAGGTTCTCGGCGCGCGCGTGGTCTGGCTCGATCCGGGCGACCGGGCGCCAGACCTCGACGCTTTCGTCGTACGCCCACGGCTCGGGCAGCACGATCTCGATCGGCAGCTCGCCGACGGACCGGCCGGATTGCAGGTCGGCGGCCGTGCCCTCCTCCGGCGTCGGCAGGAACAGATGCGTTCCGCCGTACGCCGCCGCGACGTGGGCGCGCAGCAGCAGGTCGCGCTCCGCGTCCCTACCCATTGCGCCGCCCGAAGCCATCTCCTCGTCGAGCGGTACCGGTACGACCAGCGCCTCGCCCGGGATCTCCTTGCGGATGGCGAGCAGCGCGCGCACGAGGCCGTCCTGATGCGCGCCGGTCAGCAGCGGCAGCACGAGGACGGTGCCGCCGAGCTTCTCGGCGACCTGGCGAAGCTGGCCCGTTTCGCGGCGGTGCAGTGGGGCCCGGGTGGCGACGACCAGCACCGGGCCGTCATCGAGCTCGGCGCGAACCTCGTCCGGCGTTCGGCGCAGCCCGCGGAAGGTGCCGTGCTCTGGCGGGCGCACCGCGGTGACCGGCCCGGCCAGCCGGGCGTCGTCGCCGTACGGCCAGATCTCCATGACGTCCAGCACGGCCAGCGGGGTGCCCTCCGGGTCCTGCAGGATGAGCCGCCGCCGGCCCTCGGGGCGGGCGGCCAGGTCGTCGGCCAGCCGCGCAGGTACGGCGAGCGTGATCGGCACGGGCCAGGGGGTGCCGTCGGCGAGCCGCCTGCTCGTCAGCACGGCCTCGGTGTCGCGGGAGCCGAGGAAGCCGGTCAGCGGTGCGAAGCCACCGGACAGCAGCAGCTCGAGGCGGGCGAGTGCGACGTCGTCGGGAGTCCACGACGGCACGTCTTCGTCATCGTCGGGCAGGCCAGGTTCTCCGGTCACCCCTCGCCTCCGATTCGCCAGGTCAGCGGCACCCTCCGGCGAAACGGTAACACCCTGAAGGCTTAGATCACCCGGGCGAAGCGGTTCTCGGGCTTACGGATCACCAGCGTCACCTCGCTGTGGTCGGCGGTCAACCGGCCCCCGGACAGCGCGGCGATCGCTCGGCCCAGTCGGCCGACGATGGTGTTCCAGCGGCCGAATGCGGCCACCGAGTCACGTGAGACGTACTCCTCGGCGACGACCAGCCCCCGCATGACGCAGTACCAGCGCATGCCCCGGTGCGACGCCACCGGCTCGTACACCGGCGGCGGCGCGTCGTCCACCGGCCCCATGCGGCCGCGCAGCCAGCCGGGCAGCAGCCGGTCGATGAGCCCGTACGCGGTGGCCCGGTCGTGCAGCCGGACGAGCAGCAGCCCGCCCGGTTTGAGGGCCGCGACGAACCGGTCGAGCACCAGTTCCGCCTGGGAGATGCGCTCGATCAGGAACGGGGCGTGCACTACGTCGTACCCGCGTGGCGGCAGCGGTACCGTACGGAGGTCGCCCAGGTGCCAGGCGTCGAGATCGGGCCGGGCGACTGTGTGGGCCCGCAGCGTGGGCGAGTCGACGTCGACGCCGGTGACGTGGCAGTCGAGGGTGCCGAGGTCGAGACCGTGGCTCCAGCCGCAGCCGGCCTCCAGCACCTGAATCCGCTGCAGGGGCCGGTTGTAGCTGTACTCCCGAACGCGCTGAGAGAATGGATGGCCGTCGTGGGTCGGCGCGTCTCGCAGATCGGTCATAATTCCGCAGCGTAGCTGTTTGACCGCGGAGCGTGGGCGAAGTTGGACTTTGTCCGTGTCGCATCCAGGCCCGTGGCCGCTATGGGTGAGGAGTGTCGGACCCGCCGCGTAGGCTGAAATCCTGACCCGGGCCCCCCAAGCTGGTTCCGGGTGATTTGTGCTGTGCCGGTTGCTCCCGGCGCGACGACACCTTGGCAGAAGATGACGCTTTCTGGACTTCTTGACCTCGTCCGTACCGACCCGGCGCTGCGGCGCGCCCTCGACGCCACGGCCACGCCGCCGCCGGGCAACTACGACCTGATCGCCCCGCCCGCGCTGCGCCCGCTGCTCGCCGGCGCGCTGGCCCGTGCCATCGACAAGAAAACGGTGCTGGCGGTCACCGCTACCGGCCGGGAGGCCGAAGACCTGACCGCCGCCCTCACCAGCCTGCTCGACCCGGACCGGGTGGCGCTCTTCCCCGCGTGGGAGACCCTGCCGCACGAACGGCTGTCCCCCCGCTCCGACACCGTCGGCCAGCGGCTCGCCGTGCTGCGCCGGCTCGCCCACCCGGAGCCCGGCGAGCCCGCGAGTGGCCCGCTCGACGTCGTGGTCACGCCGGTACGGGCCGTACTGCAGCCGATCGTGGCCGGCCTCGGTGACCTTGAGCCGGTACGGCTGCGCCCGGGTGACGAGGCCGATCTCGACGAGGTCGTCGGGCGCCTGGTGGCCGCCGGCTACCGGCGGGTCGATCTGGTCGAAAAGCGCGGCGAGATCGCGGTGCGCGGCGGCATCCTCGACGTCTTCCCGCCGACCGAGGAGCATCCGCAACGGGTCGAGTTCTGGGGCGACACGATCGAGGAGATCCGCTACTTCAGGGCCGCCGACCAGCGGTCGCTGGAGGTGGCGCCGGCCGAGGCGGTCGGCGGGGTTGGCCGAGGTGGCCGGTTGGTCGGGGAGGAACGGTCGGGGAAGCACAGTTTGTGGGCGCCGCCGTGCCGGGAGTTGCCGCTTACTCCGGAGGTGCGCGAGCGCGCCCGGCGGCTGGCCGACGAGCACCCGAGCCTCGCCGGGATCCTCGGTTCGATGGCCGACGGCGACGCGATCGAGGGCATGGAGGCGTTCTCCCCGGTTCTCGCCGACGACATGGTGCTGCTGCTCGATGTGCTGCCCGCGGGTTCGTACGTCCTCGTCTGCGACCCGGAGCGGATCCGTACCAGGGCCACCGAGCTCGTCCGTACCAGCCAGGAGTTCCTCGAGGCTTCGTGGGTCAACGCGGCCGCCGGCGGCGAGGCGCCGATCGATCTGGGCGCCGCCGCGTACAAGACCATCGAGGAGGTGCGCGGCCGCGCCGCCGAGCTCGACATCCCGTGGTGGAGTGCCACGCCGTTCACCCACGACGAGGAGCTCGACGACGAGGCGCTGCCGATCGGGGCGCGTGCGGCGGAGGCGTACCGCGGCGACACGGCCCGGATGCTCGCCGATGTCAAGGGCTGGGTGCACGACGGCTGGCGCGTGGTGCTGGTCACCGAGGGCCACGGTCCGGCCGAACGGATCGCCGAGGTGGTCCGCGAGGACGGGCTCGGCGCCAGGCTGGGCGACTTGCCCGAGGCCCCGGAGCCCGCGCTGGTGCACGTCGTGTGCGGCCGGCTGGAGTACGGCTTCGTGTGGGAGGCCGTGCGGCTGGCGGTCGTCACCGAGGCCGACCTGTCCGGGCAGCGGTCGTCGACGAAGGACATGCGGCGGCTGCCGTCGCGGCGCCGCGGCGGCATCGACCCGCTGCAGCTCACCACGGGCGACTACATCGTGCACGAGCAACACGGCGTGGGCCGGTACGTCGAGATGGTGAGCCGCACCGTCCAGGGCGCGACCCGGGAGTACCTCGTCCTGGAGTACGCCAAGGGCGACCGGCTGTTCGTGCCGACCGACCAACTGGAGGAGATCACCCGGTACGTCGGGGGCGAGGCGCCGTCGCTGCACCGGCTGGGCGGCGCCGACTGGCAGAAGGCCAAGGGCCGGGCCCGCCGGGCGGTACGGCAGATCGCCGGCGAGCTGATCAGGCTGTACTCGGCGCGCATGGCCAGCCCGGGGTATGAGTTCGGCGCGGACACGCCGTGGCAGCGGGAGCTGGAGGACGCCTTCCCGTACGTCGAGACGCCGGACCAGCTGGCCGCCATCGACGAGGTCAAGGTCGACATGCAAAAGCCGGTGCCGATGGACCGGCTGATCTGCGGCGACGTCGGCTATGGCAAGACCGAGATCGCGGTCCGCGCGGCCTTCAAGGCCGTCCAGGACGGCAAGCAGGTGGCCGTCCTGGTCCCGACGACGCTGCTGGTGCAGCAGCACATGTCCACGTTTTCCGAGCGGTTCGGCCCGTTCCCCGTCTCGGTCAAGCCGCTGTCGCGGTTCCAGTCCGACGCGGAGGCGCGCGAGACGCTGCGCGGCATCGCCGGCGGCACGGTCGACATCGTCATCGGTACGCACCGGCTGCTGTCGCCGGAGACCCGCTTCAAGGATCTCGGCCTGGTGATCGTCGACGAGGAGCAGCGATTCGGCGTCGAGCACAAGGAACAGCTCAAGCGGCTGCGCACGCAGGTCGACGTGCTCGCCATGTCGGCCACCCCGATCCCGCGCACGCTCGAGATGGGGCTCACCGGCATCCGCGAGATGTCGACGATCCTCACCCCGCCCGAGGAACGGCACCCGATCCTCACCTTCGTCGGCCCGTACGACGAGAAGCAGATCGCCGCGGCCATCCGGCGCGAGCTGCTGCGCGAGGGCCAGGTGTTCTTCGTGCACAACCGGGTGCGGTCGATCGACCGGGTGGCCGCCAACCTCGCCAAGCTCATTCCGGAGGCGCGGATCGCCACCGCGCACGGCCAGATGAACGAGCACCAGCTCGAACAGGTCATGGTCGACTTCTGGGAGAAGAACTACGACGTGCTGGTCGCCACCACGATCGTGGAGTCCGGCCTCGACATCCCCAACGCCAACACGCTGATCGTGGACCGGGCCGACACGTACGGCCTGTCGCAGCTGCACCAGCTGCGCGGGCGCGTGGGGCGCGGGCGCGAGCGGGCGTACGCGTACTTCCTCTACCCGCCCGAGGTGCCGCTCACCGAGACCGCGCACGAGCGGCTGGCCACCATCGCGCAACACACCGAGATCGGCGCCGGCATGTTCGTCGCGATGAAGGACCTGGAGATCCGCGGCGCCGGCAACATCCTGGGCGCCGAGCAGTCCGGGCACATCGCGGGCGTCGGGTTCGACCTGTACGTCAGGATGGTCGGCGAGGCCGTCCGCGAGCTGCGCGACGAGGGCCCAGCCGAGACGCCCGAGGTCAAGGTCGAGCTGCCGGTCGACGCGCACATCCCGCACGAGTACGTACCGGGGGAGCGGCTCCGGCTGGAGGCGTACAAGCGGATCGCCGGCATCGAGGACGACGAGCAGGTGCTCGCCGTGCACGAGGAGCTCAAGGACCGGTACGGCGAGCTGCCGGTGCCGCTCCTGAACCTCCTAGAGGTGGCGCGGTTCCGCGCCAAGGCGCGCCGAGCCGGGCTCACCGATGTGGGCATCCAGGGCAACCACGTCCGGTTCGCCCCGGTCACGCTGCCCGAGTCGCGGCAGGTACGGTTGCAGCGGCTGTACCCGAAGAGCCTGCTCAAGACGCAGACCAACACCCTGCTGGTGCCCGTCCCCAAGACGGCGCCGCTCGGCGGCCGTCCGCTGCGCGACCAGGAGCTGCTGAAATGGTGCACCGACCTGCTCGAGGCCCTGCTCCTCCCGGCTCCCGCGGAGACACACTGAGCAGGCCGAACGCTGCGCGGGAGGTAGGGCACAATGATCGAGGTGAAGAGGACGTTGATGTTCCGTACGGCGTTGTGCGTGGTTGCCGTTGGGGCGCTGCTGGCCGCCTGCGGCCCGGTGAAGATGGGGGCCGCGGCGACCGTCGGCGATGACCGCGTCACCACATCGGAGCTGGACAGCACGGTCGCGCAGTGGCAGGACGAGTTCGCCAAGAACCCGCGGGCGGGTCTGCTGCAGCAGCAGGCGCAACAGCAGGGGCAGCGGGTCCCGTACGACCCGGACTCGCCCCACCGCAGCGCGCTCTATCAGCTGCTCGACTTCAAGGTCTGGGACGAGGTCGCCCGGCAGCAGGGTGTCACCGTGTCGCAGGGCGAGGTCGACCGGTTGCTCGCCGGCCTCGGTGGGCAGTCCAACGTGGCGGCCAGCGTGCTCGCCAACGACATCCCGGTGCGCTTCACCCCCGATCTCGCCCGTGTGGCCGTCATCCAGCAGCAGCTGCTGCAGCGGTACGGCCTGGTGCCCAACGCGCAGGGCCAGGTCGACCCGACCGCGCAGCAGCGGGCGGCCCAGCAGCTCCGGCAGGCGTACTCCGCGGCGGCGGGCAAGCTGAAGATCACCGTTAACCCGCGGTTCGGTGCGTTCGACCCGGCACAGATGACCGAGCCGCTCCGCCCGGTGGCGTACGGCCTGTCCAAGACGGAGTCGGGTACCGGCTGATGTCGCTGCTCTTCCTCGCCACCACGCATCGGGTCGCGCCCGGCCTGCTGAGCTGGCGGGCGTGGGAGGCGCTGCGGTCGGCGACCCGGGTGCTGACCGCGGACGGGCACCCGCTGCTGCCGTACTTGCGCGAGGCCGAGATTCCCGTCGAGGTGACGGCGCCGGACGCGCGGCTGCTGCTGGACTCGGCGAGCTCCGAGCGCGTCGTCTGGGTCGCCGGCCCAAGCGGCGACGAGGAGCTGATGCGGGCGGTCGGCGCGCTCGTGGTCGGCAGCGATGATCCCGTCGAGGTGGAGGTGCTGCACGGGTCGTACGACCTGCCGGGCGCACGGCTGCTCGACCTGGTGTCGGTGATGGAGACGCTGCGCCGCGAGTGCCCGTGGGACCGCAAGCAGACGCACGCCACGCTGGCGCCGTACCTCATCGAGGAGGCGTACGAGGTCGTCGACACGATCGAGAGCGGCGACCTGCACGCGCTGCGGGAGGAGCTCGGCGACGTGCTGCTGCAGGTGGCCTTCCACTCCGTGGTGGCCTCCGAGCGCGACGACGAGACAGGCTTCGCGATCGACGACGTCGCGGCCGCCATCGTCGACAAGCTGGTCCGGCGGCATCCGCACGTGTTCGCCGCCGTCCAGGTGTCCGGCGCCGACGAGGTGATCACCAACTGGGAGGACATCAAGGCCGCCGAGCGAGCGGACAAGAACGGCGGGGCGGCCTCGGTCTTCGACGGCGTGCCGATGGGACAACCCGCGCTGTCGCTGGCCGCGCAGCTGCAGCGCCGGGCGGCCCGGGCCGGCGCTCCGGACGACGTGTTCGCGGGCAGGGCGGGGCTGGGCGCCGAGTTGTTCGCACTGGTCCGCCGGGCGCGGGAGGAAGGTCTCGACCCCGAGGCCGAGCTGCGCGCCGAGGCCCGCGAGTTCCGCGCCCACGTCGAGTCCTGGGCGGACGACGAAACCCCGGACGAATCCCACTGACCGGCTTGTCCAAGTCAGTGCCGGTGAGAGCGCCGGGCGCTCAGCGCGAAATGGCCGAAGCCGGGCGCAGATTTCGTTAGGAGAGCGAAATCTGGCAACCTTACGCTGATCATTGTGGCGAAAAAGGTCCGATCGCCGAAGAGTCCGCTCCGTGCGATCGGGGCGATCGGCGGGCTGGCGGGGGCAGGGGTCTTCGCCGGGATTCTCGCCGCGCTGCTCATCCTGCCCCTCGCGTGCACAGCCGGCGTCGGGGCGCGTGAGTCCGCCGACTGGTTCCAGAGCATGCCGAGCGATCTGCGCACTCCGCCGCTGCCGCAGCGGTCCCGCATCCTTGCCGCCGACGGCTCCCTGATCGCCACGTTCTTCTACGAGAACCGGATCGAGGTACGCCTCGACCAGGTGGCCCCGGTCGCCCGGGAGGCCGTCCTCGCGATCGAGGACAGCCGGTTCTACGAGCACGGCGCGCTCGACACCAAGGGCACCGTCCGCGCACTCGTGCACAACATGCAGGCGGGCAGCACCACGCAGGGCGGCTCCGGGCTGACCCAGCAGTACGTCAAGAATGTGCTGTTCGAGAGCGCGGAGACCGACGAGCAGCGGCGCGCGGCGCTCGAGGTAAGCCCCGCGCGGAAGGTGCGCGAACTGCGGTACGCCATGGCGATCGAGCAGACGCTGCCCAAGGACGAGATCCTGCGCCGCTACCTCAACATCGCCTACTTCGGCGACGGGGCGTACGGCATCGAGGCCGCGGCCCACCGGTACTTCGCCAAGCCGGCCGCGCGCCTGACGCTCGCCGAGGCGGCCACGCTCGCCGGGGTGGTCCGCTATCCGTACGCGTACAACCCGCGGCTGCATCCGGGCGCGGCCAGGCAGCGCCGCAACACCGTAATCGATCGCATGGTCCAGCTCGGCTGGGCGTCGGCGGCCGACGCGCGGGCGGCCGCCCAGCGGCCTTTGGGCCTGCACCTGCATGACACGCCGAACGGCTGCGTGACCAGCAAGGCGCCGTATTTCTGCGACTACGTGCAGCGCGAGGTCCTCACCAACCCGGTGTTCGGCGCCACCACGCAGGAGCGGCTGCGGCTGCTGCAACGCGGCGGGCTGACCATCCAGACCACGCTCGACTGGCACGCGCAGCGGGCCGCCCAGCGGGCCGTCGACCGGCACGTGCCGCCGCACAACAGCGCGCACAAGGCGGCGGCCGAGGTGCTGGTCAAACCGGGCACCGGCGAGATCAAGGGCATGGTCGTCGACCGCAAGCTGGGTCCCGACAAGGAGCGCGGCAAGACCTGGATCAACTTCGCCGCCGACGCCTCACACGGCACCAGCGTCGGCATGCAGTCGGGCTCGACGTTCAAGGTGTTCACCCTGGCCGCCGCGCTCAACGAGGGGCTGCCGTTCGGCGAGCGGCTGATGGCGCCCCGCCGCTACACGACCACCGGCCTGCGGACCTGCGACGGCAAGTCGGTCAGCATCCCCGAGCCGGGCCTGAAGAACGCCGGCGACGGCGAGGGCGGCCGGAAGTTCAGCATCCTCACCGGCACCCACCACTCGGTCAACACGTTCTTCCTCGCCCTGGAGAAGAAGGTCGGGCTCTGCGACACGGCGAAGATGGCCGCGCGGCTCGGCATGCGCCGCGCCGACGGCACGCCGCTGCACCAGGTCGGCTCGCTGACCCTGGGCTCCAACGAGGTCTCGCCGGTACGGATGGCGGCGGCCTACGCGGCCTTCGGCGCCCGCGGCGAGTACTGCTCGCCGATCGCGATCAAGAAGATCACCGACGCCTCTGGGAGGCGCCTCCAGGTGCCGAGCGCCGACTGCCACCAGGCGATCCGCAAGGGCGTCGCGGACGCGGTCAGCTACGTGCTGCGCGGGGTGCTCACCGACGGCACCGGCGCCGGGCTCGGCATCGGACGACCGGCGGCCGCCAAGACGGGCACGGTGGACAATTTCTCGGCGGCCTGGTTCGCCGGGTATACGCCGGACCTCGCGGCGGCGGTCTGGGTCGGCGACCCGCGCGGCGGCTACGCGCACCCGATGGACAGCCTGTGCATGAACGGCACGTGTTACGGGCCGGTGTACGGCGCGGTGATCCCCGGGCCGATCTGGCACGACACCATGATCGGCGCGTTGAGGGGGAAGGCGGCCCACGGGTTCTACCGCCCGTCGTCGGAGTACTTCCGCAAGGGCTCGGGCGAGGACTCCGAGCGCGTGCCGGACGTTCGCGGGCTCTCGCCGTCCGCGGCCATGAGCAAGCTGCGCGACCTGGGCTTCGAGGTACGGATCGCGCCCAAGCGGGTGCCGTCCGACCGGTACCGGGCGGGCACGGTCGCGGGCACCACCCCCGGGCCCGGGTCCAAGGTCGACCCCGACTCGACCGTCACGATCTACATCAGCAACGGCAAGCCCAAGAAGGGCCGTCGCCCGCCGCCGCCTCCCGGCGATCCGATACCCCGGTTCACACCGCCGGCCGCGCCGGAGCCCACTCCCACCTTCGAGTAGGAGCCCACGCGGCCGCCCGGTCAGCGGACGCCAGTGACCTCGCCCGAGTGATGGGCCGGAGGTGGACGGTGGCGCCCTCGGACGGGCCCTGGAGTCTGTCAGTCGGCGGCGCCGTTGCCCGTGATTCCGTACTGGAGGGCCACCCGGGTGAGCTCCGCCTTGTTGCGAAGACCGAGCTTTTGTCGGATGCGCTGGACGTAGGTGTCCACCGTCGCCTTGGACAGACCCAGCCTTGAGCTGATCTCCTTGTGCGTCCAGCCCTCGGCGACGAGCCCGAGCACCTGGCCCTCGCGTTCGGTCAGTTCGCCCAGCACGGCGGGAACCGGTGGCGGCGCAGGACGCTCGGATGTGTCGGACGTCGCGCGGAACAGCTCGCTGCGGGTGGAGCCGGACAGCAGAAAGCGACCGCGGGCGATCATGTTGAGCGCGGCGAAGAGGGCCTCTGGCTCCAGGTCAATATCCAGATGCCCGTGCACCCCGGCGTCCACCAGCGCCCAGACGAGGTGGGGGTCGGCGGCGCGCGAGATGGCCAGTACCAGCATCGACCTCGCCCATACGCTGATCTGGGCGAGGTACGCGGGATCCGGGCCCTCGGGCAACGCGACGATCAAAATGTCGGCTCGGCCGGGTTGGTTGGCTAGGAGACGGTTAACTTCGACCGCGGAGCGGACTCCAGTCACCGCGAACAGTTGGCTGGCGGATTCCAGTGCCTGCAGGGCGCCGCGCATCACCAGGGAGTCGTCGTGAAGCAATACCACGCTGCGTGGAAGGTTCGAAGAGCGACCGGGCCTGCCGGTGTTTCCCTTCGGCTGGGAGTCGATATTTATCAAGGTTCGACTCAATTCAACGTACGGTGCGCCATGGACGTCGCGATCTTGGTCAGCTCTTGTGTCGGACACTATCTACGGCTTGGACATATTTTGTTCTCATCGATCCGTCCCGGCAGCCGGTTCGCCGGTCATCTGGATGACCTGGCGACGGCGACCACCAGAGTCATTCGAAATCATCTCTCAGATCGGACGAAATAGGGTTCGTCGTCGGCCGAACAGGTGGGTGGCGGCCGCGGGCCGGGGGTGCGGTGTTCGACAGCGCGAGATGGACACTCGAACGGGTCGCTTTCCCACCTCACGGACTCGGGCATCAGGCTCCCCCCTGGCCGGTCGGAACGATGCGGATGACCCGCGGCTCGCGGATGGGTCCTAGGCCGGCCGGGATAAGTGGCTTGGTCGCGGATGTGTCGCCCGATGAGCGTGCCGGTGGTTGCCGGAGTTCGGCATACCACTGAGCGGCCGCCTCGTCGGTGACATTGTCGAAGGCATAGTGCCCGATCGGGCGGCGAGCGTCTGCGAGCGGCTCGGCGGCCTGCACCGCAGTCGCGCCATGCAACAGTCCCGCCTCCTCGACGCGGTTTATGAGCACGGTGAACGGCATATCGTGCACCATGTCGACCTCGAAGGCGACGGAGTAGTCCTCGATAAGGGGCCGGTAGTGTTCGGGGGCGAAAGTGATGTTCCGCGTTCCGGGGATCTTGTCGAGGATCTCGGTGATCTTCAGGCCGTAGTCGCGGCAGTACGCGTGACCGTCGGAGAAGGTCGGCAGCCCGCCCATGACGCCGATGTTCGGGCCGTAGAGGTTGGACCCGAGGGGTTCGACGATGTCGAAGTGGGCCTGTTTGTTAGAGCTGAAATCCAGGCCCTCATTCATGAAGTCGATGTTGACCTGATACCCGTCCAGGTCGAATTCGATGGGATCGAGTGCGATGTCGAGCGGGTTGACTACGTCTGGAAAATCGCGAAGCACCTTTTCGAAGACGCGATGACACAAGTTTCTGCGGAAGACTCTTACCGATTCAACGGCGCGATCGAATGGCATTCCATGTGCCTCTTGGAAGGCCGGGACGACGTCGTACAGCAGGGCCATGCGGTACGCTTGCGGGCCACCCCAGAGGCGTGCGGCCACGAGGTCGACCAGGCTTTGCGGAGGATCCGCCACAGCGACCATCTCGGCGCTGACCCGGATGGCGGCATCCATGGGAGGCTGGCTGCGGCTGAATCTGGTGAAGGGGCCGTTGCCGACCGAATGCGTTGAAGCCATGGATGCACCTTAGCCACTCGGCTCCGCCTCGCTATCTCCGATAAAAGAGACATCCTAAAGTAGATGGCATCAGTCCCCATAAATGAGACCGGAAAGTGGACCGTCAGAATAGGTGGGGGCATTTCTCCTGTCAAGACTTGATCGACAACGCGCACTTGCTAGCATTTCAATGGCGGATGTCAAATTTCCAAGCTTCGTTCCTAACGCTTTGAGGGGGGCGACGTGTGTGGTCTGGCGGAGCCGCTCGCCTGGCACGCAAACGCCCTCGACCGGCTGCGGACACGGCCTTCCCGCACGCGTGAGGAGTATGAGATGAACGCCGACAACGAGGCAGGCCGCGGCGCGCTCGTCGTGCTCGTCGGCCCGGACAACGCGGGCAAGTCCTCCGTCCTGCGGGAGCTGAGGCGGCTGCGCCCGGACTGGCCCTCGGGTTCGATCGACCCCGCCGACCTGCTGCCGCTGCCCGGCCTCGACTACCTGAACTTCGCCCTGGAGACCCATCCGCGCGTCTTCTGCGAGCCGATGGGTCCGCTGGGCCGGACGAGCTGGTTCGTGCACATGCTGAGCCTGTTGTACGAATACCGGCTCCTTCCGGAGTTGGACCGGGGCCGTCTCGTGATCGCCGATTCGCTGCACTATCGCGTTCGGGCGAAGGAGGAGCTGCTCGGCTCGCCGGGGGCGGCGGTACTCGAAGCGCTCGGTCGGCAGCTGCCCCGCCCGGACCTGGTGGTGTGGCTGGACGTGCCGCTGGAGACGGCCTGGCGCCGTGGTGGGGAGAGCTGTAAGTACTACGAGGCCATGGGCGAGTTGACGTGGGAGGGGTACCGGCGCATGCAGGAAGGCGTGCGCGAGCTGGTCCTCAACCGCTACGTCGACGGCATCCCCATCCGGCTGGTGGACGGCTCCCCGCCGGTGGACGCCGTGGCCGGACAGATCGTCCGGGTGGTGGAGGAGGTCGCCGGGCCGAAGGTGGGGCCCATGAAGCAACTCGCGGGCGGCGTCCGGCGATGAGCTTGAACCCGCGCGTACGGGCGGTCCTGTCGATGGGGGCGCTGGCCCCTGCTGTCTCCCTGGAGAACTCGCTGGCGGCCGTGGACGCCGACCGGGCGGGTGCCGCCGCGTTGCTGCGCCGGCACAAGGTGCTCCAGCTCGCGGCGTCCAGGTTCGAAGACGCCCCCGGCGCGGCGGCCACGGCGTTGCGCGAGGCGCTCAGCGAGAGCATCGCCGCGGCGCGCAAGCGGACGGTGGCCATCACCGCGGTGCTCGGCGTGCTCGCGGACGTGGGCGCCTCGGTTGGCGTCTCCGTCGCCGGGATGAAGGGTGTCGCCGCACGCATGTGGTATCCCGATCCGGAGCTCCGCGACGTCACCGACGTCGACGCCTGGGTGGCGGACGCCGAAGAGTCGGTTCAAGTGCAGCAGCGGCTGCGCGCCGGCTACGGCTATCGGTTCGCGTCGTTCGAGCTGCCCTGGTTCAAGAAGGACGACAGCAGCCGGCTCTATGGCGTCCTCATGCTCGAACCCACCCGCGACGATCTCACGTATGTGGACGTGCACTTCGGCGCGTACTCCGTCCGGCATTGCGCGTCGTTCGTCCCGTCCCGGCCACGGCACGTCCAGGGAAGTCCCATTCCGCTTCTGGAGGACGAGGACAACCTGTGCTGCACGGTCGCCAACGCCGCAGGTGACCATTTCGTCGACATGAAGACCCTGAACGACCTGTATCTATGCCTGGCCAAGCCGGACTTCGACTGGGCCCGGGTGCGGCGGACGCTCGGCTCGGTGGGGTTGCTCGGCAGCCTCGACGTAATGCTCGGGCGGCTAACGGAGCTGTACGCGATCGATGAGTCGGTGCGGGCGGGACTAGATGCGGTCTACGTGGCCGGCGCGCTACCGCGCGAGCCCGCGCCCCATCTGGAGAAGAAAGTGTGGCGGCGCAGGACGGCTGTCACCGTCCGGCATGCCTACGGAATCGGACGGCGCGCGTCGCTCCCGAGTGCGGTCAAGATGGCGGCCTCGGCGTACCGCTACTACCGCCGCCCGCTCCGACCCGCCCTGGCCGGCGCCGGCAGAGGGGGTCGGCCGTTCCGGCTCGAGGTGAACCCGTGGACCTGCGTCCGGCTCCTCCCAACAGACATGGTCGGGAGGCTGCTGGAGGAGGACGGCGCCGGAAACGCCGCCGAGGAGGTCACGGGAAAGGCCGCGGAGACAGTACCGGCGTACGACCTCGCCCCCGGCATCACGGTGATCCCCACCGCTGCGGGTGACCTGGTAACCCTCTCCGGGGAGCCGTTCCTGCCGACCGTCATGTACCGCATCGAACCGGGCCACGCGCGGGCCGCGCTCGATCTGGCCGGCCAGACCGCCACGAAAAGCCACAACGGAGCGTGAGGCCATGACCGCACTCGACGTCCACGTGCCCGGCACCGACGACAAGGAGCTGGGCCGGCTGCTCGAAGGCGTTCCGCTGGACGGGGCGCAGACCGCGTTCCTCAGCGGCTCGGTGGCCGAGGGATGGGCCTCGCAGGGCTCCAACTACAACGTCTACGTCATCGGCGATATCCCGGAGGGCCTCCAGCCGACCGGAGGCTACGCCGTCCCGCCGGACGGGCAGCGCGTCCCCGCCCATCATTACGTCGGCGGCGACGCTATCCGCGTTGTCGTCTGGTACTGGCGCCCGGAGGACGTGCAGTGGGCGGCCGCCGCGGTCCGCTACCACGAGCTACGGCCGACCATGGAGATCTGGCCAACGGCGATTCAGTTCCTGCACCGGATGCGGATCGGCATCCCGCTGTGCGGGCACGAGCGCTTCGCGGAGCTGCGCGCAACGATCGACCCGGAGATGCTCTCGCGCTACCTCACCCAGAACCGCGCGATGGGCGCCGAGTCGTACTGCACGGACGCGGTGACGCGCCACTTCGCGGGCCGCCCGTATGACGCTCTTCTGCAGGCCAGGCTGGCGTTCGACTACTCGATCGACTCCTACCTGGCGAGCCTCGGCGACACCAACCCGCAGGAGAAATGGCGGCACAAACGGGTGCTGAAGCACGCCGGCGGCAGCCGGCTCGTCGCGGACTATGAAACAGGTGTCCGCGGGCCAGGCGACGGCGACCTCGACGCGCACATCCGGATGCTCCTACATCGGGCGGAGACGTTGAACTGCTGTGTCCAGCTCTCCTGCGGCTACGACACGCTGGTCCTGCCTCCGGAGGAAAGCGACGGCCGGCGCGTCGAGCGGGTGCTCGGCAGCCGGCTGAGGCGGCAGTACACGGGACAGGTGGTGGCGCTGCGGCTGGACGGCCGGGCCGTCGACCTCAGCCCGGTCGCCGCGCTGGTGTACGGCTGCGCGGACGGGCGCTGGACGGCGGACCACATCGCCCGGCACGCCGCCGCGTCGCTCGGTCGTCCGGAAGCCGACGTCGCGGTGGATGTCGATGAGGTCGTTCGGGAGCTGGTGGCCTTCGACTTCATCGAGCCGATGCGCGGGTGAAGGCTGCAATGGACTCGCGGATCCCGGCGATCGAGGTGCGGGGCCTCCGCCGCGACTATCCTGCGCCGACCCGCCGGGCCCGCCGGGCCGGGACGGTGTTGCACGCGCTGCGAGGCATCGACCTGACCGTCCTGCCAGGGCAGGTTTTCGGGCTACTCGGACCGAACGGGGCCGGGAAGACGACCCTCACCAAGATTCTCGCGACGCTGTTGCTGCCTTCGTCCGGCACCGCCAGGGTGGCCGGGCACGACGTCGTCGCGGACACCCGCGCGGTGCGGCACGCCGTCGGCTGCGTGTTCGGTGGGGACCTCGGCCTGTACGAGCGGCTGTCCGGCCACGACAACCTGCGGTACTTCGCCGAGCTGTACGGGGTCCCGCCCCGGGCGGCTCGGGCGCGGATCGCCGAGCTGCTCGACCTCGTCGGCCTATCGGGCAAGGCGGACGCGCGTGTAGAGACATACTCGCGCGGCATGCGGCAGCGCCTGCATCTCGCCCGCGGGCTACTGCACGACCCGCAGGTCCTGTTGCTGGACGAGCCGACCAGCGGCATCGACCCCGTCGGCGCCCGCGAGCTGCGCACGCTGATCGACGACCTGCGGACGCGCGGCAAGACGGTGCTGCTCACGACGCACTACATGTTCGAGGCGGACGAGGTCTGCGACGACATCGCGATCATCGCGCGTGGCCGGATCGTGGCACGTGGCACCGCCGCCGACCTCAAGGCGATGGTGACGGCGGGCCAGACGATCGAGATCGAGCTGCACGGCCTCGGCGCCGAGACGTTCGAGCCCGTCCGGGGCGTGCCGGGGGTGCGGGCAGTCACCGTGGAGAGCCGCGACCAGGTCCAGTTGCTGCGCGTGCAGGCGGACCCGGATGACGCGCTGCCCGGTAAGCTGCACGCCCTGCTCGGCGGCGCGGTCGTGGGTCGGATGACCGTCCGCGAACCGACGCTCGAGGACGCCTACGTCCAGCTCGTCGAGGGTGCGGACGAGGCGGAGGGAAGCGCGCGTGTCGGCTAGCCGAGTGACGTTCGCCGCTGCCGCAGTCATGCTGAAGATGCTGTTCCGAGCGCGTGTGGTCGTCGTTGCCACCGTTCTGCAGCCGGTGGTGTTCACCGCGATCGTGAGCCTGCTGCTGCGGGTCGGCAGCCGCGGGGACCCCACGCTCGGCGAGGCAATGGGCGCAACCGTCATGGGCATGTGGTCGTCGGTGCTGTTCTTCGCCGGCGGAATGCTCACGCGGGAGCGCCGGCAGCGAACCCTGGAGATGATCGTCGCCGCGCCGGCGCCGCTGCTGCTCATAATGCTGGGCACCAGCCTCGCCACCGCCCTGATGGGCCTGTACTCGCTGGTCGCGAGCGTGGCGGTGGTGACCTTCGGGTTCGGGGTGCCGCTGGAGATCGCCGAACCGGGCGCGTTCGCCGTCGCATCGCTCGCCGCTATCGCCGGGACCGGTCTGTTCGGGGTACTGCTCGCCGCGTTCTTCGTGATGTTCCGGCAGGCCGGGATCTTCCAGAACATGCTGGAGTATCCGGTCTGGATCGCATCCGGCGTCATGGTTCCGCTTGCGCTGCTACCCGCGCCGGTCCAGGTGATCGGGTGGCTGCTGCCACCGACCTGGGGTCAGGAGGCGCTGCGGGACGCCGCGTCCGGGGCGGGTGGCAGCTGGTCGGCGTCGTTGGCCTGCGCGGGCCTCGGCGTCGGCTATTTCGTGCTGGGAGGCGTCTTGCTAATGCTCGCCGAGCAGCGTGCACGGATGCGCGCCACACTGCCGCTCTCATGAAAACCGTCCGGGTGGTCGTGGTCGGCGGGTTCCTGTCGTACCGCGCACTGTTCCAATGGTTGCGGCCGAGCCTGTTCGTCCCGACGATGCTTGTGACGCCCGTGTTCCAAGTGCTGTTCTTCGTCTATGTCGGACGGTTCGCCGGGGTCGCCGACGACCGGTTCTATGTGGTCGGTAATGCGGTGCTCGGCTCGGCCGTCGCGGGACTGTACGGGCCGATGCTGGCGATGTCGGAGGAACGGGCCGCGGGCGCGCTGGGCGCTGTGCTCGCCTCCCCGGCGGGCCGGATCCCGATCTTCGTCGGGCGGATGCTGCCCTACGCGATAAACGGACTGCTGGTGTCATGTTTCACGCTCGGGTTCGCCGCCGCGCTGCTCGGTCCGGGACTGCCCGCCGACCGGCTCCCAGCGCTGCTGGCGCCGCTCGTTGTCGCAGCCTTCGCGTGCGCGGGCCTCGGCCTTGCTCTCGGCTCCCTCGCCTTGATCTCGCGGGACGTGCCTTTCCTTTCCAACCTCGTCAACGCCGTGATGCTGCTGGTGTGCGGGGCGAACGTGGCGGTGCCCGACCTGCCCTGGCCGCTGCGCGCGGCCGGTTCAGTGCTGCCGCTCACCCACGGTGTCCAGGCGGCCCAGCGGCTCGCGGACGGCGCGTCCGTTGGCTCGGTCGGATGGCTGTTGTGCACGGAGCTGGGGATCGGTGCCGGATACGTGACGCTGGCCGTGCTGCTACTGGCGCGAGTGGAGCGGATGGCCCGTCGGGCGGGGACGCTGGACCTGCGCTAGCGGATCGTGATCGAGACCGGCCGGAGATGGAAGCGGGTCTCTAGGTCGTCCATGACCACGACCCGCAGGCTGTAGCTGCCGGGCACCGTCTTGGCGTCCACCGGCATCAGGAGCCGGGTCGTGCCGCGGCTCGCTGCGGGGCTGATCGCCGGGCGGCAGCCGCCGCGCGACCCGAGGATGGCGGCCGCGACGACCGTTACCCTGAGCGGCTCCGTGTCTGCGGGGAGGACGACGTCGACCTCGTATGCGCCGCCGCGCCGGACCGTCGGCGCAGCGACGACATCGATCATGGGCGTGCCTTCGGGCAGGTCCGCGACGACGGTGCAGCTCGGGCAGTGCCACAGGGTACGGGCCGCGCCGGGAACATACAGATCCTCGGCAACCACCCGCGTGAGCGGCGCTCGGCAGGCCGGGCAGCCGAGGTCGGATCGCACGAACGGCCCGTAAAGGACGCGCTCTTCGACCAGGGAGATCACCTCTCCGGTCAGCGCGTCCGACCATGCGGCGGTCCAGCCCTGCGCGGCTCTGCTCTGGAAGAGCAGCAGTTCCTGCCTGAGCTCGGCGTCGGCCGCGGCCTCCCGTGCGCTCTTGGCGGTGCCACCTGACGTTGTGTGGACGGCGCGCAGGGCCCGGGCGATCCGGTCGCGCAGCCGAGCGGTCATGTCCTCGTCGGCTGGGCAGGAGAGCATGGCGAGCTCGTCCAACCTGCGCTGCAGCAACCGCAGCCGGTCGGGCGTGTACTTGTTGCGGTCGGGCTCGGCGCCGACGAACCGGATGTTCGGCGCGCCGCCGTTGAACGGGCGGTCGGCAACCACAAGCAGGTCATCGTGGTCGTGTCCCGGCAGGACGAAGACGCGGCTGGGGGAATCGGCTGCGGCCTCGGCCGTCAGCCTGTCGTAGGTTCCGGCGGGTAGCCGCGTCCGTACGGCGTGCGCGGCGGAATCTGGCGGCCGCAGCCGCACGACCGTCCCGTCTCCGATCTCCGCCGCGACTTCCTGGGCGGGCGTATCGATAGCGCGGGAGCAGTCCGGCCGCAGGTCCGGATCACCGAACAGCACGAAGGCGGGCAGACCGCTGAAGTAGCGCACCTGCGCCTGGTTGAGCGCCAGCGTCGCCTCTCCCAGCGAGGAGCCCGTCCGCACCAGCCCCGAGAACAGCATCGTCTCGCCCGGGTCGGCGGGCCGGACGGTCTCCAGCGCCACGACCGCCGGGACCATTCCCTCCAGGCAGCTGTTGAGCAAGGCCGACTCGGCTCGGTAGCGATAGCCGGGGGCGGCGAGAAGGCTGGCGCAGGTGTTGAGTAGCAGCACGGTCGCGTCGACCCGGCCGGGCGGAACCAGGATCTTCGTCTCGGCGGGGACGCCATCGACCGCGCCGAGAGCCACACCTCGATAGCAGTCGTGCTCGGCGAAGCAGCGCATGACCCGGTCGCCACCGGTTTCCGCCATTAGTCGACCGTAGTCCGGGCGCGTGCGCGGGCACAGGAAGCCTGCGTGCAGATAGGCGTCCGCCTGGTCCCCATGGCCGGTGATCGCGACGAGCTCGCGCGGGACGCGGGTGAGCCCGCGCAGGACATCTGCAGTGATCTCGCTCCCGTACAGCGCGCTGACCAGGCCGCTCAGCGCCCGTCGGCCAGGGTTGGCATCGTGGGTAAAAAGGAGGAGATGCCCCGGGTCTCGCGGGACTGCGGCCACCCATCGTTTGAGCACTGACCAGGAGATCGACTCGGAGCTCTGTCCGGTGAGCACTCCCCAGGGAACACCACGCCCGGTGATCATCATCTGTAGTGCCTTTATGCCGCACGGGCCGAAATGCCGTGCGGCACCCACGAGCGTCACGCTCTCGAACGGGCCCCCGCGCAGGAGGTCTTCGAGGTCGTCCAGGCCCTCCGCCAGCTTGAGGTGAGCCCCGGCGAGGACCGCATGGCAGGCCGCGGCGGCCGACTCCACGCCAACGCCGATCACCAGGCGGCCGGGATCCGGATCGGTCCCGGCCAGGCCTTCGCGGTACGCTCCGGCGATCTCGTCGAGCGTCGCCGTCGAACCGGTGAGCGCGCCCTCCTCCACGGACGCGTCCGCCATTGTCGCGAAGCCGTGCAGAGCGGCCAGCTGCCGCAGCTCCTCCGGATGGTCGCCGAGCAGCGGAACCTCGCCACCGGCGCCGAGCCCGCCGACCAAATCCAGATAGAGCTTCGCCGATCCCACCGGCCGTACACGTATCACTAGTGACCTCACATGAACGGCGCAAGGGCCCGCGGACGGGATGTCCGCGGGCCCCTTAACCGGATCAGGAATACAGGAACATCACCCTCGCGGCCCGCTCCGAGACCAGCCCACCGCGCATTGCCATAGCCGCGTCATTGGTGGCCATCAGGGGCGTCGGGCCGGCGACCGCATGTGCCATGACCGAGAACTCCTCCTTGGCGTGCCCATCGACGAGGTAGGGCGTGCGGGCGATCGGCTCGACGGCCGTGAATTGGCTCGTCAGCTCCTTGTTTCGGGACATGGTCTCCAGGTCACCGATGTGCGAGATGTTCCACAGTGTGCGGAGCGCCGACCCGCGCACGTTCCGGTCCATCTGGAGCTGGAATGCCCGCTCGGCGAGACCCTTGGCCTCGGCGAAGTCACCGAGCTCGGCCATACTCCTGGCGAGGAGCGTCATGCTGCTCGGGCAGTACACCTCGTCGCCGATGGATTCGCGGATACGCACCGCCTCGGTCGCCTCTTCGCGGGCCTGCGCGTAGTCCTCCGCCTCGATGAGGAACAGCGCCCGGTAGTGGTAGCCGAACCCGACAAGGAACTGGTCGTTCAGCGCCTTGGCATCGGAGATGGCGGTTTCCAGCACATCCCGCGCGCGGGATCTCGCCTCCAGCAGCGCCTCATCGGCGTCCGGGGCGCTGGTGTCGGCATCGTCGATGTAGATGTCGGCGATCCGCATCATCGTCATGATGCGGCCGCGCTCATGCCCCACCTGCTCGAACAGCTCGCGGGCCTTCTCGTAGCTCTGCATGCAGAGCTTGAACTCCCATTGGACGTGGTAGAGGTCGCCCAGGTAGTGGAAGGCGAAACCGCGGGTGAGGTCGTCGTCACTGCCGGCGCAGCTCTCCAGGATGCCGTAGGCCTCCTTGTACTCCGCGTTCATGAGAGCGCCGACGCCCATCTCAAGTTCTCGACGGCGGTCCGTCGGGAGCCGGTGGTCGACGTCCAGGAACTTGACGCTCATCGAAGGGTCACCTCTCGCTAGCGGGTTTGTTGTGGTAGTCGGCGAAGGCCGTGAGCGAGCCGCCCCCGTTGAGCGGGTCGTCCGAGCCCTGCCAGACGAACGGGCCGGTGCCGACCAGGCCGTGCCAGCCGCAGTAGTCGCCGTCCGGCGCGCCAAGCGCGTCGTCGCGGATCGCGTACAGGCCCTCGATCCCCTTGTAGACGGGACGGGTGAAGTCACTGCCGAGATGTCGCCAGACGTGCATCGGGATGATCGGCATGTCGCCGAACCATTCGTGCAGGTAACGGCTGCTGTGGGTGAAATAGAGGCTGATCGACTTGTCGTCGGGCACCTCGACGTGCTCCAGCCAGTGGGTCATGTCGACCCAGGCCGGGATGGGCTCGTCGTTGACCAGCGCCGACGCCAGACCCTTGGTGGTCGGGTGTTGCGCGGCCGTCTGGCGGCCCCGCGCACCCATCATCGACAGATAGGTGAAGGCCACGTCATTGGCGGTGAAGTCTGTCCCGTCATGCCACTTCACGCCGGGCTGCACCGTGAAGTGCAGGCCGTACCGGATCGTCCCGCTGCTGAAGAATTCGCTGCGGTAGGAGTCCGCCAGGTTGACGGTGTCCTCGGCGACGCCCTTCATGAGCAGGAACGGGTTGAGGCCCAGCATCGACTCGTAGAGCCGGCTCCACACCAGGGCGTCCCAGTAGTTGCCGACGCCGAGCGGGTTGATGTGCCGCAGCGGGTTCGACACCGCCAGGTTGATCTCGCGATTAGACGAGTCGGAGCGGTGGACGCGCTGGAACGTCCAGTAGCTCATCGTGCCGCCCGGGTAGGTCGACTCGATGGGCTGGTTGCCGCCAGGGTAGGTGAAGGACTCGTCCGGGTCACCGTTCCAGATGCCTTCGACGTCCGCCCGGCGGACGAACCGCACGGTCCGCGCGAACAGCGGCACCACGGGCACCTCGTCCGCGACCATCCACTGGAGCTTCCAGAGCAGGAGCAGGGCGTCGGCGTCCTCCGGGAGGTCGCCCCCCTTCTCCCAGAACTGGGCGTTGTTCCACCACGGTTCCAAGTGCTCCTCGGTGATGACCGCGCCGCGCAGGTCGCGCGGATGCAGGGTGGTGAGGAACTGCTGCGCCACCCGGTCGTAGTCGGCGTTGGAGAAACCGGGGTAGTTGCGCGTCCTGCTGTTGCCGGACTGGAAGTCGGCCGTCCAGTCGAGCGACAGGCGGAGCTTGCTCATACCGGGGTTCCACCGCGACAGGTTGTCCTGGACGTACTGCCAGCCGGCGTACACGTGCCAGTCACCCTCGTCACCGGCGTAGACCTGCGCGGCGACTTCGTTGCGGGGCACCTCGACGAACGTGAAGATGCGCGCGAGCTCCGGCGCACGCTCGATCCGCGTCTTCAGCTCCGCCATGATCCGCTGGGCGATCGGGTCGTCACTGGTGATGAGGAACCTGACCTCGCCGTCGCCGATTCCGTCCAGCGACGCGCCGTTCAGCTGGGCGAGCGCCTTCGTGACGGCGTCGTCGGGCCCGTCGGTCTCGTACTTCGGCACGTACCGGTTCACCAGCCGGCCGTAGTACTGGACCATGATGCTGTCCATCAGCTCGACGCGGTCGTCCTGCATGGATGCGGCGACGACCCGCTTGACGTCATCGACGAGGTACGCCAGGGCCTTGCGGAACGGCTTGCGGTCCAGCGGAGACTTCCGGTTGTTGAACGCGACGTAGTAGTAGCCGAAGTCGCGGCAGCGGTCCACGGCGATGTCGTCGCCGAGGTCGGAGCCGTCACCGGACAGCGGGAAGTCGACCAGGTCGGCCTCGCCCCGCTTGAGGGCGGCGACGGCCTGGCCGCCGTCCTCGTAGACGGTGTAGTTGAGCCTGTCGATCCGGGGCCCGGTGAAGAGCTCCGGGAGCGGCATGCAGCTCTCCTTGTAGGGGCGCCTTCCCTGCGATACGTTCCCTGTTCCGCTGATAGGCATGGCCACTGCGTTCTCCTCTCGTTGTGGCTCCTCCAGCCGATACCGGTCGCCGCTGAGGGCAGCGACGCGGTGGATACACGTCCCGGTGACCTGCTCGCCCCGCAACGCCGCGCGGAGCCGTCCCGGCGAGGTCCCGTTGACTATGAACGATTCGATGCCGCGTCCGGCCAGCTCCAGCGCCTGCGCGACCTTTCCGCCCATGGCGCCGGTCGGGTCGTCCGCGGCCTCCGCCGGGTCCCACATCCGGTGCGCGGTGGCCCGTTCCACCAGTGGCATCAACCGGCCATTCCGGTCGAGGACACCGTCGACGTCGGTGGCCCAAATGACCTTTCGAGCGCCGAGTGCCGCGGCGATCTCGGCGGCCATCCGGTCGCTGGAGACGATCGTGAAGTCGCCGTCCAGGTCGGGGACGATGCCGCCGTTCACCAGCGGAACCCGTCCGGCGGTGAGATGGGCGGACAGGATCTCGGACGCCAGTCCGGCAACCCGGCCGCGCTCCACCGCGAACAGCGTGCCGGCATGCAGCGGGGATACTGGAAGGCCCGCCGAATCCAGCGCGTCGGCGAGGCGCTCGTGCAGCTCGGAGAGCAATCCGATAACGCGCCGCGCCAGGTGGGAGTGGCGCCGTTCGATGCGGCCACTGGAAAAGACGGGCAGCAGACCCCGGCCCGACGAGCCGGATCCAACAACCACTACGAGTCCCTCGGCAGGGACTCCGGCCGCCAGCTCCGCGGCTAGGCCGCGCATATTCTCCTCGGCAACCTCGAACGGCCTTCCATGCCGGGTGAGCAGGCTCCCCCCCATTTTGAGCACGAAGGGCACCGTCATGGCCGATCGAAGCCTCCACAGCGAACGACTCAGAGCCGTCATCGTAATGGCGGGTTCGCGCATTGATCAGCTCGTTGTCTACCGAGGACGCTACCGTGCTGGTGATGGGCTACAAGTCTCATTTGTAAGTCACATTTATAAGTCAATACAGTCGGCGCGAGAAGCACGGAAGCCACTGCCGCTGCGGCCGGAACCGTCGTTGACGGGCCATCAAGCCGCAGGTAGCCTCCTTGCAACCAGTCTTATTTCGACCATCTCCGCGGCGCGGCTTAGGGGCTGCAGTGAACCTGGCCGACATTCTCGCCCGGCGGCCACATCCCGGTGCGGGCGTGCTATTCGAACTCACTAGGCGCTGCCCTTTGAGTTGTTCTCACTGCGTGACGAATTCGACTCTGCAAAGCCCAGATGGAACGCCGGAGATCTTCCTCGAATTCACTGGAACATTCAGCGCGGCTGATCATCCCGAAGTCGTGTTGATGTCGGGCGGAGAACCGCTGCTCCATGCGGGGCTGGTCCGTGACCTGGCCGAACGCGCCCGCCGTGTAGGCACCTGTTCCTACGTGCTCACGGGTGGGTATTTCGTCCGGCGCGGCGACCCGACGCCCGCCGTCGCGGCGGCATTGGACGCGGTCGACCATGTGGCCGTCAGCCTCGACCCTTTCCACGAGCGGGAAGTGCCACGAGACGCGGTGTTCCGGCTGCTCGGCGAGCTGCTGCGGCGTGGCAAAGACGTCAGCGTCCAGATCACCGCCCCACCCGGCGACCCGTACCCCGCGAGGGTCATCTCAGAGCTGGACCGGCTCTTCCAGGGCCGGGTGCCGGCGCTCGTCGTCCCGCTCCGCCGGGTGGGACGCGCCGCGGCCACCGGCCTGCCCGTCGCACCCGACACGCTCGCCGAGACCGGCATGGACGCGACGGCCCCTGCGCCTTGCGTCATGGCCGCGTGGCCGCTGGTCACCTGCACCGGCGACGTAACCGCGTGCTGCAACCACCACGTCGTGGCACGTCCGGGGCGGTCCCACCTCGCGCTCGGGCACGCGCGCGACGGGTGGCCCGCCGTCCGGCAACGCAGCTTGCGAAGCGCTCCGCTGCGGGCCATCCGGCTGTACGGGCCGCAGCACGTCATGGCACAACAGGGCGGGGTCCCTTCGTCCGACGGCTGCAGGACGTGCCACGCCCTGCCGCGCCTCCCGGAATTCGAACGCCGCGCCGAGGAGCTCATGTCCTCCCCAGTCAGCGAGGCCATGGAGGGATTGCTGTTCGGAGGGCCGACATGCGGCTGAACCTCGCCGACATCGAGCGGACCCGTGCCCGCCCCGGCGCCTCCGTCGTGCTTTTCCTGACCGACAGGTGCCCGGTCGAGTGTGCGCACTGCTCGGTCGCCTCGCTCCGCACCGGTGGCCGGCCCTCCGGCCCGCGCGCCCTAGACCCGATCCTGCGGACCGTCGCCGAACGACCTGAGATCGAGACTGTCGCCATCTCGGGCGGCGAGCCGTTCGCCGAGCCCGCCGCCCTCTGGCACGCCGTTCGCGCATTGGACGACGCGGGGAAGAACGTCGTCGTCCACACGAGCGGTTACTGGGGTGCCGAACCGGTGCCCGAGCGGATCGAACGCGTCCTGAGACGATGCTCGTGCGTTGTGCTGAGCACCGACACCCACCATGCGGGCGCCGTCGCGGCCGCTCGGTTCCGCGCGGCCGCTCGCGTGGTCACCAGTCTCGGGACCTCCCTCGTCGTCCAGACCCTCGACGGCGAGAAAGCCGAGGCCGAGCAGACGCTGGCACGTGCGCTGGGGCCGAACTGGGCCGCCTCCGCCGAGGTCACAAGCGTCCGTCCGCTGCCCTACGGCCGAGGTACGCAGGTCTTTCCGCAGACCCGGCCCCACCCCTTCGAAGGCCGGTGCCGCCTCGTCGGTACCCCCGTCGTCCGCTACGACGGCGCCGTCACCGCCTGCTGCAACGAACGCGTCATCATGGGGGCCGGCCCCGGCCGCCTGCGCAGGCGCTTCACCACCGGCGAGGAGTTGGACGCCGCGCTGGACGACCTAAGGGCCGACTCGGTGCTGTGGGCCTTGGGCGAGCTCGGCCCGGCGGCGCTCGCCCCGACGACGTCCGGCGACGGGATCTGCGGACTGTGCTGGCGGTTGCTGCGCGAGCCTCCAGCCGAGGTGGTCGAGGTGGCGCTCGGAGTGCTCCGGGACAGGTGCGCCCGATGATGGCCGGCGGATGGCTTCGCGCGGAGATCGATCTGGCCTTCCCGGCGCTCAGGGACGCCACCGCGCGGTTCTGGGCCAGCCCGGACCTGCCGGAGCGATATCCGCTTTATTTGGCGGCACTGCACGGGACGATCCGGGCTACCGTGCCGCTGATCGACGCCGCGCTGGCCGAGTCGCTGCGGCGTCCGGATGACCCCGTCGCGTGCCGGCTCGCCGGCTACCTGACCGAGCAGCGGGAGCAGGAGCTGGGCCACGACGCGTGGCTCTTGGGCGACTACGCGGCGCTCGGGCGGGATCCCGCCGACCTGCTCGAGCCGGCGCCCGGGCCGGACATCGCCGTGCTGGTGGGCGCTCAGTACTACTGGGTCCTGCACGTCCACCCGGTAGCGCTGCTCGGGCACATCGCCGTCCTGGAGCAGCGACCCCCACCACCGGACGTCGCCGAACGCCTCGCCGTACGAACCGGGCTGCCGTTGGACGCCTTTCGGACCCTGGCGGCGCACGCGGAACTGGACGCGGACCACGGTGCGGCGCTGGACGCCCTCTTGGACGTCCTACCCCTGGAGCAGCAGCGGCGCTCGCTCGTCGGCATGAGCGCCCTGCAGACCGTCACAGGCCTGGTCGCGCTCTTCGCGCGGCTGACCGCGGCGGCCGTCCCGGTGGACTCGGGCACGAGATGAGGAGAGACCGTGGACGAGCATGACCCCCTGCAGATCCTCGCCGATGCGGGCCTGCCGACCGATCGGCTGCCGCCGCAGCAGCGGGACGTGCTGGCAACCCTGTCGCCGGAGGAGGTCGAGCTGATCCTGGCGCTGAAGGAACGCTTGGATGCCGCTGAGCCGGACGTCGTCGCGCACAGCGAGTGGATCGGCGGGGCCATCTGGTGATAGAGGCCTGCCCGTCGTGCGGGCACGGTTGCGGGCGCGGCCATCGGTTCTGCGCGCAGTGTGGACAGGAGCTGCCGGATCGGGGCGCACCAGAGTCCCGCCGTGTCGTCACCGTCGTCTTTTGCGACATCGTCGGCTCTACTTTGCTCGGCGAGCGCCTCGATCCCGAGCCGCTACGGTACGTGATGATCCGCTATCAGGAGCTCGCGCGAGCGGCGGTGGAACGCTACGGCGGCAGCGTCGAAAAGTTCATCGGAGATGCTGTGATGGGGGTATTCGGCGCGCCCACCCTCCACGAGGACGACGCGCTGCGATGTGTGCATGCCGCTGTGGAGATCCGCGCCGCCGTCGCGCGGCTGAACGCCGAGCTACGCGCCGCCCTTGGCATTGACCTGCGCGTCCGGATCGGGATCAACACAGGCGAGGTCGTCGCGGCCGGCGGGCGCACCGACCAGATGCTCGTGTCGGGCGACGCGGTGAACACCGCGGCGCGGTTCCAGCAGGCGGCTGGTCCCAGCGAGATCCTTATCGGCTGGCCGACGCACGCACTCGTCCGGGACACGGTGGACGTGGAGCCCGCCCCGCCGCTGGAGCTGAAGGGCAAGAGCGCACCCGTCCCGGTGTGGCGTCTCACCGGAGTTCGGCAGGGGATGCGCGGTGTGGAGCGGCGGATGGACCGGCCGCTGTTCGGGCGGGCGGACGAACTGGCCCACCTGCTGACGGCCCTCGCCGTCGCGCGGCGGTCGGGTCTGTGCCACCTGCTGACGCTGCTGGGCGAGCCCGGCATCGGCAAGTCCCGGCTGGCCCTGGAGGTGCGGATGGCCGCTGAACGCGACGGCGCCCTCGTCCTCACCGGGGCGTGCCATCCATTCCAGCGCGGCGACACCTACGAGCCGCTCACCCAGGCGCTCGGCGGGCTGGGCGCGGTACCGAGCCTGGAGGCCACGACAGAGGAGGTGTTCTGGACGGTCCGCAAGATGCTGGTGTCCGCCGCGGCCGACTGCGGGGTCCTGCTCGTCCTGGACGATCTCCAGTGGGCCAGCCCGGGGCTGCTCGACCTGCTCGACCATCTCGCGGATGCGGTTCGCGGCGTGTCGCTGACGCTGCTGTGCGTCGCGCGACTCGACCTGCTCGATCGGAGGCCGGGCTGGGCGGGCGGCAAGCTGTCGGCGGGCACGATCGTGCTGTCGGCCCTCGAGCAGGGACCCGCCCTCGAGCTCGCGCACGGGCTGGCGGAGGTTACGGGGCACGGGGACGCGGCCGAGACCGTGCTGCGCCGGGTCGTCGCCACGACGGGCGGGAACCCGCTGTTCATCGAGCAGATGATCGCCTCGCTGCGGGACGACACGCCGACACCGGGGCTCCCGTCGACGATCCAGACGCTGATCGCCGCCCGCCTGGACCGGCTCGACCGGGACGCCAGGACGGTCCTCGGCCACGCGGCGATGGTGGGCGACGAGTTCGAGCCGGAGCTGTTGGCCGAGCTGGGCAAGGCGGAGCCGGTGGCGGATCTACCGACCGTCCTGGCCCGGCTGGAGCGGCGCTGGCTGATCGAGGCCGTGGGACCGCAGGCCGCGGGGACGTTCCGGTTCCGCAACACGCAGATCCGCGAGGTCGCCTACGCGGGGCTCGCCAAGGCGTACCGCGCGGAGCTGCACGAGCGGATCGCCGACCGAGCCACCGGCGACGACGCCCTCGCCGCCGACGAGGGCGCAGGACGGCATTTCGAGATCGCGGCGCGGCTGTACACCGAGCTGGGCCGGCCCGATCACGCGGAGCGGATGCGTGCGGGCGCCCGGCGCATCCTCGGCCGGGTAGGAAGCCGCGCCCTGGCCCGCGGCGACCTGTCGGCCGCGCGCGACCTGCTGCGCCGCGCTCTCGACGGCTGCAGCCCGGACGACGCCGAGCTGCCGGATCTCCAGGTCGCGCTGGGCAACGCACTGCTCGCCTCGGGTCAGGCCGAAGAGGCGAGCTCGGTGCTGCGCGGCCTGCTCGACCGGAGCGAACGCACCGGTGACGTGCGCGCCAAGACGCACGCAGTGCTCGGCCTCGCCCGGATCGGGGACGGAGCGACACCGGTCGAGGACCTCCTCGACCGTGCGGAGCGGGCCGTCGTCGTCTTCACCGAGCACCACGATCACGATGGCCTCGCCCGCTCGCTGCTGCTAGCCGGTCAGGCGCGGCAGGCGGCGGGACAGTACGGGTCGGCGGTGCGGGCGCTGGAGCGCAGCCTGGAATCGGCCTTGCGAGCGGGCACCGCGCTGGAGACCGCCGGAGCGCTCGGCGGGCTGGCCATGTCGATGTGGCTCGGTCCGATGTCGGCGGACGCGGCCATCGCGCGGTGCGAAGAGCTACTCGGCTCGCTTCCGAACGGCAAGGGCCTCGTCGAGGTGGCGATCACCGGCCCACTCGCCGTCCTGCTCGCCATGCGGGAGCGGTTCGACGAGGGTGCGGCACTGCTGCGCCGGGCCGAGGACGTCGCCGAGGACATCGGGCACCCCTACGTAACGGCGACACTGCCGTTGTTCACCGGCCGGTTGCTGTCGCTGCGCGGCGACGCGGCCGCGGCCGAGCGCACACTGCGTGGCGCGCTAGCTGCACTGACCCGGATCGGCGACTCCAGCGCGGCCGTCGGAGCCACCGCCGACCTGGCCCGCGTCCTGCTGACGCTCGGCCGCGCTGAGGAGGCGGCGGCGCTGCTCGCGGACTCGCCGGTCGGCGGCTCTCCGTCCCAACCCGCCGGCTGGCACGGGGCCCGTGCGTGCGCGTGCGCACGGACGGGACGCACGGACGTAGCGACCACCGAGATCGAGCTCGCCCTGCAGGCCGCCGGGCGGACGGACTCACCCGATATCCAGGCCACCGCGCTGCTGGACAAGGCGCGGGTGCTGGTGGCGACGGGCGGTCCGGCCGTCGAGGCGGCGCAGGCGGCGCAGGCCGCGGAGCAGCGGTACCGGGACAAGGGCAACGCGGCCGGAGTGGCCCAGGCGGCGAAAATCCTACGCGGGGATGGTGGTAGTGCACTGTGACGACGATGACCCGGCGCGGTGGTTCCGACATCGAAGGGCTCGACCTCTCCTGGACGTACGACGGCTCGGTCCACACCGGAGACGACGGGCTCCGCGCACCCTGGCCCGCCGAGGTGACGCCCGGCTGGGCTTTCGGCGATGGCAGCGGTGCGGGCACGCGGGTGGCCGTCATCGACAGCGGGATCGAGCCGGGCCATCCGCTCGTCGGTCCGTTCGAGTCGTACGCCGCTGAGCAGGACGGTGACACGGTGACCGTGACCGCCGACGCCGGCCACGACATGTGCGGGCACGGGACGGCGTGCGCGGGGATCATCCGCGCGCTGGCCCCCGGCTGTGAGATCGTCAGCGTCCGGGTGCTCGGCATGGGGTTCTTTGGCAGCGGCGAGGCGCTCACTGCGGGGCTGCGCTGGGCGATCGACAACCGCTGCGACGTGATCAACCTCAGCCTTTCGACCACCAAGCGGGAGACGGCCGAGGTGCTGTACCGGCTGGCGGACCTGGCCTACTTCCGCCGGACGCTCATTGTGGCGTCGGCGCACAACACGCCGGTCGCGAGCTTCCCCTGGAGGTTCTCATCCGTCATTTCCGTGGGCAGCCACCAGATGACCGACCCCGAGATCTTCTACTACAACCCCCACCCGCCGGTGGAATTCTTCGCGCGCGGCCAGGAGGTGTCGGTCGCGTGGCTACGCGGCAGCACCATCACTTGCACGGGAAACAGCTTCGCCACCCCGCACATCGCGGGCATGTGCGCCAGGATCCTCGGCGCACACCCGGGTCTCACGCCCTTTCAGGTGAAAACCCTTCTTTACCTGACCGCGGCCAACGTCCGCAGGGAGGAATGATGACCGACGACCATCTCGTCGCGACGTTGATCGCGTCCCGCCAGGCCTATGAGGCCGCGCACCGCGCGATGCTGCAGTCCGTTGTGGAGACCGCACTGTCGGCGCACGAGGCCAAGGCGTGCTCGGTACTCCGGCTGGACGAGGCAGCCGGCGAGTTCGTGTTCGAGGCCGTAGCGGGCGCCGGCGAGGGTGAGCTGAACGGCCGACGGTTCCGGGCGGACCGAGGAGTGGCCGGCTGGTCGCTGGCGGCCCGGCAGCCGGTGACGGTGGCAGACAGCGCCACGGAGGCGGCGTTCGCCCGCGACATCGCGGAGTCCACCGGCTACGTGCCACGTGCGATCATGGCGGCGCCGCTGCTGCGGGAGGACGCGCCGCTAGGTGTGCTGGAGGTGCTGGACAGCGCGTCCGGCCGAACCGCCACTGACGCGCTCGCTCTGGCGACGGTGTTCGCCGCCCAAGCCGCGATCGCGCTGGATCTGCTGCGCCGCGACCTCGCGACGGCCAACGTAGTCTCCTCCGTCGGCCAGGATATGCGGGACCTGATGGAGATGTCCGGCCTGATCGGCTCTATGCGCCCTGGTCAGCGGGCCGCGGTGCTGCGCCTACTCGCCGACGTTCGAGACCTGGACGGCGAGCGTGTCAGCCGCGGCTGACCGACGTGGGATGCGTGGAACCCTCGTCCGGAGCGAGATGTCGAGCCCACCACTCGCGCAGGAGCGCGGCCCTGGCGCGGCGAACCCGCGGCGCGGCCGCGCCCACGTTGTGACCGGTACCCGGCAGGATGGCGAGTTCCGCCGCGACGCCCGCCTCGTATAGCCGGTTGAAGAGCAGCCGGGATTCGGCGGCCGGGCACCGGCGGTCTTCCTCCGCCGCCAGCAGCAGAACCGGTGACCGGTTGCGCAACGGCGCGTTCATCGGATCGGGCCGCTCTGGGGGCGGCGGCCCGCCGCGCCAGTACCCGTCGGTGACGGCGATCCCGTGGTCGCTGATCGCCCGGTGCACCGTCCAGGAGGTGATGCCGCGCTCCACGACGGCCGCGCGGAACACGTCATGCCCGCTCCACAGCATGCCCGCCAGATAACCGCCGTACGAGACACCGTGGAGGCCGATCCGCGCCACGTCGATCAGGCCCGTTTGGCGGGCGGCGTCGAGGACGGCCAGTACGTCGTACCGGTCGACCTCCCCGAGCCGCCCGAGCAGCCCGCGGGCGAACGCCTCGCCTCGTCCTACCGAGCCGCGTGGGTTGAGGTACAGGCAGGCGAGGCCATCACCGGCGAGGGCCCGCGCGTCCGGTGGCGGTAGCCAGCCGGCCTGCGCGCCGGGACCTCCGTGCAGCCAGACGACGAGGGGCAGCGGTCCGCCGGCGGTTCGCGGAAGGGCGAGCCAGCCGTCGATCTCCACACCATCGGGAGCGATCGCGGTGAGCGCGCGCAACTCCATCTTCGTGTCTCCGCCGTCCTCGTCCGCGACCCGAGGTGTGCGCCGCCCCGTGCGTCCGCGGAGTCTAGGGACGTCATCACCGGCGAGCGTCCACACCTCGCCGGCTTCCCGGGCCGAGTACGCGGCCGCGGCGATCCCAGCGGCGTTCGCGTCCAGGCAGCCGATCTGCCGTTGGCCGCCGAGCAGCGTCCAGTGGTCGCCGGGACGGCCCGGGGCCACGGCGACGACCTCCACCGCCCCGCGAACCACCCGGAGCGTCACCGCTGTGTCTCCGGTGAGGAACACGCCGGACGCCATGGACGTGAGGGGATGCGCCACCTCGAACGTCTCGGGATCGGTCAGCCGTGTCCGGGTGCCGTCGCGCAGGTCGACGGCGTACAGAGCGGCGGTTCGCCCAGCGCCCTCGGCACCGGTCAGCGCGGCGACGACAACGGACGAGCCGTTTCGCAGGTACACAGGATGGCGCGGCCCGATGTCGGGCTCGGTCAGCGCCTGCTCCGTCCCGTCGGAGAGATCGAGGAGGAAGACTTGGCCGCCGAAGTCGCGAAACCGTCCCTCATGGCGGGACGAGACGTAGAGCAGGGAGTTGCCTTCCGGCCCCCAGGAGACGTCCGCGCAGTCGGCAGGGAACTTGGTCACCGCCTCCGCCGTCCCGTTCTCCGGTGAGGCGATGTGGATCTGCCGGACGGTCTCGCTGAGCCAGCCGCGACCGTCCAGGTCGAACCCGGGCTCTGTGGCCCGCAGCAGCGGCGCGGCCAGGGCCGTGTCCGGGGGAGCAGCGGCGAAGGCGATCCGGCGCGCCTCCGGGTCCCAGGCCGCGGGCCCCGCCGGCCGGCCGGCCGGATAGAGGGCGGGCGAGCCACCGGCGGCGTCGAGGACCAGGAGTCCGTGTTGGCCGGCGCTCACCAGGTCCGTCCCGGAGGGGGCAAACCTCGGATGGGCGGGCTCGTCGTCGTCCACGGCGCCGAGCCTCTCCCAGCGCGGCGTCCCGGTCGTCTCCGTCACCCACAGCGATCGCCGGTCGGCGTCGCCCCCCGGTTCCGGCCCCACCACGCAAGCGACGACCAGCGCGCCGTCCGCTGAAAGGGCGAGCTCGGCAACCATCCCGGGCGCCGCGGGACGACCTAGCCATCGCCATGAACGTGTCATTACCATGATTCATTTCCGAGTCAAGGTAGGTTCCGCCGAGTCAACCGGAGGAGCTCGATGCTGATCGATCTGTCCGGTCCGCAGCCGTTCTGGCCGGTCGAGGCGACCCGGCTCTGGCAGGACTGCCTGCACCGGGCGGGTGGCGTGGAGAGTCTCCTGCGGACGGCGCCGCTGGCCGGCGATGAGCCGCTGCGGGAGGAGATCGGGCGCGAGTTCGGCCTCGACGCCCGGCTGATCACGGTGGTCTCTGGCGTGCGGGCCGCCGCGCTCTGCTACGGCCGCTGCCATCGGCACATCACCCTAGAGCGCCCCACCTTCCTCGGCGTCGTTCCCATACTCACTGCCCACGGGGCGGTGCTCGCACATGCCTCGTGGGAGGAGATCACGGCGGGTGCGAGCGATCCGTCCGGCTTGCTGTGGCTGACCTCGCCGTGTCGGAATCCCGATGGCGCCACGCTCACCCCCGAGCAGCGCGAGGCGCTGGAGGCGATGGCGCGAGCGGGTCGCCGGATCATCGTCAACGGCACGTATGTATGGTTCCACAGCGCATTCCCCCCTGTCCGGGGGGCCGACTTGGTTGTGTCCTTTCACAAGCTGGCGGGCGTCGGCGGGCGTCTCGGGTTCGTGTACGGCGAGCGGTTCGCCGAGGAGGCCGTCCCGGAGCTGACGGCCTCGTCTCCTCCGGCGACCTGGCAGCGGAGCTGGGCGCTGTTCCTCCGCCAGGGCGGTCTGGAGCCGCTGCGCGCGGCCAACGTGACGGCCGTCGAGCGCGCCGCCGAGTTGTTCGGCGCCGGCCTCCCTGGACTCGCGGTCAAGGGGCCAAGTGTCCTCATTCCGGTACCTGCTCCGCTCTCGGAGGACGAGTTCGTGCGCGAGTTGGCCGAGGAGGGGTTCAAGGTGCTGCAAGGCCGGCATTTCGCCGCGCCATGGCCGGCGATTCGTGTCAACTTCGCAGCGGCCCGGCCCGCCGAGGCCGCCCGGTTCACCGAGACACTGCTCCGTCGGCTGCCCGCGTCAGGATGGTCGCCGCCGCGATAGTGAGCTGAGCCCCGGCGGCTCACCAGGCCGATCGTGATCTTGAAACAGGCTGTCATGCGACTGCTCCGGCCGGTGGTGGCCGAGAACATTCGGCGTTCTAGATTCAAAGGTGCGCCATTCAAAAGTGTCAAGTAGCACGGCCTGAAGCAGATGTGAAACAGCTTTGAAGCCGCCGAGCGTTACCTTGACCTCCCTTGAGTCATGGTCGAATCCAGGGACGGCATTCCGATGCACATCTAGTTCGCTCGCCGCGAGCTCCACTTCGCGGTCTGGTCATTTCCAGCAAAGGCGCGGTCGGACCGCTGCTCGTGGAGTTGAAAGGATAGCAATGGAATCTGACCGGCCAGCTAGATTTGACGACCAATCTGCGGTCGGAGCCAAGTCGCAGGACTGGCTGGAGTTCGCGTCGGAACAATGGCAGGTCGGTGAAGCGCGAATCGATCAGCTGTTGCCGGCGCATTCGCCGCGGTCGGCCGGTGAGGATCACGAGCACATTCGGCGGCTTGCCGAGTCGGTGACGCCGTTGCCGCCGATTGTTGTCCACCGGCCGTCGATGCGTGTGGTCGACGGAATGCACCGGCTGCGCGCTGCGATCATGCGAGGCCAATCTGTGATCACAGTGCGCTGGTACGACGGCGATGAACGGGACGTCTTCGCCATCGCCGTGCAGGCCAACGTGACGCATGGGCTGCCGCTGTCATTGACCGACCGGCGAGCCGCTGCGATCCGGCTCATGTGGTCGCACCGACACTGGTCCGATCGAATGGTCGCGGAGGTCGTCAACCTTTCCCCCACCACCGTAAGGAGCATCAGGACTGGGGTCGGGTGCGGTGCGGGAACATCCGATGCGCGGCTGGGCCGTGATGGTCGGGTCCGTCCGGTGAACGGTGCAGAGGCCCGCCGACTCGCCGGAGAACTGCTGCTGGCAAAGCCGGAGAGCTCGCTGCGCGAGGTCGCACGAGCCGCCGGACTTGCCCCGTCGACGGTGCTGGATGTTCGCAGACGCCTGGAGGCAGGTGAGGATCCGGTCCCGGCGAAACACCGCGTACAGGCGACGCCCAGTCGTGATGGGGCAAAGGGGATTAGTCATTCTGTCGATGGCGGTTCGGAAAACGGAGACCCAGCAGATGAGATAGACCTCGCCGCCGCCATCCGGCGCCTGTGTTGCGACCCTGCCCTGCGGTACAACAACGTCGGCAGGATGCTTTTGGCCTGGCTGCATAACGGCCCTATCCAGCCTGATGAGCGCACCAGTGTGGCGAATCGGCTTCCGGCCCATTGCCTAGATACGATCACCACAGTGGCACGAAGTCATGCGACGGCATGGCTGCAACTGGTCGACGAACTCGAGGCGCGGCGCTGCCGTTTGGGATAGATACGTTCGCGTGCCTGCCTCGGGCAGTCGAGCCGATCCATTCGGCTGAGTGACCGCATCATCACGACGGCTATGGCGTGTTGAGGCCCCAGCGGTTGCGGAGGGAACGGTCGGCGAAGCCGAAGAGCTGATCGACGGCGATGCCGATGATCAGGATGACGATCATCACGGAGATCATGGCGGCGGTGTCGCTCAGCTCTCGGGAGAAGTGCAGCAGCGTGCCGATGGACTGCGTGTTCCCGATGATGACGAGCAGCTCACCAGCCATCAGGCTGCGCCAGGCGAACGCCCAGCCCTGCTTGAGCCCAGCGAGGAACGAGGGCAGCGAGGCGGGCAGGATCAAGTGCCGATACAGCGAAACCCCGCGCAGCCCGAGCACCTTTCCGGCCCGCAGCAGGATGGGCGGCGTGTAGTCGACCCCGGCGATCAGCCCGTTCGCGATCGACGGCGCCGCACCCAGCACGACCACGAACAGGATCGCGCTCTCGCTCAGCTGGAACAGCAGGATGGCCAGCGGGAACCACGCGATCGACGGCATCGTCTGCAGCCCGGTGATCAAGGACCCGAAGGCGCGGCGCAGCACTCGAGAGCGCGACACCGCCGCGCCGACGACCATGCCGACCGTCACCGCGGCCGCGAAGCCTATCGCGGCACGCCGCATCGTCAGACCGGCCGCGGACCAGAATCGACCGCTGGTCACCGTCTCCCAGAACACCGGCAGTACGTCGCGCGGCCCCGGCAGCACCCAGGGGTTTTTCCAGCCGCTCAGCACGACGAGTTCCCAGGCGCCGAGGGCGATCGCGATGGCGGTCAGCCCCGGCCAGGTCACCGACCAGATTCGGGCGGGCACGCGACGGCGCGACCCGGCGGCCTGCTCCAGCGCGTCCAGACCGGTGATCTGCCGGTCGATATCAGTAACCATGGTCGCGCTCTCCCTCTCGGTCGCTTCGCTGCCGGCTCGACTCTCCGGGACGATTCCGCTGGGCGGTCGCCGGCCACTCCGCACCCTCGGCGGTTCGCCGCTCAGTGACCATGGCGGCCGACCTCCTCGCGCAAACGGTCGGTGATGGTCGCGGCCAGCTTGGCCACCTCTGGCGAGTCGATCCGGCGCGGCCGGTTCATGGGCACCGGGAATTCCTCGACCACGCTGCCCGGGCGGCTGCTCAACAGCACCACCCGGTCGCCGAGGCGGGCGGCCTCCCGTACGTTGTGCGTCACGAACAGCACCGTCAGGTTGCGCTCCCGCCAGATCCGCTCGATCTCGTCGTGCAGCAGGTCGCGAGTCATCGCGTCGAGCGCGCCGAACGGTTCGTCCATCAGTAGCACGGTGCTACGCGTGTCGCCCTCGTCGATGGTGAGGGCGAGCGCCCGGGCCAGCGCCACCCGCTGGCGCATGCCGCCGGACAGCTGATGGGGCCGCTTCTTCTCGAATCCGGTGAGATGTACGGACGCGAGCAGCTCGGCCGCCCGCGCCCGGCGGTCCCGCCGGGGCACGCGGCGCATCTTCAGCGCGAGCTCGATGTTGCGGGTGGCGGTCAGCCACGGGAACAGCGCGGGTTCCTGGAACATCAGCGCGACCCGGGCGCCGCCTATGTCGATGGATCCGGCGGACGGCTGGTCGAGATCGGCCACCAACGAGAGCAACGTGGTCTTGCCGCAGCCGGAGGCCCCGACAAGGCACACGAACTCACCCGGTGCCATGTCCAGAAAGACTTTGTCGAGGGCCAGCAGCGCGGGCGCCCCCGAACCGAATGCTTTTGAGACGCCACTGAGCCGGACCGCGGTCGCGGTCCGGCTCGATGCCTCCTGTGTGGCTTGTGTCATCGGGTCGCGACCTGTGCCTTTCCGTTCGCCTCGAGGACTTCGTTCAGCGGCCCGAGGTCGTAGATGCCGTTCAGGTCCACGGGCTTGAGCAGACCGACCTGCTCGGCGTGCTCGGCGCCTTCGATCAACGACGATGTGACCGGATCCGTGGTGTAGGTGATCTCCTTGAAAGCGGCGTCGATGACGTCGCTCTGCAGCGGCTTGCCGGTGAGTTTCTGCAGCTCGCTGTTTACCGCGGACTTGGCCTCAGCGGGGTTGTCGTTGATGTAATCGGTCGACTCCACCGTGGCCTGGACCAGCTTTTTCACCAGGTCCGGGTGGTCCTTGGCGAAGTCGGTACGGACGATCAGGTGGGTCGTCACGAACGTGCCGCCGGGCCATAGGTTCTTCTCGTCGATCAGCCGCCTGCCCTTGCCCTCGATGACGAGCCGGGAGGCGAATGGCTCGGGCACCCAGGCGCCGTCGATGGTGCCCTGTTCGAAGGTGTCGACGGTCTGCGAGTTCTCCTGCGGCACGATCTTGACGTCGCCGCTGCCGTCCTTGTTGGCGGTGAGGCCTTGCTGCTTGAGGTAGTAGCGGGCGGCCACGTCCTGCGTGTTGCCAAGCTGCGGGGTGGCGATCTCCTTGCCCTTGAGGTCGGCGACGGACCTGATAGACGGCTTCACGACGAGGGACGCGCCACCTGAAGCCGCACCGGAGATGATCTTGATGGCCTGCCCGTGCGACTGCGACCAGGCGTTGATCGCCGGGTTGGGGCCGACGAAGGTCGCGTCGATGCCCTTGGCGAACAGCGCTTCGACCGCGGCCGGGCCCGCGTTGAAGGCGGCCGTCTTGGGCGCGGTGCCCAGGTACTTGGTGAAGATCCCCTTCTCCACGCCCACGAGCGCGGTCGCGTGCGTCACGTTGGGGAAGAAACCCAGCTTGACCTGCGTCGGCTTGCCCGAGTCGGAGCCGCCAGAAGCACCGCCACACGCGGTGAGAGCCCCCGCGGCGGCCAGCAGCAGGGCCACGGCGGCGGATCGCTGTCTCATCGCGCTTCTCCATTCCCGGGGTTTTCAACTATTCCTACTATTCAAGTCGTTTTGACTCTTATAGTGGACAACATCGATCGTCTGCGGGTCAACCGCCAAGGCGGACACGGTTCCGTAACAGGGCGGAAAATCGCACTCGGCGTGCCAGTTCGGTCCTGGCGCGAGGCGCCACTACGCTCGGGGGGACGAACCATCACAGCTGTGATCACAAGGAGCCGCTCGTGTCGTCGATCGACGCCGTAGTCGCCCGGGAGATCCTCGATTCCCGCGGCAATCCCACCGTCGAGGTCGATGTGCTGCTCGACGACGGCAGCGAAGGCCGAGCGGCCGTGCCGAGCGGGGCGTCCACCGGTCAGTTCGAAGCCGTCGAGTTGCGTGACGGCGACGAACGCTTCGGCGGCAAGGGCGTGCAGAAGGCGGTCGCCGGCGTGGAAGACGACATCGCCCCGGCGATCGTCGGGTACGACGGCGCCGACCAGCGCCTCATCGACCAGACGATGATCGACCTCGACGGCACGCCGGCCAAGTCGCGGCTCGGCGCCAACGCCATCCTCGGGGTCAGCCTGGCGGTGGCGCACGCCGCGGCCGACTCGGCCGGGCTCCCGCTGTTCCGGTACGTGGGCGGCCCCAACGCGCACCTGCTGCCGGTCCCGATGATGAACATCCTCAACGGCGGCGCGCACGCCGACTCCAACGTCGACGTCCAGGAGTTCATGATCGCGCCGATCGGGGCCCCGACGTTCGGCGACGCGGTGCGCTGGGGCGCGGAGGTCTACCACGCGCTCAAGTCCGTGCTCAAGGGCAAGGGCCTGGCCACCGGGCTCGGCGACGAAGGCGGCTTCGCCCCCGACCTGCCGAGCAACCGCAACGCCCTCGACCTCATCGTCGAGGCGATCGGAAAGGCCGGATTCGCCCCGGGCCGCGACGTCGCGCTCGCCCTCGACGTGGCCGCCACCGAGTTCCACGCGGACGGTTCGTACGACTTCGAGGGCACGAAGCGGTCGGCCGACGAGATGACCTCGTACTATCGCGACCTGCTGAGCGCCTACCCGCTGGTGTCCATCGAGGACCCGCTGTCCGAGGAGGACTGGGACGGCTGGCGGGCCCTTACCGAGGCGCTCGGCGGCACGGTGCAGATCGTGGGCGACGACCTGTTCGTCACCAACCCCGAGCGGCTGCAGCGCGGCATCGACGGCGGCGTCGCCAACTCGCTGCTGGTCAAGGACAACCAGATCGGCACGCTCACCGAGACCCTCGACGCGGTCACGCTGGCGCATCGCAACGGCTACACGTGCATGATGAGCCACCGGTCCGGCGAGACCGAGGACACCACGATCGCCGACCTGGTCGTGGCGACCAACTGCGGGCAGATCAAGACCGGCGCCCCGGCCCGCAGCGACCGCGTCGCGAAGTACAACCAACTGCTGCGCATCGAGGAACTGCTCGACGACGCCGCCCGGTACGCCGGAGCCCAGGCGTTCCCGCGGTTCCGCTGGGACGGCTGACCCGCGGTGGCCGGCGGCTCCTCCCCCAGGGGCGACACCTCCCGTGCGGCCGCGGCCGTACGGGGCGGGGCGCGCGGGCACCTGACCAGCCGGGCCGCGATCCTGGCGGTCGTGGTGTGTGCGATCGCGCTGAGCCTGGCGTACCCCATCCGGGAGTACATCGCCCAGCGCCGCGAGATCGCCGCGCTGCGGCAGCAGCAGCGCGTCGCCCAGCAGCAGGTCGAGCAGCTCGCGCAGCACAAAAAGCGGCTCGGCGACGAGTCGTACATTAAAAGAGAGGCGCGACGCCGCCTGCACTACTGCATGCCGGGCGAGAAGTGCTACGTGGTGCTCGACGGCAGTGGCGGGGCCGGGCAGAGCGCCGGGCGGGGCCAGACCCACCGCACGCCACCGTGGTACGTGACGCTATGGCGCTCGGTGGAGGCCGCCGACAACGGCCGCTGAGCTTCTGACAAGGCCGCTGAGCTTCGAAAGTACGCAGGGTACCGTCGTGGTACGGGGATTCGACTGAGGTTGGAGAGCCGGGCGCGGACAAACGCTGATCGACGGCAAGGGTGTGGAACGGCATGGAGGAGCGCGACCGGGCGGCCGTGGCCGCCCAACTCGGGCGCGAGCCGCGCGGCGCGCGGCGCGTCGCGCACCGCTGCCCGTGCGGGCTGCCCGACGTGATCGAGACGGCGCCGCGGCTGCCGGACGGCACCCCGTTCCCGACGCTGTTCTACCTGACCTGCCCGAAGGCCGCCTCGGCCGTCGGGACGCTCGAGGCGAGCGGCCTGATGCGGGAGATGACGGCCCGGCTGGCCACCGATCCGGACCTCGCCGAGCGGTACCACGCCGCCCACGCCGACTACCGGACGCGCCGGGACGCGGCCGCCCGCGACGACGGAATCGAGCCGCTGCCCGCGGGCACCCAGACCGCCGGGGGCATGCCGAACCGCGTCAAATGCCTGCATGCGCTGGTGGCGCACGAGCTCGCGGTGCCCGGGAGCAATCCGCTCGGCGCGGAGGCGCTCGAAGCGCTTCCAGCGTGGTGGCGGTCCGGGCCGTGCGTCCGTCCTCTTTACAACGAAGGTCAGGAACCGGTATTGATCTCCACCGAGGGAGGGGAGGTGCCGCGACGGTGACTCGTGTCGCAGCTGTCGACTGCGGGACCAACTCGGTGCGGCTCCTGGTCGCCGACATCACCGACCGCCTGACCGACCTGGAACGGCGGATGGAGATCGTCCGGCTGGGCCAGGGAGTCGACCAGACCGGCGTGCTGGCGCCCGAGGCCCTCGAACGGACCTTCGCCGCGATGCGCTGCTACGCCAAGCTCGTCGACGCGCACGGAGCCGAACGGGTACGCGTGGTCGCCACCAGCGCCACCCGCGACGCCCGCAACCGGGCCGAGTTCGTTGATGGCGTCGTGGACATCTTCGGTGTCGAGCCCGAGGTCATCACGGGTGATGAGGAGGCGGCGCTGTCATTCATGGGCGCCACCCGCGACCTCATCGCGCCCCGCCCGCCGCGGCCGTACCTCGTGGTCGACATTGGCGGCGGCTCGACCGAGTTCGTATACGGCGGCGTCGAGGTCGAGGCGGCCCGGTCGGTCGACATCGGCTGCGTCCGGATGACGGAGCGGCACCTGCGGGGCGACCCGCCCACCCCAGAGCAGATCGCCGACGCCGCCGCCGACATCGACGCGGCGCTGGCCTCCGTACGCGAGACAGTGCCGGTCGACCGGGCGCGTACGCTGGTCGGCCTGGCCGGGGCCGTCACCACCGTGGTCGGCATGGCGCTCGGCCTGCCCAAGTACGATTCGACGCGCATCCACCTGTCGCGCATCACCGCGACGCAGGTGCACGAGGTAACCCGCTGGCTGCTGCACTCCACCCACGAAGAGCGCGCGAAGGTCGGCGTCATGCATCCGGGCCGGGTCGACGTGAGCGGCGCCGGTGCGCTGATCCTCGACCGCCTCATACGGGAGTACGGCTTCGGCGCCATCGTGGCCAGCGAACACGACATTCTCGACGGGATCGCTTGGTCTCTCGTGTAGTCAATCGTTACCCGAGTAACATCACTCCTTTGCCTCTCGGTATGCTCCCCTTTCCCGTACGTTCGGTACGTGGTCCGCGCAGGGAGAGCAATGCCGGTTTGGCCGCACGACACCGTCGATGTCATGGGTGTACGGGTGAGCGTGGCTGACGTGCCACTGCTCCGGCGGTTCGTGGGGGAGGCCGTCCAGACGCGAACGCAGCTGCTGGTGACCTTCGCCAATCCCAACTACGTGATGGCCGCGCAGCGCAACCGTGGGCTGCGGGAGCTGATGAACTCCTTCGACCTCAACCTGGCCGACGGGTGGGGGGTCGTGATGGCGGCGAAGATCCTCGGCCGGCCGCTACCCGCGCGGATGGCCAACGACGACCTGACCGACGACCTGTTCGGCTCGGCCGCCGCGGAGGGCTGGCGGATCTACCTGTTCGGCAACGCCCCCGGGGTCGCGGACACCGCGGCGGTCAACCTGGAGAAGTGGTTCCCCGGCATCCACATCGTCGGCACCCAGCACGGGCACTGGGGCTCGGACAACGGCCGGCTGCCCGCGGCCGACACCGAACGGATCATCGCCGAGATCAACGAGGCGAAGCCCGACATCCTGCAGGTCGGCCTCGGCACGCCGCTGCAGCAGCGGTTCGTCGCGGAGAACCGCGACCGGCTGGAGGTGCCGGTCATCATTACCTGCGGTGCCTATCTCGAGCACCTGGCCGAACGCCGCGAGTGGTACCCGACGTGGGTGCTGCGGCTCCGGATCGGCTTCCTGTATCGCCTGTACCGCGACCCCAAACGGCTGTGGTACCGCTACACGGTCGAGCTGGCCTCCTACCTGTGGCGGGTGTTCCGGCATCGCGCCCGGCAGAGCCAGCGCGCCTAGGGGTGCGCCCCCGGCGGGTGGCAGGATGCCCGCATGACCAACGCGCCCTTCGTTCGGCCGGGAACCGGGTGGCCGGGCGACCCCGCCGGGCCGGACACGCCGGTGGCGCATACCCCCGAGGACGTGACAGAGCTGGCCGCGTCCGCCCCGACGCTGGCCGAGCTGGTCGCCCGGCAGTCGGTCTGCCGCGCCTGCCCGCGGCTCGTCGAGTGGCGCGAGCGGGTCGCGGTCGAGCGGCGCCGGGCGTACGCGACCGAGACGTACTGGGGCCGTCCCATCTCGGGGTGGGGTGACGAGGAGCCGCGGATCCTGATCGTCGGACTGGCCCCGGCGGCGCACGGCGGCAACCGTACGGGCCGGATCTTCACGGGGGACCGGTCGGGCGACTGGCTGTTCGCGTCGCTGCATCGGGTGGGGCTCGCCACCCTGCCGACCAGCGCGTACGCGGGCGACGGCCAGCGGTTGATCGGGACCCGGGTGGCGGCCACGGTTCGCTGCGCTCCGCCCGACAACAAACCCACGCCCGCCGAGCGCGCCGCGTGCCTTCCCTGGCTTGAGCGGGAGGTCTCGGAGGTGGCCGGCAGCGTACGGGCGATCGTCGCGCTCGGCGGTTATGCCTGGCAGGGCGTGTGGCCCGCGCTCCGGCAGGCCGGTTACAAGCTGCCCCGGCCCCGGCCGTCCTTCGGCCACGGCGTCGAGGTCGAGCTGGTGGCGCCGGGCGGACATGTCGTACGGCTGCTCGGCAGCTATCACCCGAGCCAGCAGAACACCTTCACCGGCCGGGTCACCACGGAGATGCTCGACGCGGTCTTCACCAGAGCCGCTTCCATTGACGGCACGGACGGTCAATGAAGGTGTGAGGCTCGTCAAGGGGTTTGGCTGCGGGGCAGGGCCTGCCAAGCGATGGTGTCATCGCCTGACGCCCCCGTCTGGCCCTGACCCGCACCCCCCGTTCCTTGATGTGTGATGCACGACGGAGCCCCCGGGTTCGGAGCGAAATAGCGTGACTTGCGCCACCTCATCGAAAAGTGCCAGGGACGGGAATTTCCTCCCGCATCGGCATGCTCTAAGTGTGCGAAAGCTTGTGAATAGATTCACAAGCTCCTTGAGTGAGGTGACGGTCGCCATGGGTAAGGCTCCGGACATGTCCCCGATAAACACCACTGCACGTGTGCTCATCGTCGGCGGCGGCTACGTCGGGATGTACACGGCCCTTCGGCTCCAGCAGAAGCTGCGCCGGGAGCTTAAGCGCGGCGACGTTGAGGTCACTGTCGTCGACCCCCAGTCGTACATGACCTACCAGCCCTTCCTGCCGGAGGCGGCCGCGGGGAACCTCGAGCCCCGGCACGTCGTGGCGCCGCTGCGCCAGGTGCTGCCCCGGGTGCGCGTCCTCAACGGCCGCGTCACCCGGATCGACCACGGGCGGCATCGGGCGCTCGTCCAGCTGGTGGGAGCCGAGCTGACCGACGACGGCACGCGCGAGCTTTCGTACGACTTGCTGGTCGTCGCCGCGGGCTCGATCTCCCGTACCCTGCCGATCCCCGGCCTGGCCGAGCACGGCATCGGTTTCAAGACCGTCGGCGAGGCCATCTACCTGCGCAACCACGTGCTCGCGCAGCTGGACATCGCGGAGTCGACAGAGGACGCCGCGCTCAAGCGGCGGGCGCTCACCTTCGTGTTCGTCGGCGGCGGTTTCGCCGGCGTGGAGGCGCTGGCCGAGCTCGAAGACATGGCCCGCAGCGCGACCAAGTACTACCCGCATCTGCGGGCCGACGAGATGCGCTGGGTGCTCGTCGAGGCGACCGATCACATCCTGCCCGAGGTCGGCCGCGACATGGGCAAGTGGACGGTCGAGGCGTTGCGCCGCCGCGGCATCGACGTCAAGCTCGAAACGCTGCTCAAGTCGGCCGAGGACGGCCACATCGAGTTGAGCGACGGCGAGGCGTTCGACGCCGGCACGTTGGTGTGGACGGCGGGCGTGAAGCCGCAGCCGGTCGTCCGCGAGTCGGACCTGCCGGTCGACGACAAGGGGCGGCTCAAGGCGACCGCCGAGCTCACCCTGGAGGGCCTGCACGACGCGTTCGCGGCGGGCGACAACGCGGCCGTGCCCGACCTCACCAAGCCGGGCGAGTTCACCGCGCCCAACGCCCAGCACGCCGTACGGCAGGCGAAGGTCCTCGGCGACAACATCGTCGCCACGCTGCGGGGCAAGCCGCTCAAGCCGTACCGGCACGCCTACGCGGGCTCGGTGGCCAGCCTCGGGCTGCACAAGGGCGTGGCCCAGGTGTACGGCGTGAAGGCGCGCGGCTGGATCGCCTGGTTCCTGCACCGCACTTACCATTTGTCGAGGGTCCCGACATTTAACCGGAAAGTCCGGGTGGTCCTTGACTGGACACTTGCCCTATTCTTCCGGCGGGAAATCGTCTCGCTCGGCGCGCTGCAACGGCCGCACGAGGAATTCCAGCTGGCCACGGCCGGGCAACGGCGGCGTGACCAGCAATCACAGGACCGTAAGTCCCTCTCCAAATGACTGAGAGCTCGCTTCTTCGCGAGCTCTCAGTCTCTATTCGTGCGCGATCAGGTCTCGGTCAAAGAACATGACCTACGGCCTTACCTTTGGGCCACGCAGAATGGCGGAGCCGGATTCCGGCGACGCCGGAATCCGGGCGGTATGCCCCTGTAGCCCAACGGCAGAGGCCGGCCCCCTAAAAGGGCCCGACGTGTCGGTTCAAATCCGACCAGGGGCACGTTTGTCCCCGAGGTGTCCCCTGGTTCGCCGCCGCATGCGGCGGGCCGGGGCGGAGCCTCCTCGGGGACAGCGGTTCAGCGGAAAGGGGCGGGGTCGGCGGTGGCCGGGTCGAGACCGGCCTCGCGGACGTCGCTGAGCCAGCGGCCGAAGTCGGGTCGGGTGCCGTCGACATCGGTGAAGCCGTACTCGCGCATCAACGTCCACGAGGCGAGGGTCCGGCCGGCGAACCTGGACACGCCGGGGTCGGTGGCGAGCGCGGCGACGGCGCGGCCGAGATAGGTGGGCGTCTCGGAGACCGCGAAGTCGGTGGGTGCGGTCTTGCCGACGGCATCCCGCCAGGTTTCCTCGGTGACCTCGAAGGCGTCCAGCATCGCCTCCGAACGGAGGAAACCCGGCGTGACGGTGAGGCCGGTGCAGTCGTGCTTGGCCAGCTCCACCCCCAGGGCCCGGCCGAGCGCGCGCACGCCGCACTTGGCCAGGTAGTAGGGGATGCCGGCGCCGACGTAGTCGTCGTTGTCGCCGTCGGTGACCTCGATCACCAGGCCGCCGGACCGGCGCACGACCAGGGGCAGCAGCCGATGCAGGGCGATCAGGTGTGTGTCGAGCGCGTTGTGCACCAGGTAGAGCCCGTCGTCGAGGCTGGACTTCCAGAAGTCCTTGACGAAGGGGATGTCGGAGAACGGGTCGCCGCCCCACACGTCGTCGACCAAGATGTCGAGGCGACCGTGGTCCGCCTCGATCTGTGCCCGCAGGGCGTCGACGTCGTCGACCGAGTTGAAGTCGCAGCGCACCGCGACGCCATGACCGCCCGCCGCGTCGATCAGTTCCGCGGTGTCTTCGATGGTCTCGGGCCGCTTCATCGGCGATGAGGACCTACGCGTGGTCCGCCCGGTGGCGTACACCGTCGCGCCGAGCCGGCCCAGCTCGACCGCGATCGCCCGGCCGCAGCCGCGCGTCGCCCCGGTGACGACGACGACCTTGCCTGCCAGCGCTATGTTCCCAGGAGATTCAGTCACGCGCCGCAAGCTACCGGGAGCCCCTGACAATTCATGCGCCGGCGGGCATGAGGGCCCGGCGCGGGGAAAGCGCCAAGGGACGACTAAGGGCGCCGCGATCGGATCGCGGCGCCCTTCAGCGTCGTCAACGTCAGTAGCGGCGCGCGCGGCGGCTCAGCCCGTGCTCGTGCACGAGGGCGGCCGCATAGCCGTGGGAGATGCCGTGCTCGTCGGCGAGCCAGTTCACTCGCTCGTCGCAGCGAAGGAATGCCGGGCCGTTTTCAATGGCTAGGAACCACTCGGGGAGGTCACGTCCTGTGACGGTGGGAATACGTGCGATGAGATTTTTATGCGTCTCCGGCGAGTGATTCAGGGACATCGGCTACCTCCTGGTCGCTCTGCACCTCTTCCTGCGACTGTGCAACACGTCACGCCTCCAGACAACCCCCTGAGCACACCTTTCTGTCACAGAAAGTAGATCATCTCTTACGCACGGTGCCATGCCGGTCGCCGGAGGTGAACATCGATACGGGGACGGTTCCGAGACCCTCCAGCGGCCTCGGAATCATCCCCAGCCCGGGCGAGGCTTCCCCAGCGGTCTCAGAGGCGCTCGAAGATCATTGCCATGCCCTGGCCGCCGCCCACGCACATGGTCTCCAGGCCGAACTGCTTGTCGTGGAACTGCAGGCTGTTCAGCAGGGTCGAGGTGATGCGGGCGCCGGTCATACCGAACGGGTGGCCGACCGCGATCGCGCCGCCGTTGACGTTGAGCTTGTCGATATCGATGCCGAGGTCTTCGGCCGACGGGAGTACCTGCGCGGCGAAGGCCTCGTTGATCTCCACGAGGTCGATGTCGTCGATGGTCATGCCGGCCTTGGCGAGCGCCTTGCGGGACGCCCCCACGGGCCCGAGACCCATGATCTCGGGTGACAGCGCCGTGACGCCGGAAGACACGATTCGAGCGATCGGGGTGAGGCCGAGCTCGGCCGCCTTGATGTCGCTCATCACCACAACCGCGGCCGCGCCGTCGTTGAGCGGGCAGCAGTTGCCGGCGGTCACGGTGCCGTTCGGGCGGAACACCGGCTGCAGCGCGGCGACCTTCTCGATCGTCGTGCCGGGCCGGGGCCCGTCGTCCTTGGCCACCGTGGTGCCGTCGGGCAGCGTGACCGGCGTGATGTCCTTCTCCCAGAACCCGTTCGCCAGCGCCTTCTCGGCGAGGTTCTGCGAACGCACGCCGAACTCGTCCTGCGCCTCGCGGGTGATGCCGCGCAGCTGGGCGACGTTCTCCGCGGTCTGGCCCATCGCGATGTAGATGTCGGGCAGCTTGTCGTCCTCGCGCGGGTCGTGCCAGGTGCCGCCGCCCTTACCCTCGGCGAACTCGGCCGTACGCGCCTCGGCCTCGGCGAACAGCGGGTTCTTGGTGTCCTGCTGGCCGTCGCTGCTGCCCTTGGCGAACCGGCTCACCATCTCGACACCGGCCGAGATGACGACGTCGGCCTCACCGGACTTGATCGCGTGGAACGCCATCCGGGTGCTCTGCAGCGAGGAGGAACAGTACCGAGTGATCGTGGCGCCCGGGACATGGTCCCAGCCGAGCAGCACCGTGACCACGCGCGCCATGTTGTAACCCTGCTCACCGCCGGGCAGCCCGCAGCCGAGCAGGAAGTCGTCGATGTCCTTCGGGTCGAGCTGGGGGACCTTGTCCAGCGCGGCCTTCACCACCTGGACGACGATGTCGTCGGGGCGCAGTTCCTTCAGCGACCCCTTGAACGCGCGCCCGATCGGGGAGCGGGCGGTCGCGACGATGACGGCCTCGGGCATGGTGGGACTCCCTCATCTCGGCGGCCAGGTGTTACCCGTGGGTATAAAGGCAACCTAGCTCGCGGCCGGGGAATTCGCACACCCGGGGTCGCCGAGAACTATCCGTACATGCCGGGGGTGGTGCCGCGCGCGTCGTGGACGGCGTGCAGCCCGCCGCGCTCGTCGCGCCACACCCGCCAGCCGTCGACCGCGCCCGTGTACCAGCCGGGCGGCGGGCCGGGCGTCGCGACCTTGCGCCCGGTCGCCAGGTCGTACGCGCACAGCGCGGCGACCGGATAGAAGTTGCGCTGGCCGGTGATCCGCAGCGGGGCGGGCGAGACCGTGCAGAACGACCAGGTGCGCAGGCCGTGCGGGGTGACCGAGGTGCCGCGGCGCAGGTCGTACGCCGTGCCCGGGTGGCTCTGGGAAAGAAAGCCGATCGTCTGCAGGTTGGACGGGAAGGACAGCCACCACGCTGTCTGCGGCGCGCTGGCCGCCGGGATGCGCGCGGTCGTACGTCCGGTACGGGGGTCGAGCTGGACGAACCCGCCGTACCGGTCTTTGGGGTCGACCTCACGGGTGATCAACGCGATGGCCGGGTTGGCGCTCGGGTAGACGCGCAGCAGCCGGGGCCGCTGCCATGCCGGCCGCCCGTCGGCGAGCCGGACCCCGAAGAAGCCGAACGCGGACAGCCGGCCGCGGGTGGCCTGGTACGGCGCGATGTCACCGACCAGGGTGCCGCCGAGCGAGCCGAACGCCCAGCCGCCGGAGAGGTTGACGCCCGGGCCGACGGCCTTCTCGACGGCGAACGACCAAAGCGGCTTCCCGGTGCGCAGGTCGTGCGCCTCGAGTGACGGGTGGCGGGCCATCCGGAACACCACCACGCGGTGCTCGTCGGACCATTCCACCTCCGCGATCCCGGGAATCTGCCAGCGGCCCTTGCCGGAGGCCGGATCGAGGGCGACGAACCGCGCGTTCTTGCGGGCGGTGAACTCGGACAGGCAGACGTACGCTCCGCAGCGCGCCGGGCCGAAGGTCGAGTCCACCGGGCGCGTCCAGCGCTGCCGTCCCGTGCGGGCATCGCGGGCCACGAGCGTGGCCCGCCACGAGCCCGTCCGCTGCGGTTCCAGGCCGACGACGAGGGGCTCATGGGGCGGCCCGGCGACGGCGGGCGGCTGCACGCCCATGCCGGCGAGCCGCCCGGCCATCGTCGCCGGCTGCGCCCACAGCCGCTTGCCGTTGGTCACGTCGAACGCGACCGTCTCCAGGCGGCCGTCGCCGCGCAGGCTGGTCACGGCCGTGATGCCGGTGCCGACGGCCGGCCGGCTCACGACATTGACCGAGGTGTCGCCCCAGGCGCCGGACGTGCTCGTATTTTTGGCGCCCGCGTGATCCGCGGAGCAACCGGTGGCGAGGAGCAATACCCCGATTGCGATATGTGTCGAGATGAGTACGGAACGTAGCCCTATGTGGGTATGTGGGGCCATTGGAGTAACTCCCGGGGGATGGCTTCACGCGGGCGCGGCGCGGCGGTCATCGACGGTAGCAGTGGACCCGTTGTCACTACGTGACTTTACGAAGACGGATCGTGATCATCGCCGCGAATTCCGTGATCGTGCTGGTCACGCGGTGGGCTACGGTCAGAGGGTGCGCGTACATGAATCGTTGATCGAACTGATGGGGAACACCCCGCTCGTACGGTTGCGTAAGGTCGTGGCGGGGGTCACGCCCCAGGTGATCGCGAAGATCGAGTACTTCAACCCGGGCGGCTCGGTGAAGGACCGCATCGCGGTGCGCATGGTGGAGGCCGCCGAGGCCTCGGGCGCGCTCCGGCCGGGTGGCACGATCGTGGAGCCGACGTCCGGGAACACCGGGATCGGGCTGGCCATCGTGGCGCAGGAGAAGAGCTACCGCTGCGTGTTCGTCTGCCCCGACAAGGTGGCGCACGACAAGATCAGCGTGCTGCGCGCGTACGGCGCGGAGGTCGTGGTGTGTCCCGGGGCCGTCTCGCCCGACCATCCGGACTCGTACTACTCGGTCTCCGACCGGCTCGCCGCCGAGATCCCCGGGGCCTGGAAGCCCGACCAGTACGCCAACGAGAACAATCCACGGTCGCATTACGAGTCCACCGGGCCCGAGATCTGGGCGCAGACCGAGGGCCGGGTCACCCATTTCGTCGCTGGCATCGGCACGGGGGGCACCATCACCGGAACCGGCCGGTACCTCAAGGAGGTCTCCGGCGGCCGGGTGCAGATCATCGGCGCCGATCCGGAGGGTTCGGTGTACTCCGGCGGATCAGGCCGTCCGTACCTCGTCGAGGGCGTCGGCGAGGACATCTGGCCACAGACGTACGACCGGAACATCTGCGACGAGGTCGTCGCGGTCAGCGACCGCGACTCGTTCCTGATGACCCGGCGGCTGGCCCGCGAGGAGGCGCTGCTGGTCGGCGGGTCCTGCGGGCTCGCCGTGGTGGCCGCGCTGCGGATCGCCGCCAGGGCCGAGCCGGACGACGTCATCGTCGTGCTGCTGCCGGACGGCGGCCGCGGCTACCTGTCCAAGATCTTCAACGACGACTGGATGGCCGACTACGGCTTCATCCCCTCCTCGGCCGGCGAGGCCGCGGTCGAAGAGATTCTGGCGCGCAAGGTGGCGCTGTCGGGCGAGGGCTCGCTGCCGGAGTTCGTGCACGTCCACCCCGACGAGTCCGTCGGCACGGCGATCTCGGTGATGCGGGAGTACAACGTCTCGCAGCTGCCCGTCATGAAACAGGAGCCGCCCGTCATGGCCGCCGAGGTCGTCGGGTCGATCGTGGAGCGCGACCTGCTCGACGCGCTCGTCCGCGGCCGGGCGAAGCTGGACGACCCGCTCGAAGGCCACATGTCCGCGCCGCTGCCCATGATCGGTTCGGGTGAGGCGATCAGCAGGGCGTACGGCGTCCTGGAAAAGTCCGGCGCCGCCGTCGTCCTCGTCGACGGCAAGCCTACCGGCCTCATCACCCGCCAGGACCTCCTCGCCTTCCTCGCCGGCAACGCGAGCGCATAAACGATCGCGCCCGGGAGGGTGATTTCCGGGCGCGATCGCTGGGAGGTGCCGTGCTCTCGCCCTTCACTCCGGCCGGAAGGACGAGAGCACGGCTGGGGGTGGGGAAGGCGGTCCGTCAGCGGCGTTGCACCGGCTCCGGCGTCCCGTGTGGCAGCTCGTCGGGATCGCGGCGGGTTCGGACCGCGTCGCCGTGCCCCGGCCACCAGGCCGCGTGGCCCAGCAGGGCGGTCAGTGACGGCACGAGGAAGGCCGACATCACGAAGGCCGACAGGATGATCCCGAGTGCCACCGCGAAGCCGATCTCCTGGGTGAACGACTGCGGAGACAGCATCAGCGCCGCGAACGTGCCGGCGAGGATCACCCCCGCCGCGGCAACGGTCGGACCGGCGTGCCGGATGCCGACGGCGGCCGCCTGCCGGGGCTCATGACCCTCCCGCGCCTCCTCACGCAGCCGGCCGATCATCAGGATGTTGTAGTCGGTCCCGATAGCCAGGACGAAGAGGTACACGATGATCGGCAGCTGGAAGATCAGCCCCTCCTTGCCACCCGCGTACTGGAACACCCCGACCGACGCACCCACCGTGGCGGCGAAGCCGAGCAGCACCGCCACCACCAGGTAGACGGGAGCGACCAGCGCTCGCAGCAGCAGCGCCAGGATCAGCGCGATCAGCACCATCGCCACCGGAAGGATCACGGACAGGTCGCGGTTGTTGACGGCGTTGATGTCCGCGAACGCGGCGGTAACCCCACCGACCAGCGCCTTCGTGCCAGGTGGCGCGTTCTGGTGCGCCGTGTCCCGGAAGGACCCCTTGACGAGGTTGATCGCCTCGTTGGAGTTGGGATTGATCTTGAGGATGACGGTGTACTTGGCGACGGTGCCGTCCGGGTTGAGCTGCGGCGGCGCGACCTGGCCCACGCCCTCGGCGCGCGACAGCGTCTGCTGATACTGCTGCAGTGCGGCCTTGTCGAGCGGGCCGTTGCCTTCCACGTACACCTCGGTGGGCGAGGTCAGCCCGGCCGGCAGTGCGGCGCGCAGGTCCTTCATCGCCTTGGCCGACTCGGTGTTCTGCGGGGCACCCGCCTGGAAGTCGTAGTCGGCCTTGAGCCCGAGGGCCATGGAGGCCAGCGCCACCAGCACGACACCGGAGGCGATCGCCGCGACGGCCGGCCGGCGGCCGACCCCACGGCCGAGGCGGGCCCACAGGGTCCCCTTCGGCTCCTTCTTCCAGGACTTCGACGGCCAGAACACGTACCGGCCGAGCAGCGAGACGAGCGCCGGTACGAGCGTCATCGCGGTGATGAACATCACGCCGACCGCGATCGCGAGCTGCGGTCCCAGCGACCCGAACGCCTTGAACTTGGCCAGCAGCAGCGCGAGGAACGCCACGATGACGGCGCCCGCGGCGGAGGCGATCACCTCGCCGACCCGCTCCACGGTCGCGACCATGGCGGTCCTCTTGTCGTCGCCCGCGCGCAGCCGTTCCCGGAAGCGGAACAGCAGGAACAACATGTAGTCGGTGCCGATGCCGTACAGGACGACAAGGATGATGATGTTGAACCCCTCGTCGAAGCTGAGGTCGAACGCCTTGCCGATGTACGCGGTGACCGCGTTCGCCACCTGGGAGACCAGCGCGATCACAAAGATCGGCAGCAGCGCCGCGATCGGGCTCCGGAAGATGATCAGCACCAACGCGATGATCAGCACGATGGTGGCGAAGCCGATTATCGCGAACGTCTGGTTGTCCGATTTCTCGTTGTCCACGGCCGAGGCCCAGTCACCGCTCACCCCGTAGCTGAGCCCGCTGCCCTGGAGCTGGGCCGCCGTCGCGGTACGGACCTGCTTGACCGCGCTCTTGTTCAGGTCCTGGGTCTTCTGGTCGAACTGGTTGGACAGGCCGACCGTGACGACCTGGATCTTGTGGTTCGGTGATAGCGCCTGCTTCGGGTCGGTGCCGACCTGGTAGACGCCCTTGATGTGCTTGGCCTGCAGCGCCTGCGCGGTCGCGCCGATCTTCTGCTGGTCGGCGGCGGTGAGCGCCTGGCCGTCGGCCCGCTTCACCACGATGGCCTCGCGTGAGAGCCGCTGGTCGCCGCTCGGGAACGCGCGGTCGGCCAGCTTGCCCGCCTGTACCGACTCGTACTTCGATGGCAGGAAGTCCTGCTGGTTGGAGCTGGTGTTCATCTTCGGCGCGAAGATGATCAAGAGGACCGCCGCGACCAGCCACGCAGCGATCGTCCACCATGGATGTCTGACGACGGTACGACCTAGCCATCCGAACACGGGTGGCTCCCCTTAATTAGTTTGCGATCAGGATTCACTCAGACAGTAGAGACGCTAATGCGGCCAAACCTCCCCTCAGCAGTTGAATTCCGAGGTGGTACCTGTGGGGGAGCCCGCTCCTCCTCGGGTAGGGGATCCGCAGGTAAGAGTCCCGTGTAGGCCGGTAGCCTCGGGTCATGGACGGTTCCGACGACGCGCCGGGCGGGGACGAGTCATTCAGGGGGGACGAGTCATTCAGGGGGGACGCCCCCCCTGTACCCCCCGGGTTTAACACCCTGGCGATCCACGCGGGCTATGCGCCCGACCCGGCGACGGGGGCCGTCGTGCCGCCGATCTACCAGGTCTCCACGTACCAGCAGGACGGCATCGGCGGGCTGCGGGGCGGCTACGAATACAGCCGCAGCGCAAATCCGACCCGCACCGCCCTGGAGGAGTGCCTGGCCGCGCTCGAGGGCGGCGTGCGCGGGCTGGCCTTCGCCTCCGGGATGGCCGCGGAGGACACGCTGCTCCGCGCGATCTGCCGCCCCGGCGATCACGTGCTCATTCCAAGTGACGCCTACGGCGGCACGTACCGGCTGTTCGACAAAGTGCTGGCGCCGTGGGGGCTCGCGTACGACTCGGCGCCACTGGCCGACATCGACGCGGTACGGGCCGCGGTACGGCCGGAGACCAAGGCGATCTGGGTCGAGTCGCCGACCAATCCGCTGCTGGGCATCGCCGACATCGCCGCGCTGGCGCAGGTCGCCCATGGCGCCGGCGCCCTGCTCGTCGTCGACAACACCTTCGCCTCGCCCTACCTGCAGCAGCCGCTCGCCCTCGGGGCCGACGTCGTCGTCCACTCGACCACGAAATACCTTGGCGGCCACTCCGATGTGGTCGGCGGCGCGCTGGTCGTCGCCGACGCCTCGCTGGGGGAGCGGCTGGCCTTTCACCAGAACGCGATGGGCGCGGTCGCGGGGCCGTTCGACGCCTGGCTCACCCTGCGCGGTATCCGGACGCTGGGTGTGCGCATGGACCGGCACAGCGTCAACGCGACCGCGATCGTGAAGATGCTCGTACGGCATCCGCGCGTGGCGCAGGTCTACTACCCGGGCCTGCCGGAGCATCCGGGCCACGACGTCGCGGTCAAGCAGATGCGGGCCTTCGGCGGCATGGTGTCGTTTCGGACCGTGGGCGGCGAGGACGCCGCCGTGGCGGTCTGCGAGCGGACCAAGGTGTTCACGCTCGGCGAGTCGCTCGGCGGCGTCGAGTCGCTGATCGAGCATCCGGGCCGGATGACGCACGCCTCGGCCGCCGGTTCTCCCCTGGAGGTCGGCGCCGATGTCGTACGGTTGTCCGTCGGCATCGAGGACGTCGACGACCTATTGCGGGATCTTGATCACGCACTCACGTAGCTGCCCCTATGATTACGCCAGCTTTTTCCTAGTTGGCGTATATCGGGCTGGTTTGCCGTGGCGAAGGGGGAGCTGTGCGCGGCGTGCGGGCTCTGGGCACGATGGTGGCCGTATTCGGGGTGGCCACGGCGATTCCGGCTGGGGCGCACGCCTCGATCAGGGGCGACGGGGCGACCCGCAACGGCGACGTTCCGGTCGTACGGCAGGTCCTCACCGTTCCGGAGACCCTGCACGTGGCGTGGCTGCACCGGGGCACGTTCGGGTACGGCACTGATCCGGCGCAGCGCTTCGACGCGTACTGGCCGGACGTACGGCGCGGCCGGCAGCCGGGGATCCTGCTCCTGCACGGCGGGTACTGGCTGGAGGGCGACAAGGCCGACTGGCGCCGGGTCGCGAGGCGCCTGGCCGCCCGCGGCTACGCGGTCTTCGTGGCGAACTACCGGCTGAGCCGGCAGGCCCCGTGGCCGGCGCAGCAGGAGGACGCCGCCGCGGCGCTCGGCTTCATCCAGCGGCACGCCGCCCGCTTCCAGCTCGATCCGGGGCGGATGGTCGTCCTCGGGTCGTCGGCGGGCGGCCAGATCGCGACCGTGCTGGGCGCGACCGGGCGGGGCCACCTGCGCGGGGTCGTCGCGCTGTCGCCGGTCAACGCGCCGTACCTCGCCTACGTGGACGGCGGGCTGCACGGTGCCTCCCGGCCGGAGCGCAAACTGCGTCACGCGGTCGCCCGACTGCTCCGCTGTACGCCGACGGGCGCGCTCGGCATCGCCTGTCTGGACCGGATGCGGCAGGCGACCCCGCAGATCACGACCAGCGCCGTGCCGATGCTGTTCGTCCACTCGCGGGGTGACTTCGTACCGGTCGAGCAGAGCGCGGCGATCAGTGACGCACTGAGCGCCGCCGGGGTGACCGCTGACATGAAGCGGGTGCCCGGGTCGGCCCATGGCGGCGGCCTGCTCCGCTCGCACCGCGTCTACACCATGGTCGTGACCTGGATCGACGCCGTCACCGGCCCCGACGCTTAGTCCTGGTGGGTTCGGCGCTAGGCGCGGCCGTACCAGACCATCAAGAAGAGGATCACGACCCAGATCAGCGCGACCACGCCGGAGAGGCTGGCGATCCGGCCGCGCTCGACGCGGGCGACCTCGCCGCCGGGCGGCCGCTGGGGCACGGGCTTCGGCGCGTCCTCTTCGGCGGCCGCTTCGTCGTCCTGCTCGACCGCCGCCTCCGCCTCGGGGGCCGGCGCGGTCTCCGCCGCCTCCTCCCGGATGGCGGGTGCCGTCTGGCCGGCGACCGCGAGTTGCAGGGCATTGATGGCGCGCCGCTGGTCGCGTTCGATGAGCACCAGCAGCGCGAGCGCCACGACGAACAGGGTCATCGAGGCCGAGAGCCACACCTTGCTGAAGTCACCGTGGGCGAGGAACAGCCCGAACAGGAAGATGCCCAGCGTGCCCACCCCGTAGACGCGGGTGGTCCGGACGAGGAAGCGGAGCACCGGGATGTCGCGCCGGCGAATGTAGCGGGGGGTGACGCTGGTCGCGGCCGTCAGCGGCCCCAGTGTGAAGATCGCGAACCCTACGTGCAGGATCAGCAACAGGCGGTCGGAACTCGACATGCTGAGACCCTAGTGCGCGCCGCCGCGACGGCCCAACCCGACCCACGAACCGTAACGTTCACGTCGCCCGGCAGCCGTACGGAAGAAGGGTCAGCCGGCGTGGCGGCGGGTGCGCAGGTAGTCGCTCACGACGTACTCGCCGAGCCGATCGGCCGACGGCGCGAACACCCGTCCTCCGTTCCGCCGCGCCACCTCCTCGACGAAGGAGAGCAGGCGGCCGTCGTCGGCCAGCATGAACACGTTGAGGGTGGCGCCTCGCCGCGTCATCTTGTCGACCTCGGCCAGCGTCAGCACCAGCGTCTCCGGCGACGGCGGGTAGTCGAACAGTGAACTGCCGTCGCGCCGCAGGTGCGCCGTCGGCTCGCCGTCGGTGACGATCAGCACGATCGGCTCGTACTCCGGATGTTTGTCCAGGTGCCGGCCCGCGATCAGCAACGCGTGGTGCAGGTTGGTGCCCTGCACCATGTCCCAGTCGAGATCGGCCATCTCGGTCGCGCGCAGCTCCCGCGCGTAGTTGGAGAACCCGATGATCTGGATGGCGTCCTGCGGGTACTTCGTCGTCACCAGGGCGTGCAGGGCCAGCGCCGTCTGCTTCGCCGCCCCCCAGGTGCCGCGCAGCACCATTGAGTACGACAGGTCGACGAGCAGGCAGACGGCCGCGGCCGTACGCCGCTCGGTCTCGAGGACCTCGAAGTCGTCCACGCTCAGCCGTACGCCGCCGTTGTCGCCGTTGTTGCTTAGGCGTTCCCCACGGCGGACGGCGTTGCCCACCGTCCGTACCACGTCGATCGGCTGCTCGTCACCGAACCGCCACTCGCGGCTGGCGCCGGTGAGCTCGCCGCCCTGACCTGCGTCATCCTCGTCGTGATCGCCGCGGCGCGCGGCGTCGACCTGCGAGAACACCTTGCGCAGCGCCGACTCGCCCAGCCGCCGTACGGCCTTGGGGGTGAGCTGCAGGGAGCCGCCCTTGCGGACAAGGTAGCCCTGGCGCTCCAGCTCGGCCTCGATGCGGCGCAGCGCGGAGATGTCGTCGACGGCCTGACGGCCGAGTGCGCGCCGGATCGCCTCCTCGTCGATGTCGTCGAGCCGGGCCCCGGGGTAGTCCTGGCGCAGCGCGGCCTCGATGTCGGCGAGGTCGGCCAGCTCGGCGAGCGCTGTCGTCGCGTCGCCCATGCCGAGCGGATCGTCGCCGCTCATCTGCTCCGAGCTGCCCCAGTCGAGGTCGGGCCGGCGCATGCGCAGCGCGTCGGACAGCCGGGACATCTCCAGCGCGAGGCCGGCGTCCTCGAGCGTCTGAGCCATGAGCCCGCCCAGCTCGGCCCGCTGTTCGGGGGTGAGCGAGGCCATCAGCCGGTCCATCGCGGCGGCCCGGCGGGCGAGGGAGTCGACAAGCTCCTCCAGGTTGCGCGGGTTGTCCGGGAAGAAGTCGCCGTACTCCGCCATGAAGCGCTCGAAGTCCTCCTGCGTGTGCTCGCCGCGCGCGTCCTTCTCCAGCATGTCGTTGAGCGCACCCATCATCTCCTTGACGCGCTGCATGGCCTGCGGGTCCGGGTTCTCCAGGGCCTGCTTCATGCCGCGGAACTGGGCGTCGAGGATGTCGCGGCGCAGCAGGTCCTGCAGTTCCTGGAAGGTCTGGCGGGCCTCGGGCGACCGCCAGTCGTAGTCGGCGAGCTGCCGTACCGCCTGGGCGGTGTCGGCGGGCAGCGCGTCGAGCTCGGCCTCGCGTAGCCGGGCGTCGTCGCTCGGGTCGGGGAACAGGGCGGCCCGCTCCTGGCCGATCGCCTTGTCGAGCAGCGCCCGCACCTGTTCCAGAGTGCCGTCGAGCCGGCCCTGGCCGCGCAGGTCACGGCGCCGCTCCCGCACCTGGCGAAGCAGATCGTCCAGGCCGCGCCGCCGTGGGCTGCCGTGGTGCGGGTTCAACCCGCGGCGCAACAGGTCGCGGAGCGCCTCGGCCGGACTGGTGCCCTCGAGGATCGAGTCACTCATGGAGTCGAGCGCGGCGCGCACGTCGTACGGCGGTGCGAGCGGGTCGGGCCCTTCGTGGTACGCCCCGTACCGGTAGCGACTCATGCGCGGCTCCCTAGGTCCTGTAGGTCGACGTCCCCGGGGAGGCGTCCTTGGACAGCCTGCGGGTGAGGTAGAGCCCTTCGAGCACGAACTCCAGCGCGGCCGCGGCCTGGCCCGGCGACTCGCCGGTCATGCCGAGCCGTTCGACGATCTTGGCGAGCCCAGTGACCGGGCCGATCCGCCGCAGCAGCTCGCCCGCCGCCACCAGCTCGCCGGACTCGACGGTGTCGCCCGCGTCGAACTTCTCCAGCAGTCCGGCCAGGTCGGCGCCGCCGAGGGCGTGCCGGTAGGTCTCCGCGATGGCCCGCCGGAGCAGATGCTCCAGGACCTCCTGCTCGCGGCCCTCCTCGCTGACCTCGAACTCGACCTTTCCCATGAGGGTGGGCACGACGGCCGGCAGGTCGCAGACCCGGGCGATGGGCTCGTCTTCGCCGGTGAGGGCCGCCCGGCGGAGCGCCGCCGCCGCGACCGTCTCGGTCCCCGCGATGGCGAACCGCGCCGACACCCCAGACCGCGCGTCGACCGCCGGCGAGTCTCGGACGAGCCGGGTGAAGCGGGCGATCACCTCGACGAGGTGGAGCGGCACCAGGCCGTCGGCCTGCGCCTCCTGCGCGATGAGGGCCAGCTCGTCGTCGAGCGCGAGCGGGTAGTGCGTACGGATCTCGGCGCCGAACCGGTCCTTCAGCGGGGTGATGATGCGGCCCCGGTTGGTGTAGTCCTCGGGGTTCGCGCTCGCGATCAGCATGACGTCGAGCGGCAGCCGCAAGGCGTACCCGCGGACCTGGATGTCGCGCTCCTCCAGCACGTTGAGCAGCGACACCTGGATGCGCTCGGCGAGGTCGGGCAGCTCGTTGATGGAAAAAATCCCTCGGTTGGTGCGCGGCACCAGCCCGTAGTGCACCGTCTCCGGGTCGCCGAGCGTCCGGCCCTCGGCGACCTTGATCGGGTCGACGTCGCCGATGAGGTCGCCCACGCTGGTGTCCGGCGTGGCCAGCTTCTCGCCGTACCGCTCGCTGCGATGCTTCCAGGCGACCGGCAGGTCGTCGCCGCGCTCCGCGGCCAGCTGCCGGCAGCGGACGCAGACCGGGTCGTACGGATGATCATTTATCTCGCAGCCATCGACCACGGGCGTCCACTCGTCGAGCAGCCCGACGACAGTGCGGATCAGCCGGGTCTTGCCCTGCCCGCGCTCGCCGAGGAGGACCAGATCGTGCCCGGCCAGCAAGGCCCGCTCCAGGTGGGGCAGCACCGTGTCGTCGAATCCGACGATGCCCGGGAAGCGCGGCTCGCCCGATCTGAGAAGACTGAGTAGGTTGTCGCGGATCTCGGCCTTCACCGATTGTTGGACGTGGCCGGCGGCGCGCAGCTCGCCGACCGTGGCTATCCCACTGGGGTTAGTTGAACGCACGCGTTCGACAGTACGTCGCCGACGCGCCGACTCGCACCCCGACTTCCTTTCCGGCGTTCGGGGACCAAGATGTCGGGCGACCTGGGCCTTCGGCGAGGTGAGGGCATGGAGGTTGGGGTCGCGGCGTTGAACCTGAAGAATGGGGGAGACCAGGAAATGACACGAGGAGGCGGAGGGCAGTGGCGCGATTTGGCGACGGCGTTGGCGTCGGACCCGATCTGCTCAGCGCCGCGGAATCGGCCGCCAAGCAAGCGACCGCACCGCTCGATGGGCGAGCCGACCTGGCGTGCGTCTTCGTCTCCGGCGAAGACCCGGACGCGGTCGAGGGGGCGGCCCGCCGGGCGATGCGGGCGATCGACGCCCGTACGGTGCTCGGCTGTACGGCGACGGGCGTCATCGGCGGCGAACGCGGCATCGAGGAGGCGAGCGCGGTGAGCGCCTGGGCCGGGGTGCTGCCGAATGCGCGCATCGAGCCGTTCCGGCTGGAGACCCTCCGTACGGACGACCGGCTCGTCGTGATCGGCATGCCCGAGGGGCAGGACGACGACGTGGTGGGCGTGCTGTTCGCCGACCCGTACAGCTTCCCCGTGGACGCCTTCGTCGAGCGCTCCGGTGACGTCCTGCCGGGCCTGCCGCTGGTCGGCGGGCTGGCCGGGGGCATGACCGGGCGCGAATCGGTACGGCTGTTCATCGACGACGACGTGATCGACTCCGGCGCGGTCGGGGTGGTGATCGGCGGCCCGATCGTCGCCGCCACACTGGTCAGCCAGGGCGCCCGTCCGATCGGCCCGCCGATGGTGGTGACCAAGGCCGAGGACAACATCGTGTACGAGCTGGCCGGCGCGCCCGCCCTCGCGAAGCTCGAGCAGATCGTCGCCGAGCTGCCCGACAACGAGCAGGCGCTCGCCGCGGGCGGCCTCCTGATCGGCGTCGCGATGGACGAGTACGCCGACGAGCACGAGCAGGGCGACTTCCTCGTCCGCGGCGTCGTGGGCGCCGATACCGACGAGAACGCGCTCGCCATCGGCGACGTCGTCGAGGTCGGCCGCACCGTACGGTTCCAGGTGCGCGACGCGGGCGCCGCCGGCGACGACCTGGCCGAGCTGCTCGACCGGTTCGACCTGCCGTCCGTCGAGGGCGCGCTGCTGTTCTCCTGCAACGGCCGCGGCCGGGCGATGTTCCCCGACTCCGACCACGACATCAAGGTGCTGCGCCGTACGTTCGGCCCCGGCGGCGTGGGCGGTTTCTTCGCCGCGGGCGAGATCGGCCCGGTCGGCGGCCGCAACCACGTGCACGGCTTCACCGCGTCGATACTGGCTTTCGGCCCGGACGGCTCGGCATCATCGCCTCGTGAGTGAGACTCCGCCGCCGGCCCTGGCGATCGACATCGGCGGTACCAAGCTCGCCGCCGCGCTGGTCGAACACGGGGGCAGGCTGATCGCGTACACCCGTACCGAGACCCCGCCCGAGCTCGACGCCGAGGGGCTGTGGCGAACGCTGGTCGCCCTGGTCGGCAAGCTGCTCGCCGACAACGGTTCGCCTGACCTCGCCGGGGTCGGGACCGGCTGCGGCGGCCCGATGACCTGGCCCGACGCCGAGGTCTCCCCGCTCAACATCCCGGCGTGGCGCGGCTTCCCGCTCCGGGCACGGCTGCGGGAACGCTTCCCGGGCCTGGCCGTACGGGTGCACAACGACGCGGTCTGCGTGGCCGTCGGCGAGCACTGGCGCGGGGCCGGGCGCGGCAAGGACAACGTGCTCGGCATGGTCGTGTCCACGGGCGTGGGCGGCGGGCTCATCCTCGACGGCCGGTTGGTCGACGGGGCGAGCGGCAACGCCGGTCATGTCGGCCACGTGGTGGTCGACCCGGCCGGCCCGGCGTGCGTGTGCGGCGGGCGGGGTTGCCTGGAGGCCATCGCGCGCGGCCCCGGCCTGGTGGCCTGGGCCCAGGAGCAGGGCTGGCGGCCGGGGCGTCCCGCTACGGGGGTAGACCTGTCCGCCGACGCCGCCCGCGGCCACCCGATCGCCAACGCCGCGCTGGAGCGAGGCGGCCGGGCCCTCGGCATCGCCATCGCGTCCGCCACCCACCTGTGCGACCTGGAAGTCGTCGCCGTCGGCGGCGGCCTGTCGCAGGCGGGCCGGTTCCTGTTCGACCCGCTCGAGGAGACCTTCCGCGCGCACGCCCGGATGGAATTCGCCCGCGAGGTACGCGTTGTCCCCGCCGCCCTCGGCCAGACCGCCGGCCTCGTCGGCGCCGCCGCCCTGATCTTCGCCGAAGACCGCTACTGGCACCCCTGACCGTTCCGCCGGCTCAACGCCGTCGGTTGCCCCAGGCCTGGACGCGGACTTGGGCGCCGTCGCCGCACCCTCGGGTGGCGTAGTCGGCGCCCAGCGGGCTGGTCCACCACGCTTCGACGGGGCCGCGATAGCCGGAGATGAGAATGTTGTCGTAGAACGTATTGCTGCGGGAGGCGCATTCCGCCGCGCCGGTCCGCTGCTGCGTGCTGGCGTCAGCAGAGAACCAGTCAGAAAAGTAGGCGTTAGAGCCCGTCCGCTCGAAGGTGTTGCCGAAGACCTTGTTTCCGCTGCTGCCGTCACGCGTCCTTATCGGGTCGCCGCTGATCCGTCGAAAACGATTGTCCCGGATCAGGTTGTCGCTGCTGTGGTGCGACAGATAGACACCGTGCACCAGAGCTTCTTCGGAGGCGTCGCCGAGGTTTTCCAGATACTCGAACGAATTGCGCTGGATGACATTGTTCTGGGAATTTATCAGGTCCACCGCGCCATATCCGATGCCGCCCGCATGTTTTGAGCCGAGGTTGCGGAAGGCCATGCCGTACACGACGTTGTTTCCGGTCTGTTGCCCGCCGGCCTCGCTACCTCCGTCGAAGGCGATGGCGCCCGCCGAATATCTCTCCGCGCGAAGGAAGTAGAACGCCAGCCGGGCGTTACCCGGCTGCCGGACCGCCCGGAACCAGAAGCCATTGTTTCCGTTGCCTTGGAAGACGGGCCGCCCGCTGAGCCCTTCGCTCGCGCCAACCTGGTAGTCGGACGGCAGGAACGCGATGGTGCGTCCGGGGACGTAGGTCGACCATTCCAGCGGGGCCGCGACGTAGGTGCCCTGCTTGATGCGGACCTCCACATCAGTGCTCGGCCGGGCCGCGGCGATCACTCGTTGTGCGGCTGCCAGGCTGCGGACGGCCCGCTCTGGGGCGGCGCCGTTGTTGAGATCGGAGCCCTGCGGGTCCACATAGACACGGAGTACGGCCGCGGGTCGCCGGCCGAGTTGATCACCGGTGGCCGCGAGGCCCTTGCTCACGACTTCGATGGAATTTCCGGTCGAGCTCTCGCCACCCGGCAACGCGGCCACGACGAGCATCCAGACGACGACCACCACGGCCCCCACCACGGCCGGACGCGGTGCCCGCGCTATGGCCGTCCGGGCGGCGTCGGCGGCCTCGCCGACGTCGCGGGGCATCGGCCATGCCTTCCTCACGCCGCGACACCGGGATGTGCGCAAGGCGGGGAGTCAGGTCTTGTGCGGGCCGATGTCTCCGAATGCTGGCTCAACACGGCAATAACGATAAAGCATTGGCAATCGGAGGGGCCTAAGATACGCGCACACAGGATTCCTCGATAGGAGGCTGCTCAGGTGCGTGTGCCGAGCGTGCGATCGCTGACGGTGTTCGCCTTGATGTGTTCGGTGATGATCGGCGTGGTCGTGCTTGTGCTCGGAGTGAAGGGCACACTCGAGCTCGTGGACGCGATCGAGCTCTTGCTCAGTGTCGCCGTCCTCGGTGTCGTGGCCGTCATCTTGATAGGTCAGCGCCGAGTCGACGGGAAGGTGCAACGCCTGATCCGGAGTCACCGAAAGCACGCGGAGCTTGACATCGAGTCCGTACTCGACGGCAAATTCGACCAAGTCGACGCCCAAGTCAATAACGTCCTTGCCGCGCTCGGTGAAGACCGGGTTATGGCCCTTACCCACGAGGCGGCCATCTCGACTCACCTCGACAGGGTGGAAAAGGACGTGGGAGCGCTGACGGCTTCCTTGACCGACGACCGGGCGGCCGCGCGCGCCGCGGTGGAACGGCTGACCGGCGAGGTCCTGGCGCTGTCTCCCCGCCTGGACGAGCTGATGGACAGCGTCAAGGCACTTGGCGCGGCCGGCGAGGTGGAATACAAGCAGCTTGAGGCGTACGTCGACCTGCGCAGCCTGGTCCGGCCCCGGGCGCCGCTCCCGGCGCTCCGGGGGTGGGCGGCCTCCCCCGATGTCGTGCGCTTCCTGGTGGCCACCATGGTGCAACGGCGCCCGAAGCTCACCGTCGAGTGCGGCAGCGGGGCGTCGAGCATCTGGCTCGGCTACGCCGCCGAGCAGATCGGATCGGGCAAGGTGGTGGCCCTCGAGAACGACGAGCGCTACGCCGAAATGTCACGCGATCTCGTCCGGGCGCACGGTCTCGACGAGGTCGTCGAGATCCGGCTGGCGCCGCTCACCGAGTGGCGGGCAAGCGACGGCCCCCATCCCTGGTACGACGCCGAGGCCATCGAAGACCTGGTCGACATCGGACTCGTTTTCGTGGATGGTCCGCCTGGCATGACCGCCCCGCACGCGCGTTACCCGGCGGTGCCTCTGCTGCTCCCCAGATGTGCGGACGACGTGGTCATCGTTCTCGATGACTCCGACCGCGGCGAGGAAGCAGCGATCAGTGACCGCTGGCTCGCCGAACATCCGGAGTTCGAGCGCGCCGCGCTGCGTTTCGACAAAGGCGCCCACGTGTTCCGGCGGCAGACTTCGTGATCACGGAATTCATCCAAAAGGTGCTGCCCGATTCCCCGATGACGGTGTTGATCGTCGGGTTCCAGCCGGAAGACAAAAAGAGCGGGCCGCGCCTGAACCCTCCCAATGAGATCGTCGATCTGGACGAAGTCACCTTGGAGGCTCGCGTCGACAATCCGGAAAGCGGCGTCGCCGCGCTCATCGCCCGCTCGTCCACCGACCTGCGGCGCGCCGCGTCCCTCGCCGGTCTCCTCCCAGACGCCAAGCACGTGCTGGTCGCGGTTGCGCAGGTTCCATCACATCGCTCGTTCGCCCTTCCCGTCGTCGCTCCCGACTGGCCTCCGCCGCGCTCGGTACGGGCGCACCGCGGGCCCAAGGGCGACTGGGTCATCGAGGCACGCTTCAACCGGCCGATGCCCATGGGGGAGTTCGTCGCCTCGACCGTACGAGGACTCGACGGGCATCGTATCGAGCCGCCCCGTTTTCCACGGGTCGCTCTCGCCGGGCGGGGAGCCGCGGCATGGCGTCCGGGAGATCTCAGGGTCAGCCTGATCGGCGAGGGAGGTCCGCTAGGTGAGCCGGACGGATACGTGCCGGCCGATCTCGTGCTGCGCTCGACCGGTCCCGACTCGCCCGTTTGGGCGGACTCCCAGGTGGCGACCGTGGATCGGCCGCAGCTTGATCAGTTGTCGTGGGCGCGGCTGGGGTCGAGGGGCGGCATCGATCGGGCGCGCGCGATCCTGTCGGCGCTGTCCGATGTCGATGCCGTGCCGCCGGTCGACGAGCGCTCCGTGAACCCGTGGGGATTCGTCTCGAATCCCGAGCTCGGCGAAGGGGTGCTGGCTCAGCGGGGCGACCGCTGGGGCATCCGCTTGGACGACAAGGAGCTCGTCCGCTTCCACCCCTCGGGCGTGGTGACCGACGCCGACATCGGACGACTCAGGCAACTTCGCTCGGTCGCCGTCGAGTGGGGCAGACACAGCGGTCCGATCTCCGCCGTCCGAGTGATCGCGGGGTTGGCCGCCGCGGGACTCCCTCTGCGGACGTCCCGCGTCCCGTTGTGGGCAGGGGCGCTTGGCGGTCGGCTGGCCGGCTTGATCACCGAGGTCGACGAGGCCGACCTCGCGGACGACCTGCGCAGAGAGGAGCACAGCATCCGGTTGCGCCGGGCCGCGTTGCGCACCCATTCGACGCAGGCACGATGGCACAACCTGACCTCGGCGTCCGGGCTGGAGGTGCCCGGGCGGCCGACGGTCTCGGTGATCCTTTGTACCCGGCGCCCCGACTACATTGGTTCGGCGCTTCGGCAGATCGACCGTCAACGCGATGTCGACGTGGAAGTGGTCCTCGCTTTGCATGGGGTTCCGGCCGGTCTGCCCGGGGTCACGACCGCGCTGGCGGCTTTCAACAGACCGGTAACCGTTGTCGAGGTCCCCGCCGCGGTGCCCTTCGGCGAGGCGCTCAATCGCGGTGTCAGCCATGCCGCCGGCCGCTATGTGGCCAAGTGGGACGACGATGACTGGTACGGGCCTGATTTCCTGGCCGACATGGTGCTGGCGGCGACATATTCGGCGGCCGAGCTCGTGGGCTGTTTCGCGCAGTTCACCTACTTGGAGCAGATTGACGTGACGGTTTATCGGCGTGCGGGACAGTCCGAGCGGATGGGGCGTGCCGTGGCCGGCGGGACGTTCGTGATGGAACAGGCGTTTATCACGTCGATGGGCGGGTTTCCTCAGGTCGGCCGAAGCGTGGATGCCGCCATGATGACGGCGGCCGAAGCCGCCGGCGGCCGCATTTATCGCACGCACGGCCTTGGTTTTCTGCTCAATCGAAGGGCGGCAGGTCATACATGGGGTGTGCCGGTGACCTATTTCCTCCGATCGGCGGAGCGGCAGTGGCGGGGCTTCCGCCCAAGTCCGCTGATGGACGACGACGCGGCGGACGTCCGGCGACACGTTGCCGTCCGATGACGAAATGTGAGACGTAGATGGCGGGATCCGCAGAGTCCGCGCGCCGGCCGCGCCTTCGCGGCAACGACTACAGTGCTCTTCGCGTGCCCGAAATCGGGGACTGGAAGCCGCGGCGCTCGGTGTCCGTGGTCATCCCCGCGTACGCGGGCCAGGAGAAGCTCGACCTCACGCTGGCGAGTCTCGCCGGGCAGACCTATCCGAGCCGGCTGCTGGAAGTAGTTGTGGTCGATGACGGAAGTCAGCCGCCGCTGCGGCTCCCGAAGATCGCCCCAGAGAATGTCCGGCTCATTCAAAGCCTGCCGGGAAAGTGGGGGCGAGCGCATGCCTGCCATTCAGGCATGGCATGCGCGGACGGCGAAGTCATTCATTGGCTGGATGCGGACATGGTCGTCTATCGCGACCATGTGGAGGCGCACATGCGCTGGCATCACGCGGCCGACTATCTGGTGGTGATGGGTTACAAGCGGTTCGTCGAGTTCGCTGAGGGCGGGCTTACTCCGCAGACCGTTTTCGACGCAGTGTCCGCCGGTTCCGAGGAGGAGCTCGCCGACATCGAGCGAAGTCAACGGCACGAATGGGTCGAGAAGATCATCGATGAGACCGATGGTCTGCGCACCTGGGCCTCCAGAACGTACCGGGTGCACGTCGGCGCCACGGCATCCACGCCCAAGGAGTTGCTGCTGGCCGCGGGGGGCATGGACAACTCCCTCGTACTCGGCGAGGACACCGACCTGGGTTTCCGGCTGGCGCAGCAGGGAGCGGTGTTCGTTCCCGAGCCCCGGGCGCGCAGTTGGCACCTTGGCACGTCGACGGTGATGCGACGCCGCGAGGAGGTGGCTCGGCACAATGAGCCGTCCTTGAGTCAGCGGCTGCCGATGCGCCGCGACTGGCGACGCTGGATCGGGCGGCAGTGGCTCGTTCCGTACATCGATGTCGTGGTCGATGCGCGGCAGAGCTCGTACGAAGATGTCCGCGCCAGGGTCGCGGCGGCGCTGGCCGGCACCGTGCCCGACATCGGCGTCACGATCGTCGGCCCGTGGTCCGACCTCACCGCCGCGCGTCGCGCGCCGCTGGATGACCCGAAGCTCGACCTTCGGCTCGTCCGCGAAGCGTTCGCACACGACGGGCGTGTGAAGTATGTGGAGGAGGCGGCCGGGACGCCGGCGCCGGCGCCGTTCCGGCTCGTCTGCCCCCCGGGATGGGCACCGACCGCTGATGCTCTCTCGCGTCTGGTCGAGCTGATCGAAGCCGGAAGCCATGGAGTCGTGCTCATCGCGCTGCAGACGGACTCCGAGCTCGTCGTGGCGAGGTTCGAACGAACGGCGGCCGTCGCCCGGGCGATCATGGTCCGCGACGAGACCGAGGACCTTGACGATCTTGTGCATGAGATGTTCGGAACCCACTGGATCGACGGCACCGAATGGGCATTCGCTCCCGTCGGAAACCCGCCCCGGGTCATCTCCGTCGCGGCACTGGCGGCTCAGGCCAAGAGGTGGCAGCGGGAGGCCGCTCAGTGGCAGCGAAAGGCCGAGCACTGGGAGGCGGAGGCGGCCCGGCTGAAAGAAAAGCTCCAGCTTCCGATCAGCAAGAAACTGACCGAAGCCGCACTCCGCAGGATCTCCCGGGCTCGTTGAGCCGGCGGCGCGTTTAACCGGCCGGGCCTTGCCACAACGTCACGTGCTGGGCCTGAGAGTCGGCGGTCAGCCCCACCCCGAGCAGCCTGTTCCGCACGACCGCCAGGCCCGTGATCTGCTGGGCCCCCGCCCCGGACAGCGCGGCGCCGCGCAGGTTCGACGGTTGCCAGGCTCGACCGTCCGTGGAGGTCCAGACGACGACGTCCACGTCACCGGCATTGTCCACGGCGCCGGCCGCGGCGAAGCCCCCCGAGGTCGCGGTGATCGCCGTCACGGAGACGTCGGCGGGCTTGACGACGCCCTGGAGTGGCAGCTGTGCCGCGGACCACGTCAGGCCGGCATCGCCGGAGACGACGGCGAAGGTGCGATAACCGGCGTTCTCGAACCAGCCCCTGCCCAGCGCGGCGATCGTCTGCCCGTTGACCGCGACATGCGTGAGCCGGCCGTTCACCATGTGGTCGGGAAGCTCGGGTCGCTGTGGCTTCCAGCGCAGGCCGTCCGGCGACGTCCATACCTCCGGCCGGGTGTTTTCCGCCGCGGGAGCGGTCGGGTTGACGACCTCGCCAACGGCGACGTACCCGGTCGAGGTGGACGCCGCATCCAGCATTCTCGGCCACGAATTCCGGGCGCTTCCCATCTGGTCGCCGCCGGCCTTCTTCCACGTCCGGAGGTCCGTCGACTGCCAGGCAACGGCAGAGGTCTCCTGCGGGACGGTGCCCTGCCAGCCGACCACCACATAGCCCTTCGGACCGCCGGTCACCGCGCTGAGTGTGATTCCCTCGACCGAACCGAGGGCGGTGTCCTTGGCCCGCTGCCACGAGGCGGCGTCGGTCGAGGTCGCGAGCATCGCTTGCGCCCCGTCCCGGCCGATGGAGGCCCAGCCCCGCTGGCCTTGCGCGACGTCGGTCAGGCTCTGCTGCCCGGCTCCGGCCAGGCCGCTCGTGTCAGATCGGCGCCAGGTGACGCCGTCCGACGAGGTCCACGATGCCGCGTCGCCGTTGGTGGCGCCGACGGCGACCGTGCGCCCGCCAGCGGTTACCAGCGCCTGAACAGAGCGATCAGGATTGACGGCGTCTCGAACACTCGCCAGGTCGATGTTGCCGGCCCGCCCGGACTCATCAATCCGGTTGAGGTAGAAGTCTTGGTCGGAGTCCAGCTGAAAGCCGTCGGCGATCGCGGCCCCGCCTCCGGTGACCGCGAGCCCGTTGATCGTACGGTTTCGCACCTGGCCGAGATCGGTGGGCGGCTGCCATGTCGCGCCGTCGCGGCTGCGATAGACAAGGATCTGATTGGCGGGACCGGTGACCAGTGCGGCCAGCCCTTGGTCGCTGCCGGTCAGCAACTGGAAGTTTTCCGATTCGCCGGCGCCGAGCGGGAACCGGCCCGCCTCCTGCCAGGTGGCTCCGTCTCGCGAGAAGACGACCTGGCCGTTGCGCGCGTCGCCCGCCTTGGCCTTTCGGACGGCGAAGAAACCCGCGGGAGTGGCGGCCAGATGAATGGTGCCGAAGGCGCCATCCTTCTGTGGCGCCGTTATCTCCTTCCAGCTGCGGCCCCGATCCGTCGACCGCCACAGGGCCGCTATCGTCGGCTTCTTTCCACCGGACCGCTGGATGTCGCCCGATACGACCATGTTCGTGCTGGAGGCGGTCACGTAATTCAGCCGGGTGACCGATCCCTTGCCGGCCGGAATGTTGAGCTTTCCACCCTCGTGCCGCTGCCATGACCGTCCATCCGCGGAGACCCAGAGGATCGGAGCTCCCGGCTTGTTGTTCGCGGTTCGATAACCAATCGCCACGTAGCCCTGCGCGCCTTTCGCGATCTGCTGCAAATGATCGGTGGAATGGAAGGCGGAGGGGCCGTCCTTGAGCTTGCGCCAAGACTTGCCGTCGGTGCTGGTCCAGGCGGCGAAATGATCGGACGTCCGGCCCAGGGCCAGCCAGGCGCCCTCGGTTCCAACGATCTTGAACGGGATGGCCCCGCCGGGCCTGGCCCCGGGCTCTGTCGTGATGCTCGCGACGCTCCACGTGTGCCCGGCGTCCTTGGAGACGACGAAGCGGGGACGGGAGAGCAGGGAGCTGCTTTCCGAGCCGGCGGCGACCACCGTGTTCCCGACGGCCGCGACGTCGGCGAACATCTGCTGGCCGCCGTCGGTCGTGGCGTTGGGGGCCGAGACGAAGACGGCGTCCGCGTTACCTGACGTGTCGGTCTTGTCGGCCCGATGATCGCCCCCGGACAGCAGGGCATACAACCCCACGCCGACGCCACCCGCCACCACCAGAGCCCCCACCACTGTGAAAACCACGGCGGTGGGGAATTTGCGCTGTTTAGGGCCCTGCGTCAGCCAGGGCTCGCTCGGGCGGTAATCCGCGCGCACGGCCGGGTCAGCCGGCGGTACGGGTCCGCCACTCTGGGGCGCGGGCGGGGGTGCGGGCGGCCCGAACGAGTCCCGAGTGGGTACGGCCGGCCCGTACGGGCCCGGCGGCGGCATGGCCGGACCGTAGGCATTCGGGGGCGCGGCCGGTGGCCCGTACGCCGGGGGCGGGGCTGGTGGGACGAACGACTCCCGGGGCGGAGCAGGCGGCGCGTACGACTCCTGAGCGGGCGGCGGCGGCGCGTACGGCCCTTGGGCGGGCGGCGGCGGCGCGTACGGCCCTTGGGCGGGCGGCGGCGGCGTGTACGGCCCTTGGGCGAACGGCGGTGGGGCGACGGGATCGGGTGGGGGCGCGGGCGGGGTGGACGCGTCCGTGGGCGCGACGAACGCGTCCGCCGGCGGCGCGGAGCCGGGCGGGACGAACGCGTCCGGTGGTGGTGCGCCCGGCGCGAAGGCGCCCGGCGGAGGCGGCTGCGACGGACCCCACGAACCACCCCGCGGGCCGGCCGGAGTACCCTGCCCCGACGATTGCGGCTGTTCCGAAGGATTGTCATCGGTCGCCGCCGCCGAACCGGTGGCCGCCCCGTCGGTCGCCGGCTGCGGCGCTCCGGGGTCGGGCGGGGACTTGTACGCACCGGACAGAGCACCGTACGGAGGCGGCGGGACGTACGGAGGGGGCGTCCAGGCCTCGTCGTCCTCGGGCTGGACCGGCCGCTGTTGATCCTCCTGGTCCTCGGGTCGCTTCGAGCGATCCCCTGGCGCTCCAGCCGTGCTCACGGTCCCCCTCCGAGAAGGATTTGCGGAATTAATTCGGGAATTGTCGCGAAAGTCGCTATCCGCCGCGCAACCTCACGTTCGCCTGCGCAGAGCCTGTCCGTCAACTGGGACATCGGCGGGTGCGGGGCGACGTTCCGCCCACTCCTCCAGCTGAGCGACGAACACCTTTCCATCGCGCGGCCAGTGAAAGTGGCGCGACGCCGTTTCGTGACCGCGTCTGCCCATCTCCGCGCGCATTGACGGGTCGTCGCGCAGCCGTACGATCACATCCGCGGCCGTGGCCGGATCGTTGTACGGGACGGTCAGACCGCAGCCGGACCGCGCGACGATCTCAGCGGCCGGCGGCACCGGGGTCGTGACGACCGGGATGCCCCGGCCCATGTACTCCACCACCTTGGTGGGCAGCGAGTGCCGGTAGTTCGGCAGGTCGTGCAGCAGCGACAGCCCGGCCAGCGCACCCTCGAGCCTGGCCAGGGCCGTCTCGTTGCTCAGGTATCCGTGCCATGTGATCAGGTCGTCGCGCCGAGCGTCGTCGAGCATCCTGGTCGCCTGATCGTCGGCACTTCCGATGAGTTCCACGCGGACGCCTTCCGGCCGCAGCCGCCGCGCCACCTCGATGAGTTCGCCGACGCCGCGGGCGACGGAAAGGTGACCGAGATAGACGACGCGGTCCGTGCCGGGTGGCGGAGGAGCGGTGGCGGGCACGTAGGTGGTGTTCGGCACCACAGGATGATCATGCCGGAACCGGCCGCGATAACCCTCCTCCGCGAGCAGCAACCGCAGCCGCCGTTCCGCCATTCGCTCGGCGGCTCGTACGAAGGGCCGTACGACCGGGCGCAGCGGGCGCGGCAGCCAGGCTTTGCTGACCAGGGCTGACGCGGTGTCCTCGTGGACGTCCCATACGGTCGCCGGCCGGTGGCGCAGGAAGGGAAGGAGCAGCAGCAGCTCGGGGTCGTGGATGAGCAGCAGGTCGCTGTCCCGAAGCCGGGCGGCGAGCGTGCGCCGGGCCGTCCACAGCGACCCGAGCCTGCGCAGCCCATGAGCCCACGGCACGTCGACGCCGGTCAGCGACGGCCACGGACTGGTGCCGTGCGCGCCGAAGGGCGCAAGGTAAGTGACATGGTGTCCGGCGTCGAGGAGGGCTCGGATCTGCCGGTGCAGAATTCTGGCGTCGTCGGGATGGTGTACGACGGTGCAGACGCAGATGCGCATCCTTCATTTGCTCCCGCCGTACGAGTCCTCACAATTCAGACGCAAAGCTTAGGGTCTGGGATTACCAGCCGAACAGGTGGTCTTGATCACCCGAGGTCAGAGCGCTTTGAACCGCCGCCTCGTTGGTGAATGGCCCACTTGTGGCGACCCCGCGCCGACGCCCAGCGTACCCCCTTGTTGCAATGCGCATAACACCGGTCACGACGCGTGATAAGGGCAGCCTAGCCAGGGAAAACGGCTGGTCAGCAGTTACACCGGCGTCGAGGTGGCATCGCGTCTCGCGGGGAGTTGCGGAATGGCCACGATACGACATCGTATCTTACGGTAAGTTTTCTGGCGGAACTGTCGGTATACGGGTCAGAGTGCCATTTGACCTGGCCGTCCCCGTCGGTAAACCATGCCGTATTTCCGGGCGTCTTGCATCGTGCAGGGTCTGATCTTGAGACCGATCGGCATGGCCCGTTACGCGGCTGTCGCCGCTGGAGTCGAGAGGGCTGGAGACGTGCATGACCAGTGGTGATCGGTTGTCCGGAGACCCTGCTGAGGAAGGACTTCAGGACGACCAGCCGGTCGAGGTCGCGCTCGAGGCCGTCACCCGGATGCTGCACGAGGCCGAGGTCCGGCTGCGGCGGACCGAGAAACGACTCCACGACGTCGAGGGCCGCTACGAGTACCAGGTTTACAAGACCGAATATGTGACCTGGCAGCTCGAGTCCTCTTTTGCCCGTCGGTGGTGGCGGCTCGGCGAAGCTCTGTGGCGGGTGAAGCAGCGGCCCGCACGTGTCTTTCTGCTCCCCGTCGAGATCGCCCGCGCCGGGCGGCGGTCGGTCATGCCCGCGCCGCCGGTTCCCCCGCGGGAGAAACGGCAGGCCGCCGTGGCTCGCGCGGAGCCGACCGTGAACACGCGCGATGGCCTGACGAGCGTGCCGAACATCCCGCGGGTTCCGCTGCCCGATGGTCCGGTGGTCCGGCCCGCCCTTACCGTCGCGGCAATCCTGGATGAATTCTCGGCGACGTCGCTCCGGTACGAATGGCACCAGCTGACCCCCGGCCCGGACGACTGGCGCGACGTGCTCGAGCGCGAGCGGCCCGATGTCCTCTTCGTGGAATCGGCCTGGTTCGGGAACGACAAGCGGTGGCGCGGTCACATCTGCGCCCCCGACGGGCCGAGTCAGGCCCTTCGAGACCTCGTCTCCTGGTGTCGTGACCAGGGAGTTCCGTCGGTTTTCTGGAACAAGGAGGACCCGCCCAACTTCGATTTGTTCATCGAGGCGGCGCGGCTCTTCGATTACGTATTCACCACCTGTGGCGAGATGGTCCCGCGCTACCGCGAAATCCTCGGCCACGACCGTGTCGGCCTGCTGTCGTTCGCCGCCCAGCCGCGCGTGCACAACCCGATTCGGGTGCCGGGCGGCCGTCGCCATGAAGTGGCCTTCGCCGGCACTTACTTCCAGCACAAACACCCCAGGCGAGCCGAGCAGATGACCACCGTGCTCGAGCCCGCACGCGCTTTCGACCTGCACATCTTCAGCCGGATGCGGGCGGAAGGCGCCCGCTTCCAGTTCCCCGAGCAGTACGAACGCCACGTTGTCGGGACGCTGCCGTACGAGCAGATGCTTGCCGCCTACAAGGCGTACAAGGTCTTCCTGAACGTGAACTCAGTGGTCGACTCGCCGACGATGTGCGCCCGCCGCATCTTCGAGCTGTCCGCCTGCCGGACGCCGATTCTGTCGGGCTACTCACGGGCGATCGAGCAGTTCTTTCCGGACGTGGTGCCGATGGCCACGACGCCCAAAGAGACTCAGACGCTCCTGGCGGGGCTGCTGGCCAACCCCGAATTGCGGGACCGGCAGGCCCACCTCGCGATGCGGGAGGTATTCGCCAAGCACACCTTTACGCACCGGGTCGATGAAGTGCTGGCGGCGATCGGCGAACCGATGTCGCGTCCCGATCCGCACCTCTCGGTCATCATGGCGACCAACCGGCCCGGGCAACTGGCGCACGCCATTGAGCAGGTGGCCCGCCAGCGTTGGCGGCGCCTCCAGCTAGTGCTGGTGCTACACGGGCTCGACCTCGAGCCGGACGTGGTGCGTGACAAGGTGCTCGCCGCCGGAATCAGCGATGTCGTCGTCTTGACGGCGGACTCGGCGCGGCCACTCGGCGAATGCCTGAACCTCGCGATTGACGCGACCGACGGTGAGCTGATCGCGAAAATGGACGACGACGACCTTTACGGCGAGCACTATCTGTCGGACCTCGTTCCGGCATTCTCTTATGCCGCGGCCGATATCGTCGGCAAACGGGCCTGCTACGTGCAGCTGCGCGCCATCAACGCGACGTTGCTGAGCAAGCCGGAGCTCGAGCACAGCTATTGCAACCTGGTGCGCGGCGGAACCATTCTGGCCAATGGCGACGTGCTCCGAAGCCTGCGTTTCGACCCGGTGCCCAGAGGTTCGGACACCAAGCTGATGCACCGAGCCAAGGAAGCGGGAATTCGGATCTATTCGGCGGATCGTTTCAACTATGTCTACGTCCGCCACGCGGATCCAAATGCGCACACCTTCCAGGTCAACGACGCCGAGCTGCTGAAGCAGGCGAGGGTGGAGTTCTACGGCCCGCCGGAGCAGCACGTCTGCTTCTGAACGGCACTTAGGTCTTACAGGGGTTCTGCTTGGCAGACACCTCGCCGGAGACCTTGGGGATGGCGATGTTGTCGAGCTGGACCCCGCTCTTGCCGACGAACAGGTAGACCATTCCACTGGCGCCGGACGGGTAGGCCGTGGGGTTGGTCTCGGGGACGACCGCGGCCAGCGCGGCGGCCTGCCGCTCGGCGCCGCGTCCGTACCGGATCTGCGTCGTGTCGAGCGGGTTCCTCGCCACGGTCTTCGTCACGGCGAAGCCGTGCGCCTTGAGCTGGGCCACGGCGGGTGCGGCGAGACTGGCCGGGCCGACCACGGTGACCTTGACCTTGTCCGGCTTGGGGAGCGGCCGCTTGGCAGCGTGCGACGCGGCCGCGTGCGACGCCGGCGAGGCCGAAGCTGGAGCGGGTGACGCCGGCGAGGACGATGCCGATGAGGGCGACGGCGCGGGCATCGAGGCGTCCTGCCGGATCGCCTCGAACAACGGCCGGGCCTCCGCCATGTTCCACTGCACCCGGTTCGGGTCCTTGGGGTAGGTCTGCGTCGGCACGGTGATGAAGCGGACCGTGCCCGCGCTCATGCCCTTGAGGCTGCTCGCGAGCTTCCGCATGACGGAGAGGGTGAACTGGTCGTCGGTGGAGATCGACTTGGTGACGGCGTCGAGGAAGCCGTACGTGCGGCCCGGGTTGGTGAGCATGCCGGTGCTGGTGGCCTTGTTCACCACGGAGGCCATGAACCTCTGCTGGCGCTGGATGCGTTCCAGGTCCGAGCCGTTGCCCAGCGTGTAACGGGCGCGCACGTAGCCGAGCGCCTGATCGCCTATGACCGTCTGCCGGCCGGCCTTCAGGTTGAGATGGGCCTTGGGATCGTTGATCGCCTGCGGCACGCAGATCTCCACGCCGCCGAGCGCGTCGACCACGCGCTTGAACCCGGCGAAGTCGATCTTCGCATAGTGGTCGATGTGGATGTTGGTGAGCGACTCGATGGTCCGCCACGTACACGTCGCGCCGGCGAACGCGAAGGCGGTGTTGATCTGCCCGAAGCGGGCCGGCACCGTGCCGCCGTCTGTCTTCTTGCATTCGGGTATCTGCACCATGGAGTCGCGCGGGAAGCTGATCGCGACCGCCCGATCCCGGTTCGGCGACAGGTGCAACAGGATCGTCGTGTCCGAGCGCTCGCCGCCGGTCGACCCGTACTGGCTGTTCTCCCCGGCTCGCGAGTCGGAGCCGATCACCAGGATGTTCATCGACTTGTTGAGCTTGTCGGGCCGGTTCGGGCCGAGCCGGTCCGCGACGTGCTCCCGATGGACGTTGCCCTGCAGCTTCTGGTACAGGACGAACCCGGTGACGCCGGTGGCGACGAGGAGCACCGCGAGGCAGGCGGCCGTCCACCCGACGACGCGCCGCCACCGCCGCCGTTTGCGCGGCGTTTCGGACTCGGGGGTTTCCGGTTCCGGGCCCGTCGCCGCCGCTGCGGCGTCCGACGCGGTGTCCGGCTCGGCGGTGCCGTCGGCCTGGCCTGTGCCGTCGGCCTGGCCTGTGCCGTCGGGCTCGCCTGTGGCGTCGGCCTGGCCTGTGGCGTCGGGTTGGGCGGTGTCCGGCTCGGCCTTCGTGTCGGGCTGGGCGGTGGCGTCGGCCTGGGTGCTCTCAGCTGGCGTGTCGTGCTCGGCCATCGCGTCCCATCAGTCAGTTGTACGAGAAGGGGCGGACACGTTCCGTATCCGAGCCACGCCAGGGAGCCGGGCCTTGCGTGGATTGTGACACTTTACTTGATCGTGGGTTAGCGGGGCTTAAGGCGATTAATACCTTGTGAAGATGGGAGACTCTGGGCATGAGCGGCCCCGTCAACGTCGACGAGATTCGCGCGGCGAGTGACCTGCTACGCGATGTGCTCGTCGATACCCCCGTGCTGCATTCTCGCTTTCTGTCCGAGAAGGTCGACGGTCCCGTCTATCTCAAATGCGAGAACCTCCAACGAGCCGGTTCCTTCAAAGTGCGCGGCGCGTACGTCAGGATCGCCCGGCTGACCGAGGCCGAGCGGGCCGGCGGCGTGGTGGCGGCCAGCGCCGGCAACCACGCCCAGGGCGTGGCGCTCGCCGCCGGCCTGCTCGGCAGCAAGGCCACCGTCTTCATGCCCGAGGGTGCGCCGCTGCCGAAGGTGGAGGCGACCAGGTCGTACGGGGCGGACGTCATCCTGCAGGGCCCGGCCGTCGACCACTGCCTGGACGCCGCCCGCGAACACGCCGAGCAGCACGGCAAGGTCTTCATCCACCCCTTCGACCACCCCGACATCGTGACCGGCCAGGGCACGATCGGCCTGGAGATCCTCGGGCAGTGCCCCGACGTTCGTACGATCGTCGTCGCGGTCGGCGGCGGCGGGCTCGCATCCGGCATCGCGGCCGCCGTCAAGGAGCTCCGGCCGGACGTGAAGGTCATGGGCGTACAGGCCAAGCGCGCCGCCGCGTTCCCGCCTTCGCTGGCCACCGGCCACCCGGTCAGCGTCGACGTCGGCCCGACGATGGCCGACGGCATCGCGGTCGGCCGCCCGGGCGAGCTGACGTACGCCATGGTGGCCGAGCTCGTCGACGCCGTCGTGACGGTCTCGGAGGAGTCGCTCGCGCAGGCGCTGCTGGCCTGCCTCGAGCGGTCCAAGCAGGTAGTCGAGCCCGCCGGCGCCGCCGGGGTGGCCGCCATGCTGGAGCACTCGTACGCCGTCGAGCCGCCGGTGGTCGCCGTGCTGTCCGGCGGCAACATCGACCCGCTGCTGCTGGCCAAGGTGCTGCGGCACGGGCTGTCGGCCGCCGGCCGGTACCTCGTCTTCCGCTGCCGCCTGTCGGACCGTCCCGGCGCGCTCGTCACGCTGCTCAGCGAGCTGGCCGAGCTCGGGGTGAACGTGCTCGACGTGACGCACGAACGGGTGGCCCCTCGGCTGCACGTCGACGAGGCCGAGGTCCTCCTGCACCTGGAGACCCGTGGGCAGGAACACTGCGACGAGGTGCTCGGACGGCTGCGGGCCGGCGGCTACACGCTGAGCTTCACGTAACGCCGCACGCTGAGCCTTACGTAACGCCGCACGCTGGGCCTTGCCTAACCGCCTTACCTAAGGCGGGTCAGAGCGCCGGCTTGCCGGAGGTGTACGCCCAGGCCTTGAACAGCGCGTCGAGGTTCTTGTGCGAGAGCCGCTCGGCGAAGGCGATGAAGTCGGGCGTCGACGCGTTGCCGTACCGGTGCTCGGCCGGCCACCGCTGGAGCAGCGTGAAGAAGGCCCGGTCACCGATGGCCTGGCGCAGCACGTGCAGGGTCATCGCGCCGCGGTCGTACACGGTCTCGTGGAAGATGTTGTCGCGGCCCGGGTCGGCCATGACCGGCTGCCACACATCCGCGTCGGGGCCCTGCGCGTACGTCTCGTCGAAGTGCTGCTGCGCGGTCTCGCCGCCGGTGTGCTCGCTGTAGAGCCACTCGGTATAGGTGGCGAAGCCCTCGTTGAGCCAGATGTCCCGCCAGAACTTCGGGGTGACGCTGTCGCCGAACCACTGGTGGCCCAGCTCATGCGCGATCAGGCCGCCGCTCGGGTTGACGCCCGGCGTGCGGCGGTCGTACACCGGCCGGCCCTGCGTCTCCAGCGAGTAGCCGACGTTCGCCCTGTCGGCGATGCCTCCGGTGGACGAGAACGGGTACCGGCCGTAGACCGTCTGCTCCCAGTCGATGACGTCGCCGGTCAGCTTGTGGAAGTCGGCCGGCTGCGAGGCCGCCGTGACCAGCTGTGGATCGATTGCGGTGATGCTGGGCAGGCCGCGTGACGTACGTCCCGAGGTCACGGTGAACTTCCCGATGGCCACCATGGCCAGCTCGCTGGCCATCGGCTGTCGCATCGCCCAGCGGTACGTCGTGGTGCCGCCGTGCGACGACTTGCCCTGCGGCTCGCCGTTGGCCAGGACGTCGACCCCGTTCGGCACCGTGACCGCGTAGCTGTAGGTCGCCTTGTCCCGCGGCGTGTCGTTGACCGGGTACCAGGTGGCCGCGCCGATGGGCTGGTTGAGGCCGACCGCGCCGTCGTCGGTGGCGACCCAGCCGGAGATGCCGAGGGCCGGGTCGTCGATCTTCTGCGGCACACCCGCGTACGACACGGTCACGGTGAAGTGGTGGTGCTTGCGCAGCCCGCGGGCGGGCGTGATCACGAGCTCCTGGGCGCCGGTGCGGGTGAAGGAGGCCTTCGCGCCGTCGACGGTGAGCCTGCTGACCGTGAGCGGCCCCTGGAAGTCGAGGTCGAAGCGGGACAGGTTCTGGGTGGCCGTGGCGCTGATGCGGGCGGTGGCGGTGAGCTTCTTGGACGCCGGGTCGTACGCCAGGGACAGGTCGTAGTGGCCCACGTCGTATCCGCCGTTGCCCATGTCCGGGAAGTACGGGTCGCCCGCGCCGGGCGCGCCGGGCGTGAAGCCCCCGCTCGCGTACGCCGCGGATGCGGGGACGACGACCAGTCCGGCCGCGACGACCGCGGCCGTGGTCAGGCTGCTGCGGATGCTGGCGCTCATAGCAGGCCTCATCTCGGGATCTCCGGTGAAATGATCACGATGGCCAAAAGTCTCCACCCGGAGGCGGAGGGGGCACAAGGCCGACGCCCGCGACGGCGTACCGTCGCGGGCGTTTCGTTGTCTAATCTTGATTAGCCGAGTCGTCCCTGGTCACCAGCCGCGGGGCTTGCCCTTGCCGTACAGCCAAACCTGGAACAGCCGTACGGCTGCGGGGAGCCGGAGCGGCTGCGGGTTGCCGGAGCGGCTGCGGGCGTCAGGCCGCGTCGGGGCGGCCCTTGTCGAACAGCCAGGCCTTGAAGAAGGAGTCGAGCTGGGTGCCGGAGACCCGTTCGGACAGCGCGATGAACTCGGGGGTGGTGACGTTGCCGTACTGGTGTTCCTTGGCCCAGTCGCGCATGATCTGCCAGAACTTGTCGTCGCCGACCTTCTGCCGTAGCGCGACCAGGGTCATGCCGCCCCGGTCGTACACCGACCGGCCGAACATCTGCTGGCGTCCCGGGTTGCCCGGCGGCACGTCCCACAGCTCCCGGTTGCTCGCCTGCTGATAACGCGAGTCGTACTGCTGCTGCACGGTCGGCCCGCCGCTGCGCTCGCCCCACGTCCACTCCGCGAACGTGGCGAAGCCCTCGTTGAGCCAGATGTCCTGCCACTTGGTCACGCTGAGGCTGTCGCCGTACCACTCGTGCGCGAGCTCGTGCGCGAGGATCGTCTGCTCCGCGCCGAACGAACCGAACACCGGGCGGGTCTGCGTCTCCAGCGCGAACCCGACATCGGCGTTGTCGACGATGGCGCCGGTCGAGGAGAACGGGAACGGCCCGAACAGCTTCACCCAGGCGTCGGTGATCTCGGCGGTCTTGGCGTACACGTCCTCGACGGTCGCGGTCTCCACCGCCGGATCGACGGCGACGAGGATCGGCACGCCACCCGGCGTCGTGCCCTTCTTCACCTCGAACTTGCCGACGTCGACCGTGGCCAGATAGGTCGCCATCGGCTCCTTGACCTGCCACGTCGTGTGCGTGCCGGCGTCGGCGGAGCTGGTCTGCTCGCCGTTGGCGACGACCGTGCTGCCCTTCGGCACGGTGATGTCGAAGTCGAACGTCGCCTTGTCGCTGGGGTGGTCGTTGCCCGGGAACCACGTGTGCGCACCGCTCGGCTGGCAGGCGATGAAGACGCCGTCGCTGGTGCGGATCCAGCCGTACCGGCCGAGGATCGGGTCGTTGATCTCCTTCGGCGTGCCGTTGTACGCCACGGTCACGACGAACTTGGCGCCGTTGGCGATGGGTTTGCCCGGCGTGACGGCCAGCTCGCTGCCCCGCTCCTGATGCTGGGCGGCGGCCCCGTCGACCTTGACGCTGCTCACGGCGAGGCCGGTCAGGTCGAGGTTGAAGCGCGCCAGCGGCTGGGTGGCGGTCGCGGTGATCTCGGCGACGCCGTCGAGGGCGCGCACGCTGTCGCTCGGGTTCAGCGTCAGCTTGAGGCCGTAGTGCTTGACGTCGTACCCCCCGTTCCCGTCGCCGGGCGTATAGGTATCGCCGGCCGAGGGCGCGCCCACGTCGCCGATGCCGGGGGAGGCGGAGGCCGGCGCCGGCGCGCTGCGCTGCGGCGTCTTCTTGTCGCCGCCAACGCAGGCCGTCAGCGCGGCGGCTGCGGTGAGGGCGGCAAGGAACGCCGCGATTCGGGGGGTACGTGCGGTCATCACGGGCCCAAGCCTGCCGGGAATGTGCAGACCTGGGCAACCCGACTGAGCGCTGGCGGGCCGATCTACCGCTCCCGGTACGGATCGTCCCCGGTGGGATCCACCTTGACCACGACCGTATTGGCGACCTTGGCGTGCGGGCGCCTGCCGCCGCGGATCCCACAGGATCCAGGCCGGGTCGAGCAGCGCCCAGGAGCGGCCGAGAAATTACCGTATTTTGGTCAAAGATTGCCGCGTCGCTGCTGTTCGCGTTCGATCGCCTCGAATAGGGCCTTGAAATTGCCCTTGCCGAAACCGAGCGAACCGTGCCGTTCGATGAGTTCGAAGAACACCGTGGGACGGTCCTGCACGGGTTTGGTGAAGATCTGCAGCAGATAGCCGTCCTCGTCGCGGTCGACCAGAATGCGCCGCCGGCGCAGTTCCTCGACCGGGACCCGGACCTCGCCGATGCGCGCCCGCAGCTCCGGGTCCTCGTAGTAGGAGTCCGGCGTGTCCAGGAACTCCACACCAGCCGCCCGCATCTGGTCGACGGCGGCGACGATGTCACCCGTGCTGAGCGCGATGTGCTGCACGCCCGGGCCGCCGTAGAACTCCAGATACTCCTCGATCTGCGACTTGCGCCGGCTTTCCGCGGGCTCGTTGAGCGGGAACTTGACCTTCCGCGTGCCGTCAGCGACCACTTTCGACATCAACGCGGAGTATTCGGTCGCGATGTCGTCGCCGATGAACTCGGCCATGTCAGTGAAGCCCATGACCCGGTGGTAGAAGTCGGCCCATTCGTCCATGCGCTCGACGTTGCCGACGCAGTGGTCGATGGCCTCGATCGGCGGGTCCGCGCGGGGCTCGACGATCGGGTCGGCGGCCACATAGCCGGGCAGGTACGGGCCGGAGTAGTTGGCGCGGTCGACCAGCGAGTGCCGGGTCTCGCCGTACGTCGCGATGGCCGCGATCACCACCTTGCCGTGAGCGTCCTCGAGCACGTGCGGCTCTACGAGCCCGCGGGCGCCGTGCGCGACGGCGTGCTCGTAGGCGGCAGGGACGTCCGGCACGTCGATCGCGAGGTCGACGACGCCGTCCCCGTGCACGGTGACGTGGCGGCCGAGGTCGGTCCCCGCGCGCACGGGTCCCCTGACCACGAACCGGGCCGCGCCCGACTCCAATACGTACGCCGCCTCGTCGCGGCTGCCGGTCTCGGGACCCTGGTACGCCACCCGCCGCATGCCGAACGCGGTGGAGTAATAGTGCGCCGCCTGCTTGGCGTTGCCGACGGCGAAGACCACGGCGTCCATGCCATTGACCGGGAAGCTGTCTGAAGCGCTCATGCGTCCCAATGTGGTTCGCGGATGACAGACTGTGCAACAGTTGCCATATTTTGTGGACAATATGCACAGCCAATCGCGATCAGCGCCGCACGCGCGCTGTGCAGCCTGACCACCGAGCCAAAGGGGGCACACGGTGCCGGACGACGCGGTCGACGCACTGGACGCGCGGATCATCGAGCTTTACGCCGCCGCGCCGCGCATCGGCGTGCTGGAGTGTTCCCGCCGCCTGGGCGTGGCCCGCGGCACCGTGCAGGCGCGGCTCGACCGCATGACGCGGCGCCGGGTCATCACGGGGTTCGGGCCGGAGATCGACCCGGCGGCGATCGGCTACGGCGTGACCGCGTTCGTGACCCTGCAGATCCGGCAGGCCGGCGGACACGACCCGGTGGCCGACCGGCTCGCCATGATCCCCGAGGTCATGGAGGCGCATACGATCACCGGCGCGGGCGACATGCTGGTGCGCATCGTGGGCCGCAGCAACCAGGACCTGCAACGCGTGATCGACGTAATCGTCGATGCGGAAGGCGTGGAACGCGCCTCCACAGTGATCTCACTGGCGACGCAGATCCCGCACCGCACCCTCCCCTTGGTACGCGCGGCGACCGCGAGATAGAGACTAGGCGCCCGCGTACGGGGTGGCGTCGATGATCTCGACGGTCATGTTGCGGCCGTTCGGCAGCGTGTACGACGCCTGCTCGCCGACCTTCTTGCCGTTGATCGCGGCGCCGAGCGGAGACTTCGGCGAGTACACGTCAATCGGCGAGCCGCTCTCCTCGCGGGAGGCCAGCAGGAAGGTGACCTCTTCGTCGTCGCCCTGGAACTGGACGGTGACGGTCATGCCGGGCCCGACGACCCCTTCGGTGCGCGGCGCCTCGCCCACCCTGGAGTTCTCGAGGATGTGCTGGAGCTGGAGGATGCGGCCTTCGATCTTGCCCTGCTCCTCCTTGGCCGCGTGGTAGCCGCCGTTCTCCCGCAGATCCCCCTCTTCGCGGGCCGCCTCGATCTTCTTGGCGATGTCGATGCGACCCTGGCCCGAGAGGTGGTCCAGCTCGTTCTTGAGCCGGTCGTACGCCTCCTGGGTCAGCCAGGTGACGCTGTCATCGCGGGTCTCGGTCACGGGTACTCCCTCATCCACATGCGGGGCGACGAAACCTTAAGCCTATATGAGGCACAAGGGTAAACGTTCGGTCGAGAAACCACCTACCCCCAGACCCGCCGCATCGTACGGCCGAAGGGCCCCCAGGGACAGCGCTCTCCAGGGAATCTCCGTGCGGCGCGCGTCGTTTCTCATGGACAATCAAGTGGGCCGCCCGGACGGGCGGCCTGCGCAACGAAAACGCACTCGAAGAGCTCAGTCAGAAGCCCGGTTGATGATCGATTCTCCTGGCAGGGGTCTGACGGGCCTAGCGTCAGAGGGGATCTCCAAGGTGGCTGAGCCAACGGGGTTGCGGCTGATGGCCGTGCACGCTCATCCGGACGACGAGTCGAGCAAGGGCGCGGCGACCATGGCCCGCTACGTCGCCGAAGGCGTCGAGGTCCTCGTGGTGACCTGTACCGGTGGGGAGCGCGGCGACATCCTCAACCCGGCGATGGACAAGCCGGACGTCAAAGAGAACATGGCCGCCGTCCGCAATGCCGAGATGGCCGCCGCCCGCGAGATTCTGGGCGTCGAGCAGCGCTGGCTGGGTTTTGTCGACTCCGGCTTCCCTGAGGGTGACCCGCCGCCCCCGCTGCCCGACGGATGCTTCGGGCTGCAGCCGCTCGAGGTCGCCGCCGCACCGCTCGTCCAGGCCGTACGGGAGTTCCGCCCGCACGTGATGCTGACGTACGACGAGAAGGGCGGCTACCCGCACCCCGACCACGTCAAGTGCCACGAGGTGTCGATGGAGGCATACGAGGCGGCGGGCGACCCCGACCGGTACCCCGAGGCCGGCGAGCCGTGGCAGCCGCTCAAGGTCTATTACCACCTGACCTTCACCAAGGAACGCATCCTGGCCCTGCACGAGGCGATGACGCAGGCCGGTCTCGAGTCGCCGTACGCCGACTGGATCAAGCGGTTCGAAGAGTGGCCCCAGCTCTGGGACATCACCACACAGGTGCCGTGCGGCGACTTTTTCGAGATCCGCGACAAGGCGCTGCTCGCCCACGCCACGCAGATCGACCCGAACGGCGCCTGGTTCGCCTGCCCACTCGACCTCCAGCGACAGGCCTGGCCGACCGAGGACTACCATCTGGCCAGGTCCGTGGTCGATACGGAACTGCCGGAGGACGACCTGTTCGCCGGCGTCCGGGAGAGAGTTGGAACGCCATGACACCGCTCGCGGTCAACGAAGACCAAGTCACCCCCGGCGTCCTCGGCCTCCTCGTCGTCGTCGCTCTGGGCGTGGCGCTGTTCTTCCTGATCCGCTCGATGAACAAGCAGATGTCCCGCATCCAGGCGCCCCGCGAGGAAGACCTGAAGCAGGCCGAATGGGAGCGCCGCCAGGAGACGACCCCGTCCCCCAACAACAACGGCGACCCCTCGTCCAGCTGACCCCGCCGCGGAGGTGACACCCCGGCCGCATGGGGCAGGATCGGGGGCATGAATCGGCTCAAGGACGCGACTAGTCCGTACCTTCTGCAGCACGCGGACAACCCCGTCGACTGGTGGGAGTGGGGCGACGAGGCGTTCGCCGAGGCGCGGCGGCGCGATGTGCCGATCCTGTTGAGCGTCGGGTACGCCGCGTGCCATTGGTGCCATGTCATGGCGCACGAGTCGTTCGAGGACGCGCAGACCGCCCAGCTCATGAACTCGCTGCTGGTGAGCATCAAGGTCGACCGCGAGGAACGGCCCGACATCGACGCCGTTTACATGGAGGCCACCCAGGCCATGACCGGCCAGGGTGGCTGGCCGATGACCGTCTTCATGACGCCGGCCGGCCACCCGTTCTACTGCGGCACGTACTTTCCGCGCCCCCAGTTCCAGTCCCTGGTGCAGGCCGTGTCGAAGGCGTGGACGGAGCAGCGCGACGAGGTCGTCGCCCAGGGGCAGCAGGTCGTCACCGCGCTCACCTCGCGGGCCCAGGCCCTGCCCGGCGGCGCCCCGCCGACCCAAGAGCAGCTGGACGCCGCGGTCGAGGCACTCCGGCAGTCGTACGACGCCGAGCGCGGTGGCTTCGGACGGGCCCCGAAGTTCCCGCCGTCGATGGCGCTGGAGTTCCTGCTGCGGCACTGTGCTCGTCCGGGCACAACTGCCCGGACGAGCACAGTGCCGGAAGGCGGCAACGTCGTCGGCGACGGGCCGGCTGGAGCATCGGTTGCTCTGGAAATGGCCGCGCACACGATGCAGGCCATGGCCAGGGGCGGTTTGTACGACCAGCTCGGCGGCGGGTTCGCCCGCTACTCGGTCGACGACCGGTGGGTGGTGCCGCACTTCGAGAAGATGCTGTACGACAACGCGCTGCTCGCCCGTGTCTACGCGCACTGGTGGCGGCTCGACGGCTCGCCGCTCGCCCGCCGGATCGCCCTGGAGACCTGCGACTGGATGCTTCGCGACCTCCGTACCGAGCAGGGCGGCCTCGCGTCGGCACTCGACGCCGACAGCGAGGGGGAGGAGGGCAAGTATTACGTCTGGACGCCGGCCGGGCTGCGCGACGTCCTCGGCGACGAGGACGGGGCCGTCGCGGCCACGCTGTTCGAGGTGACGCAGGCCGGCACGTTCGAGCGCGGCGCGTCGGTGCTGCAGTTGCCGGCGGACCCGGAGGACCAGGAGCGGTACGACCGGATCCGATCGACGCTGCTGGCGGCGCGGGAGCGGCGGGTGCCGCCGGGCCGCGACGACAAGGTGGTGGCCGGCTGGAACGGCCTGGCCATCGCGGCGCTGGCCGAGTGCGGCGCGCTCTTCGACCGCCCAGATCTGGTCGCGGCGGCCACTGAGGTCGCCCGCCTGCTCGCGGACGTCCACCTGACCGGCGACCGGCTGGTGCGGACGTCGCGCGACGGCGTGGCCGGCGACAACGCGGGCGTGCTGGAGGACTATGCCGACGTGGCCGACGGGCTGCTGGCCCTGCACGCGGTAACCGGCGACCCGTCGTATATGCGGCTGGCCGGCGGGCTCCTCGACGTGGTGCTCGACCGCTTCGCCGACGGCTCCGGTGGGTTCTACGACACCGCGGACGACGCCGAAACGCTGTTCCGCCGGCCGCAGGACCCGACCGACAACGCCACACCGTCGGGGCAGTTCGCCGTCGCCGGGGCGCTGCTTTCGTACGGCGCGCTGACCGGGTCCGAGCGGCATCGGGAGGCGGCGCTGGCGGCGCTCGCCCCCGCCACCGCGCTGGCCGGGCGGCATGCACGGTTCGCCGGGTGGGGCCTTGCCGTGGCCGAGGCCGCCGAGGCGGGCCCGGTCGAGATCGCCGTCGTGGGGCCGCCGGACGACGACCGGACACGGGCCCTGCACCGCCGGGCGCTGCAGGCCACGACACCCGGCGCCGTGATCACCATCGGCGACGGCGCCGAGGCCGACGGCGTCCCGCTGCTGGAGGGACGCGATCTCGTCGACGGTGCCCCAGCCGCGTACGTCTGCCGGAACTTCGCCTGCCGGCTGCCCGTCACCACCCCCGCCGACCTCGCAGCTGAACTACGCACGGCATGACAAATACCCCATATTGATCAATGGCGTGTGGTGAAAGGGATCTGGCGGAAGGTGGACGGTCGGCACCTTTGTGAGCCATAGTTCGTTGGACAAGCGGCCGGATCTGACCGCCGGTCCACAGCAGCCGGGGAAGCCGACACAAAGGAGTGGTGCTGTGCACAGGCCGAGCCGCCGTGTGCTGCCGTCTGTTATCGGTGCCTCCCTGGCCGCCACCATGGCGGTGGACATCGGCGTTGTGCTGGCTGGACCACAGCTGTCAGCCGGGCAGACGCCCGGCGACCAGTTCGTCGCCGCGGCCCAGACCTCGAACATTTCGCCCACCGCGGTGGCGCCGCTCAAGCAGCGGCTCAGCGCCGACGTGCTGGTCGCCTCGTCCCGTGCGCTGCCGCCCGCCGTCGTCGAGCGGCTCCGGCACACGAAGGGGATCGCCGGCGTCGAGGTCGTCGACGCCGCCCAGGCGCTGGTCGCCGGCAAGCGAGTGGGGCTGCTCGGCGTCGAGCCGTCCACATTCCGTTCGTACACGCCGAAGCCGACCGCCCAGTCCGACGCGCTATGGCGCAACGTCTACGCGGGCGACGTCGCCGTGTCGTTCGTGCTGGGCTCGGACGGCGGGGTCAAACTGGGCAGCAAAGTGCCGGTCGGCGGCAAGCAGCGGCAGAGCCCGTTGCGCATCGGCGCGTACGCGACCATGGGCATGAGCCAGGTCGACGCCGTCGTCTCCCACGCCACGGCGCAGTCCTTCGGCATGCCGAGTGGTAACGCGCTGATCATCAGTGCGCCCAAGGTCAACCCGGCCAAGCTGCGCAAGTTCCTTGGCAAGGTGCTGCCCAAGGAGGCGAAGAGCGCCGAGATCCACCCCGAGGTGCGGCTGCCCGGCAAGGCGCCGGCGCCGGGCCACCTGCCCAAGGGGCAACTCGGGCAGGTGCTGAACCGCCAGCAGATCGCCGTCATCATCCGCGCGGCCGAGTCCAAGCTCGGCATGCCGTACGTCTGGGGCGGCGAGTCCGACGCCGAGGGCGGCTACGACTGCTCCGGGCTGGTGCAGTACTCCTTCGCGCAGGCCGGCATCCGCATGCCGCGGGTGGCCGCTGACCAGGCCCGCACGGGGTGGCGCGTTCCGTACTCGCAGGCACGCCCCGGCGACCTGCTGGTCTGGGCCAACGACCCGACCGCGCCCGGCTACATCTCGCACATCGCCATCTTCATCGGCGGCAACAGGATGCTCGTCGCGCCGCACACCGGCGATGTGGTCAAGGTTCAGCAGGTGTACCTCACCAACTTCCAAGGCGCTATCCGGGTCAACCCGCTGGCCGCGGGGCGCGCCGCCTAGGCCCTAGAGCGGGAGGCCGTCGGCCAGGAACGCGAGCCCCTCGTCGACCAGCTTTGGCAGGTCGAGCCGGCCGTCGCTGTCGACCCAGGTGAAGATCGAGGCCTCCAGCGTCGCCACAACCGCCCACGTGAAGATGCGCACCCGATGGTCGTCGGGTGAGATGCCCGCCCGTTCGGCGACGAGGTCAGTGAAGATTCCCATCGTCTCGAAGTGCGCGGCGTCGACGGACCGGGCGCGCAGGCTCGGCACGGACAAGATGAGCTTGGTCCGGGTGAGGATCTGTTCGCGGTCCCGGGCGTACATCTCCGCCATGATCTGGCGGAACATCGCCCGCATCGCGTCGAGGACGCTGAGCTCGGCCGACTGGTTGCGGAAGATGTCCGCCATGATCGGGTCGTACTCGTCGGTGAGCACGCAATCTTCCTTGGTCCGGAAGTACCGGAAGAACGTGCTCGGTGAGATCTCCGCCGCCTCCGCGATCTGCTCGACCGTCGTCGCGTCGTACCCCCGCTCGACGAAGAGCCGGAGGGCATGGTCCTGAATCGCCCTCCGGGTCTTCAGTTTCTTGCGCTCGCGCAGGGGCAGACGCTCGAAGGACTGGTCAAGCGGAGACGTGCTCATGGGCCGATTCTCCGGCATCCTCCCCCGTACGCGCACTCACCGCCTCGCGGCGGGGGACGAGGAACGCAGAGACGACCGCGGTGACCAGCAGCAGACCCGCGCCCGCGGCGAGCACCAGGTCCATGCCGTGCACGAACGCCGTCCGTACCGAGTCCAGCAGGGCCGGGTCGTGCAGTCGCTCCGCCACCGCGACGCCGCCGCCCACGCCACGGCGTACGGCGATGGCCGCCGTGTCGGGCAGCCCCGACACGTCGACATGGCTGCGGTAGCCGGCCGACAGCAGGCTGCCGAGGACCGCCGAGCCGAGCGCGCCGCCCACCAGCCGGATGGTCATGAGGAGCCCGGAGCCGGTGCCGCCGCGCTCGGCCGACAGTGCGCTCATCGCCAGCGTCATCGACGCGGTCACCAGCAGGCCCATGCCGAGCCCCACAATGACCTCCCATACCGCGACGAAGCCGTATCCATCGCCCACCGAGGTCGCCGTGCCGACCAGGACCCCGGCGCTGAGGATGAGCAGACCGGCGACGATCATCGTGCGCATGCCGAAGCGCTCGACGAGGCGGGGGCTGAGCCGGGCGGTCACCATGAGACCGCCGATGAGCGGCAGCAGCCGCAGGCCCGAGCCGAGCGCGTCGGTGCCCAGCACGTTCTGGAAATACTGCGGCACCGCGAACAGCACGCCGAACAGCGCGAACGTCATCACTGTGCTCGGCACCACGCCGCCCAGGAACCTCCGGTCGCGGAACAGCGAAAGGTCGATGAGTGGCGACGAGGTATGGCGGGTCCAGCCGAGGAACGCGGCCAGCGCGACGGCGCCGACGATCATGGAACCCCACACCAGCGGGTCGCTCCAGCCGTGCTCCGGCTGCTCGATCGTGCCGTACACCAGGGCGAGCAGGCCGCCGGTCGACAGCAGCAGGCCGAGGAAGTCCGTGCGCGGCGCGGTCTCGGAGCGAGACTCTGGAATCAGCACGAAACCGGCGATGAGCGCCACGATGGCGACCGGGATATTGATGAAGAAGATCGACCCCCACCAGAAGTGGTCGAGTAGATAGCCGGCCACGATCGGACCGAGCGGCATCCCGACGAACGACGCGGCCGCCCACGCGGCGAGCGCCTTCGGCTGCTCTTCGCGGGGAAAGACGGCGAGCAGGACCGACAGCGCCAGCGGGATGATGACGGCGGCCCCTGCGCCCATCACCGTGCGGGCCGCGATGAGGCCGCCCGGGCTGGTCACGTACGCCGCGCTCGCCGACCCGATGAGGAAGATCAGCAGCCCGCTGAGCAGCAGCTTCTTCCGTCCGTACCGGTCGCCGAGCAGGCCGGCCGGCAACAGCAGCGTGGCCGAGGCCAGGGTGTAGCCGGCGACGATCCACTGCAGATCGCCGGTGTCGGCGTGCAGCGAGGACGCGAGGGTGGGCAGGGCCACGTTGAGCGCGGTGAGGTCGAGGCTGACCGCGAGGAGCGTGACTACGAGCGCGCCGAGGACCCACCAGCGCCGGGCGCCGAGTGACGACATGGCCGATTCCCCCTTTGAGAGTAGATACTAAATGAGAGTAACTCTCAAAGGAGATTCAATGTCAAGTCGTTCACTTTAGGAGTTCCGGGCTTGGCGTGGCCGGTGGAGAGGTGTAATCATGATTACATGAATGCAAACGAAGTCGGCGAGAAGCTGCGCGGGTGGTTCTCCGGCCGCCTGCCCGATGGCTGGTTCGTGGAGCCGCCCGAGATCATTCATGATCGCGAGGAGATCACGGTCATCGGCACGCTGCCGCCGCCTTCGGTCGGCGACGACGCCTCCGACACCGAGCGTGCGGCCGCCGCCTCCGGCCAGATCCAGCGATTCCGGGAGGAGACGCGTGAGCGGCGCATCGCGATCGCGCGCGAGGCCGAGCATCGCTTCCGGCGCAAGGTCTCCTGGGGTGTCGAGTCCGCGGGTCAGCGCGAGATGTTCACGACCCTTTCGGTGCCGGTCATGACCCGGCTGCGCCAGCCCGAGCGGCGCGTGCTGGACACCCTGGTCGAGGCGGGCGTGGCGCGCAGCCGCAGCGACGCCCTCGCCTGGTGTGTCCGCCTGGTGGGCAAGAACGCCGACGAATGGCTCGCCGAGCTGCGCGAGGCCCTGCAGCATGTCGAACGCGCCCGCGCCTCCGGCCCCCAGGTCTAGCCCCCTCTTAGGGTCGGGGGGCGATGACGGCGTTGCGGTTGAGGGCTCGTTCGGCGGCCGTCGGGTGGTCTTCGCCGGCGCCGAGCTCACCGAGCGCCACGACCGTGAACGACAGGTCAGGCCTGGCGATCCATCGGTCGAGCAGGACGACGACGGCGCGGGCCCGTCGTCCCGAGAGCTCCAGGTTGTATCCCTCCGAGCCGGCCAGGTCGGAATTGCCGGTCACCTGAATCGTGTGGACATCGGGGCGCGCGGACAGCTCGGCGGCCAGCCGGCGCAGCGCCGTGCGGGCGCGCGGGCCAGGCGTGGCGGAGTCGAAGTCGAAGAAAACCGTGGCCTGGCCGGTACGCAGGTCGCGCCGCATGTCGTCTCGGTCCGCGAAGGCGTCGAACACCGCCTCGTCATGGCGGGCGTATGCGGCCACCTCGCGCTGGGCGGGGTGCAGCGCGGGCCATGGCGCGTACGGCGCGCCGGCCGGAGCCGGGCCCGCCGGAGCGACCGCGACATCGTCGACCGGCAGCCCGCCCGTATACCAAACCCGCACCATCCGGACCGTAGGGGGCAGCGGCGGGAACACGTAGACCCCGATCTCCGGGTAGGTGCCGGTGAACCCGGCGCACAGGCACCCGCCACCGTCTCCGTACAGCGCGGTGTAGGAGGTCAGCGTCGCCGGATCGATCAGCACCACCTCGCCCGCGGCCTGCGGGGTCCGCGGCGTCGTGGCCAGCGGCTCGGGGCGGGCGATCGCACGGCCGGGCTGGAGCGGGTTACGACGGACTCGCAGCACCGTGGCGTACGGCAGCCGATCGATCCCGTCGACGGCGAACCCCGTCGCGTCGATCTGTACGCCCGGCAGCTGCCCGCGTACGACCGGGACGCCGGTGAAGGTGCCGAAGCGCGGCGCCGTGACCGTCACCTTGGTCGCGTCGGCGGGCAGCCGTCCGAACGTCGTGAACCCGTCGAGCTCCGTGCCCGGTCTGAGCACCTCGGCGCCGAGGTGCGTGCACAGGCAGTGTTGCCCCATCGGCCCGCCGACCCGGCGACCCGCTGGGCCCCGTGCCTGCGGGGGCCGCGGGTAGAGCGCGGTCAGCGGCTCGTAGGTGGTCCGCCCGGGCGGGGCGATCAGCCGCAACCCCGAAGACGCGGAGGCGGCCGGCGCGCCGGGCCGCGACGCCGCCGAGCGCAGCAACGTCCCGTCCAGCCGCTCGATCCGCGCGGAGACGTTTCGCAGCCGCCAGAAGACCGTGCTCCATGACGTAGCGGCCCGCACCTGGATGACGTCCATGCGCAGCGCGCCCACGCGGTGCTTCGGTGTCCCGTCCGCCCCCGGCCGGGACCGCTCGGACGAAACGGCTGCGGCGGGGGATGCATCCACAGGAGCGGCGGTGACGTGGGAGCCGATGGCGAGGAACCCGGCGAGGAACCCGGCGGCGAGGAATACAGCTCCACGTCGCACGCGTCCTCCAGCGCCAGGGTTGCCCGATCGTATGATTCACGACCAGATGATCACCAGGTCAGGGTTCCGGCAAATCTCCTCGCCCGATCTCGATCATGCTTCCAACGTCTGCTTATCGTGCGCTCTGTGGGGCACTGCGCTGTGTGGACGGCTCTACGCTCTTGGTGATCCCCGTGCCGTCGCACGATCGTGGCGGCACGCCGTACGAGATCACGCTGGAGCCGCAGCGGGACGGCGCGCCGTTCGGCTCGGTGGGCGAGCGCTGCGGCCATGTGCTGGCCGCGCTCTCCCGACTGCTGGCCGCCGCCCGGTGCGACGGGTCGCCGCAGGCCACCGCTTGGCCCGATTGTGACGACCGATTCCCCGATCCGCCGCTCGACCGCGCGCTGCGGGCGACCGGATGCGGTCACGACCTCGGCCCGTACCTGCCCAAGGAGCGGGAGCTGTTCGCGTTCCGCTATCGCGACCGCGGCGACCTGGCGAGCACCGGCGAGCTACGCTGCTCGCTGCGCACCTCGTGCTGCTGGATCACCCCGCAGGGCAGGGCGGACAAGGGGGTCGGGCAGTGGCGAATCGCCCGGCGCGCGGTGCTCGAGGCGTGCGGTGCGAGCGGGCGTGGGCTGCGGGCCGTGCTCACCTCCGGCGACCTGCCCGGCTTCCTCGGCGAGCCGCTGCACGAGGCCGAACGGGCCGGCGCCAGCTATCGAGATCTCATTGACGGGGTTGTTACGCGCCGATCCAGGTGATAATTGACTGTTCATTTCCGGCGTCGGCCGGAGTGAGCGTTCTCCCTTGCGGGGGCCTGGATCAATACGCGACGGTGCGTAGGAGGAGACCATATGGGGGTGCGGCGCCTCGTTGCCCGGATGCTCGTCTACCCGTACTACGAGCGCCGGCTCGAGAGATCGCTGCCACCGGGGGTCGTTCCGCGGCACGTCGGCGTGATCTTGGACGGCAACCGGCGCTGGGCCCGCTCGATGGGGCTCGCCGACCTCGCGACCGGCCACCAGCGCGGGGCCGACAAGATCTCGGAGCTGCTGCAGTGGTGCACCGAGGCCGGAGTCGAGCTCGTTACGCTGTGGCTGCTGTCGACCGACAACCTGAGCCGCCCCGCGAAAGAGCTCGATCCGCTGCTGCGGATCATCGAGAAGACCGTGCAGGGCTTGGTCGCCGAGGGGTGGCACGTCAAGCCCGTGGGTGCGCTCGACCTGCTGCCCGACCAGACGGCGCGCGTCCTCAAAGACGCCGGTGAACACACATCTGACGCTCCTGGCCTGATTGTGAACGTCGCGGTTGGGTATGGAGGTAGACGTGAGATCGCTGATGCGGTGCGCTCCTTGCTGCATGAGCACGCGAGCAAAGGCACCAGCATCGAAGAGCTCGCCGAGATTCTCGACGTCGAGCACATCGCCGAGCATCTCTATACGCGCGGACAACCCGACCCTGACCTACTCATCCGTACGTCGGGGGAGCAGCGCCTCTCCGGCTTCCTGCTCTGGCAGAGCGCCCACTCGGAATTCCACTTCTGCGAGGTCTACTGGCCTGACTTCAGGAAGGTCGACTTCCTGCGGGCACTCCGTTCGTACGCCGCGCGGCACCGTCGCTACGGCTCCTAGGGTCAGTTTCCCGTCCGGTTCCGGCCGAATCACCGCCTCCACTCGTGGGTCGGGTCGTAGCGTCGTATCAGGTCCCCACGCTGAGTCGACTCGGGGGGCGACCCCCGCGGCTCACAAGGTAAGGGCGCGGGCCTTCTGGGGGGCGCGCCCGAAGGAGAGCGAGTGGCCACAACCCCCACGCCGTCCGCGGATCCCGTCCAACGGCGTACGTACGTCCTCGACACCAGCGTCCTGCTCGCCGACCCGGGGGCACTGATCCGGTTCGCCGAGCACGAGGTCGTACTTCCCATCGTTGTCATCACCGAACTCGAGGCCAAGCGGCACCACCCTGAGCTGGGCTTTTTCGCCCGGCAGGCGCTGCGTACCCTGGACGACCTGCGCTTTGAGCAGGGCCGGCTCGACGAGCCGCTGCCGATCGGCGACCAGGGTGGAACGCTCCGAGTCGAGCTCAACCACTCCGACCCGAATGTGCTGCCCGCCGGATTCCGGCTCGGCGACAACGACACCCGCATCCTGTCCGTCGCTCGGTCGCTGGCCTTGGAGGGCCGCGACGTCGTCCTGGTCTCCAAGGACCTGCCGCTGCGGGTCAAGGCGGCCTCGGTCGGGCTGCCGGCCGAGGAGTACCGCGCTGAGCTCACCGTGGTCGAGTCCGGCTGGACCGGCATGACCGAGCTCGACGTCACGCCCGAGCAGGTGGAGGAGCTGTACGAGCACGGGCGGCTCGACCTGGAGTCGGCGCGCGAGCTGCTCTGCCACACCGGGCTGCGGCTGATCTCGGCGAACGGCTCGGCGCTCGGCCGGGTGCTGCCGGACAAGTCCGTACGGCTGGTGCGCGGCGACCGCGAGGTCTTCGGGCTGCGGGGACGCTCCGCCGAGCAGCGGGTGGCGCTCGACATGCTGCTCGACGACGAGGTCGGCATCGTCTCGCTCGGCGGCCGGGCGGGCACCGGAAAGTCGGCGCTGGCGCTGTGCGCCGGGCTGGAGGCGGTGCTGGAGCGCCGCAAGCACCGCAAGGTCGTTGTGTTCCGGCCCCTGTACGCCGTGGGCGGCCAGGACCTGGGCTACCTGCCGGGGTCGGAGAACGAGAAGATGTCGCCCTGGGCGCAGGCGGTGTACGACACGTTGTCGGCGGTGACGACGCCCGAGGTGATCGAGGAGGTCCTCGAGCGGGGCATGCTCGAGGTGCTGCCGCTGACCCACATCCGGGGCCGGTCGCTGCACGACGCGTTCGTGATCGTCGACGAGGCGCAGTCGCTGGAGCGCGGGGTGCTGCTGACCGTGCTGTCCCGGGTCGGCACGGGGTCGCGGGTGGTGCTGACCCACGACGTCGCGCAGCGCGACAACCTGCGGGTCGGCCGGCACGACGGCGTCGTCGCCGTGGTGGAGAAGCTCAAGGGCCATCCGCTGTTCGCGCACGTGACGCTGACCAGGTCGGAGCGCTCGCCGATCGCCGCACTGGTCACCGAGATGCTGGGCGACGTCGGCGGTTGATGCGTACATCATGATCGTTCCCGGGGAGATGGGACCTGGGCATGATCATGCGGTGCTTTCCGGTGGTCGCGGGCGGCTAGTGTCGCTTGGGTGCGTTTTGATCTGCTGATCCTCGACAACGACGGCGTGCTCGTCGACAGCGAGCCGATCGCCAACCGTGTCCTCGCCGAACTGCTCACCGAGTACGGCCGCCCCACGACGTACGAGGAGTCCGTGCGCGAGTTCATGGGTGGCACGCTGGGCCGGGTACGCGAGATCGTCCAGCCGCGGCTCGGCGGGCCGTTGCCGGACGATTTCGAAGATCGTTACCACGAGCGGCTGTACGCCCGGATGCGCACCGAGCTCACTGCGATCCAGGGGGTGGTGGCTGCGCTGGACGCCCTTGATGCGTGTGGCGGCCTGCCGATGTGCGTGGCGTCCAGCGGCACGCACGAGCGCATCGAGACGGCGCTGGCGACCGTCGGCCTGCTGGCCAGGTTCGCGGGCCGGATCTTCAGCGCCGAGGACGTACGGCGGGGCAAGCCGTACCCCGATCTGTTCCTCCACGCGGCCGAGCGGATGGGCGCCGAGCCGGCACGGTGCGTCGTCGTCGAGGACAGCCCGCCCGGGGTGGCGGCGGCCAAGGCGGCGGGCATGACCGTTATCGGCTACGCCGGGTTGACGCCCGCAGCTCGACTCGCCGCCGCGGACATCGTAATCGAACGCATGAGCGAGCTACCCAATACAATTCGGCTTTCGGCTGTTACGTAACGTCACAGAAACCCGTGACCGCGCGCAGTCGATCGAATTCTATTCGCATTGTTGTGACGAAGGTCACACGATTCTGCCAATGGCGGTGGAAACCCAGGTACCGCCGAGGTTTTCACCAAGATTCACTAAAGTGAACGGCGTGTCAGGTGAGACTGGTCATGCCGTTTCGGTTGCGAGCCACCCCTGTGACTACGGCAGGGTTGAGCGACGTAAGCACCCCCCGTGATCGGTGGTCCGGCACTTCCCCCGTTCGTCGGCCGGACCCGCACCGCTCACGCTGCGGGCGCGGCTGCCTGCCATGAGAATGGCACGCCGTCGCGCTGGGGGTGAGGCTTTCGCGTGTTGCACCCGGTGCGCGCGCGACCGTCGGAAGGACCGCCTTGGACGGTGGCTCGCAGGGGTCCCCTAGGCGAGACGATCGACAAAACACCGATGTCATGGTCATCGGGCCGGGTCCACACCAGTCCGATGTGAAGGTGGCGGGCAGCCCTCTTACCGAGGAGCCGGCGCCGCGGTCGGATGAACCGGCGCCGACCGGGCCGCGCATCGCGGGCGTACGGATACCGGGCGGCCGGACGGGCCTGATCGCGGCCGCCGCGGCCGTGGTGGTCCTCGCGGGCGGAGGCGGGGCAATGGCCCTGACCAGCGGCGGAGGCGACGGCGAGACCGGCACGGTAGCTCCGGCGCGGCTCGCCCCGAGCATCGCCGCCGACGCCATGCGCCAGCCCACCGAGGAGCAGAACCGAAAGCTGATGGCCGACCGGGCGTCGCGTGCCGCGCGGCGGGATGCGGCCAAGCCGCCCGTCCTGGCCGTCCGGGGCACGCCACCGCCGGACAAGACGAAAAAGCCGGATGAGCCCGCTGCTTCGGCGGGCAACCCGGTGCCGGCCGGCACGGCGCAGCGCATTGCGAAAGCGATGATGCCGAAATTCGGTTTCAATCCCAGCACTCAATTCGGTTGCCTGGTCAATCTGTGGAATAAAGAGAGCCACTGGAACGTGCACGCCGGCAGCCCCGGCGGTCCGTACGGCATTCCGCAGGCGAATCCCGGCACCAAGATGGCGAGCGCGGGATCGGATTGGCGCGACAGCGCCAACACCCAGATCGAGTGGGGGCTGGGCTACATCAAGGGCCGGTACGGCGGCCCGTGCGACGCCTGGTCGCACTCCCAGTCCACCGGCTGGTACTAAGATCCCGCACCTCAATAGCACATCAAATAAGGCGGCCATCGGCCGCCTTATTTGTTTACGGCCCTATCGACCGGCGAAAGTCCGACCTTGATCGCCGCAACCGCACGGTCAGGCCGAGGAGGACGAGCCGGTCATCCGGAGCACGTCGAGGGCCGTGTCGAGTTGCTCCTCGGTGAGCTTGCCGTCGTCGACGTAGCCGCGCTCGATCACGACCTGCCGAATCGTCTTCCGTTCCGTCAGGGCCTGCTTGGCGACGGCGGCGGCCGCCTCATAGCCGATGTAGCGATTGAGCGGGGTGACGATGGACGGGGAGGACTCGGCGTACTCCAGGCACCGCTCGACGTCGGCCTCGATGCCCTCGACGCAGCGGTCGGCGAACAGCCGCGACACGTTCGCCAGCAGCCGGATCGACTCCAGGATGTTGCGGGCGAGCATCGGCAGCATCACGTTGAGCTCGAAGTTGCCCGCGGCGCCGCCGAACGCGATCGCCGCATCGTTGCCGATCACCTGCGCGGCGACCTGGCACACGGCCTCGGGGATGACGGGGTTCACCTTGCCCGGCATGATCGACGAGCCGGGCTGCAGGTCGGGCAGCCGGATCTCGGCCAAGCCGGCGCGTGGCCCCGACCCCATCCAGCGCAGATCGTTGGCGATCTTGTTCAGGCTGGCGGCGATCGTCCGCAGGACCCCGCTGGCCTCGACAAGGGCGTCCCGGGCGCCTTGGGCCTCGAAGTGGTTGCGCGCCTCGCTGAGCGGCAGCTCGGTCACCCGGGCCACCTCGCTGATCACCCGCTCGGCGAACCCGGGCGGGGTGTTGATGCCGGTGCCGACCGCCGTACCGCCCAGCGGCAGCTCGGCGAGCCTGGGCAGCATCGCCTGCAGGCGTTCCACGCCCAGCATGACCTGGGCCGCATAGCCGGCGAACTCCTGGCCGAGAGTGACCGGCGTGGCGTCCATCAGGTGCGTGCGGCCCGACTTCACCACGGTCGCGAACGCGACGGCCTTGCCGTTGAGCGCGCCCTCCAGGTGCTGCAGGGCCGGGATCAGGTCGTCTCGCACGGCGCCCGTCGCGGCGATGTGGATCGAGGAGGGAAACACGTCATTCGACGACTGCGAGGCGTTGACGTGGTCGTTCGGGTGCACATCCCGGCCGAAGCGCTCCTCGGCCAGGGTGGCGATGACCTCGTTGGCGTTCATGTTCGACGACGTGCCGGATCCGGTCTGGAAGACGTCGATCGGGAAGTGATCGTCCCACCGGCCGCCGGCGACCTCGAGGGCGGCCTCGGCGATGACCTCGGCCATCTCCTTGTCGATCACCCCGAGGTCGGCGTTGACCTTCGCGGCGGCGGCCTTGATGTGGGCGAGCGCGGCGATGTGGGCCCGCTCGAGAGTGCGACCGGAGATCGGGAAGTTCTCGACCGCCCGCTGGGTCTGGGCGCGCCACTTGGCCGTCGCCGGGACCCGTACCTCTCCCATGGAGTCGTGCTCGATCCGAAACTCGCTCTGCTCGGTCATCGCGACACCTCCCGCCGTCCAGCCTGCCATGCGCCCGTACAGCCCCGGACAGCCCGGGTTCCCGGTACCGGGGCCTGCTTCACGGGCCCGCCGCCCGACCGCGACGGAGGGCTTGTCAAACAGGCAGGCTAGGCGCGGCGGCCGATGGTCAGCAGCGGGCCGGTGGTGTCGGCGAAGAAGTCGTTGCCCTTGTCGTCGACGACGATGAACGCGGGGAAGTCGACGACGTCGATCTTCCAGACCGCCTCCATGCCGAGCTCGGGGTACTCCAGCACGTCGACCTTCTTGATGCAGTCCTGCGCCAGCCGGGCCGCGGGACCACCGATCGAGCCCAAGTAGAAGCCGCCGTGATTCTCGCAGGCGTCGGTCACCTGCTGCGACCGGTTGCCCTTGGCCAGCATGACGTGCGAGCCGCCCGCTGCCTGGAACTGCTCGACGTACGAGTCCATACGACCGGCCGTGGTGGGCCCGAACGAGCCGGAGGCGTACCCCTCGGGCGTCTTCGCCGGGCCCGCGTAGTAGACGGCGTGGTCGCGCAGGTACTGCGGCATCGGCTCGCCCGCGTCGAGCCGTTCCTTGATCTTGGCGTGCGCGATGTCGCGGGCCACCACCAGCGGCCCGGTGAGCGACAGCCGGGTCTTGACCGGGTACTTGGACAGCTCCGCCCGGATGTCGGCCATCGGCCGGTTCAGGTCGACGTGCACGACGCCGCTGTCGAGATCGTCCTCGGTGGTCTCCGGGAGGTACTTCGCCGGGTCGGTCTCCAGCTGCTCCAGGAAGACGCCCTCCGCGGTGATCTTGGCCAGCGCCTGCCGGTCGGCGCTGCACGACACCGCGATCGCCACCGGGCAGGAGGCGCCGTGCCTGGGCAGCCGTACGACCCGTACATCGTGGCAGAAGTACTTGCCGCCGAACTGCGCGCCGATGCCGAGCCGCTGGGTGAGCTCGAAGACCTGCTGCTCGAGCTCCAGGTCGCGGAACCCGTGCCCGCTCGGCGACCCCTGCAACGGCAGCCCGTCCAGGTAGTGCGCCGAGGCGTACTTCGCCGTCTTGACGGCGTACTCGGCGCTGGTGCCGCCAATCACGATCGCCAGGTGGTACGGCGGGCAGGCGGCAGTGCCGAGCGACCGGATCTTCTCCTCGAGGAAGGTCAGCATGCGCTTCGGGTTCAGGACGGCCTTCGTCTCCTGGTAGAGGAACGACTTGTTCGCGCTGCCGCCGCCCTTGGCCATGATCAGGAACTTGTACGCATCGCCCGCCGTGGCGTACAGCTCGATCTGGGCGGGCAGGTTGCTGCCGGTGTTCTTCTCCTCCCACATGGTGATCGGCGCCAGCTGGGAGTAGCGCAGGTTGAGCTTGGTGTACGCGTCGTACACGCCGCGCGCGATGTGTTCCTCGTCCTGGCCGTCGGTCAGGACGTACTGACCACGCTTGCCCATCACGATGGCGGTGCCGGTGTCCTGGCACATCGGCAGTACGCCGGCGGCCGCGATGTTGGCGTTCTTGAGCAGGTCGAGCGCGACGAACCGGTCGTTGGGCGACGCCTCGGGATCGTCGAGAATCCGGCGCAGCTGCCGCAGGTGCGCGGGCCGCAGCAGGTGCGAGATGTCGTGGATGGCCGTCTCGGTGAGCAGCCGCAGCACCTCGGGCTCGACCTGCAGGAACGTACGGCCGCCCGCCGCGACGGTGGACAGCCCGTCGGCGCTGAGGAGCCGGTAGTCGGTGTCGTCGGGGCCAACGGGAAGCAGTTCGGTGAAGGCGAACTCGGACATGCGGCGATCCTCGCAAGACGACGAACTGATCTGGCGGGCCCAGGTTAGCCCCGAGTGGTGGCGGCCGCGTAGCGTGCCGTCCTTCGGGCTTTGGGCGTGCTCAGCCCCGCCACGACGCCGACCGCGACCAGGGCGGCCCCGGCGAGATCGGGGGGCCCAGGCCTGCCCAGACCCAGCACCACCGTCGTGCCGACGGCACTCACCGGGATCAACCCGGCGAAAAGCCCGGCCCGATCGGCGCCCAGCCGGCCCAGCGCGTCGTACCAGAGGAAGAACGCGATCGTGGTCACGATCGCCGCAAGGTAGGCCAGCCCGGCGGCCTCACCAGCCGTCGGTACCCGTACAACGCCCGCGCCGTCCACGGCCAGCCCGGCCGCGAACAGCATGGGCGCGGCCAGTGCCGCCGAGTAGGCCGAGACGCGGACCGGTCCGAGCGCCGGCAGCAGCGGCACCGCGAGCAGCGAGAAGCACACCTCTCCGCCCAGCGCGCCGAGCGCCAGCAGCAGGCCGGGCACGCTGCCGCTGCCGAGGCCGTTGGCCAGCGCCGCGCCCGCCGTCACGACCATCGCGGCCACCACCACGCGCGGATGCGGCCGGCGCCCGTCCAGCGCCGGGCCGACGAGCGCCAACGCGATCGGCACCGTCGCGATCACCGTGCCGACCGTGGCCGGCCCGGCGTAGTGCGTGGCCGACACGACGAAGACGTTGAACGCCGCGAGCCCGGTCGCCGCCAGCCCGGCCAGCAGCGCCCATTCGCGTTGCCCGCGCGGATGCCGCCACGTGCCGGACCGGTTCCCGACCACGCGGTCGGCCGCGAAGAGGATCACCGCGGCCACCGCGTAGCGGACGGCCTGCCCGCCGAAGATCGGGTAGTCGCCGAGCGTGGCCGACACCGCGGCCAGCGTTCCGACGAAGCACATGGCCAGCGCCGCGCCCAGGGTGCCGCGGAGGCCGTCGCGACTGTTCATGTCACGGAGGCTAGGCAGCGGATGGTCCGTGCCCCAGGGCCAATCGATATGCCGGATCAAGGGCCAAATGTGGGGCTTCGGGTGATCGCCCAACTGTAGGATCCGGAACTGGGGAAAGGGGCGGGGCTAAAGAACGGAGCCATGACCGACCTACATCTCCACTTCGACCGGGCAAAGGGGCGGCTGTCCGGCCAGATCGCCGCCGAGGTGCGCGCGGCGATCCGCTCCGGGCGGCTCACCGCGAACACTCGGTTGCCCTCCACCCGCGACCTGGCCCATGACCTCGCCGTGTCCCGCGGCGTCGTTGTCACCGCGTACGAGCAGCTCATCGCCGAGGGCTTCCTCATCGCCCGCCGTGGTGAGGGCACTCGGGTGGCGCCGCTGGCCACGCCCGAACGGGACCCGCCTCCGGCCCGGCCCGCTTGGGACGAGCCGAGCGAGCCCATGCCGTACGACCTGCGGCCCGGAGTGCCCGACCTGGCGGCGTTCCCGCGCGACCGCTGGCTCACCGCGATCAGGCACGTGCTGCGGACGCTCCCGCACAGCGAGCTGGCCTACCCCGACCCGGCGGGCGTCGCCGCGCTGCGCGTGGAGCTGTCGGGGTACCTCGGCCGGGTCCGCGCCGCCAACGTGCCGCCGGAGCGGATCACCGTGACCAACGGGGTCGCGCACGGCCTCGCGGTCCTCGTCCGGCTGCTCGCCGAGGACGGGCATGAGTCGCTCGCCGTGGAGGATCCGACCAGCGTCCGCCAGCTGCCGCTGCTGCGCGCCGCCGGCATCGACCTCGTCCCGGTCCCGGTGGACGCGGACGGCATCGACGTCGCCGCGCTGGCCCGCACCGGAGCCCGGGCCGTGCTGGTCACGCCCGCCCACCAGTACCCGACCGGCGTCGTCCTGTCCCCGCTCCGCCGGTCCGCACTCGTCGGCTGGGCGCGCGCCGTCGACGGGCTCGTCATCGAGGACGACTACGACGCGGAGTTCCGGTACGACCGGGAGCCCGTCGGGTGCCTGCAGGGCATCGAGCCCAACCGGGTCGTGCTGGCCGGTTCGGTGAGCAAGTCGCTGGCCCCCGGGCTGCGGCTCGGCTGGGTGGCCGCCCCGCCGGCGCTGGCCGAACGGCTGCGGCACTACCGCGCGCTCACCGACCTCGGCGCCCCGGTGATCGAGCAGCACGCGCTCGCCCACTTGATCACCTCTGGTGCCTACGACCGCCAGCTACGGGTGATGCGGCGCCGCTACCGCGTCCGCCGCGACACGCTGGCGGCCGCGCTGCGTACGCATCTGCCCGGCGTGACGGTACGTGGCGTATCGGCCGGCCTCCATCTGTACGTCGAGTTGCCGGACGGCTGGGACGAACAGCGCGTCGTACGGGCGGCCGCCCGCCGTGGTGTGGCGGTGGAGGGCGCCGCGACGTTCTGGACGGCCGGCCCGCCGCGGGCGGCGCTCGTGCTGGGGTACGGCCGCCTCAACGGCAGTCGGCTTGCCGAGGCCGCCGCCCTCCTGGGCGAGGCCACGGCCGGCTGATCGCCCGGGCTCCGTACGTCCGCCGGGCTCAGGCGACTGGGCGTTCGGTGACGGCGGGGGAGGGGACGGCGCCGAGCACGGGCTCGGGCTCGAACCCGCGGGCGGTGAACAGGATGACCAGCGTGAGCACCGTGGGCACGATGAACGCGATGCGCAGGCCGTTGTCTGGGCTCACGGAAGAGACCGCGCCGACCACCGCGGCCCCCGCCACGAACCCCACGTAGTTGAAGACGTTCACCCGCGAGACGGCGACGCCGAGCCCGGTGGGGTCGACCTTTCCGGCGGCCGAGAACGACACGGGCGGTACGACGCACAGGCCGAGCCCCGCCACCGCGAAGGCGGCGATGGCGAACGCCGCGTTCGGTGCGGCGACCACGCCGACCAGCCCGATCATGGCCACGACCGCGCCTACTTGGACGACCCGGGTGGCGCCGAACCGCCGGACCCCGAAGTCGGCTATCGCGCGGCTGGCCACCATGGCGATCTGGTACGCGACGTACGCCAGCGGCGCGACGGCCGACGAGCCGGCGAGCTCGTCCTCCAGGTACTTGGCGCTGTAGTTCGAGGTCGCGGCGTCGGCGAGGTACATGACCCCCATCGCGGCGCCGATGAGCAGGATCGGCCGCCAAGGGACCCGCCTGGCCGCCGCCTTCAGCTCCTCGCTGCTCGGCCCGGCGCCCTCCTCGGCCTTGCGGTACAGCCGTGGCCCGGTGAGCAGCGAGGCGGCGATGCCGGCGACCGCGGGCACGGCGAAGCCGACGAACAGCGAGAGGTCGCCCTTGTTCGCGAGGGCGATCCAGGATCCGCCGAGGATCCCGGCGGCGCTCCAGATCGCGTAGAACCCGGTGAGCAGGCTCATGCCGTACCGGCGCTCGACGGCGACCGCCTGAGCGTTCATCGAGGCGTCGACAGCCCCGACGAACAGCCCGAACAACGCGGTCGCCCCGTACAGCGCCACGTCGTTGTCGCCCGTCAGACCGATAAGGATGATCGCCAGACAGACCGCCGGCTGGGCCGTCCGCAACACGATCGCGCTGCCGTACCGCGAGAACACGACACCGGCCAGCACGCTGCCCACGCCCGCGATCACCGGCACCAGCAGCAGCACGATCGCCAGCGTGCCGTCGCTGAGGTGGTGTGCCTTCTGCAGCTGTGGGACCCGGGTCACCAGCGAGGCGAAGCACAGGCCCTGTACGGCGAACGCCGCGTACGCGGAGATCCGCGCTTCCCGATCTCGCGGGGTGATGCCCTCGCTCACGCGGTCCCCTCCTCGCCCACAGCTCCTACCGCAAACATGAACAAGCTTCGCGTCAGCGTAGGAGAGCCCCCGATGCCAGTCAACACGGTCTCGCAGGTCAACCGGGCCGCGCGGCGCGGGGGTTTCAGTCGATCAGGCGACGGCGCATGCCGCGGACGGCGATCAGCCACATCAGGGCCGCGAACAGCAGCAGCGCGGCGAAATGACCGAGGTCGACGAGCGGCCGGAAGCCGAAGACGGCGTGCCTGACCAGCTCCACGCAGTGCAACAGGGGGTTGAACTGGGCCGCGATGTGCACCCAGCCGGGCAGCGCGTTGATGGGGAAGAAGGTGCCCGCGATCAGGAACAACGGCGTCACCACACCGGTGATCACGTAGTCGAAGGAGTTGATCGACGGCACCACGGTCGACGTCCACATGCCGAACAGCCCGAAGCCGCAAGCCGTGGCGAACACGATAATCGGGATGACCAGCATGCCGGGGCTCGGATCGAGCCCGAACGCCATCGCAACGATCACGGGAGCGCAGCCGTACACCGCCGACTTGGCCGCGATCCACGTCGCCTCACCGGTCACGAGCTCGTGCACGTCGAGCGGAGTGGTCAGCATCGCGTCGTAGGTGTGCTGGAAGGCCCGCCTGATGTAGGCGTTGAACATCCCGGGAAACACCGAGGTGAACAGCGCCGCCGTGCCGACCATGCCGGTGCCGACGAAGTCGAGGTAGCGGTAGCCGCCGATCGCCGACACCAGCGAGCCGAAGCCGTAGCCGAAGGCGAGCATCATAAAGGTCGGCTCGAACATCGCCGCGAACGAAGTAGTTCGCCAGTAGCGCTTGAACAGCGCGAACTCATGCCGCCACGTGCCTTGCAACGCGGCCAGCTCGAACCGCCGCAGCCGTACGGCCTGGTCCGTGCGCACGGTGGTAACGGTGCTCATTCGACCTTTTCTCCGGTGAGGACCACGAAGACGTCTTCGAGATTGGCCGCCCGGCGGACGCCGTCGGGACCGAGGTCGTCGGCCAGCGAGGGCGGCATCTGCTCGGCGCGCAGGATCGAGACGGACGGGCCGGTGCGGCGGGTCGGCAGCCCGGCACCCGCGGCCAGCCGCTCGATCTCGACCAGTCGTTGCGGCGGGCCGTAGTGCTCCACCACCTGCTCGCCCGCGTGCTCGGCAACCAGCTCGGCCGGGCCGCCGCGCGCCACGACTTTGCCGTGCGACATCAGTGCGCACTCGTCGGCCAGCCGCTCGGCCTCCTCGATGTAGTGGGTCGACATCAGCACCGTCGTGCCGCCGGCCCGCAGCCCGTCGATCAGGCCCCACAGCTCGGCCCTGACCTGCGGGTCGAGCCCGACCGTCGGCTCGTCGAGCAGCACCAGCCGCGGCCTGTGCACGAGGCCGCGGGCGATGAGCAGCCGCCGTCGCATGCCGCCGGACAGGTTGTCGACCCGGGTGTGCTGCCGCTCGGTGAGGTGCGCGAGGGTCAGCGCGTCGTCGACCGCGGCCGGGCGGCGCGGCCGCGGCACCCGGTAGAGGTGCGCGAACACCTCGAGGTTTTCGCGGGCGGTCAGCTCCTCGTCGAGGTTGTCCTGCTGCGGCACCACGCCCATCTCGGCACGGGCCCGCTTGGACTCGCGCGGCACCGGATAGCCGAGCACGTGGATGGAACCGGAGTCGGCCAGCGCCTGCGCGGTCAGCATGCGCATCGTGGTCGACTTCCCCGCGCCGTTGGGCCCCAGCAGCCCGAGGCAGCTGCCGCTCGGCACCTCGAGGTCGAGCCCGTCGACGGCGGTGAGCGTGCCGAAGCGCTTCACGACGCCGTGCAGCCGGATGGCAAGATCACCGTACGACCGCCGCGCGGTCGGGTCGGCGGCAGACTGTACGGTCCTCATGGCGTCACGATAGGCGGCGGGCCCGACATTCCCCGAACGGTTTTCGCTGCACCAGGGCCCGCTATCGTCGAAGACGTGGAAGTCCCGTGGCGGCCGCAACCACCCGAGCGGCCCACCCCTGTACGCGATCTGCGGGCCTCCGACGCCGACCGAGAACGGGTCATCACCCTGCTCGGTGAGGCGTTCGCCGACGGCCGGCTGACCGCCGATGAGCATTCCGACCGGATGTCGGTCGCCTACTCGGCGCGCACGCTGGGCGAGCTGACCGGGCTCACGGCCGACCTCAGTCCGGCCGAGGCGCAGCCGATCCAGGTCGACGACCGGCCGCTGAACGTGATGTTCGGCTCCGTACGGCGTGCAGGTCGGTGGGTGGTGCCCGTCCGAGTGCCGCTGTTCGCCCTGTTCGGCACCGTGGAGCTCGACCTCAGGGAGGCGATCCTGCAGCGGCGGCATATCGTCATCGACGCCCAGGTCCTCGGCGGCCGCGTCCGGCTGCTGGTCCCGGAGGGCGTACGGGTCGATGTGACGAGCCGTACCTTCCTGTCCTCGCGAGACCTGCGCGTACGGTCGGCCGGCGACGGCCCGGTGATCGAGGTGAGCGGCACGATCGTGCTCGGGACCCTCAAGGCGCGCACACCCAAGCGCAGGTGGCGCGACCGGGTGCGGCGTTCGGTCAAGCCGAGTTAGCCCTGACGCCGCTTTCGGTCTCTAGGACGCCGAGTCGAAGTTGATGGCGCTGTAGGCGCGCAGCTTGCCGAGCTGGTGCTCGCTTTCGATCTTCCGGATCGTGCCGCTGCGCGACCGCATGACCAGCGAGTGCGTGGTGGCGGTGCCCTTCCGGTACCGGACGCCGTTGGCCAGCTGCCCGTCGGTGATGCCGCTGGCGGCGAAGAACACGTCGTCGGAGGTCACCAGGTCGTCGGTGGTGAGCACGCGGGACAGATCGTGCCCGGCGTCGAGCGCCTGCCGCCGCTCGGCGTCGTCACGCGGCCACAGCCGGCCCTGGATCACGCCGCCGAGCGCCTTCACCGCGCAGGCCGCGATGATGCCCTCGGGAGTGCCCCCGATGCCGAGCAGCAGATCGACACCGGTGCCCTCGCGCGCGGCCATGATCCCGCCGGCGACGTCGCCGTCGGTGATGAATTTGATCCGGGCGCCCGCCTCGCGGATCTCCTTGACCAGGCTCTCGTGCCGCGGCCGGTCGAGGATGACGACCGTCACGTCCTCCGGCGACGAGCCCTTGGCCTTGGCCACCGCGCGGATGTTCTCGGCGGCCGGGCGGTTGATGTCGACGACGTCGGCCGCCTCCGGGCCGGTCACCAGCTTCTCCATGTAGAACACCGCGGACGGGTCGTACATTGACCCGCGGGCGCTCACCGCGATCACCGAGATCGCGTCGTTCATGCCGAGCGCGGTCAGCCGGGTGCCGTCGATCGGGTCCACGGCCACGTCGCACTCGGCGCCGCTGCCGTCGCCGACGTGCTCGCCGTTGAAGAGCATGGGGGCGTTGTCCTTCTCGCCCTCGCCGATGACCACGACCCCTTGCATGGAGACGGTGTTGATCAGCTGGCGCATGGCGTTGACCGCCGCCCCGTCGGCGCCGTTCTTGTCGCCGCGCCCGACCCAGCGGGCGGCCGCCATCGCCGCCGCCTCTGTCACCCGGACGAGCTCCATCGCCAGGTTGCGGTCGGGTGCGTCCTGGGCCGTCGCCAGCGGAGAGGACGCGGTCGATTCGTCAGGCATGTGCGCTCCCCTTGCTCGACGCTCCTGCGTTCAGTTTGTCAGGCGGCCACCGGTTGCCCAGGGGCGGTCCCGGATCGATCCGGTGTCTCTTGGGCGTCTGCCCGAGGTAGGCCCGGTTTAACCCGCGCGGCGTCCTGCCGGCGGAATCCCGGCCGCGACGCCGTAGGCCGCAGACGCCGTAGGCTGCACCGCATGGCGCTCGAGACCTCGGCGGAGTCGCCCGTACCGGTCCGCACCGCGCTCCAGCTGATCGGCGGGTGGATCACGCGGCTCGGCCGGATCTGGGTGGAAGGCCAGATCACCGAGCTCAACCGGCGGGCCGGCACCGTGTACTTCACCCTGCGCGACCCGGTGGCCAACGTGTCCGTCCGGGTCGTCTGCCCCCGTACGGTGTGCGACAT